>NZ_JAUSUG010000021.1 GCF_030813435.1 Evansella vedderi | reverse complement strand
TTTTCTTTTTTCTACAAGAAAATATTATCGGAATATTCTGTTATATCATATATTTGTTATTGACTTTTTTATTAGACTTTTATGCAACGCTAGTGAGGAAATTATATTTTTTCTGAATGTGGATAACAGTAGCTGAATAATCGTCTAGCTTCATGCGCCATCTGCTCGAGAAAATTTCTGCCCGAATAAAAAGCAAAAAAGCGCTTTTTATCGATCAGAGCATTTTCCGTTCGAATAGGCAACGCGCGCGTTGCCGCTTCGATAGGCAGGCGCATTGCGCTTTTGTTCAATTAGGGAGCAAGGTAAAGAACTATAAATTGATTTCCGTCTTTTTCAACTTCCTTTAAACCTGCTTCCCTATCTTTATGATTAAAGTTTGTATGATGGTTAATAGTTTGGCCATCTATTGTAATTGTGTAATATACTCGTACAGTATTATTTTCATTCCCCCCGTTCCAACTTGATGACAGGGTTGTCGCAACTGGTAAAACAGAATCTGGCTTTTCTATTACTGTTATTGTTATACTCTCACTAATTTGAGTGTGGATTTGTCCAATTTTCTTTCCATTTTTAAAATAAGTTGTTGCTGTTACTTCTACAGTATGCTTTCCAATCGTTGTAGGTAATTTTATTTCTTCAATTCCATTGATAACTAATGTATCAATAGGGCCATCGATAACTAAATTCTCGATTCCTACTATAATTTCTTCTCCAACATAATAAGGTCCTTCTGAAACAACAATATCAAAACTACCATTTTTTTCACTATTACCATTACGGCCATCTGTTAACTCTGGGTTGGGTTTTGCCATAACACTAGTAGCCATGCTCATAAGAATAACTGTCGTAAAAAAGACTGCAAATAATTTGTTCATTTTCCATTTCTCCTCTTAAATAAATTTTTACTTGAAAAAAAATTAAATAAGAGGGCCGGTTACACTATTGGCTCCATATAACCCAAGTGTCCAAATAAAGGTTATACTTCATGGCTTCCCTAGGGTGACAATTACAACATTTGAAATATTACATATTTCCTAGATGTGTTATGACTTTAAAGACGAAAATGTAGTCTTTACCACCCGTGGCCACGGTTATGTAGTAATTCCTAAGCTTAATTATAATCATCTCTAAAATATCCACCAATTTCATGGCTATTAGTTTATCAATATCGGCTAAATGGTGGTGCAATTAATTTTTCCATTTTTGAAATCAGCAATCGAAGCTGGAAAAGTCCTCTGCTATAAATGTATTAGGAAAAATCTCTCTTGCTTCAGCTAGAAGCTGGTGAGTATCTTCTTGTTGATACCTGGAGCTTATATGATTTAAAATTAATTGCTTTGCACTAGCAAGCTTTGCCACTTCCGCAGCTTGTACCGTAGTAGAGTGAAAATATTCCTCGGCTATTACATGGTCCTCACTGGAGAAGGTGGCTTCATGGATAAGTGTATCCGCTCCTGATGCCAATTGGACCGCTCCATCTGTAAACCTTGTATCCCCTAGAACAGCAATAACCTTTCCTTTTTTAGGAGGCCCCACAAAGTTTTTCCCATAAAAAAACCGTCCATCGGGGAGTTGAACTTTTTCTCCTTCCTTAAGCTTCTGCAATAAAGGTCCAATGGGAATGTCTGCTTCCTTCACCTTATCCATAAGCAACGAACCAGGGGAATCCCTTTGTTCCAATCTAAATCCAAAAGAAGGTAATCCATGAACCAATACTCCAGTCCATACTGTAAAGTCTTTCTCTTCAATGAGTTGGCCGGTCTCTTCAAATTCTTTGATTGTTAAGGGGTATCTTAAATAGGTTCCGCTAACCCGCAAAGAAATATCTATATACTCCTTTATCCCCTTTGGCCCATATAGTTTTAGAGGCGTTTCGCCCCCTTGAAAGGATCTGCTCCCTAATAAGCCAGGTAAACCAAAAATATGGTCTCCATGTAAATGAGTGATAAAAATTTTTTCTATTTTTCGAAGCTTAATTTTTGTATGTAATATTTGCTGTTGTGTTCCTTCCCCACAATCAAAGAGCCAAATAGCGCCCTTTTTATCCATTAAGTGCAAGGCAAGGGAGGAAACATTTCGATGCTTGGCTGGAACTCCAGATCCGGTCCCTAAAAAGGTAAATTTCACACTAAAGCATTCCTTTCTAAATACATCCTCGTTTTAGTTATACCCTATCCAAACTATTGTTTTCCTAGTTGCTTTTTCCTTATTACTTTTCCAAAAACAAGGTTACCAACATTTACCTAACACAAAAATGGTAGAATGTCAATAAATATCCATTGACGTACCTGGTGAATAGTGGTTATATAATACTAGATTTGTAGGAGTTTTCTCCTGCAAATGCAAATTATTAAATTATAATATAGATAGATTGGCGGGGATTTATAATGGCTGAAGCTTTTTTCTGGATTGCTAATTTTGTATTTTGGTACCCGCTTATTATGTGTGTTATTTGGATAGGAGGCGCGTTAATCTTCCATTTTAGAATTGAGAGGAAACCGCCACTTCCTGTAACGGAGACTCCATTTGTTTCTATTTTAGTGCCTTGCTATAACGAGGAAGAGAATATTAAAGAAACAATAACGCATCTAGAAAATTTAAATTATCCTCATTACGAAGTTATTGCCATAAATGACGGAAGTAGTGACAAAACCGCTTCTGCTTTGTGTGAGTTGGCGGAAGAAATGGACAAGCTCCGCGTAGTGGATTTAAAGGAGAATAGTGGGAAAGCAAATGCCCTTTATCTTGGGCTGATGGCTTCGAAAGGTGAATATTTAGTATGTGTCGATGCTGATTCCATACTAGACCCTAATGCTTTAAACTACTTTGTCCCACACTTTACAAACCCAAATGTTGGGGAACGGGTAGGGGCAGTTACGGGAAATCCAAGGGTAAGAAATCGAAATACACTCCTTTCTCGCATCCAACTGTGCGAATATTCAAGCATTATTGGGATGATAAAGCGTACCCAAAGAATCCTAGGTAAAGTAATGACCGTTTCCGGAGTTGTCGTTGCCTTTCGCAAACGTGCAGTTTTAGATTGTGGTCTGTGGGATAGGGATGCCATTACGGAGGATATAGCAATCACATGGAAGCTGCAAAAACGATTTTGGGATGTCCGGTATGAGCCTAATGCTCTATGCTGGATGCTTGTCCCTGAAACGTTAAAGGGACTATGGACTCAAAGAGTACGCTGGGCACAGGGAGGCATTGAAATCTTACTTCGCCATTGGAACATCTTTACGGACTGGCGGCAGCGACGGTTGTTTCCCGTTTACTTTGAGCAGCTCTTAAGTGTTACGTGGTCCATTTGCTGGACCATATTAATCTTGTACTTTTTGGTCACAATTGCTGCAGGCGGCGAGCTATTGCTTCCTATCTTTTGGGCAGGCTCTTATTTAACCATTATTTGCTTAATACAATTTTTCATCGCAATTATTATGGATCGTAAATATGATAAAGATTTGGTTAAATATTACCTTTGGGCCATATGGTACCCTGTTCTCTACTGGTATTTCAATGCACTCGTTTTAGTTCGCGCCATTCCAAAGGCCCTTAAAAGGAAAAAAGGAAAATATGCAGTTTGGGAAAGCCCAGATAGGGGGTTACCACTATGATAATTGATGGGAGAGCGAATAAACCTCATAGAAAAGCCATTGAAGGCAGTATTACCTTCATGGGCTGGACCTATGTACTTATAATGACCTTTCAAATTATTATTTCTTTAATAGCCTGGTACTTTAATCTAGCCTATTTAATGAATTTCTTAATTTTTGTACCAAATATTCAAGGAACCATCTCCATTATTATTGTAACACTAGTAACATCCATCGTTACTTTCCTATTTTTATATACCTGGGCAAAATATAATAAAAAGCGTTTTGGGATCTTAAGAAGAAGAAGTTTCCCTAAAGATGTGGATAATAAAGAGTTAGAAGAATTATTTCAAATTAGTGCAGAAGAACTGGAAGAGTATCAGAAAGATAAAATTATAGTTATTCAAAGGCCATTGATTTAAACTGGCTTTTTCACAAAATTCTTAAAGAGGCTGTCTAAAGGATAGAGGCACCTCTTTTTACAAAAAATAAAAGAAGTCATTTCTCAAGAGAGTTTTAAAAGCAAGGGAACAAGCTTTTCCTTAATCATGAGCTTTGGGACTTGTAAAAAATACAGTGATAATCAAATCAGCTAGTAGAAAAGGCAGAAAGCTATTCTACCAAGCAAAACAACTAGGTCGCAATTACATAGTAAATAGTTAAAATAATTGTAATTAGGGCAATACTACAGTATTCATAGTGGAAATGTTGGAAAAATATGTTGACGTCTGTGCTCTATATGTTAAACTAATTCTAAACTCATTATTTTAAATAATTAAAAAAATTAATAGCAAGTCTTATCAAGAGAGGTGGAGGGACTGACCCTGTGAAGCCTCGGCAACCAGCATTCCATGCCCGGTGCCAATTTCAGAGGAGTATTTACTATTCCAAAGATGAGATAATGTTGAGCATATGTTTATGTATGTAGCCAACCCCTTTTCTCATTCTGAGGATGGGGGTTTTTTATGTTTAAGGAGGTGAAGCCAAGTATTGTTTTATAGGAGAAAGGCGGCGACTCCAGCGACGAGTGTTTACTTCACGAGTAAGCTGAAGCGTTGCCCGCGCGGAACCAAGACTCTGACATTACACCTGTAACGAGTTCGAGCTATAATCTTAACCAACAGCAATAATCTTTTAAAAAATAGCTTTAATAAAAAAAGAAAAAAGATGCGGCAACATCTTTTTTCTTGAGGTAACTAAACCATCAGTCAGGACATGACGAATGAGCCTAGTTAAAATTATTATAGCATAGGTCATTCGTCCATTCTAAAACAATTAGGGAGGACGATTATAATGGGAAATTTGAAATTTGCATACTGGGTACCAAATGTCAGTGGAGGTTTAGTGGTATCTAAGCTACCACAGAGAACAGGCTGGGACTATGAGTCTAATAAACGCTATGCGCAAATTGCAGAAGAGGTAGGCTATGACTATGCTTTATTACAAACAAGATTTTTTGCAAGCTATGGTGCAGAGAATCAATTAGAAGCTATCACCCTTGGAGCAGCGTTAGCTAGTGTAACTAAGAAACTTAATTTAATTTCTGCGGTTCATCCAGGACTATGGCATCCAGGAGTTTACGCCAAGATGATAGCAACATTAGATAATATTAGTAATGGCCGTGCTGCGTTAAACGTTGTTAGCGGTTGGTTTAAACAAGAATTCATCGGTTATGGAGAGCCTTGGCTAGAGCATGATGAAAGATATCGCCGTTCGGAAGAGTTTATCCGCGTTTTGAAGTCTATGTGGACAGAAGAAACAACTACGTTCAAAGGGGATTTCTATCGTATCAACGAGGCACCATTAAAGCCGAAACCAGTAAATGGAAGACCACCGATTTTTCAAGGGGGTAACTCCAAAGCAGCCCGTGAAATGGCTGCAAGGGTTTCCGACTGGTATTTCATGAATGGAAATACGTTGGAAGGCTTTAAAGAACAAATTGAAGATGTAAAGGAATTAGCGAAAAAGGAAGGCCGTGAAGAGGAAATTAAATTTGCTGTTAACGGGTTTGCTATTATCCGTGATACGGAAGAGGAAGCTGTACAGCTATTAAGGGATATCGTTTCCAATGCAGATACGGAAGCAGTAAAGGGTTTTCGAGAGGCAGTAAAAGACGCAGGGCAATCCTCGAAAGAAAAAGAAGGAATGTGGGCAAACTCTACCTTCGAAGACCTTGTACAATATAATGATGGGTTTAAAACAGGCTTGATTGGAACAGCAGAACAGGTCGCTGATAGAATTATTGAATTGAAGAAAATAGGAGTAGAACTCGTGTTAACAGGTCACTTCCATTATGAAGAGGATTTGCAGCGCTTTGGAGAAGAGGTTATTCCCCTTGTTAAAGAAAAGGAAGCAGCACTTGAAAATAGGAAATTAACGGCGACAACAAAATAATGAAGTTATTTTCTATCCAAACTCCCATGTTTTTATAGACACCACGATATGAAAATAAACAATGTATGGAAACATAGTTTTCGTAGGAAACAGGGATACAAACGTGTTCATTGAGTAAATTATAGATGGAGATACTTTGAATTGTAGATTTGATTATAGAGTTGGAAGCCCTATGACTGGAGCTTAAAAAAGCAACTTTGTTATAATACTTAATGAAAGTTTTTCCAAAAGCTGAATGTTAAATGTGGGAATGATCACTGGAAAGGAGAGGTATCTCATGGGAAAAGGAATGGATAAATTAACTCCTGAGTTAGTTGAATTATTAAACGGAGAAGTATTAGTATCCCTTGTAACCATTGATAAGGACTCAAAAGAGGCGGATCTAGGCGTAATTTCTTGGGTTAAGGCTTCCTCCGATGGAACAAAAGTAAAGTTTGCGTTAGGACACAAGGCAAGAAGCGCGGAAAATATTCAAGCGGAACCATCGGTAACCCTAGGATTAATTGGTGCCGGCAGCTGTTACGCTGTTAAAGGAAAAGGTACTGTGTCTGATATTAAAGACGGAACAATGAAATACCGAATTGTAACAGTGGATGTGGAGTCGGTAGATGATGTTATTTTCTATGGCGGTAAAATAACCACAGAGCCGGCATACGAAAAAACATACGACGCTGACCTAGCAAAGAAGCTAGACGACGAAGTGTATGAACTATTAAAAGATTAAAGTTAAAAAACAAGACGGGAGCCAAAGAATGCTGGCCCCGTCTTGTTTTTCTTTTTTTGTAGTGTTGTGGAGGGTCGAGTAGTGTACGAAAAGAGGAGCAGAAGAGAATTCGGTGCATTGGATAGAGGCTTTACATCATTTGAATAACTACAGAATAAATGTACCACCATAACAAACATTAACTATGAAATTAAAAGGGATAGTCCCCTCAATACTTGTCTGAAAAAATAAAGGATTGTAGGACGAAATGGAATGGTATATGATGTTCCTTAGGTTGAATAGTAACCATTAAATTTTTTCGCAAAGAGAGAGATGGGTAATGAATCCAAAAGACTTAAATTATAAGATGCCTCCTGAATGGGAAAGGCACGAGCGAACGTTTATTTCATGGCCTGTTCAAGATTCCATGGTATATCCTGATGATTTTGAAAAGGTCCGTGATGGGTATATAGAATTGGTTAGGGGAATAGCCGAATTTGAACCGGTAACAATTATCGTTAATCCCCAGGATGAAGCACAGGTAAAGGAGTTTTTTCAGCAAGAGAAAAATGTGGACTTCTTAACAATAGAGCATAATGATGCATGGTTCCGGGATAACGGGCCTACCTTCCTAAAGAATCCCAATGGAGAAGTGGCTGGTGTAAACTGGAAGTTTAATGCTTGGGGCGGTAAATATGCTCCTTGGGACAAAGATGACGAGGTTGCCCCAAAGGTTCTCAACCACTACAAGATCAAGCGTTTTGATGCTCCTTTAATTATGGAGGGTGGTTCCTTCCATGTGGACGGAGAGGGGACCCTTATTACGACAGAAGAGTGTCTCCTTAACCCGAACCGCAATCCTGAACTAAGCAGAGAAGAAATTGAGCAGTATTTAAAGGATTACTTAAATGTGGAGAAGATTGTGTGGCTTAAAAATGGACTAGCAGGGGATGAGACAGACGGACATGTGGATAATGTGGCGTGTTTTGCTGCGCCGGGCAAAATTGTTATGCAGGTTTGCGACGATCCGGAAGATGAAAATTATCAAATAACAAAGGAAAACTTGGAGATTCTAAATAATGCCACGGATGCGAAAGGCCGTGAATTTGAAATCATATCGATTGTCCAGCCGCCAAAGGTGGAGCATGAAGGGAAAAGACTTACATTAAGTTATTTGAACTTTTATTTCGTAAATGATGGGATTATCTTACCTGTTTTCGGGGGGACAGCGACGGAAACAGACAAGCTAGCGAAGAATGTCCTCCAGGAGACATTTCCAGATCGCCGCATTAAAACAATTGACGGAATGGCAGTAATTAAAGAAGGCGGCAACGTCCACTGCACCACACAACAAATGGTGGCAAAATAAAGTTTATAGAGGCAGGCAGCCTCATTTGAAAAAAGAGGTGAATACGATGAGAAAAGTAAAGGTGGCAGCAACACAAATGAGCTGCTCTTGTGATATTGACGAGAACATCCGAAAAGGGGAAGCCCTTGTGCGGGAAGCGGCATCCAAAGGGGCAAACATTATTTTACTTCAAGAGCTTTTTGAAACCCCTTATTTTTGCCAAAAAGAAAAGTCGGAGTACTATAACTATGCTAGGACACTAGAAGAAAACAAAGCCGTAAATCATTTTAAGGAAGTGGCCAAAGAACTTCGTGTCGTCCTTCCTATTAGTTTTTACGAGAAAAAAAATAATGCACGTTATAACTCATTAGCAGTTATTGATGCAGACGGGCAAGTGTTAGGAAGCTATCGTAAAAGCCATATCCCCGATGGCCCTGGCTATGAAGAGAAATTTTACTTTAACCCTGGGGATACGGGCTTTAAGGTCTGGAACACCCGTTACGGAAAATTTGGTGTAGGGATCTGTTGGGATCAGTGGTATCCGGAAACGGCAAGGTGTTTGGTATTGATGGGTGCAGAAATGCTGTTTTTCCCAACCGCCATTGGCTCAGAGCCGCAAGATGTCAGCATCGATTCAAGGGATCATTGGCAAATGGTGATGCTGGGGCATTCAGCTGCCAATTTAGTCCCGGTTATTGCATCAAACCGAGTGGGTACAGAAGACGATGAAGATTCAAGCATTACATTCTATGGATCCTCCTTTATTGCTGGACCTCAAGGGAATAAGCTCCAAGAAGCGGACCGTACAGAAGAAACGGTACTCGTGGAGGAATTTGATTTAGATGAGCTGGAGAGCCAGCGCATTGAGTGGGGAATCTTCCGCGATCGCCGCCCAGACTTATACAAAATTATTGCCTCCTATGACGGAGATTTAATAATTAAATAATTGGTGAACAAAGCATCTGTTTCAATGAAAAGCAGGTGCTTTTTGTATAGAAAAAGGAAAAAAATTCATAATAGAAATTCAAGCTTTTTTCATTCTAACACCAACGGCAAGGAGTGATGAGTAATGGGGAAAAGGAATTTACTTGTTGCATTTTTTCTTATACTAATCTTTGTAGCCACGTCCACACCTGTTGAAGGGATAGAAGGCCCCCTAATGCCTGAAACGAAATACAAGGTGTATAATATCGCCCACCGGGGAGTACCCTATTACGCTCCAGAGCACACGATGCCCTCGTTAGAAATGGCAGTAGAAATGGGTGCTGATTTCCTAGAAATAGATATTCAAATGACAAAGGATGGAACGATTGTCGCCATGCACGACACCACCTTGAACCGCACTACCAGCGGTATGGGCCTAGTTAGATATGCTACCTTAAGGGAGTTAAAGGAGTTGGATGCAGGTTCATGGTTTAACGAGAAATACCCGGAAATGGCTAATGAGAAATTCATAGGGCTTGAAGTTCCCACTCTAGAAGAGATTTTTCAGCGATTCGGGAGAAACATTAATTATCTCATTGAAATAAAATCTCCTCAAAAAAATCCTGGTATAGAAGAAGAGCTTCTAAGGCTGATAGAGAAGCACCATCTCGGTGCAAGGAACGGTATGTCCAATAAGTTGGTTGTGCAATCCTTTCATCCAGAAACCTTGCAAAAAATTTACAAGGAAAATCCAAACCTTCCCCTGTTTCATTTATTGAAAAAAAGAGCAAGTGAGGCTGAATTAAGGAAGATTGCTACATATGCTGTCGGTACCGGAATAAGTGGGAAAAAATTAAGCAAAAGCTTTGTGAAAGTTGTTAAAGAGCATGGATTATACATCCACACCTATAGTATCGACTCCCCGAAACAAATGAAGGAGGCCATTAAATTGGGAGTGGATGGAATAGTTACCAACTATCCAGATCGGCTTCAAGAAGTCTTAATGGAACTGAAATAACCTTCTTCCTAAGTTTGATACGGAAAGGAAAAACGTGTACCATATGGGAAGAACCTTAAGGGAGAGGCAGACGAAGCGAATGATTTATTTAAAGGTAAAACCAAAGGAAGTAAAAAAATATAAAGGGGGCTATCCCCTTATCAGTAAAGATACTATCTATAATTGTCAGGATTTACAGGAAGAAGGCCAACTCGTGACCCTCGTGGATGATAAAAATCACTTTATCGCCCAAGGCTATTATGGTCGTCAAAATAAAGGCTACGGCTGGCTGTTAAGCTGGAAGGAAGGGGAGTCGATTGATCAATCCTTCTTCCAACGGAAATTAAAAGTAGCTTTGGATGGAAGGATAGATTTTTTCTCAGATCCGGATACGACTGCCTTTCGAGTTTTTAACGGGGAAGGGGACGGAATCGGTGGGCTTACCATCGATTACTTTGATGGATATTATTTAATCAACTGGTACAGTGAGGGCATTTATCAATTCAAATCCTTTGTGATAGAGTCCTTAACCAATTTGACTGATGTCAAAGGTGTATACGAGAAAAAGCGCTTTAATATAAATGGAAAATACATAGATGATGACGACTTTGTCACAGGTGAACGGGGAGAATTTCCAATTATCGTGAAAGAGAATGGAGTTAGGTTTGCCGTTTATTTAAATGACGGAGCTATGGTAGGAGTTTTTCTTGATCAACGTGATATAAGGAAGACCATTCGGGATAACTATGCTAGTGGCAAAACGGTGTTAAATATGTTTTCCTATACCGGTGCATTTTCTGTGTTTGCAGCCTTAGGGGGAGCAGAAAAAACAACCAGTGTCGACCTTGCTAACAGAAGTCGACCAAAAACCATTGAGCAATTCAGTGTGAACGGTGTGGATTACGAAGCTCAGGATATTGTAGTCATGGATGTTTTCAACTATTTCAAATATGCTGCAAAAAAACAGCTGAAATTTGATATGGTCATCCTGGACCCTCCAAGCTTCGCCCGATCAAAAAAACACACATTCAGTGCTGCAAAGGATTATAAGGACCTATTGAAAGAGACCATCGTAATAACAGAGGATGACGGTATCATTGTAGCTTCCACTAATAGTGCCTCTTTTGGAATGGGAAAATTTAAAGGTTTTATTGAAACAGCTTTCAAGGAAATGAACGGAAAGTACAAAATTTTGGAGGAATTCACCCTCCCAAAGGATTTTAGAACGACTCCCGCATTCAAGGAAGGAAATTACCTGAAGGTTGTATTTATAAAAAAAATAATTGGGTAATCCCCCCTATGAGATCACCAAGAAAAATTTGGTGGTCTTTTTTATGGATAATTTTTCCTATTTTTGCATGTGTTTGAGTAGATGGGACAAACTGATATAAATATATATTTCCAAATAAAACCAACAAATAAGTAAAAAATAAGTTTTCACTATGTATATATTGCAAACTTAAACTACATATTAGAATTATACTTTTTTACGTTAAAGGAATTATAGGAGGCAGGTAAATGAAAGCTTTGGATGCATTTATTATCGGAATTGACGTTGGATCTACCACAGTGAAGGCTACAGTAGTAGATCCAAATACAAAGGAAATCCTTTGGTCCGATTATCAGCGGCACAACACGAAGCAGGCAGAAATGGTCATGGAATTTCTTATTCGAATAGGTAACGAGTTTTCCCATGTGAAAAAGGAAAACATCCGCGTTTTTATCACAGGGTCTGGTGGTTCCGTTATTGCTGAACATATTGGAGCCAAGTTCGTTCAAGAGGTTAATGCTGTAACGATGTCCGTGGAAGAGCTGCACCCAGATGTGGGAAGTGTTGTTGAACTTGGAGGACAAGACGCGAAAATCATTATTTTTAAAGAAAACGAAGAAACGGGAGACAAGCAGGCTATTACATCCATGAATGATAAGTGTGCTTCAGGGACTGGAGCCACTATCGACAAATGTATGATCAAGGTTGGTCTGCCGGAGAACGAAGTAGCCAAACTGCAGTTTGACGATTCCAAGCTTCACCATGTGGCAGCAAAATGTGGTGTTTTTGCAGAGACGGATATCGTTAATCTCGTAAAAAGCAGCATCCCTTCAGAGGAAATTATGTGTTCATTGGCTGACGCCATCGTTATGCAAAACCTTTCCGTTTTAACTCGGGGAAACACATTAAAACATAAGGTACTGCTTCTTGGAGGGCCGAATACATACTTACCATTCTTACAGCAATGCTGGCGGAAGCGAATCCCAGAGTCGTGGGAACAGCGTGGCTATGATTACCCAAAGGATGTTCCGTTAGAAGAGCTTATCTTTATACCTGACAATGCCCAGTATTACGCAGCTTACGGTGCCGTCATGTATGGGATGTTCGAGCCGGCGCATATAGGAGTTTACAAAGGTATCGAGGATTTAAAGAAATTTATCACCTATGGTAGAAAAGCAAAACTAGGTGAAAATGCAGGGAAACCTCTCGTAAAAAGTCAAGAGGAGTTGGATCAATTCCGTGCGGAGTATAGCATTCCTAGATTCACATCAGCAACCTTCGAAACAGGCCAAAAGGTAGAAGGTGTTATTGGACTAGATGGGGGCTCCACTTCATCAAAGGCAGTCCTCGTGGATATGGAAGGGAACATCCTTCTCAAAGAATATCAATTATCGAAGGGTAACCCTATTCAAGACACGAAGGAGCTCTTGAGGAAAATTCAAGACCGTGTTCATGAATCGGGTGCTACGTTGGAAATTAAAGGCTTTGGAGCCACTGGCTACGCCGCAGATGTGCTAGAAAAAACATTAAATGCTGATGTGAACATAGTGGAAACGGTAGCCCATATGATGAGTGCCGTTCACTTCTTTGGGGACATTGATGTCATTTGTGATATAGGTGGACAGGACATTAAAGTACTATTCTTAAGAAATGGAGATATCCGAAATTTCCGATTATCCAATCAATGCTCTGCTGGAAACGGGATGCTTCTTCAGGCAATGGCAGATCAGTTTGGTATTCCTGTTCAGGAATATGCTGATACAGCATTTCAAGCCTCCTTATCACCGAAATTTTCATACGGCTGTGCCGTTTTCCTAGACTCGGACCGGGTCAATTTTCAGAAGGAAGGGTACGCCAAAGAAGAGTTATTAGCCGGTTTAGCGATGGTTCTTCCAAAGAATATCTGGCAATATGTGGTGCAAATCCCACGAATGGCAGAATTAGGCCGCAAGTTCGTCCTTCAAGGGGGAACACAGCACAACCTAGCTGCTGTTAAAGCGCAAGTGGACTATATTAAGGAGCGTGTGCCAGATGCAGAAGTTTACATTCATCCCCACACTGGTGAAGCAGGTGCCATCGGGGCTGCAATGGAAACGATCCGTGTCGTCAAACGCCGTGGTTACTCCACCTTCTTAGGGTTAGAGTCCGCTATTGGCATGCAATACAAATCTCGAAATGACGAATCGACAAAATGTCATTTCTGTCCAAACAATTGCAGCCGAACCTTTATTGATACAGAAACGCCAAGGGGAGATACAGCCCGATATATCTCAGGGTTCAGCTGTGAAAAGGGGACTGTGGAGGATAAAGAAGCCCTCGTTCAATTAACAAAAGAACGGAATAGCTTGAAAAAGCGCTTCCCGAACCTCGTGGAGTACGAAGCTCGCAGGATGTACCAGCATTTTTATGATCCAGCCCCAATGCCTGAACAGGATCAAATGGTCCAAGACGTAAAGGTAAAAACTGGATGGCTACGGACAAAGAGGGTAACGTACGAGCGTCCTTTCCAACGATCTAGTGAGGAAGCGGCAGCTAGGAGGAAAGAGCTTCGCATTGCCATCCCGAAGGTTCTAAATATTTGGTCCACGGCACCTTTTTGGCGAACCTACTTTGAAACACTGGGAATCGACCAAAGGAACATCGTTTTCAGTGATGATACAAGTGAAGAAATGTGGCAAGAGGGTGGGAAGTACGGTTCCATTGACCCATGCTACCCTTCTAAGGTAGCCCAAGCCCATATTCATAACATCCTTTTTAAGAAGCATAAGAAAAAGCCTGTGGACGCCATTGTGTTCCCTTGTATTACCCATATTCCATCCCAGCTGCAAAATGTAATGGATTCCGCAAGTTGTCCGATTGTTGCGGGAGCACCGGAGGTCATTAAAGCTGCTTTTACAAAAGAGACGGACTTTTTTGAAACAAATGGTGTGAAGTACATGGACCCTGCCGTGACCTTTACGGAACCGAACATGTTGCAAAAACAATTATTTGAGGCCTTTCAAGAGTTTTTACAAATAACAGAGGACGAAAGTGACTTTGCCGCTAATGAAGCATGGAAGGCATTGGAGCAATTTGAGCACGAAATGCAGGAGAAAGGAAAAATGATCCTAGAACAGGTGGAGGAAGAAAATCGCCTGGCGATCATGATGATTGGTCGTCCATATCACTCTGATCCGGGTCTGAACCATAGTGTTCTAGACGAATTCCAAGTACTTGGCTATCCGATCCTTTCTATGCGTTCTATACCAAAGGACGAAGAGTGGTTACGACGATTTTTCCAAAAGGATCTTGAAGAAGGACGAGTAGATTACGCCTTGGAAGTAACGGATGTGTGGCCGGAAAACTTCAGCTCCAATAGTGTCCAGAAGGTTTGGGCAGCTAAGTTTGCTGCAAGGCATCCAAATGTGGCGGTCCTTGACCTGTCCAGCTTCAAATGTGGACATGATGCACCAACGTACGGCTTAATTGACTCCGTCATATCAACGGCAGGTACACCATACTCGGCCCTCCACGATATTGATGCCAACAAGCCGAGCGGTTCCATCAAGATCCGCGTGAAGACATATGCCCACAGCTTAGGACTTCACGAAGAGCGACTTCAAGACCTAGCAGAGAAAAAACGCCAGCTACAGCAGCTTATAGATAAAAAGCAAAAACAAATGTTAGCAAAAACAAGACGAGAACTGACAGAACAACAATACAAAGAAGACGAAGCATCGTCCTTTAGGTAGGCTCTTTCGCATAGATTGTTGGTTTATTAATCGAAGGAGTGGAAGGCGGCGACTCCAGCGACGAGCGTGGTATCTAGAGTTTGCTACGAGTTGTCTCGACGGATGTGCTACGAAGCAATACTCGTAGAGGAAGAGACAGGATAATAGCTGAAGACATCGCAGGGTGGTTTTCCCGAGGAGGCTGAAGCATTGCCCGCGGAAAGCGTCCGCCTGTAACGAATTCGAATACAATCTTTTGAAAATAGCCTTTAGATAAAAATAGGAGGCGAGTAATAACATGAAATCCAGTGAAAAAACAGATGGAAATGTAGAAAATATATTTGAAGAAGAAATGGATCGATTTATCCGGAGAAAGGAAGCAGAACTAGGTTTAAACGAAGAAAAAAGCCA
This sequence comes from Evansella vedderi, assembly GCF_030813435.1. Taxonomy (GTDB): domain Bacteria; phylum Bacillota; class Bacilli; order Bacillales; family Salisediminibacteriaceae; genus Evansella; species Evansella vedderi. The sequence goes on along the minus strand of NZ_JAUSUG010000021.1, from coordinate 96,564 downwards.
ATGGTTTGATCCCGTACCAAGGCAATTCTTGATGCGAGACAAGGACTCCACAACCATTTTATTCGGGGGCTTAACGATGGCTCACGACTATTTAGTGGAAGGGGCTCTGAAAGGCTTAGGTTACAATGTAGCACACCTAGATTGTCCAGACACGGATTCCCTCCGTTTAGGTAAAGAATTTGGAAATAGAGGGCAGTGTAATCCTACGTACTTTACCGTTGGAAATCTGATTAAGCATTTGACTCACTTGAGGGATGTGGAAGGGAAGTCAAAGGAGGAAATCGTAAAGAATTATTTGTTCATTACGAGCGGTTCCTGTGGTCCATGCCGCTTTGGTACCTATGTTACGGAGTATCGGAAGGCACTACGGGATGCTGGCTTTGATGGCTTCCGTGTACTATTGTTCCAACAGCAAAGCGGCTTGAAGCAAGCTACGGGCGAAGAGTCCGCATTGAAACTAGACAGCTCTTTTTTCATTACTTTCCTTAAAACAGTGTTAATCGGAGATATTTTGAATGCTATTGGCTATCGTATTCGCCCTTATGAAGTAGTGGAAGGGTCTACAGATAAGGCTCTTGACCGCTGCAAAACAATATTGTATGAAGCTTTACGAGGAAGGAAATGGCTCCTGCCAGTTTTACGTCGCTGCCGTAAGGAGCTGCAGGCTGTTAAAGTTGACCGGACAGTTGTGAAGCCGAAAGTGAGTATCATTGGCGAATTTTGGGCAATGACAACGGAAGGAGACGGGAACTATCAGCTTCAGAAGTTTCTCGAGGAAGAAGGGGCAGAGGTAGAGGTACAATCTGTCACTGCGTGGATCTTGTTTTTAATCTGGGAAGGCTTATATGACACGAGAAGACGAATGGATTTGCGAAAAAATGATGGCGGCCGCCATGGTTTAGAAGGGAAGCATCCACAAAAACGTCTTGCCATGTTAAAGGTGGCGGATAGTGTGGTGAGGGTGATGTTCCAAACTTATGCAAAGGCTATTGGATTAAGGGATTACCATCTCCCAAATATGCATGAAATTGCCAAGGTTGCACAGGAGCATTACAACAACCACCTACGAGGTGGTGAAGGCCACATGGAGGTTGGAAAGCTTATTTTAAATGTGAAGAAGAAGAAGGTAAATATGACCGTTTCCGTCAAACCTTTTGGTTGCATGCCTTCTTCGGGGGTCTCCGATGGGGTTCAATCACTTATTACAGAGCGGTACCCGGAGGCTATTTTCCTGCCGATTGAAACAACAGGTGATGGAGCAGTGAATGTATACAGCCGTATTCAAATGATGTTGTTTAAGGCAAAGCAAGCGGCCCAGAAAGAGTTTGAAGAAGCATTGGCTGCTCGTGGAGTAACTGCAGATGGATTAAAAACTAACAGTGGTGATGTTACAAGGCATTTTTCTGATCCACTGAAAACAACTCGCCATTTCGTTGCATGCTCCGCAGCTAATATGGTCTATGGATATAATAAAGCATTAGGGAACTTTGGGTTTGGCAGAAACAAACCAGCAGTGCAGGATGTAAATAGCGGTTCTTAATAGAAGATTTTCACAGTGGTTATTTACCTTAGGGTCACTTTTAGAAGTGACCCTTTCCTTTTTATATTTAAACTTAAAAAAAGAGGGAAAGACGCTATAAAAATCTAATGGGGCCCGAAAAGCTGGGAAGGAAGAAGAAAAGGTTACTATGGAAGCGTTATGGAGTCTATTTGAGGGGGAAGGAAGAGTAAAAGGTCACTATGAAAGCGTCATGAGGCCCTTTTAACCGAGAAGGGAAAGCGAAAGGTCATCATAAAAAAGCACCATATAGCCTTCTTCCGATTTATAATCCCTTAAACAACTTTCCCCGCCCGGTTGCTTCTGCTAATTCTTGGAACTTTTTATTCAAATACTTTCGATCCAATGTTAATATCTCATCTACTTTTATCCCCTCCAACACATACTCCGTAAATTCCCAGACAACATCTTTCACTTCCTTCGAGTTTTTCCGAGCAATTAACGTTAGTGCCTTTATCCCGGATGCTAATACGGATATATCATGGAAGCCACTTTGCCTGATTTGGTAGAAGCATTTGTATAAATAATCCTCGAAGTCAGGCTTCATCAAAATGAGGCGTAGATTTCGATGCTTATCATTATGGTAGGAGCGGGGTAGGTATTTTCCCCCTAATCTAGCCAATATCTTTCCTAAATTATCAATACAATTGATTGCGGTGTTAGGGTCATTTATTCCTGGAGAGAGGGCCCTTAATGCTACCTCTACAATTTTTGTTAACCCAAACTGCAGGCTGTCAACAGGGGCATTTTCCCTGCCGATCGATATATACTTTTCATAATCTCCCAACTCTTTGCTTCCACTCAATGACCAAATGGATAAGACAGTCGTATTCTCATCCACATAATCACTAATATTTTTTTCCACTTGGACAATACAATCATCCTCGGTGGCTTGTTGCAGGAGCCCATCCATGTCAATAAACTTGATATAACCCGTCTGGTTGAAAAAAATTTGCCGGGGCTCCATCAGTTTAATTTCTTCGCTCTCCCAATCTTCCCAAGGAGCATCACCGTGAACATCCTCCACGTTTTCGTAGTCCCTATCAATTTTTTCCATAAGATTCATAGTAATGTTATGGATTAAGTTACTAACCTGCATCCAGCGGGATACATGATGGATAAAAAAGATAAATACCAGTAAGCAAATGATAGAAAAGAGAACGGCAAAGGATGGAACGATAAACCTTGTGGTCATTTCCGTTTCCCGCAAGAACAACAACAAAAGAATCGAGTAAACAAAGCCCCCAACAAACACACCCATGACTCGCTGTGTACTAACATCCGTTATGAAATTCTGCAGTGTCCTGGGAGAGTATTCTGACAGAAAGGTAGTAAGGACCACCAGAATTGTAGAGAAAGTGATTGTTGTCATGGTTAATAGGGAAGCAGAGATGGAAGAAAGTATTGTCCTTGTTAAATCAATATCCGCAAAAAATATAGATGGGGTAATTCGATAAATAATTTCTAGGCTCATTAAATAGGAATCAATGTAAATACTGATGTACGCAAACAGAGCTGCCAATACCCCGTATTTAGATGGAATATACCAAAAGCTAGATCGAATCGTAAATAGTACCTTTGAAGCCCACATTTAAACCCCCCCTATTATCGACATACTCTTATTGTGGACAAGCGATACAACGGTTTATTCATTTTATTAATTCGACATACTTTAGAATATTGAAGAGGGCGAAGGGTCCCGGGGAGTCTATTAGCAAAGGATGACTAAATGACTAGAAATGGAATAATAACGTGTATCGTTCATACTAGAGACCCTTTTTAAAATTGAACAGAGGGAACTCTCTTCATGTGAATAAATCAAGTCAATAGGTAAAAATTAGGGTTAATTTTCATGTGAAATTTGTCGAATCGTCATTTTGTATAAATAACTTGAAATATCTGTTTTGAGGTAAATATGACCATATAAATTACATAAATTTTCCTGTTGGTAGGGAACGAAAAGGGGGAGGTAGGACTATAGGAGCGCTAAAAATTAGTATTTTGTTGCAAAAAGTAAGAAAATTCACAAAATAACTTTACAAACCTGCAAAATAATTAAGCATTCTGTTGGATTTTGGAATTTTAAGGACTGTTTTATCATTTGGTCAAGAGATCAGTCGGAAAACAACGTAACTAATCTCGATAAAGGCAAACCTGGTGAAAACCAGTGACGCAAAGCTAAAGGGGCTTCTGTGCTAAAGCACAATGCCAGCCAGTTACCGAAGGATAAAGGAGTAATTAACCAAATGAAAATGGAAGTTTTCTCCAGGTGAGAGGTAGTATTGCTTCGCTGATAACTTCCAGCCCTATTTGTTTAATTGCAGCTACAACCCCTCCTTTCGGTAAAGGCGGGGTTATTTTGTTGAATCGGAGGTGAATCGTTGAAGTTAGTTAACCTTAGTAATGGGAAAGTGATTGCTTCTAATGTGAACGAGGCTAATACCTTTTTTAAGAGATTAAAAGGGTTAATGTTTACGAAAATGCTTCACAGGGACGCCGGCTTACACATCAAACCCTGCCAGTCCGTTCATACTTTCTTTATGAACTATTGCCTAGACATCTTATACATAGACAAAAGCGACACGATAGTGGCAATTGATGAGGCAATGGCACCTGGGAAAGTAGGAAGGCATTACAGAAAGGCAGCATCCGTTATTGAGCTACCCGCCGGCAAAGTTAAGGAAACGGAAACTAAAGTAGGGCAATCATTAAAATTTATTTAAATCTTAAAAAACTAAAGGAGAGATTGACATGTTAAACAAATTCAAAGAATTAGTAATAGAAGAAGAAGGACAAGGGATGACGGAATACGCGTTGGTGTTAGGGATTTTAGCTGTAGGGATTGTTGGAATTCTTGCTTTGTTTAGGGAAGAAATTACGGCAATGTACAATGAAGTACTTGGAGAACTTAAAGGAAGACATGATGTACCAACTTCAAACAACACCACCGAATAATTTATAAAAGGGTGTGTTAATTATGTCAAGCAAACTAAAGAGACTAGTCGTAGAAGAACACGGACAAGGTATGACAGAGTATGCCATTGTTTTAGGTGTTTTAATGGTTCCAATTGTAGCCCTCTTAACATCTCTTGGTGGCCATATTGAACAGATGTATTTAGACGTGTTGAGCAGCTATGATAGGTCCAATGCAGAGGAAGTGCTATTAGGGGATGAAGGAAATTCAACTCAAATCGTTACACCTATGTAAACTCACAAGTTAATTGATACTTTTTCGACAAAAGTTCACTATTTAGAACGAAAAGGCTAGGACAAAACTAAAGTGTTTAATTGGAAATACGAACAATGCACAAGCTTAGGGAAGTATATTTTCGAAGCGGGTAGATTGCACCTACATCTAGTTTGTTCGGATTTCTTATTAGTAAAAATACTTTTGTCCCAGCCTTTTTTCAAGAAACTACGATAGGAGGGTAATGAAATTGTTTCTTAATCTATTATTAATTACCGTCTTAATTATTTGTATAGTAACAGATCTTAAAAGCAGGAAAATCTATAATAAAGTAATATTTCCAGCATTACTTTTAGCCCTCCTATTGAATACTGTGGAATTTGGCTTGGCTGGGTTAGGGAGCAGTGTAGTAGGTTTTTTTGTGGGATTAGGAATACTAATTATTCCATATTTAATGGGAGGAATGGGCGCTGGCGATGTAAAACTACTGGCATTAGTTGGAGCAATAAAAGGAGTCTCCTTTGTTTTAATAACGGCAGTATATATGGCAATTATTGGAGGGGGCATTGGCTTATGCATCCTTTTATTTAGAAAAGGTTTTCTATACCGGATTCGAACCTTCTTATTTTCCTTAATTACCCTAAGGCTGAAAACTGGTATTAAACCTTCACTAGGTTTAGATAACAATACCCTTAAGAAAACTTATCCATATGCAGTGGCAATAGCAGGCGGAGCCTTTATGGCTTTCTTATGGAATGGAGTTGTACTGTTATGATTCGTGATGAAAAAGGACAATCATTGGTGGAGATGGCACTAGTTATCCCCCTTTTAATACTTCTTGTTGTTGGAATCTTTGATATAGGCAGAATCCTCTATACATATTCGGAACTTCATTTTACTACACAAGAAACAGTTAGACTGGGGGCATTTGGGAGAAGTAATAATGAAATCACTGATTTTGCCGAAAGAAACTTCAAATCTGGTAACTCCATAGATTTAATAGTGGAAATATGCACATTTAAGGTGAATGGGGAAAATAAAGTTTGTTCACCTGACTCACTTAAGTCTGGTGATTATGTAAATGTTAAATTACAATACCCTGTCAAAACTCTAGTTCCTTTCTTTAATAGTATTTTCCAAGATCCAATTCTATTAACTTCAGACTCAACGATTAGAATAGAATGAGGAATTAATTATGAAATGGATGAAAAAGCTTTTAACAAATGAAAAGGGAAATGTTCTTTTAATAGTTTCTATAGCATTTACAGGATTACTTGCAATGACGGGCTTAGTTATTGACGGTGGTTCCTATTTTATGAAAAAAACCGACCTGCAGAAAGTAGTAAATGCAGCTGCCCTTTCAGGAGCACAAGAACTAGTTGTAGGAGATATGAATCCTGTTTTGGTAGAAAGTAGGGTCAGACAAATAGTTCATGAGGTTGTTTCTTTTCATGACGAATCAATAGTTTTAAATGATGAGGATATAGAAGTACAGCTAAATAATTCCGTTACTGTAAATCTGAAAAAACCATTAGCCCTTGCCTTTTCTAGTCTGTTTGGAATAGAGTCTGTGGACATTGTTACAAGGGCCACAGCAGGACTTGGAATAATGGGAAGTGCACAAGGAGCTGCCCCCCTAGGGATTGAAAGGTCCACCCTAATTGAGAATGGACACGGACCTAATCATGAATTCAATTTAAAAGTAGACCAACGGAATGTAGAGACGGGGAATTTTGGTGCATTGGCATTGGGTTCAACTGGTGCGGATACATTTGAAGAAAATTTAAAGACAGGTTTTAACGATGTAATAAGTATTAACCAAATATTAGACACGGAAGCAGGTAATATGAATCAACCAACCAATCGAGCTGTTACTCATCTTATAAACCAGCCTTGTGATGGGCCAACAGAACGAAACTGTCCAAGGAGAATTTTAGTACCTGTATATGAACCAATTATTGTATCCAATGGTCGAATACAACAGATTAAAGTAGTAGGTTTTGCTTATTTCTACATTTCAGCACCGTTTAATAGCTCCGATTCAACCGTAAGAGGATATTTTGTAGAATATGCCGATACGGGAATAGTAAATGAAAATGCCGAATCCCATGGAGCATATAGTATTAGATTAATAGAGTAGGTGACATGATGAAATCAAGAATAATTTTAGCATTGGCTTTAATTATGGGAGCATTTACAACGTTTTTGTTTGTTCAATATGTGCAGCAGTTTAAAGCGGCAGAAGCTGTTAATGACAGTGTAGTAGATGTGGTAGTCGCGAAACATCCCATTGTGGAGAATCAAATTATAACTTCAGATATGTTAGAAATCATCCGCGTAACGGAGAATAATTTGCATGCAAACACAGTTCATTCAATGAATGAGGTTGTGGGGCACTTCGCCATCACCACCATAGAAGAAGGGGAAATACTTTTAAGTCATCGTACGAAATCAGATAAGGAAGAGATGACGCTAGTATCAAGAAAGGTGCAAGAAGGCTATCGGGCCGTGTCAGTGAATGCTGATTTCGTAAGGTCAGTATCTAACTTAATTGAGCCAGAGGATTATGTTGACGTCATTCTAACGGAAACGGTGGCGACAAATGAAAACGATACAGAACTGCAATCAACACTAATCTTCTCCGAGGTAAGAGTTTTAGCCGTAGGGAGAAAAATGCTGCCCCCAGTTAATGACCAGGTAACCTATATGGAATATAGCTCCGTAACTTTAGAGCTAGAACCAGAAGAAGCAACAAAATTAATTAATTCGGCAGAAAAAGGAAACATACATTTCACATTACATTCTAGTATTACTTCAGAAGACGAAAAAGAAAAAGATTAATACAACAAGGAATTTAAGTAAGGAGGTATCGCTATGGCAGAGGATAATCAACATCGTAAACGGAAACAAGGTAAATTAATTGCTATTTGTAGTGCAAAAGGTGGTATTGGCAGAACACTTGTCTCTGTGAACCTAGCTGTAGCGTTAAGTAAGAAAAATCTTAAGGTTTGCTTAGTTGACGGGGACTTACAGTTTGGTGATGTTAGTCTAGCATTAGACCTCCAATCATCTTTTACGATACAAGATGTGGCAGAAGATATGGAAGGAATGGATGACCATGCTCTAGTAAATTACTTATCTCAGCATACCTCTGGTGTCCATGTACTACCAGCGCCTGAGAGACCTGAGTATGCGGAATTAGTCACTAGTGAAATTTTAAAAAGAGTCTTGAAACTACTATTAAAACAACATGATTATGTAGTAGTGGATACGGCAATAGGATTGCAAGAGCAAACGATTGATGTTTTAGAACTAGCAGATGAAGTTATCATGTTAACAAACTTAGAGATGACCACATTAAAAAACTCAAAGCTCATGATAGAAACATTGGAGCAGTTGGAGCTTCGGGAAAAGGTTCAATTAATTATAAACCAATATAATATTGACAGCCTTATAAATATTGATGATGCTACTAAAATGCTAGGAGAAAGAAGGGCTATCTCCATTGCCAATAATCCAAAAATAGCAATTCATTCTATCAATGTAGGTATACCTTTTGTTATTGGTCAAGGAAAATCGGATCTATCGAAAGCTATTTTTAAAATGGCGGAAAGTCTGATTTCCACTAAGGAATTTGCATTAGAAAAAAGAAAAAAACGTTCAATCTTGAAAAATGTTTTTGGTCATTAAAGGGGTGAATTTTGAATGAGTCTCTTAACTCGCTTAAAGGATAAAAATGAACAGGGCCATTCCAGTGCTTCATCAAATATGAATACTAGGGTAAACATAGATGATAACGATCCCATGTCCTTTGTGAGAGCTGCTCGTAATCCTAATGGAGAAGCAGAGAATTCTCACGGAGGGTCAATTACTATGAAAGTACAAGAATCACCACGAAAATTAGAGTTGAACAAAAAGAAGATAGCGAACCCTAAAGCAGTAGAGAAGCACCGAGAGTTAAAAAGCTTGTTACATAAACAAATTCTTCAAGAAATGAAGGATGAAGAAGATATAGACAAGGTTGTTTCGAAAATTGATGAAATGGCCATTGAAATTATAAAAGAGGATAACTCTTTTAAAGGAACCATTGATCGAAAAAGAGTAGTAGATGAGCTCATAAATGATTTAACAGGATTTGGACCAATAAACCCACTTTTACTAGACGAAAATATATCGGAAGTAATGGTGAATGGGCCAGACCAAGTCTATTGTGAGCAAAATGGAAAGATAGTACTAACGGATGTCACCTTTAGGGATAACGATCATGTATTAAATGTAATTGAAAGAATCGTTGCTCCCATTGGCAGAAGAATAGATGAAAGTAGTCCAATGGTAGATGCAAGACTACCAGACGGCTCCCGTGTAAATGCCATTATTCCACCATTAGCATTGAATGGACCAACGATTACGATCCGTAAATTTGCTAAGGATCCATTTAAAATTGACGATCTCGTTCGTTTTGGAACATTAACGGAAACGATGGCTGTTTTCCTTGATGCTTGTGTAAAAGCAAGATTAAATATCTTTGTCAGTGGTGGTACAGGCTCCGGTAAAACAACCTCCCTAAATGTTTTATCGAACTTTATTCCAAATGATGAACGAATTGTAACAATTGAGGATGCTGCTGAGCTTCAATTAGGGCAGGATCATGTTGTTTCCTTAGAGTCCCGGCCTCCAAATATTGAAGGAAAAGGGGCAATAACCATACGAGATCTCGTTAGGAACTCATTACGTATGCGTCCTGATCGTGTCGTCATTGGGGAGGTTCGTGGGGCAGAGGCATTGGATATGCTTCAGGCCATGAACACAGGTCATGATGGGTCCTTGGCGACAGGCCACTCTAATAGCCCACGTGATATGATTGCTAGATTAGAGACAATGGTTCTCTTTGCTGGGGTAGAACTCCCTATTAAAGCTATTAGGGAACAAATCGCAGGTGCTATCGATTTAATTATTCAGCAAACAAGATTAAAGGATGGCTCTAGAAAAATAGTAAAAATCACGGAAGTACAAGGGTTAGAAGGAGATGTCATTGTTCTTCAAGATATTTTTACCTTTAAACAAGAAGGTGTAGATGAAAACGGAAAAATAAAAGGTAGATTAATACCAACTGGAATTCGGCCCAAATTCTATGAGCGTCTAGAAACGTCAGGATTATCTATTCCACCGAGTGTATTTATTAATGATGAGGGGTGAAGAGAATGATAATAATAATTGCATTAATGGTTCTCTTCACAACGTTTCTATTTTGTATGTATATTTTACAGAAAATTTTCTTAAGTGATAAACGAATTGAAAAGCGAGTACAACGATATTTACAGCAATCGGATAAGGAAATTTTGGAGTCTAAGAAGTTTCGTTTAGCCCTTCAGTTTATGCAAAAAAGAAATAGCATTAAAAATAAGCTATTAACAAAGGAGAAAAACTCAAAACTGGAGAGTCTTTTAACTCAAGCTGGACTTCCTTTGAAACCAGAAGAATATATTATGTTCCAAGGTATAGCAACGATACTAGGGACGGGCTTGTTCTTTCTATTATTTGAAAATGTATTCATCATGATAATAGGTGGTATTTTCGGTTTCTTGTTACCAAAAATTATTGTTAGAAAGAAGATAAATGAAAGGTTGAAGAAGTTTCAAGACAGTTTACCAGAAATGATTTCTACTATTGTCGGTGCATTAAGGGCAGGTTTCAGTTTTCCCCAAGCCCTCAATTCTGTTATGGAAGAAGCACAATCTCCAGTTAAAGAAGAAATTTCTATCGTTTTAAAAGAAATGCAATATGGGACATCGGTGGAAGAGGCCCTCAATAACCTTAAGGAACGGATGCCAAGCGAAGATTTGGATATTATGATCCAAGCTATTGTCATTCAAAGACAAGTGGGTGGAAATTTAGCTACGGTATTAGAAACGATTGTAGATACCATCAGGGATCGGATTAAAATTCAAGGTCAAATTAGCACATTAACAGCACAAGGAAGAATGTCAGGATGGGTATTAGGCTTATTACCAATATTCGTTGGTGTCATGATTTATTTTGTAGAGCCCAGTTACATGAGTGTATTATTTATGGAACCAATCGGAATTATCCTATTAATCATTGCTGCTATTTCTTGTTTTATTGGATTTATGCTTATACGAAAATTGACGTCAATAGAGGTGTAAGTTTATGTTATTCCTAGGATTTTTCTCAACGATAGTCTTATTGATATATGGTTTATTTCTGTTCAGGGGAGAAAAGAAGGATAGAATTAGAAGTCGAGTCACTACTGTTTTTCAAGGCAATTACACAGAAGCAACAACAGACGAAAAGGATGAAATAAAGAAACTCTCCTTTTCTAAACGAATAGTAGCCCCTGTCTGGAAAAAAATGAAGGGGAGTACTCAAAAGAAGATCTCAAATGAAAAACTAGAAAAAATAGAAAATAAACTCCTTCAAGCTGGAAGCCCATTTGGGATGACTCCTGGTGACTATAGGATATTACAAATAGTAGTAATGATTTTGCTCCCCGTTTTATTTGGGTTTTATGCTTATATTCTTGATTCTACAAACACTGGTTTCATAGTAATGTTAGTTTTCGGTGGGATTATATGTGGGCTTTTTCTTCCATCGTTTTATTTAAAAGTGAAAACTAACTCAAGAAATAAGCTGGCTTCAAAGGAGCTTCCAGACTTTCTGGATTTAGTAACAGTAAGTATTGAAGCTGGGTTAGGTTTTGACTCTGCCTTAACAAAAGTAGTGGAGAAAAGGCAAGGTGTCCTTTCCTATGAATTTCAAATTTGTCTTGAGGAAATGAGATTAGGTAAAACAAGGAGAGAAGCCCTATCAGGAGTTAGGAACCGGTTAAACAATTCAGATGTTAAATCGTTAATAGGAAGTATTATCCAGGCCGAGCAACTAGGGATCGGGTTGGTTCAAACTCTACGAGTTCAGTCCTTAGAAGTACGTCAACGGAGAAAACAACGGGCAGAGGAAGCGGCAATGAAAGCTCCTGTTAAAATGCTTTTTCCACTGGTAATCTTTATTTTCCCATGTATTTTCATAGTAATCTTAGCCCCAGCAGTGTTGCAGTTCCTTAACGGATTTTAATATATGCCTACCCAAGATAAGTTAGTGCGATTTGGAGCAGGCATTATTTATTTTTTACAATTTAATAGGCTGACCTATCTCTGCTGAGTCGTTAGCGGCAACAGTTACCTGTTGCGTTTGCCACGCATCTTCATAGTTGGGAGAGGATCTTTGATTTATCACCAGTTCTTACGGCAGGTACTGTTACCCCATCTTCCAAGGGGAGAGAAAAAATCACTTCGGTCAAGCTTTTAGAATAGGCTATAGGGTACAAACGCCTAAGAGGAGGAGTTATCATTGTATCCCCAATATCCTTATTATGATAAAGAGGTTGAATGTGAGGAGAAACCTATATCCTTTCCACCTCAGCATCAGGAGCAGCATCCAGGCTTAGAGTATCCCATGGTTCCAAGGCCAATAGCAGAAAACCCCAACTACACAGGTTCACATAAATTACATGATAAAGTGGCTATTATTACTGGGGGAGATAGTGGAATCGGCAGAGCGGCGGCCATTGCCTTTGCAAAAGAGGGAGCCCATGTTGTTATTGTGTATTACAACGAACATAGAGACGCGGAAGAAACGAAGGAGAGGATCCATCAGCTGGGGAGGAGTTGTCTTACCATCTCCGGTGACTTAAAGGAGGAACGTTTTTCGTACCATGTCGTACAACAAACAATGCAAACCTTTGGGCAAATAGATATTCTTGTTAACAATGCTGCTGTTCAATATCCTAAGAAATCCATATTGGATATTTCCACCGAACAATTAGAAACTACTTTCCGAACAAACATCTTCTCTTTCTTCCATATGACAAAGGCAGTGCTCCCTTATTTACAACGGGGAAGCACCATTATAAACAACGGATCTGTTACTGCCTTCCGTGGTCATAAAAAATTAATTGATTATTCCGCATCCCAAGGTGCTGTTATCACATTTACCCGATCGTTAGCCATGTCCTTAGTGGATCAAGAAATACGGGTAAACGCTGTTGCACCAGGACCCATATGGACACCATTAATTCCTTCATCCTTCGAAGAAGAGGATGTGAAAACATTTGGAACAAGAACTCCGATGGAAAGGGCAGGCCAGCCATTTGAATTAGCCCCAACCTTCGTTTATCTGGCATCAGATGACTCCAGTTATATTACCGGCCAAGTGATACATGTGAATGGCGGAGAAATAGTAGGCTCATAAAAAGACAAGGACCCGGTTCCGCACAATTTTGTGACAGTTCACAAAACTGTGCGGGACCGGGTCCTTGAACAAATTAGTCTACGATATTGACAAAGATATCTTCTAATGATGGTTCTACGTCGATAATACCGAACTTCTTCATCCAATCAATGGTTTCTTGCCAACCATTAACATCCTGACTGCCGAATCCATCGGTTGATTCCATCTTTGGAAACAATATTTCTAAGCTTTGTTTTTCTACCTCTTCAATCAGTGGAAAGTTTGCTGCGTCTTGGTTGCGTAATAGAATATCAAGAGCCTCATCTGGGTTTGCTACCATGAAGTCATAACCCTTTGTTGCTCCACGCCAGAAAGCACGAATGATATCGCTTTGTGTTTCCCATGTCTCATCGCTTGTAACAAATAAAAGCTGATAGAAGCTAGGAACACCGTACTCCACTGGATTAAAATGACGAGTTTTATAACCTTCATGTTTGAGTACAGGAACTTCGTGGTTAATATAGGCACCAGTTACTGCATCTACACGTCCGGTCACAAGAGAGGATCCTAATTCAAAACCAACATCAATTAATTGAACTTTTTCAGGGTTTCCCCCATCTGTTTCCACCATTGTTTTAATAAGAGCTTGATTTACAGGGGTTCCAGGATACCCAATCGTTTTACCTTCCAAGTCTTTAGGTCTCCGTAAAGGACTGTCTTCCAAGAAAATCGTATGGTTTAAGGGAGAACGGACAATTACTCCAATGGATTTAATTGGGACGTCTTGGTTCGCCCTGGCAGTAATAACATCAGGTTGATAGGTAATTCCTAATGTAATTTGTCCTGAGGCAGCTAAGTTAATAGGATCTGTTGGGTTAGCGGGAAATTGAATATTGACCTTAAGACCTTCTTCCTCAAAATAACCATTTTCTAGAGCGGCATATAAGTAACTATGTACAGCATTTGGATACCAGTCTAGCATAATATCAATCTCTGTTAATTCTTCCGAAGCTCCCCCGGCAGAAGATTCCTGATCTCCACAAGCTACAAGAGCGATTAGAACTACAAAACTAAAGAATAAAATGAAAACCTTTTTCATTCAACTTCCTCCAATTAAAATTGTAAGGGCCCGGGTCCCGTACAACTTTGTGACAGTTCACAAAAAGTTCGGGGACCGGGTCCTTGAACAAATTAGTCTACGATATTGATAAATATATCTTCTAAAGAAGGCTCTGAGTCAATGAGACCGAATTCCATCATCCAGTCGATGGTTTCTTGCCATGAAACTTCATCTTGACTTCCAAAACCACTGCTAGACTCCATTTTCGGCAGTAAGATCTCCAAGCTTTCTTTCTCTACTTCTTTTACTAATGGGAAGTTAGCTTCGTCCTGGTTGTTTAATAGGATGTTTAATGCTTCCTCTGGGTTCGCTACCATGAACTCGTATCCTCTTGTTGCCCCACGCCAGAATGCACGAATTACATCACTTTCATTTTCCCAAGTCTGATCATTAGTTACAAACACAAGCTCGTAAAAGCTAGGAACCCCATAATCTACTGGGTTGAAGTAACGAGTCTCATGTCCTTGATGACGTAATACTGGAACTTCATGGTTAATATAAGCTCCAGTTACGGCATCCACACGGCCACTAACGACGGAGGAACCCAGCTCAAAACCAACGTCAATCAATTGAACTGCAGAAGGATCTCCACCATCATTTTGAACCATTGTTTTAATAAGGGCTTCATTTACAGGAATCCCAGGGAAACCAACTTGCTTTCCTTCTAAGTCCCTAGGTGTTTGAATTTCGCTGTCCTCTAAGAAAATCGTATGGTTTAATGGTGAACGAACGATGGCACCAATAGATTTTACAGGAACATCCTGGTTGGCACGGGCTGTAACAACATCGGGTTGATATGTAATCCCTAGCGTAATTTGCCCCGCTGCAGCTAAGTTAATAGGATCCGTTGGGTTAGCTGGGAATCGAATGTTAACCTGAACACCTTCTTCTTCAAAATAACCATTTTCGATTGCAGCATACAAGTAACTATGTACTGCATTAGGATACCAGTCGAGCATAACGTCAACTTCCGTTAACTCTTCCTCTCCTGCTGCTGACTCCCCTTCTCCACAAGCAGCAAGTGTCAATAAAACTACCACGCTAATAAACAAGATTAAAAGCTTTTTCATTCTGTTTTCCTCCATTTTAATGTTATTTTTTCTAGTAAAATAACGAGTAAGAATAAAACAATACCGACGATAGATAGTAAGACAATAGGAGCAAATACCCCAGCTCCATCAAATTGGGTCATCATCCGCCGGCTAAAATACCCTAAGCCAGCTTGTGCACCGAGCCATTCACCGATAGCAGCCCCAATAACACTTAACGTAACAGCCACCTTTAGCCCAGAATAAAAGTGGGGTAAGGCAGAAGGAACTTGGAGTTTAAAAAAGATGTCCATTTTCCTCGCCCCCATCGTTAAAAGCAATTCTTTTAATTCTTTACTACTGGAACGTAAGCCATCAAAAGTATTAACTGTTATTGGAAAAAATGTTATTAAAATAGTAACGACGACCTTAGCCCAAATCGTCGTGTAACCAAACCATAGGACAAAAATTGGAGCGATGGCAATAATGGGAATCGTTTGTGACGAAATGATAATAGGATAAAACGTTTTTTCCGCCACTTTACTAAGATTCATCCAAACGGCTAACCCTACACCTAAAACGATAGATAGGAAAAGGCCTGTTAGAATTACCTGCAACGTTGCTGGTAAATGAACCAATAATAAAATATTTTTTAACTCCCATAGTTTTACAACCACTTGGGTAGGCGATGGTAAAATAAAGGCCATTCCAATAAATCGAGCAATCATTTCCCAACAAACAATTAAAGCAAAAACAAGTAAACTGGGTGCAATAAAATCTTTTAGCCTTTTCATAGCTCTACCCTCGCCCGAAGTTGATCTAATAAATGCTCCTTCAATTGAATAACTTCGGGATGATGAATATCCCGTAATTTCCTAGGACGGTCAAGGGGAACATTTACTTCCTCTAGTTTTTTCACAGGCGATTTTGTAAAAACAAAGATACGATCTGATAAAAATAAAGCTTCATCTACATCATGTGTAATAAATAAAACGGTGGTTTTCCACTTCTCCCATTGATCAAGAAGCCATTCTTGCATCGTTAATCTAGTAATAGCATCCAGTGAGCTGAAGGGTTCGTCTAACAGTAACACGTTGGAACCACTTAAAACGGTTCGTAAAAAGGAAACCCTTTGCCGCATACCACCGGATAAGTCGCTCGGATATTTATGTTCTGTCCCCTTTAAACCAAATTCTTCAAGAAGCCCCATCACTTGATGATGGGCATCTTGTTGTTTAACCCCTTTTAATTCAAGTGGTAAGGCAGCATTAGAAAGAATGGTGCGCCAGGGCATAAGCAAATCCTGCTGTGGCATATAGCCCACCCGGCCAAGTCGATTGTCGTAGGACTCACCGTTTATTAGGATGTCTCCGAAGGATGGCTCTTCAAGGCCTGTGATTAATTTAAATAAAGTACTTTTTCCGGAACCACTTGGCCCAACAATACTAATAAATTCTCCAGGCTTGACATTGAAACTCAACTTTTCTAACACATTCTGCTCAGGAGCGTTTTCGTTACTGTTTTTATAATGAAAGGAAATATCCTTGAACTGTAGAGCCGAATTACTCATCCGTCGGCCACATCGCTTGGTTGTATGACATCTCCCAGAACATATACTCGAAGCGCGTAGTATTTAAGAAGATTTCCTCAAGATGAGCAAGCTCCTCTTCCGGCTTTTCTTCTGTTAATTCGTCAAGAAGATCGATGCACCATTGTGCCACTTGACCAAATTCTTCGGAACTGTACATTTTAATCCATTCTCCATAAAATTCATGTTCACTAGCTCCTGGAATTTGGCTTAACTCCTTACCAATTTCCCAGTAGCTCCAAGCACATGGCAGAAGTGCTGCAACAAGGTCAGCCAAAGTTCCATTTTGCCCCACATGCAGCATGTAATGAGTATACGCAAGGGTTGTAGGAGATGGAGCTGCTTCCTCAAATTCCTTTGGAGTAATACCGAACTTCTCCCCATATTGACGATGGAGGGACATCTCTTCATTAAGGGTGGAATCTAGCATTGCTGCAAACTTCCCCATTGTTTCCACATCCTTGGCTTTTGCAGCACCAATGGCAAACAGTTTTGCGTATTCAATTAAATACAAATAGTCTTGAATCATGTAAAAACGAAACTTTTCCTTGTCTAACGTTCCATTTCCGATCTCTTGAACAAAGGGGTGGTCATGATTCTTTCTCCAAATTGGCAACAGCTTCTCATGCAATCTCTCACTAAATTTCATCCTTTATCACCTCAATTAAAATTGTTGGAGACCCGGTCCCCGAGAATTTTGTGAACGTTCACTAATTTGTACGGGACCCGGTCTGTGAATTTTCTTTCTTTGTATGGCTCCATTCGTAGATGAACGTTAATAATGTTTTCGTATACTGAATTAATTGATCAATGGACACTTGTTCGTTAACGGCGTGGGCATTCTTTAAATCTCCTGGTCCATAAATAACGGTTGGGATTCCTTCTGCACCTAGCCAACCTCCATCTGTTACAGTTGGGGAAACATCGATCACTGCTGACTGCCCTGATACAGTCTCATGGACACCTGCTAACATTTGAACACCAGCATTTTCTGGATCCACTTCTAAAGATGGGAAGATTTCCCCTCGATCCTCAATCATGGAGGTTCCACCCCACTCAAATGTCGGTGGGTTATCCTTCAACCACATATCCCCTTTTGCAACATTTAAAATGTGTTCTTCTATTTCCCCGGACACCTGTTCATAGGACTCGTTCGGGTAATAGTGAACCGTAATCCATAGGCGACACTCGTCGGCAACAAAGGCTGCGTGTCTACCTCCTTCAATGACCGCAGGGTTAATCGTATTAGCTCCTGGTGGGCAACCGGGATAGCTCTTTGTCACTGCCCAATGCCTTTCCAGTTCCTGCAAACCTTGAATTATTTTCGTCATTTTTTCAATGGCGCTGGCTCCAACCAAGCCACCCCCGGCATGAATCATGTTTCTCCGGGTAGCGTCATGAAATGTCTTCTCACTTTTAACGGTGATCCAACCAGTGATAACACCACCCTGCCCTTGAATATGTAAATCACTCGTATCCACAACCACGGCAAAGTCTGCCTTAGCTCCGCCATTTCGTTTGCACGCCTGTAAAGTTCCTGCCTCACCAACCTCTTCTCCAATCACTGACTGAAGAGTTAAATCTCCCGGAAGTTCAATCTCATTTTCCCTTAGTAATTGGATAGCAAACAATGCTCCGGCCAAACCGCCCTTCATATCAGCAGCACCACGACCAATCACTACTCCATCTCTCATGATAGGAGTAAAAGGATCCTTTTCCCAGTTTTCATCCTCACTAACCTCTGCCACATCCATATGTCCGTTAATAATTAAACTTTTGTGGTTGTCAGAGTCAGTCCCTTTTAGAAGACCAACCACATTTGGATCACCAGGATAAACGTCCCACATATCAATGGAAAACCCTAAGCTCATAAGATAATCAGCAACATAGGACTGTGCTTCCTTCGTATTCCTCGCTGGTGGAGCGGGAGTCTCAAACCGAATTAACGTTTTCAATAACGCAATAAGCTCTTCTTGCCGATCATCCACCTGTTTCAACACCAATGCAATATCCTTCGCCAAAACAATCCCCCTCTTTTTTGTCACAGACCGGGTCACCGAAGTTTTTGTGAACATTCACATAATTGTGCGGGACCCGGTCTCTGAACATTTTCAACACAAAAAACCACTTCTTTTGGAAAGAAGTGGTTGTATACATATAAATTCATACGTATGTACATAGACCCAAACGTAAACAAATACCATTTGGCTATACATCTCCACACTTCTTCCCTACGCTAGTTCTAACTAGATCAGGTTATAAGGGTTAAGACAAACGTCTCTCTCAGCTTTCAAGCACCCCTAGGAGTGGTTCCATTATTAAATTGAAAAACAATTAACAAAATTAATAACTCGATTATAGTTTTATCATAATAATGGAAATACTTCAACATAAAAATTTAGACTCATAGTATTTTAGGGAATGTTCTATCCATTTCTTGTTGCCTTCATATGATGGCAGTTGTAGCGATGAATAATTGGATAACAGGGGAAGCCACTGGCGTGTTTGAAGTCCTATTTGGATTCAACAGCATGGCTTATTTCCTTGTTTTCCTTGTCTCCTATGGATTTCTAGCAATTGTAGCCATCATTATCACCCTGTTCGGGAGAAAGTTTAAATATCCAATCACTATAAAATTCATCAAATAAACTCAAGGCAGTTCCTTTATAATAATTAATTTCCGGTAAATTATTTTAGAATATTAATGAACCATCTGAAGGTTTTGTCAGATGGTTCATTTTCGTTATTATGTATTATTTCCCCTCAATTAACCCTTCCACATCTACTTCCTGAACATTATCCATTTCGTCCAGTGGAAAAACCGTCGCCATATTATTGTTCACTTCTTTAATGTAGACAGGAATCCCATTGTAAGAAACGTTAATCATCGTTGGGGAATCAATTATTTCCTGTGCTCGTTGTGTATCCATAATGAAAAGCCTCCTTATGTTATACTTCCTCAAATTATCTTTTGTCGCCAGTTGGGTTTTTATTCAAGGTGAAAAAGCCAAAAGTGTTATTTGCCAAAATAGGAGAAGAAATTTTTTTTCTGGTTCCTCTACCTCAAACCATGATAGTTGTCCATTCTGTGGGAGACCTGTGCTATCAGGCTATACCAGTTTAGGACAGGTGAATAAGATGTACTAGCGTTTACCTTGTAATAAAGTAAGGTGGGCTCATTATGAACGAGGCTCTAATTTTAGTTGGACTTTTGGTAGAAGTAATTGGACAAATTACATCAGCAACATCTGAAACGAGGGAACTACTAGAAGAGAGTGACCTTAATATATTATTAACTGTTATTGGAGAGGGATTACAGTCCATTGGAGAGGCATTACAGGGGATAGGGGTGGAGGATCCTGTTATCAGTGCCAGCAGTTATATTGAGTCAGCAGGTGCCGGAGCCAGCTCCTTCGCAGCTTGGAAAGAGTTGATGGAAAACGGGGAAGAAGCTATTAAATTAGGAATACTTGGAGACGGATTGCAAGGGTTAGGGGCTGCGTTATCTGCAGAAGCAGGTGATGTACCAGTCCTTCAACTTGGGGATAGTCTAGAATCTATCGGAGCTACATTAGAATCTATAGGAGGAGTCGCGGAATTGAAAGGGGAAGAGGTGCACGCACAGCACCTCGCTGTACTAGGAAGCTGGCTGCAAGCTACAGGAGGATTAATTCAGCTCATTTATTTGACCTGGGAGGCGCGGTAGTAACGGTTTCGGAAGTGGCTGTAAAACCCCAACCTCCCCTATCTGGTAAAGAATGACCTCTTTTTTCATAAAAAACCAATAAAAAGCAGGCATTTCACAAGAAATACCTACTAAACTAACTATCTATTATTTAAAATCAATCTCCAACTTCGAAATTCGCTCTACAGCTTCTCGCAATCGTTCCTCACTGTCCAGCAATCCGATGCGAACATAGCCTTCACCGTATTCTCCAAAGCCGTTCCCCGGTGCCACTACAACATGAGCTTTTTCCAACAACAAGTTTGCAAATTCTTCAGAGGTGAAGCCCTTAGCTACAGGTGCCCAAACGAAGAAGGAGCCCTTTGGAGCCGAAACCTTCCAGCCGATTTCATGGCAGCTGCTGATAAATGCGTGACGGCGCCCCTCATATGTTGCGACTAACTCATCTACGCAAGCTTGGTCCCCCGTTAGCGCTTTTGCTGCGGCCTGTTGGATACCGCTGAACAAGCTTACATACAAGTGATCCTGAATTAAGTTGATACTCTCAATAACAGACGGATTTCCCACAGCAAAGGCCACGCGCCAGCCTGCCATGTTATAGGTTTTGGACATGGTGTATATTTCCACCCCAATATCCTTCGCCCCTTCTGAAGAGAGGAAGCTTTGAGGTTTTTCTCCATCAAAACCTATGGCACCATAGGCAAAATCATGAATCACGCAAATGTTATGCTTCTTTGCTACCTCCACCGTTTCATCGAAGAAAGCCTTGTTGGCAATTCCTGCCGTTGGATTATTTGGATAGTTTAAAAACATTAGCTTTGCCCGATCCAATGCGCTTTCGTCCATTTCCTGATAATCTGGCAAAAAGTCATTTTCCTCACGCAACGGCATTAATGTGGTCTCTGCATTGGCTAAGGCTATTCCTGACATATAATCCGGATAGCCTGGATCCGGCAGCAGGGAATAGTCTCCTGGATTCAACAGACACTGACTGACCTCCACTAACCCCGTTTTTGCCCCGAACATTACAGCAACCTCTGTCTCAGGATCAATGTCTACATTATATTCCCGTTTATAGAACTCAGCGATAGCTTCCTTTAAGAAGCGCTGCCCTCGGAATGGGGAGTATTTATGGAAATTAGGATTATCTGCGGAGTTCTTTAATTCCTCCACTACATGCTGAGGCGTCGGCAAATCAGGGTTTCCTTGCCCCAGATTGATTACGTCATGCCCCTGTTTTTTTAACGCCTGAACCTTCAGTACTAAATTAGCAAAAAACTGTTCCGGCAACCGCTTTAATGTATCTGAAAACTCAAAGTTACGCACTAGACCACACTCCAAAAACTATTATAATAATATACATACAGTACTTTATCCTATTAAATTTGTAAAGTGAAGGTAAGGATATTCCATCCTTGATATAACAAGGATTAAATGTCATAATTTTCTTCATATAATTATATGATCAAAAGGCTTTATATTACAAGGATGTGTATGCAAAAACTAGATTTAACTCTTACATAAAATGAGGTGAAAAAATGTCTATTATAACTGTCCAAGGAGCACCAAACATCTACCAATGTACCGAAGGAGCACTTAAGTTAATACCAGAACAAGTAACAAAGCAAACTTTCAAGCAAGGTCTATTAATTAGAGGGGAAAAATCGTGGGAAGTGGCCAAGCCATTTTTTGAGGAGCTAGACTTAGACCTCAAAGATGTTATTTACAATGGGGAATGCTCCTTTGAGGAAGTAAAACGTATAAAGAGCATAGCCCAAGAGGCCGATTACGTCCTTGCTGTTGGTGGCGGCAAGGTGATGGACCTGGGGAAAGCCGTTGCCGACCAACTGGATATTCCTTATATTTTAGTTCCCACATTAGCTTCCAACTGTGCCCCATGGACACCGCTGAGCGTGTTTTATGACGAAGACGGAAATTTCATAAAATACACGATTTTTTCCAAAGGAGCTTTTATGGTTCTTGTGGAACCGAAAATAATTATAAACTCACCGGTCCCCTACCTTACAGCAGGAATTGCCGATACTATTGCCAAGTGGTATGAGGCAGATGTGCTATCTAGAGAGCTGGAGCCCAAGCCAATTACCGTGGAAATTGCCCTTCATGCGGCCAAACTTTGTCGTGATGCCCTTTTGGATGAAGGGCGTTCCGCAGTAGAAGCCCTTCATAAAGGTGAAGTAACGTCCTCCTTTGTCCGTGTAGTGGAAACAATCATCATGGCAGGGGGAATGGTAGGGGGCTATGGGGACAAATACGGCAGAATCGCTGGTGCTCACTCCATACATAACGGCCTTACCCATGTGGAGGAAACCCACGCCTACTTGCATGGGGAAAAGGTAGCCTACGGTATTCTTGTTCAACTTGCCTTGGAAAAAAACTTTGATGAGATCGAAAAACTATTGCCTTTTTACGCAGATTTGAAGCTTCCAGTAACATTAGCCCAGCTAGGAGTTGGGGAAGGAAGACTGGAGGCGGCGATGGAAACGACGGCGAGGCTTTCAACAAAAGAAGGGGAATCCATACGACTGATGAATGTAACGGAGCCGTCCCAAGTTGTTACGGCCATTAACGAATTAGAACAATTTATTAAGGAAAAACAACCGAGTCACTCCTAATCAGAAGGAGGGGCTTTTCATTAGAAGGGAGCGAAATATATGAGTTTTCAAGTTGCAATTGTACAAATGGACATTGCCTTCGGAAATCCAGAGGCAAATTTCCAATATGTGAAAGACCGTTTTCAACAGGCTGAGTCAAATAAACCAGATGTCATCTTATTACCGGAGCTATGGTCCACTGGCTATGACCTTACCCGTTTAGATAAAATTGCCGATCCTGATGGGGAGAAAACGGTGGACTTTATTTCCCAGCTAGCGAAGAAGTATCAAGTAAATGTGGTGGCGGGATCGATTGCAAAAGCTACGGACAAAGGTGTGTCCAACACGATGCTTGTGATTAACCGTGACGGAGAGCTAGTGAAGGAATATAGTAAAGCCCACCTATTTCGCCTTATGAGTGAAGAGAAATTCTTAATTGAAGGAAATGGAGATGGACTTTTCCAGCTAGACGGAGAGCTATGCGCCGGGGTCATCTGCTACGACATCCGTTTTCCGGAATGGATCCGCACCCATATGCTAGACGACACGAAAGTCCTTTTCGTTGTCGCCGAGTGGCCGAAGCCGCGCATTGACCATTGGCGTGCCTTGCTCATAAGTCGCGCTATTGAGAACCAATGTTATGTGGTGGCCTGTAATAGGGTAGGATCCGACCCTAATAATGAATTTGGGGGACACTCCATCATTGTAGGGCCGTGGGGCCAGATTGTGGCCGAGGCCCAAGATGAAGAAATGATTTTAACTGGGGAAATCGACTTTGCTGAAGTAGATAAAGTAAGAAAAACAATTCCTATTTTTACAGACAGAAGGACGGAATTATACAAACTGTAATTTTCGTTAAAAAGCATCCATATATTTTTACAAGGGAATGGGACATTGAAAAGAGGGGGATTTCCGTGAAAATAATTGTTATAGGTGCCGGTATCGTTGGCAGCAGTGTTGCCTACCACCTCACCAAAAAGGAAGCGGAAGTAGAAGTCATTGTGGTGGACCATGGCCATGAAGGCCAAGCAACTGCTGCAGGGGCAGGAATCGTCTGCCCATGGTTTTCGGTACCAGATAATCCAGACATATACCGTTTGGCAAAAGCAGGAGCCTGCTATTATCCCAACCTTATTTCCGAATTGAAGAAAATGGGCGAAACGGAAATAGGTTATAAGCTCGTGGGAGCCATTAAAGTGAGCGCTGACCCTGAAGAATTGGATGTTATGGAAAAATTAGTAAGGGTCCGTCTTTCGGAAACCTCCGAGGTTGGTGAAATTACTAGGCTGTCTGGCGAAGAAACGAAGAGGCTCTTTCCTCCGTTAAGGGAGGATCTACAGGGAATTCATGTTACAGGTGGAGCCCGAGTAGACGGTCAATTATTAAAAGATGCCCTTTTACGTGTAGCAGAAAAACAAGGTGCCAAAGTTCAACACGGAGATGCTCGCCTGAAAGTAGGGGATGGTCAAGTAGCTGGTGTACATGTGGAAGGGGAATTTATAGTAGGAGATGCTGTCGTGGTAACAGCAGGTGCGTGGGCAAAGGAGTCGTTGTATACAGCTGATGTGAATGTACCGGTGGAGCCACAAAAGGGGCAAATTGTTCACTTGGAATTACCAGACGTGGACACATCGGAATGGCCGGTTGTCTTGCCGGAAAGCAGCCATTATTTGTTGGCCTTTGATGATTCCCGGGTCGTTGCCGGTGCAACAAGGGAGCGGGGCTCTGGGTTTGATTACCGTGTTACTGCACGTGGAATGGATGAGGTCCTTAGGGAGGCACTCACTGTCGCCCCTGGTTTAAAGGATGCCACGTTGAAGGATGTGAGGATCGGCTTCCGTCCAGTCAGTCCTGATTTGCTGCCGCTAATTGGTGAAGTACCAAGTGTTCCGAACATAGTTGTGGCTAATGGATTAGGTTCATTGGGACTTACTATGGGGCCATATGTTGGAAAGCTTGCCAGTCAGCTTGCCTTAGGGGAGTCGGTAGATATGGATTTAGAGGCTTACTCTCCAGTTCGGAAGGTGGAGGAGAAGTAGTAAAGGGTAGTTGCATATTCATAAGGACGAGAATGAGTGTTGGAGGCTGGGACATAACTAAAGTGTTTAAATGAAAATGTGAACAATGCAATACCGTAGCGTAGGACATATACGTAGACTCCTCGAAAATGTTAGCACATTTTCTTCGTGCGTGGGCAATCTCAAGGATGTGTAATCAGTGTCCTGCAGGAGCAAAGGCAAAGGTGAGACCCCACAGTGCGTATGCACAAGGAGGCTCACCAGCCGCCCGCGTAAAGCAAAGTATATTTCCGAAGCGATTTATAGGCTCCGTTCGGATTTCTCATTAAGAATACACTTTTGTCCCAGCCTCTTGAAGAAATTACTCCTCAATTAAATTATCCACTTGAACCTCTTGCTCATTTTGCGGATCTTCAAGAGGGTAAACCCGTGCCGTTGCATTTTGATCATCTACGTGTTGTATGTACACTCGCTGACCATTGTACTTTACATCCTTCATATCTGGTGACTGTGCAATTTCTTTCGCTCGCTGTACGTTCATCGTTTCCTCAACCTCCTTATAAAAACTACAAGGATATTTTGCTCCGATTCCACTCTTGTTATGCTTATAAAATATATTTAAATATATGCACTTTCAAAACAGTGCAAATACAATAAATTGGGAACTCTTCTGAGGGCTTTGGTATGTTATTTGAAAGGGGCGAAGGCGTCCGTTATTATAAAGGAAAATACTTGTTTTTTTTCAAAAGAGAAAGGAAGTTTATCTATGCCGAGAAAGAATAAAGGTTTGAATCCTGGGTCGCAAGCTCCTACCTTTCACCTGAAGGGGATTGATGGGAAGAGTTATTCCAGTGAACAGTATAGGGGAAAGCCGTATATTCTCTATTTTCTTCGGGCTACGTTTTGACCGAATTGCCGGAAGCAACTGGGTCAGTTGCGTGAAAATGCACATAAATATGAGGAACTGGGGGTTCCTATTGTTGTGATTGTTGGTCAAAAGGGGGAAGCAGTGGCGAAATGGGAGAGGGAAAATCCAATGCCGTTTCCTATGTTGATTGATGAGGATCGCAGCGTCATTAAGGCTTTTGATGTTTATAATCCCATCAATATTGATGCTTTTCGGATGGCGCACCCAAGTACATTTTTAATGGATGCTCATGGAGAAATTGTTTACGCCTATGTAGGCTCCAACCAAAGGGACCGTCCCAAGCAAGTCGAATTATTGGAGCAAGTGCATCAATTGTTGTCTAGTATAGAGGTTTGATATTTTATTTTGAATTTTAGATATGAGGGATGAAGGAAATACTAATTTTAGAAACACCTACCTATCTACTACGGGGAATGGATTTGAAACTCTCGGGCTAAACCGAATTGTTGGGGATATATTCTTTGTTAAAATCGGAATATGAAGCACAAATAAAATAAGAAATTTACAAGGGATGCACTGTCAGTTACGGTGCTTTTTCTTTTTGTATGAATATAAGGATCACCTGCGATCGCGACAAGTTGAAAGGAAAGAAAGAGCGAAGTGTCACGAAAGTGTCTATCAATACTGTGATCAAGGCTAGAATGGTACCCAAAAATGGCGTCCCCATTGATTTGGGTAATAATAAAGCCAAAAATGTTCCCGAAATTTGTTGGATCCATCCTGTTCGGTAACAATTAAGCCTTAAATGTTCCCCAAAATCGACCAATCTATAAATTTCAGTAACAATTAACCAACAGAAGCCCCTAACTAGTTTATTTTTACAGTTTTCGCCCCTATTAATACCATCCTTTCGTCCTTTCTCCATCCATTCATCCTCTCCCTTAAAATCCGCAAATTGTAAATTTTTATGCACATATATAACCCTACTTTAATACTGTAGAGTAGTTACTTACCTACATTCCTAAGAGCACTCCTAAACGGAAAAGCTAGTGTTTACAAGCTTTTCTCCTCAACGACCAAAATAGGTTATAAGTAACTTTACTACCAACACCAAAAATATCAGAAAAATTTTTTAATATCTATTGCATAAAAATGTAACCACGAGTATAATAATTAACTAATTGAAGGTATGGGAGGTAAATTAACGTGTTAAGAGCTGCAGTTGTTGGAGGAACAGGATATGGGGCGGTTGAGCTTATAAGATTAATAGATAAGCATCCGCATCTACAATTGAATACAGTTATTTCCCATTCTCAGAGCGGGACGGAGATAGAAGAAATTTATCCTCACTTAACAAATCTCATCCATATAACGATGGATGAATGGAATATACAGAAGCTTGCAAAAATCATAGATGTGGTATTTTTTGCGACCCCTCCGGGAGTGAGCCAGAAGCTAGTTCCAGAGTGTCGCCAACACGGTTTACAATGTATTGACTTGTCTGGAGATTTCAGACTAATAAATCCAGAAACCTATGAAACTTGGTATGCATATTCCGCGGCACCGCAGGAATATCTCAATGAAGCAACTTACGGTCTCACAGAAATATACGGTGACGACATAAAAAACAGCAAACTTATTTCTAACCCAGGATGCTATCCGACGGCAACCTTATTAGCCCTCATTCCAGCGGTAAAACAAGGCTGGGTGAAGATGGATTCCATCATTATCGATGGGAAATCAGGGGTTTCAGGTGCTGGAAGAAAGGTCTCACTAGCTACGCATTTTTCAGAAGTTAATGAAAATTTAAAAGCTTATAAATTAGGAGCTCATCAGCATATCCCGGAAATTGAGCAATACTTACAACAGGAATCGAAGGAACCAAACACACAAGTGACCTTCTCCACTCACCTCATTCCGATGACGAGAGGACTTATGTGCTCTATCTATTTCGATTTAACAGAAAAAAAGACTACAGAAGAACTAATTAATTTTTATACAGAAGTATACAGTAATCATCCATTCATAAGGATTAGGCCAGAGGGAATCTTCCCGGCTACAAAAGAGGTTTCTGGTAGTAACTACTGTGATATTGGTATTCATTCGGATCCAAGGACAGGAAAGGTAACGATTATATCCGTTATCGATAATTTAGTAAAAGGTGCGTCAGGTCAGGCTATTCAAAATTTGAATCTCATGAACGGTTGGGACGTTCGGACCGGACTATTAGAAATCCCCATTTACCCGTAATAAACAAAAGGAGGCGCTGATCAGATGCAATCAGTAATAACAGAACACATTCAAATGGTGAAGGGCGGTAATGTAACTACGCCAAAGGGATTTACAGCAGGAGGTCTCCACTGCGGGATTAAGAAGCGGAAGCTGGATTTAGGCTGGGTGTATTCTGAAGTACCAGCAACAGCTGCTGGAGTTTATACAACAAACCAATTTCAAGCGCCCCCACTGAAGGTGACAAAGGAAAGCATTTCCGTAGAGAATAAGCTTCAAGCTATATTAGTAAATTCCGGAGTTGCTAACGCCTGTACCGGCGAGCAAGGTCTCCTGGATGCCTATGAGATGCGAAATGAGTTTTCCAAGGCAATGGGGGTGGAAGATCATCTTGTTGCTGTTGCTTCCACAGGGGTGATTGGAACACATCTCCCAATGGATCGACTAAAGGCAGGGATCGATCAGATAGGAACGAATGAGCATAACGGAGCAGAACTCTTTGAGATGGCGATACTTACAACAGATACATGTATAAAGAATATAGCGGTACAACTTGAAATTGACGGGAAAACTATCTCCATTGGTGGTGCTGCTAAGGGGTCAGGGATGATTGACCCGAACATGGCAACGATGCTTGCCTTCGTTACGACCGATGCGGACGTAAACGGGGAAAGTCTTTCCACTGCCTTAAAGGATGTAACCAATAGAACATATAATCAAATCACTGTTGACGGTGATTCAAGTACGAACGATATGGTTCTTGTGATGGCAAACGGCCAGGCTGACAACAATCAGCTTTCTGAAGTTCACCCACAATGGGAGCAATTCAAGAACGCCCTTGAACTAGTTTGTCAAATACTAGCAAAGAAGATTGCTAGAGACGGGGAAGGGGCAACAAAACTTATTGAGGTTCATGTTCAAGGGGCAGCAACGGAAGAAGCTGCGCGTAAAATTAGTAAAACAATTATTTCTTCTAATTTAGTAAAGACAGCCATATACGGTACTGACCCGAATTGGGGGCGAATCGTATGTGCTATCGGTTACAGTGAGCGGCCTATCGATCCAGATAAAGTGAAGGTTTCTTTAGGACCATTTCCAGTGGTGGAGAATGGCTTACCACTTTACTTTGACGAAGAAGAGGCGACGGAATATTTAATGCAGGAAACAGTAGAGATTTTCGTAGATCTCCAGCAGGGCAATAAAAGTGCGGTTGCTTGGGGCTGTGACTTAACGTATGACTATGTGAAAATCAATGCTTCCTATCGAACGTAAGGAGTGTAAATAATGGGTGATTATTTGGTCATTAAATGTGGCGGTAGTGTTTTAGAGAATTTACCGAAATCCTTTTATACAAATCTCGTGGAGCTTCATCAGCAAGGCACCTGTAAGCCTGTGATTGTACACGGTGGCGGGCCCCTAATTTCCTCCCTATTAACGAAGCTCAATATTGAAACGACCTTCGTAGATGGATTGAGGGTCACATCCAAAGAAGTGCTGGATGTTGTGGAGATGGTCTTGAGCGGCTCCGTTAATAAAAAGATAGTAGAGAACCTTCAGAAGGCTGGAGGGAGTGCTTATGGGATCAGTGGTGTAGACGGCGGTCTTATCCAAGCGGAGCCGACAGATCATACCATGAAGCTTGGCTTCGTTGGAGATGTTATCCACGTAAAAACGGAGTTAATTGATCAAATATTGGGTCAAAATCACATTCCCGTAATTTCACCCATCGGGATGGACGGATCCGGTCAGAAATATAACATAAACGGTGATATTGCTGCTTCAGCAGTGGCAAAGGCACTTGGTGCAAAGCTTTGCTTTATCAGTGATATCCCAGGTATATATGTTGAAGAAAATGGTGTTCAGACCACCATTCATGAGCTGTCAAAAAGGGAAGCGGAGGACCTCATTGAACAAGAGGTCATTACTGGCGGAATGATTCCAAAGGTAAGGGCAGCCATCGACGGACTCACCCATAACGTACAGCAGGTCGTTATTCTTAATGGAATGGAAACGAACAGTATTCACCAGTACTTAGCTGGAAACAAAATCGGTACGAAAATGATTGCAGATAAGGAGATGCACCAACATGTCTGAAGTAACGAACACTCCCGCAGCACAAATAGATTCCATTATGAACACCTACCAGCGTTTTCCCGTAACATTTGTGAAAGGGAAAGGGAGTTATATTTGGGATGATACAGGAAAAAGATATTTGGATTTCACCTCAGGGATTGGGACGTGTAACTTAGGACACGTGCCTAACTCTGTAAAAAACGCAGTGGAAGCACAGCTTCAAGAGTTATGGCATTGTTCCAACCTATATCATATTCCAGCCCAGCAAAAGCTGGCTGACCTACTGACCTCTAACAGCTTCGGGGATCAAGTTTTTTTCTGCAACAGTGGGGCGGAAGCAAATGAAGGGGCTATTAAATTAGCAAGAAGGTACGCGCAAAAAGTAAAGGGAACAGATGCCTTTGAGGTGGTAACCTTTCAACGATCCTTTCATGGGAGAACAATGGCTACACTAACGGCAACGGGCCAATCCAAAATTCAGGATGGCTTTGGACCTTTAGTACCTGGATTCCGTTATTTACCGTACAACTCTGTTGAGGCACTATCGGAAATCTTAACTCCACAAACCTGTGCCGTATTATTGGAGTTGACACAAGGGGAGGGAGGGGTTGTTCCGGCAAAAAAAGATTGGTTACAACAACTAGTTGCTATTTGTAAGGAAAATGATATCCTTCTTATGGTTGACGAAGTGCAAACGGGGATGGGCCGTACAGGAAAGTTATTTGCTTACGAGCATTACGGCATCGAGCCAGACGTGCTGACTCTAGCAAAGGGCTTAGGCTCAGGACTTCCCATTGGTGCCATTGTAGCAAAGGGGGAAGTAGCGGAAGCCTTTGGACCGGGTACACACGGCACAACCTTTGGAGGGAATCCAATAGTTGCAACGGCAGGGGTGGCCACCTTAACGGAGCTTGTGGAAACGGACGTTGTCCAACAAGCAGGAGAACTTGGTGCTTACTTAGCTGATCAACTTCAGGAACTAGCTGAAGATTATCCAGCGCAAGTGAAAGAAATTCGTGGTATCGGCCTTATGCAAGGAATTGTCACGGAGGGGCTTGCAATAGATGTTTTAAATGAGGCAAGGGAGCAGCATAATGTTCTTCTCCTTGTTGCAGGACCAAATGTGGTTCGCTTGCTGCCGCCGTTAACAACTACTCAATCTGAAATTGATCAAGTCATTAATGTCTTGAAAACTATATTTGCAAATCAAACGGAAGGGGGGAAATCCCTGTGAAACAAGGCTATTTAATTCTAGAAACGGGAGAGGTCTTTGAAGGGACACTTATCGGTGAGCTGAACAATATGATTGGGGAAGTAGTCTTTAATACGAGCATGACTGGTTACCAAGAGATCGTTACAGACCCTTCCTACGCAGGGCAAATCCTTACCTTTTGTTACCCATTAATTGGAAACTACGGACTAAATGATGAGGACAATGAAAGTTTCTCCACTGCTGTCTCCGGGGTCATTACTGGAGACATGTGCGAGGCGCCTAGTCACTACCAATCAACAAAAAACTTTTCTGAGATGCTTCAGCAGGCTGGTGTTCCCGGCCTCACGGGGGTAGATACCCGGGCACTTGTAAAGGTGATCCGTAAACATCATACGGTTAAGGGAATGATCGCAACGGAACCGTCCCTTAAGGGCGGAATGGATGTTTCTCAAGAATTCTGGGTAAAAAAGGTTTCCGTAGATGAACCGGTTACCTACACGAATGAAGGACCTCATGTTGTCCTAATAGATTACGGGTATAAAAAATCAATCTTAACGGCTTTATTACATGAAAACTGCCGTGTGACCGTTGTGCCATACGACTTTTCTTACGAACAAATAAAGGCATTACAGCCGGATGGAATACTCCTAAGTAATGGACCTGGGGATCCAATGAAGCTGGAACCTTACTTCAATGAAATTAAAAAGATTACTGAGAGCTACCCTACGCTGGGAATTTGTCTCGGCCATCAGCTTATCGCCCTTGCACATGGGGCGAAGACAAAGAAGCTGGCCTTTGGGCATCGGGGAGGAAATCATCCTGTAAAGGAACTGCTCACTGGGAAGGTAAGTATGACCTCCCAAAACCACGGCTATGTCGTCGTGGAGGAATCCATTAACTATTCTCAATTTCAAGTGCTATTCCGTAATGTAAACGATAAAACGGTTGAAGGACTGAAACACGTCAGTCTACCGATCCAATCGGTGCAATTCCATCCTGAAGCCCATCCAGGACCAAGCGACACGGAATATATATTCAACGAATTTTTGCATCAGGTGGTTTCTTCAGGAGGGAAGAGGTATGCCAAAGTATAGTCATTTAAATAAAATTCTTGTTATTGGCTCCGGCCCCATTGTTATTGGGCAGGCGGCTGAATTTGATTACGCAGGGACACAGGCCTGTCTCGCCTTAAAAGAGGAGGGCGTGGAGGTTGTCCTTGTGAACAACAATCCAGCAACAATCATGACAGACGAAACGATGGCGGATAAAGTGTATATTGAACCACTTAATGTCCAAACCATCGAAAAGATCATTGCCAAGGAAAATCCTGATGGTATGATCGGTACTCTTGGGGGCCAAACGGGCCTTAACTTAACGGTGGAGCTTCATGAAAAGGGGATTCTCCAGAAATATGGAGTAAAGCTCCTTGGAACCTCTGTAGAATCCATTCAAAAAGGAGAAGACAGAGAGAAATTCCGTAACCTAATGCTTGAAATTGGGGAGCCAATTCCAGAGTCGAAAATTATTGAGGACTTTGATTCGGGAGTAGCATTCGTGAAGGAGGTAGGCTTTCCTGTTATCATCCGCCCAGCCTATACATTAGGTGGTGCGGGCGGCGGATTTGCTAACAATGATGAAGAGCTAGAATATATTTTAAAGCAAGGCTTAACTCAAAGTCCTATCCATCAAGTGCTCGTGGAAAAGAGCATCAAGGGCTGGAAAGAAGTAGAGTACGAGGTGATGCGGGATGAGAACGACACCTGCACCATCGTTTGTAATATGGAAAACATGGATCCCGTTGGTGTACACACTGGAGATTCCATCGTCGTAGCACCGTCTCAAACATTATCAGACGTCCAATACCAAATGCTCCGAAATTCTTCGTTGAAGGTTATTCGGGCATTGAATGTGGTAGGAGGATGTAATATCCAGTTTGCATTGGAGCCAGATTCTAATCAATATTACATTATCGAGGTCAACCCAAGGGTAAGTCGTTCTTCCGCTTTGGCATCCAAAGCAACGGGATACCCAATTGCAAGGATTGCTGCTAAGTGTGCTATTGGCTATCATTTAGACGAAATACTTAATCCTATTACTGCCAATACGTATGCTTCCTTCGAGCCAGCTTTAGACTATTGTGTCGTAAAGCTGCCACGATTCCCATTCGATAAGTTTTCTGAAGGAGATCGTACATTAGGGACGCAAATGAAGGCTACTGGAGAGGTAATGGCTATCGACCGTTCCTTTGAAGGGGCGCTGAATAAAGCACTTCGTTCCATGGAAATGAACGCACACAGCTTGTTTGCCAAAGGGATGGCCACAAAATCACAGGAACAAATTATCAAATTGCTTAAAACACCAACAGATTTACGATTATTTGCTATTGCGGAGGCCTTTAAACGAGGTTTTACCATAGAAGAAGTGATCATTTATACAGAAATAGACCGTTGGTTCCTCACAAAGGTAAAGAGAATAGTAGACTGCGAACTAGAATTAGCAGCATACCCGTGGGAGGAAGCACCGGCTGCATTGTTAAAGCAGGCGAAGCTTATGAACATGGGGGATAAGCGAATTGCTGAAGTCTTTCAAATTACCGAAAAGGATGTTCGGACGAAGTGGAAGGAAATGAAGGTGCAACGTGGCTATAAGCTTGTTGATACTTGCGCAGCGGAGTTTGATGCCGTAACACCGTACTATTACTCTACCTTCCAAGGCGCCGATGAGGTGGAGGCAACGGATAACAAAAATAAAATTCTTGTCATTGGATCTGGACCTATCCGAATTGGTCAAGGGATTGAATTCGATTATTGCTCCGTACATGCGGCACTTGCCGTAAAGAAAAAAGGTTACGAAGCTATCGTTATGAATAACAATCCGGAGACAGTTAGCACCGACTACTCCATCGCAGATAGACTATATTTTGAGCCGTTAGCAGTAGAAGATATACTCGCTGTAATTGAAAAGGAAGGGGTAACGGGAGTCCTTGTTCAATTCGGCGGCCAAACAGCTATCAATCTAGCTAATGAATTGGAGGAGGAAGGGGTTAACATCCTTGGTACCTCCACGAAGGTTATTGATCAGTTAGAGGATCGCCACCATTTTTACGATTTATTAAATGAATTAGACATCCCGCATATTGCCGGGAAAACAATATATAGCGGGGAAGACCTTTTACCTGCAGCAAAAGAGTTAGGTTACCCAGTACTTATTCGTCCGTCCTACGTTATTGGTGGTCAGTCCATGTTCATCTGCCACAATGACAGGGAGTTAACGAAATACCTGCATCGTATTTTAGAAGATGGAAACGATCGTTGTTGGCCACTACTAGTGGATCAATACCTTCCAGGAATGGAATGCGAAATTGACGTTATTAGTGACGGGGAATCCATCGTCGTTCCAGGGATTTTTGAGCATTTGGAAAAAGCAGGTGTCCACTCTGGAGACAGCGTAGCTTTATTCCCACCAGTTACCATGTCGGAGGAGCTGAAGAACACGGTTGTTAATTACGGTGAAAGGATTGCGAACCACTTGCCAGTCATTGGGATGATGAATATTCAGTTTGTGGTTCATGATTCAGTAGTTTACGTATTAGAAGTGAATCCACGATCATCAAGAACGGTTCCAATTATGAGTAAGGTCACTGGTGTTCCAATGATAGAATGGGCGACCCATGTTCAGCTAGGAGCTAAGTTGAAGGGATTAAGCAGTGAGAGAGGCCTCGGCCTACTTGAGGAGCCAAACTATTATTCTGTGAAGGCACCGATTTTTTCTGCTAGCAAGCTAAAAGGGGTAGATCACGTCCTTGGTCCAGAGATGAAATCTACTGGGGAAACATTAGGACTAGGTTCGACGCTCCAGGAAGCCTTATGGAAAGGAATGCAGCTTTCTGGGAAAAAATCAGAGCTAGAAGCTTCACCTACCATTTTTTGTTCCATAGCAGACAGGGCGAAGGGAGAAAGTCTTTGCAGTATCCAGGCCTTTGTGGACGCTGGTTATCAAGTGGTTGCCACAGAAGGTACAGGGAAGTTCCTTGTGGAAAATGGAATTGCTGCGGAGGAGTTGCCGAAGGATAAGAACCTATTACACGATTACTGGAAAAACAATAAACCGAGTCTCGTATTGAATATTCCAAACGAAGGTCGTGATGGGGAGAAGATAGGTTTTTATATTCGCGAGTTATCGGTACGCTATCAAGTTCCTTACTTTACTAGTTTTGATACATTAAAGCCGTGGATTCAGTCATTGGAAAATGGGGATGTTGTTGAAGAGCCGCGGACGTTAAAGGAATATCGTGGGATGAATAAACTATGCATAAATGAGGTGGAGACATGTCAACTGTCCAAAATATAAAAGATAACAAGTTAGCTATAGAACAGAAGCTGCGAGGGAAGGATTTCCTTACCCTTGCAGAGTTGGAGTCAGAGGAGATTCACTATCTCTTGCAAGAAGCGCTAGATTTGAAGAAGAAACAAAAGCAAGGGATTCCTACCCCTTATTTACAAGGAAAAACATTGGGGATGATCTTTGAAAAGTCATCTACTAGAACGAGAGTATCCTTTGAGGTTGGTATGCTCCAGCTAGGTGGTCACGCTATTTTCCTGAGCTCCAAGGACTTGCAGCTAGGCCGTGGCGAATCTATCTATGATACGGCAAATGTACTAGCGAGATATGTGGACGGGATTATGATCCGCACCTTTGAGCATGAAAAGGTAGAGGAACTGGCAATGCATTCCTCAGTACCTGTAATTAACGGCTTATCCGATACACATCATCCTGCACAGGTACTAGCCGATTTGCTTACAATATTAGAGCATAAAGGAAAATTGAAAGGATTAACCCTTTCCTACGTAGGAGACGGAAACAATAATGTGGCCCACTCATTAATGGAAGGTGCCGCAAAGGTGGGAATGAATATTTCCATGGCATGTCCAGTAGGGTATGAACCGAGCGGTGAGATTTTGCAAGGGGTAAATGAGGTTGCAAAACAACAGGGAAGTAAGGTAATTGTAGGAAATGATCCAAAGGCTGCCGTAAAGGATGCTGACGTGATCGTTACAGATGTTTGGGCGAGCATGGGGCAAGAGGAAGAGCAGGCGGTACGTTTAGAAGCATTGCAACCTTTCCAAGTGAATAGTGAATTATGTTCTTTGGCCAAAGAAGATTTTATTTTTTTACATTGCTTACCTGCTCACCGAGAAGAGGAAGTAACGGCTGAAATCATTGATGGACCGCACTCTGTCGTGTTTGATGAAGCGGAAAATCGACTGCATGCACAAAAGGCTTTATTAAAAGTTTTAATGAAAGATTAATTTTTTTGGTTGATTATGCATAAAAATACGTTATAATAGATATTAATTCGTTGATTAGGGAAAAGGAGAGTTTATATAATGGCTAAAGAAAAGGTTGTTTTGGCATATTCCGGTGGATTAGACACTTCAGTTTCAATTAAGTGGATACAAGAACAGTACGGTTATGATGTTATCGCGTTAGGCTTAGACGTTGGGGAGAAAAAGGATTTTGAAGCGATCAAAAACAAAGCTCTTGACGTTGGTGCAATAAAAGCAATTATGGTGGACGCGAAGGAATTATTGGCTGAGGAATATATTTTACCTGCACTAAAGTCAAACTGCCTTTACGAAGGAAAATATCCAATTTCCTCCGCATTATCTCGACCGTTAATCTCAAAATTGTTAGTGGAGGTTGCGGAGCAAGAGGGTGCGGTAGCCGTTGCTCATGGTTGTACTGGAAAAGGGAACGACCAAGTTCGTTTCGAGGTTTCTATTCAAGCTTTAAATCCTAACTTAAAGGTGATTGCTCCTGTACGTGAATGGGGGATGACCCGTGACGAGGAGATTGCTTATGCGAAGGAAAAGGGAATTCCAGTACCTGCTACATTAGAAAATCCTTACTCCATTGATGCGAACATTTGGGGAAGAGCGTGTGAAGCTGGTGTATTAGAGGATCCATGGGTAGAAGCACCTGAGGAGGCCTTTGAATGGACGGCACCAATCACTATGACTCCAGATGAAGCGGAATATGTTGATATTGAATTTGATAAAGGAGTTCCTGTAGCTCTTAATGGAGAGAAAATGGAGCTTGTTGAGCTTATTGAAACATTAAATGCTGTTGGCGGAAAACATGGTGTAGGTCGAATTGACCACATTGAAAACCGCCTTGTAGGAATCAAATCCCGTGAAGTGTATGAAAATCCAGGAGCGTTAATTTTGATTAATGCTCATAAGGAGCTTGAGTTTTTAACGTTGCCACGTGAAGTAACGCAATTCAAAACTCAGGTAGATCAACAAATGACACAGCTTACTTACGATGGACTTTGGTATTCTCCATTGAAGAAAGCTCTTGAAGCATTCGTGAATGAAACACAAAAGGTTGTTTCTGGTACAATCAAGGTAAAGCTTCATAAAGGAAACCACACCGTTGTAGCACGTAAATCTGCTAACAGCTTGTATAATGAGGAGCTAGCTACGTATTCTAAAGGAGATGCTTTCGACCACAACGCAGCAGTAGGCTTCATCAAGCTATGGGGCTTAACAACAAAGGTTTACACAGAAGTAAACCAAAACAGTGGAGCTACCCAGCAAGAGAAACTACTTAAAGAAGAGCACATCGCCCTCCAAGGAGAAAAACAAAACGACTCCAAGATCTACGGGTAAACGGTGAAATTAGTCCTATAATATAGAAATGAAATTCAAGTTTGCTGGCCACACCGCCAGCAAACTTTTTATAAGAAGTTGACTCTTGAGTCATCACAAGGTTTAGAATTACTTGTATAAACGTACAGTAATTAGATTCTACCATGTCATATGAAAAAGGTCGCATTAACCTTGTCTCTCGACTCCGTTACAGGCGGATCAATTACGCCTAAGGGCAGCCCACGTCCTGCGTCTGCGATTACTCGACGCAAACTATTTAGGGAAGCGTCTTAGGTCCCGCTTGTGGGCCCCACAGGGCGTGAGCACGAGGAGGCTTGCGGTTCGCCCGCGGAAAGGGAGTGGGTCGTAGCGAATGAACTCAATAGTTAGAGTTAGAGCCATAATTAAGGGAGGAAATTAAGTAATGTCTAAACTATGGGGCGGAAGATTCACAAAAGAAACAAACAAACTAGTGGAGGAACTAACAGCTTCCATTTCCTTCGACCAAAAGCTTGCATCTGAGGACATTGAAGGAAGCCTCGCCCATGTACAAATGCTAGGCGAGTGCAACATCATCTCCACGGAGGACGCAGAAACGATCAAAGCAGGGCTCCTAAAGGTAAAGGAAAAGCTAGAAAACGGTGAGCTGGAATATTCAGTTGCCAATGAAGACATCCACATGAATATAGAGAAATTTTTGATCGATGAAATCGGTGCTGTGGGTGGAAAGCTTCACACTGGCCGTAGTCGTAATGACCAAGTGGCTACTGATATGCACCTTTATTTGAAAAACCACACCCAGGAGATCATTGGGTTAATTGAAGGTGTCCAGGCTGCCATCTTAAAGCAAGCGGAGGCTAATGTGGATACAATCATCCCAGGCTATACTCATCTTCAGCGAGCGCAACCAGTATCCTTCGCCCACCATTTAATGGCGTACTTCTGGATGCTCGAGCGTGATAAGGGTCGCCTCGTAGACAGCTTGGAGCGTGTTAATTGGCTACCACTAGGTGCTGGTGCTTTAGCTGGAACGACATTCCCCATCGATCGTCACCGAGTAGCAGAATTACTTGGCTTCGAGCATATTTATCCGAACAGTATGGATGCTGTAAGTGATCGTGACTTTATTTTAGAATTTTTATCAGCAGCTTCTATTATCATGATGCATATTTCCCGTCTGTCAGAAGAGCTTGTTATATGGAGTAGCCAAGAGTTCCAATTTGTAGAGCTGGATGACTCCTTCTGCACAGGGTCAAGCATCATGCCACAGAAGAAGAACCCTGATGTACCAGAGTTGCTTCGGGCAAAAACAGGTCGAGTTTACGGTAACCTTATGGGACTGCTCACTGTGTTGAAAGGTCTCCCATTGGCCTATAACAAGGACATGCAAGAGGATAAAGAGGGCATGTTTGATACGGTAGAAACGTTGGAAGGTTCCCTTCAATTGTTAGGACCAATGATTGATACAATGACCGTAAATGATGAAAAAATGCGTCAGGCTGTTAACCAAGATTATTCTAATGCCACAGACATTGCAGATTACTTAGTGACGAAGGGCCTCCCATTCCGTGAAGCACATGAAGTCATTGGAAAAATTGTATTATATGCCATTGAAAATAAAAAGTTCTTGCTAGAATTAAGCATAGATGATTATCAGAAGTTCCATGAGCTGTTTGAAGATGATATTTACGAGGTGCTGGCCCCAGATAACGTAGTTGCCGCAAGGGGAAGCTACGGAGGAACCTCCCAAGCTCAAGTAAAAGAACAAATTGAGTTAGCGAAAAAACAATTAAGCTAAATGAAGGTTTGGCGCTCTACGTTCTTCTTGAACGATAGAGCGTTATTAGATATGTTTTATCTTACTGTAAACAAACAAGGGTAATGTTTTACCTGCGCAATTGTCTTTGTATACAAAATATGTTACACTCTAATAGATTAATGTCTAGCGGTCATTAATATATTAATATAGTATTTTAGAAAATTGAATTTGAGCTTCATAGTTATAATAAGATATAATATTAGGATTGGTAAATGGAAGAACAGTTTATTATTAATTGAGTCTTATCCATGGCCTAACTTCAAGGGACATTGAAGTTAGGTCTTTTTTTATTATATTGAGATAGGGATGTTTTCGGAGGGATTTAGCTTAATGATAAAGGAGAAAAAAGATCAGGAAGATTTAATATATATTAGCAGTCAGCTAAGTAAGTTACTTAAGAAAAGCTTTGGTAAGGGACCAGACTCTTGTTTTAGCATATTGCATCAGAACATGTTGTTTGTAAACCTTCGTCAATTTACAACTCCAGCAGAAGAGGTCCTTCTATTTAAGAAGGAAAAATCCTTTGCTTTAAAGTTTCGTTCGATTATTTTACAGTCGGTATTTGAGAAATTTAAACCAGAAATGAAAAAAACGTTATCCTTGGAGTTCGATAGCTTTTTTCACGACTGGAATTATGATACGAATTCAGGTTTTATATTGTTTACAAAAAAAACAAAAACAGCAAATCAGACTGGGAAACTAGATCGTCTAAAAAATCAATACTTAGAGGAAAGTATTTTTAACTGCTATTCAGAAACTTATAAAACACCTCAATCAATTGACCTTTGGAAAATAAATAATAATCTTATTATGGCAAAGTGTCACGATATTTTATTACCCATTGAAAAGGAACTGTTTAGACAAGGCCATTATGAACTCCTTTATAACCACCTTGTGGAAATAAAATATAGTATCATAGAACATAAACGTAATTTCTCTTTTTCCTTAGATCGTGAAATTATCGATATGTTTCTTGTTTGGGATTACGATCTTAACAATAATTATTTAATCCTATATTTGAAATAAATTATTGTTCTAAAGATGTTAAAAAAATGAAAAAAGAGTAATACTAATATGGAGGCATTAACAAAAATACCAAGGGATGCCAATATATTTTTGCCAGAAACACCAAAGTTCTTTAATAGTTCACTACTCCTATGCTATTATAAAAGAGATTATTGTTATAAATGGCAATAATTAAAACGATTGGCCCCCCTTTCGAAAGAAGTGTTTCCATGCAAATTCAGGATAAACTGAAACATATTAGCAGTTACACAAGTAAGTTGTTAAGGAAGAAATTTGGGAGGGGTCCCGAATCATGTCAAGCTACAATGAGTAAGAAATATCTAATTCTATATATTCGTGGGTTTATTTCCCCAATGGAAGAAGTTTTAATTAAAAAGGGGCAAATTTCCTATGTAGATCATGCCCGGGAAGTCATTATTGGTCATTTACTAGAGGAAATTAAGGGTGTTGTTCAAGTAGACCTTGATGTAAACGTGGAAGGGTATTTTCACGATTGGAATTTTCCAAATAACTCTGGAGTAATCTGTATGGTACTGGATGATGATACTTGTGCTCCTGTACATAGCCCAACCTTTAGCTTAAAGGATTTGGAACTAGAAGTTGCAAGAATTACTGCAATGGTGCAAAAGGAACCAGATAAAATTAAAACTTACCCCCTTTCACCGCATATTGTACTAGTGGAAAGGGTTGGGATTCTAATTCCCATAGAAAAAGCATTGATTCAAAACGGTTACCAAGAAGAGTTAAAACTAACAAAGGGTAATTTAGAAAAAAGCTATTTTCATCACCAAAGCAATTTCGATGATATATTTAATACATATGTCCTTGATATTTTTATCGATTGGGATTTTAAAATGGATAAATCAATGATTTGTTTCGTACTTAAGTAATAGGTAAATGATGTGGAAAAGTCACTGCGATAAAAGTCACACATGGCCTGATCTGATTACGTTTATTTTGTAGTCTGATTAGGCTTTTTTTAATTGTGGATAAAGGATGATGTAAATTATGGGACAGAATAGTGGTATAAAAATGATTGACCCTAAATTTTTTCTCGTGATGACAGTTTTAGCAGCAACTCTATTTTGGCTGGTCATAGCCCTTAGTTCAAATTTAAACCTGCTGGCAGTTCTTTTAATTGTCTTATTATCTTTAATAATTTTTACAGGTATAATTTATCTACTATGGGAAAGGAAAAGGGCTAGGTGTAAAGAAAAGGAATATGAGCTTTTTATTGAAAATTTACCCATTACTGTTCTATTTATAAAAAAGAACAAAATCCATTATATTAATAACCGGGGTCTGTATTTATTTGAGGCCGAGTCAAAAGATGATATAACAGGGAATTCCCTTTATGATTTTACATCCATAGATAAAAACATGTTTTTGGCTGAAGAAAAATCCGACCTCAATGAAAGCGAGGGAGGCACGATCATTGGCAAGCTGCGAACCTGTCAAGGACAAATGAAAGATGTAAAAATAAATTATTTTTATAATAGCTTTCTCCAACAAGAAGGCTACAGTGTAGTAATTAAAGATATAACGGAATTTAAAGAAAATGAGAAAAAACTTCACCATTCAGAACAGCTTTCTGTCATAGGTGAGCTAGCAGCGGGAGTAGCCCATGAAATTCGAAATCCATTAACGAGTATTATGGGATTTCTCCAGCTAATTGATAATGATGGGCATTCTACGAAAATGTATAAAGAAATTATGGCGTCTGAGCTAGATAGAATTAATCTCATCGTAAATGAACTTCTATTGTTAGCGAAACCGAAGGAATATGAATATGTACCAAGGAATTTATTATCACTAATAAATACAGTTGTAACGATCGCCAATACCCAGGCAATTTTACATAACATACAAATTGTAACGAAATTCTCTGATGATATAAGACACCTTTTGGTAAATTGTGAAGAAAATAAACTAAAGCAGGTTTTCCTTAACCTTCTCAAAAATGCCATCGAAGCCATGTCAAAGGAAGGTCAGATTACAATTGAAATAAGGAAGAAGTCTGATCAATATGTAATCATTTCCTTTATCGATCAAGGTGATGGTATTCCCGAGGAAATGCTGCACAATCTAGGTAAAAGGTTTTACACTACGAAAGATGATGGCACGGGTTTAGGCTTAATGATTAGCATGAATATCATCCGAGAGCACAAAGGAGAATTGAACATTACTAGCAAGAAAGGTGTAGGCACGAAAATCGACGTAAGCTTACCTATATAAGTTCAATATTGAGAACAAAGCAGTATGATAGCCACTAATTATCATACTGTTTTTTTAAGGAAGGCACTTTGAGTATAAATTGATTTTTTATATAGCTCGAATGAGTGAAGAGCAATAATTCCAGCGGCGAGTGTTTACTTCACGAGTAAGCTAAAGCGTTGCCCACGGAGCCAGGACGGTGACATTACTGTAACGAATTCGAGGGATAACCTTATTATGAACAACAGAATTTTAGTAAAAATCTTTATGGTAATGGATTAATTACTAAAAGTTCATTGGAAATTAAGGTATACTAACCATATCTCATAGAGATAAAACTGGGAGGTAATAAAAGTGGAGCAAGATATTAAATTGATCGCCTTGGATATGGACGGAACACTTTTAAAGGACAATCACGAAGTATCCCCAGCCAATCGCAAAGCCATCAAGGTTGCCAAAGAGCAAGGAATACATATTGTACT
Source organism: Evansella vedderi (assembly GCF_030813435.1). Taxonomy (GTDB): domain Bacteria; phylum Bacillota; class Bacilli; order Bacillales; family Salisediminibacteriaceae; genus Evansella; species Evansella vedderi. The sequence goes on along the minus strand of NZ_JAUSUG010000021.1, from coordinate 52,950 downwards.
TAGTACGGGAAGGTCTATTTTGTCCTGTAAGGAATATGCAGATTCCCTGGAGCTAGACTCCTATTTAGTTACAGTAAACGGCAGTGAGATTTGGGATACTCAAGGGAACTTAATAGACCAGAATCCAATTGATGCTGAGTTAATTGAAATGCTTTGGGACTTAAAGATGAAGCACAACACGCAATATTGGGCCATTTCTTCGGAAAAAGTTTGGCGGGATGATTTTCCAACAGATATTCAATCCCAAAATTGGCTGAAGTTCGGCTTTCATTTTGAGGATGCCAAAATTCAAAAGGAGGTTACTGAATTACTAACGAAGCACGAGGCTTTAGAAGTGAGTAATTCTAGTCCGACCAATTTAGAAATTAACGCTGCAGGAATTAATAAAGGGTTCGCATTAGAAAAAGTGTGTAATTGGTTAGATATTACGATGGACAACGTTATGGCCGTAGGTGACAGCCTTAATGATATAGTCATGATAAAGGAAGCGGGTGTTGGTGTTGCCATGGGCAACGCCCAACAAAAGGTAAAAGACGCGGCCAATTGGGTAACCAGCTCTAATAATGATGACGGTGTCGCCAGGGCTATAGAAAAGTTTATATTAGACAAATCTAAAGCTGTAGAATAATACTCCGTATATCTTTAATTACTCCTATATGCTAACGGTTTTTAACCGAAGTGAGATGAACCCGGTTCAGGTGACCGGGTTCATTGCATAAATCAGGGAAAAAGTGAGTCTTCCCTACATCCTTTCCACAGCAATTCTAACTATTCAACAGGTCGGCACACAATTAAGCTTCTATAAAACATATTAAAAGCAGGACAATCGTGCTTAATGCTATAATAATAAATATATAACATTGTATATATAGTATAAATGGCGAAAAAGGGCGATATAATCTTTCAATCTTCTTAGTTTACAGAACCTTTCGAATTTTTTCACATAAAAATCATTGGATGTAAATAGAAGGGGTGTTTGTGGTGGGGAAGACGAAGCATGAAGGACCGATGAAGTTACCGAAGTGGCCGGATCCGAGGCTTTGGGCGAGCTGGGTTCCTTTTGGCTTAGGGAAGGTGAAGCAGAAGCATATTCGGGATACGGCGAAGGTGGCGTGGGAGAACAAGGATAATTGGCCTTATGCGACAAGGATTTTGACGCAGGGTGTTTGTGATGGCTGTGCTTTAGGTGTTTCGGGGTTGCGGGATCAGACGCTTGTGGGGACGCATATTTGTACGACTCGTTTGAATGTGCTGCGCTTAAATACGATGTCGGCGATCAAGGATGAGGTTCTCTTTCAGGATATCGTTCATTTAAGGACGTTGTCTAGCTCTCAGCTGAGGCAGCTTGGGAGGATCCCTTATCCATTGTCGAGGAAACCTGGGGAGAGAAAGTTTAGAAGAATTTCGTGGGATGAGGCGTTGGATCGTATTGCAGCAAAAATAAAGCGGGTGAAGCCAAAGCAGCTGACATTTTTTTTAACGGCTCGTGGAATCACGAATGAGTCTTATTATGTGGCTGGGAAGGTTTCTAGGTTTCTTGGAACAAACAATATTGATAACGTGTCTCGAATTTGTCATTCTCCAAGTAAAACAGCGTTGAAGCGTTCTATTGGGGTAGGAGCGTCAACGTGTAATTACCAGGACTGGATAGGTACGGATGTTCTTGTATTCTGGGGATCGGTGGTTGCAAACAACCAGCCTGTATCTACGAAATATATGTACGCAGCAAAACGGAAGGGTACAAAAATAATTGTCATCAATCCTTACCACGAGCCTTCCATGGATAAGTATTGGATTCCGTCTATTCCTGAAAGCGCTTTATTCGGGACAAAGATGGCAGATGATGTGTATCAGGTGAATATCGGTGGGGACATTGCTTTTATGAATGGAGTCATGAAGCATTGGTTTGAGATGGAGAAGAAGGAGTCTGGTTCTGCCATTGATAGGGAGTTTGTTAGGGAACATACAAATGGTTTTGAGAAGCTGAAGCGGCACGTGGAGCAGCAGGATTGGAAGTCGTTAGAGAAATCAAGCGGGTTGTCCAGGGCAAGGATGCTGGAGTTTGCACGGTTACTGGCTGGTTCAAAAAGCGGTGTGTTCGTTTGGTCCATGGGCTTAACCCAGCATCGCTTTGGAACGGACAATATCTCACAGGTTGCTAATTTAGCGTTGCTCCGTGGATTCCTTGGGCGAAAGCATTGTGGTGTCATGCCTATTCGTGGTCACTCTGGGGTGCAAGGATCCGGGGAAATGGGGGCAGATCCTTTCGTTTTGCCTGGAGGGGATTTTGATTCGGCGAATAAAAAGCGTTTGGAGAAGCTTTGGGGATTTACAATTCCTGACTGGCAGGGGGATATTATAGGGGTATCCTTGGAAAATGCCATGCTGCCGAAGGGGCACGAACGGAAACTGAAGGTTTTATACACTTCTGGAGGAAACTTTTTGGAAACGATGCCCAACCCAGATTTTGTTCAAGAATGCTTGGAGAATGTGGATCTGCGAGTGCACCAGGATATTATTTTAAATACATCGGCGCTGCTGGATGCCCGGGAAGAGGTCATTGTTTTACCGGCCATGACACGCTACGAGCAGCCTGGGGGTGGTACCTCCACTTCAACGGAGCGTATGGTTTATTTTTCCCCGGAAATTAAAGGTCCTCGAGTTGGAGAGGCACGAAGCGAGTGGGAGATTTATGTGGATTTGGCGAAGCGGGTAAAACCTGAGTCGGCAGAGTTGATTGATTTCCGTGATGTTCAGGAGGTACGGGAGGAAATTGCTAAAGCCAATGTGAATTATGACGGTATTCAGCATTTGAAAAATAAAGGAGACGTATTCCAATGGGGCGGAGCATGGTTGTGTGAAGATGGTGTTTGCCCTACGAAGGATGGCAAAGGCCAGTTGCTCCCAATCGTCATACCAGAATTACGGAAGCCAGAGGGCCATTTCTATGTGACTACACGTCGTGGCAAGCAGTTTAATTCGATGATTTACGAGGGGGTAGACCCAGTGAACAATGCGGACCGCTATGATGTGTTAATTCATCGGGAGGATGCCCGGGAGCTTCGGATTTTAGAAGGAGAAAGGGTTGTAGTCTATAACAAATTTGGTGTGTTTCACGGCCGTGCCAAGTTCGAGAATACGAAGCGTGGTAATATTCAAGTCTATTGGCCGGAAGGAAATGTGCTTATCCCTAAAGGCATTTATGAACAGTATGCAGGCATCCCAGAATATAATACAGCAGTAATAGTGGAAAAGGCCGACACCTTCCACGCAAAGAAGGATACAAAATATGTGGAGCGCCGAATCGAAGAACTAGAGACAGAGATTAGTTAGATGGATTGGAAATGATAGAAGACACAAAGGAGTTTACTAGCATGGAAAACTCAGTGATGAGGAAACAAGCCATCGTAAAATATGATATTGGTGAATTCCTCGAAGTGGAGGATGTGGTAGCAATAGAAGCTCCCCTAACAATTGTGATTAATGGAGAGGAATTTGCTACAATGCTTTGCACCCCTTCCCACTTGGAGGAGCTTGTCGTCGGGTTTTTAGCGGCGGAAGGATTGATCAGAACTTACAAAGAGATCCAGAAAATAACGATCGATGAGGATAAAGGTTTTGCCTATGTGAAACTGGAGAAAGTTAGTTTGAGTACGAGCGATGCTACCACAAAACGGGTTGTTGGCTCATGCTGTGGGAAAAGCCGCCAGTTTTATTTTCAAAGTGACGTGAAGACAGCAAAAACAGTGGTGAAATGTTCCTCCATTTCCGTTGAGCAGTGCATTAAGTTGATGCGAAAGATGCAGGAAGGTTCTGATGATTATCAGAGAACCGGGTGCCTCCACAATGCAGCGTTATGCACCAAAGACGATATTGTCATCTCAAGGTCTGACATTGGCAGGCATAATGCTTTGGATAAAATTTATGGTTATTGCTTGATGAATGGAGTAGGGGTGCGGGATAAGGTGATCGTGTTTAGCGGACGGATATCATCTGAAGTTTTGTTGAAGGTTTCAAAAATTGGCATCGGTATTTTGCTATCGAAGTCAGCACCCACTACCCTTGCTATCGAGTTGGCTGAAGACCTCGGAATTACTGCTGTTGGCTTTATTCGGGGGCAGAGACTTAATGTGTATAGTAGGAGTGATAGGATTATATGTGATAAGGAGTTAAAGGGAGACTAGATGTAATTTCTATGAAGTAGGTAAGGGAATCTGAGTGAGGAAAAAATGTTTCATGGAAGCTTTTATGAGACGCGTAAGGAAGAGTAAGGTATACCCGTTTCATAAAGTGTTCATGAGACAGGTAAGGTATATACAGCGAGTAATACTTGTTTCATAAAGCTATTCATGAGACAGGTAATGGGGTGAGGGCAAGGAATACCTGCTTCATAAAGTGTTCATGAGACAGGTAAAGGCATGAGAGCAAGTACTACCTGTTTCATAAAGGCTTCATGAAACGTGAAAACGAAGCGAACAAGGGAAATGGCGTTTCAAAACGGTAGTATGAAACGCGAGAGCGAAGCATTCAAAGAAGTTCGCGTTTCATAGTATCTCTTTCACCCTTCCAACCTGTCCATCCTCCAGTCGGACTTTGATTCCATGGGGATGGGTATTTGATTTTGTTAAAATATCCTTCACTATTCCCCTTGTTAGCTTTCCTGTTCGTTGATCCTGTTTAAGAACAATATTAACTTCCATTCCTGGGGAAATATTTTTACGTTGTTGTCCATTCACCGTGAGCACCTTCTTTCGTTCACTTAATGTACTACGTTTTCCCCATTTTAGTCAAAAAATTTATTTCTCTTTAAAAAACGATCGGTTCATTATGGTAGTATGTAATCAGTAATACATAAAGTAGTTCAATGTACAAATAATTAACCAATAAATGGAGGATAATGAAAATGAACTATCGCCAACTAGGTAATACAGACTTGAAGATCAGTGAACTGAGTTTTGGCACATGGGCTATTGGAGGATCATGGGGTAAAACTGATGATCAAGAGTCCCTAAAAGCTTTACAAAGGGCCATGGATGCTGGGGTTAACTTTTTTGATACTGCTGATGTGTATGGTGATGGACATAGTGAGGAGCTACTTGCGAAAGCAACAAAGGGAAAAGAGGATGACATTTACATTGCTACGAAGTTTTGCCGGGGCGGTGATATTCACAACCCGGAAACGTACTCTGACGAAACGGTGAGACACTATCTCGAAAACAGTTTAAGAAGACTTCAAAGGGAAAGGATTGATCTCTACCAGATTCATTGTGCCCCTTTTGAAATTCTCAAACAAGGAAAAGTATTCGAGGTACTGGACAAGCTTCAGCAAGAAGGGAAAATCAGACATTATGGTGTGAGTGTGGAAACGGTGGAGGAAGGACTGTTTTGCCTTACTAACCCGAATGTGAAGGCACTTCAGGTTATCTTCAACATCTTTCGTCAAAAACCAATTGATGAACTCTTCCCACAGGCGCAAGAAAAAGGGGTGGGAATTCTTGCAAGGGTTCCTCTGGCGAGTGGCTTACTAACTGGTAAGTTCAAAACGAATACCGACTTTGAAGCAGATGACCATCGAAATTTTAACCGGGATGGGCAATCCTTTAATGTAGGGGAAACTTTTGCTGGGGTGGAATTCAAGAAGGGCGTTGAGCTAAGCGAAAAGCTGAGTTGGATAGCCGAAGGCCGAGGGACCATGTCCCGTGCGGCACTAAAATGGATACTGCAGCATGAGGCAATAACTACGGTTATACCTGGTTTCAAAACAACCAAACAGGTGGAGGATAATCTTGCTGCGACAGAAGTACCTGACTTTTCCCAAGAGGAATTGGAAAAGCTAGCGCAATTCTACAAGGAAGAAATTCACGAGCATATTCGAGGTGCTTACTAATCAATTAACAATAACCCCGAGCTTCCCTCCGGAGCTCGGGGTTATTATTTGTCTTTGAAAATTTTTGCAAGGGAGTTGTAAAGGAGGAACCCGATCCAGGCTCCGAGCATATTCAATAGTACGTCATCCACATCGAAGACGCCCATGACGGAAATGTATTGAATAATTTCCAGGGCAGTGATTGGAAATAGGGAGATGAGTAATATCTGCCGTGCTTGATTAAAGGTTGGGAATAGCAGGGCTATAAAGTATCCTAATGGGATGTAGGCGAGAATATTCCCAAATAGATTGTAAAACCAGATTGAAAAGTTATAGTGTTCGAAATTCATGATGTAGGTCAGGATGCTGGAAAAGGGTATGAAATTGGTAGCGGGTTCTTGATAATGTCCCAAAAATAAGACCAGCGTAGGGACTGTGCCCCAAATACTTATGGTTATTAGCAATAAAAGGTACAATAGGAATAGAAAGTAGAGGGATCTATTCTTACTGTATTTCACATAGTAAACTCTCATTTTCCACGGTCCTCTCTTGTTATCTATCATATTTCTAGATGTATGACGAAAGGACGAGATTATTCACAAGAAAAAAGACAACCCCCTGAATATTCCAACGTGAGTTACTTTGCCAACACAGTACGCAGCTTCTCGGTATAAATGTCTGGTTGAAATGCATAAGAGGTAAGATGACTGAAGTCTTCTATTCCTACAACATCAAAATGGCTTAATAGAATAACGTTTTTTTGGAAGGGATGTTCCCTTTAAACAGGGCCTCCATAGATGACCTCAAAGTGGGTCATTCTTTACTTGACAGTCCATAACTAGATCGGGATTCTGTTGAAAGGATGGTATTTAATTTATAGGCTGGCGCTGGCACTTTTACATGATTTTTTAGCTTTCATAAAAACATTTTACAAAAAGTGCTCTGACATGGGCTTTTCCAACGAGAGTTTGTCTTACAAAATTTCATAATTTCATATTTCGTCAAATTCCTCCTTGCTTATAATTAGGGTGTCCTTTTTTTTTATAAAAGAGATATGTTACAATGACCACTAATTGTTCCAAAAGAAAGGGAGGAGTTTTTGACATGAAAAAAATCGTAGGACTTTCACTTGCCGCAATGCTTGTACTTGCAGCATGTGGTGGGAATGAAGATGCAGACATAGAAAACACAGGAGAGGAAATAGAGGATCCAGCTGTTGAGGTAGCTGCGGAAGAAGAGCCAAGTGGAGATACACCATTTGATCCAGAGGATTATCCAGAGGTAATTGCCACTGTAAACGGTGAGGATATACAGAGGGAAATGTTTTTAACGCATTTAGAACAGCAAGCAAGCATGTTAGCTAGTCAAGGGATTAGCCTTCAAGATGAAGAGGGAGCAGAATTCCTTGAGATGTTAGAAATGCAGCTTGTAGAGCAGCTTGTTAATGAGCAAATTCTTGTTCAATCTGCCACTGATGCTGGGATAGAAGCTACTATGGAAGAAGTGGACGCTGAAATAGAACAGCTTATGGCTGAAGCAGGTATAGCTACAGAAGAAGAACTAGAGGAAATTTTAGCAATGCAAAATAACACGACGGATGACCTTCGTGAAGAGCTTATGCCGCTAGTACAGCGCAATAAATTTTTAGATTCTCAAATAGAGCTTCCGACTATTTCAGAGGAAGAAATCCAGGAAGTGTATGATGCTTATGTAGCGAGCATGGAAGGGGAAGACGTGGATATTCCTTCCTATGAAGAGGTTAGGGATGACATTGAACGTGACCTCCAAAATCAGCACAGACAGGAGCAATCTGCTGAAATCCTTGACCGATTAAGGGAAGAAAGCGAAGTTACAATCAACATCTAATTGTAATTGAAAAGGAATATGGACAAAGGAGGGTGTCTAAAAGGTATGTTTATAACCTTTTGGACACCCTCTTGTGCTATACGACCCATGGAGGTTGTAATTTTGAAACTGAAGATAAAATAAAACCGTAATAAAGGTTGCAACTAAATTTTTGAATGGTTGTTTACCCTACAGCCATAGATTGTAAAAGTTACGTTTAAATAAATAGGATTCATGGCAATGCTCGTAATACAGAGATTTTTGTGGAAAAAACCCAATAAATACTCTTTGACTTTTTCAGTGTAATCAACGATGATAAATATACTCATTTTGATTAGGACAGCCTTGTAAAGGAGGTGAATACAGAGATGTTTTTCGAGCTATCCAACGATCTAGTCCCCATAATACTATCCATGAGCTTATATTTGACGGTGCTCGGGCTGCAGCTAGTGAATGGAATGGCCCAAGACTATGCTATGAGCCGGCGGTCTATAGCCAATGAGAGCCTTCGCACAATCGAAGTCAATTCTTCCAATGAAGAAGAAGCGACGGAAGAAATGGGGCAGAAGCAAAACTTTATAACAAGAATTGTGAAACGAAAGGAAGCCCCTGAAGACGATTCAGATTATCTTTTCTCCTCGATTAAAATGGATTTTGATAGAAAACGAGGAGGACAACGATGGAAAATAAATCTGTATTCAACTTCTTTAAAAGGTATGGTATTTTCCTTTTAATCGGACTATTAGCACTAACATTAACGGGATGTGGAGCCACCAATGAACCTATTGATGAAAACACAGCAGGTTTTTTCAATCATTATGTGGTGTATCCATTTTCTTATTTGATTAAATTCTTTGCAGTATTATTTGATGGGAACTATGGCTTGTCGTTGATACTCATGACATTGCTTATTCGGTTGGCTCTGATGCCCCTAATGCTGAAGCAATACAAATCACAGCTTACCATGAGAGAGAAAATGGCAGTCATTCAACCGGCAATGAACGAGCTAAAAGAAAAGTACAAGGATAAAAAGGACTCAGAATCCCAACGGAAAATGCAACAGGAAATGATGCAGTTATATCAAAAGCATAATTTTAACCCCATCGCTTCTATGGGATGTTTGCCAATGATGATTCAACTGCCAATCATGATCGGTTTCTACTGGGCTATTATGCGTACTCCGGAAATTGCGGAGCACTCCTTTTTATGGTTTAACCTAGGAGAAACAGATATGATATTGCCTATCATTGCCATGATTGTGTATTTTGTGCAATTTAAAGTATCACAAATTGGCGTGCCGGTACAGCCTGGCCAAGAAGGTATAATGAAGATAATGGGCCTTATGATGCCTGTCATGATGGGAGTATTCTCCTTCTCCATGGCTGCAGCTTTGCCCCTGTACTGGACAGTGGGGGGAATATTCTTAATTGCCCAGTCACTCCTGTCGAAAGCCATCTACAAGCAACCTGAACCAGTAATGGCAACACCTTCCGTGGAAAAATAATTGGAATATATGAAACCGTAAAAAAGCAGCAAACCAACTAAAGGGTTCGCTGCTTTACTTTTTTTCAAAAAAGTCATTTAACGGTTATCAATGGTTTCCGGATACATATCGTGGTTCATCATACGGTGTTCAGCCATTTTCTCGTATTTTGTTCCGGGCTTACCGTAGTTCACGTATGGATCGATGGAAATTCCTCCACGTGGAGTGAATTTTCCCCATACCTCGATGTAACGTGGATCCATTAATTTCACTAGGTCATTTAAAATAATATTCATACAGTCCTCATGGAAGTCTCCATGGTTCCGGAAACTAAATAGATAAAGCTTTAAGGACTTACTTTCTACCATTTTTTTATCTGGAATATAACTGATATATATGGTTGCAAAATCAGGCTGACCTGTTTTGGGACATAGACTAGTAAATTCAGGGCAATTGAACTTAACGAAATAGTCGCGGTAATCGTGTCGATTTTCAAAAGCCTCTAAGATACCAGGGTTATATTCAAATTCATATTGTGTCCCTGCTTCCCCAAGCAAGGAAACCTCATCATGTCGACTATGCTTATGAGACATTTGGAACTGCCTCCTTATTGCTATTATTTGTTGATTTATTGCTGTCACCCTTTAACCATTTAACAGTTAAATAAATAAATGGTGTATCTGCTGCAGCAATGGCTAATTTTACTAAATATTGTGTTCCAATCATGGTAAATAATGCAGACAATGGCATTACTCCATAAAACGCGATAAAAACAAAGATCGTAGAGTCAATAAGCTGACTTGCCATTGTGCTTCCGTTGTTACGGAGCCAAAGGTGCTTTCCTTGTGTTTTCTCCTTCAATTTATGGAATAAATTCACATCAAACATTTGTGAAATAAAGTAAGCAATTAATGAAGCGGCTACCATTCGAGGAACAGCTCCTAAAATTGCCTCAAACTCTCCTTGCATTGGCCAATAACCGGCAGGAGGTAATGTAATAGCTAAATAGAAGAAGCCAATCATCAGTACATTCATAACTAAACCAATGATAATAACTCTCTTAGCAATGGATTTACCATAAACCTCAGCAATAGCATCTGAAATTAGGAACGTTAAAGGGTACATTAGAATCCCTGCAGTCAAAACGATGCCGCCAATGTCGAACAATTTGGCTGAAATGACATTTGATACAAGTAATGCCGTAAAGAAGATCCCCGCCAATAGCACAAGCTTATACACCTGTGTCTCGTTTAAAACTATTGAATTTTTCATAAAATCATCTCCCTAGTTTTTATTTATAGAGCGGAGGATGGTTTCGAACTCCGCTAACTAAACTACTTTAACACATATCTATGAAAAAAGAAAAAGGAAAATACAACTAATATTAGATCCGATGCAGAAGGAATTTTCCCACCTTGGAGAATAAAAATTTTATTCTGATTGGAATGGGCGAAGGTCCGTGAGACTCCCGTGGGAGAATGGCCTAGCCAAGACCCCACAGCGACGTAGTCGCGAGGAGGTTTGGCAGGTCACCCACGGAAAGCGAGCGGACCGTAGCGAATGACAACCTGATTTGTATTTTCAGGGTAGACTTATGCATAAAAAGAAGCAGATAAGGGTTCATCCCTTGTCCTGCTTCTAAATCACAATCATTTTATTCTTCGTTTTTATTATTTTCGTCTTTAATCCTCGTGATGGACATGAGATACTCCACCAATGCTTCCTTTTCTTCTTCTGTAAATCCTGCCTCTTCATCAACCCAAAACTCATGGCCTTCTCCGGTTACGTGAACCTTCTCCAAGCTAGGGTCAGCTTTGTTTGCCTCAATTACTTTTTGCCGAAGGTTACGGTCTACTAATGCCATTAAGCTGTTTGCTGGATCTGGCTTGATGGCTTTCCGTAGTGTCCCTGGTATTCCAAGATCCTTTTTAATATCTGGACCTACTGCAACCCCACCATCGTGTAAGTATGGAGCAGACCACACTAATCCAAGAAGTCCTTTAACCTTGTATCCACCTTCGTTTCCTTGTGCTAAGACAAGTTTCAACTGATCTTCATCCAAGTGATTCGTAGGCACCTTCAGTTTTTTTGCCCCCTTAGGAACGGGAACTGGTGTATCAAAGGAATAGATCCAAGCTGTATCCATGATTTTTACGGCGTCACGGAAAGCCTTTGCTCTTGAAGGTTCAGTCTTCATTTTTTCCGCAGGAATGACCTTATTATTGGTGTAGCCTTGTCCCGCATGGCAAGCTGTACATCCGGCTTTATCAAATACTTCTCGCCCAGCTTCAACTTGAACACTATCTTGTTCTACATTTGATGGAGGGCGTAAGGAATTCTGGAAAGCAGACATGGCATTTATTTGCTCGCCTACTTTAAAGCCAGGTGAACTTACAATTGTTCCATTTGGTGAAAATAACGATACATTTGGGAAATGTGGAGGCTTTACCATCTCATTCACCCCAGGTACTTCTGGTGAATCATCCAGTCTTGCAAAAAACTCGGATGGCTTCTCCCCACTTTGTGGGTCATATCGATAATTGTCATTAGCTGCATTTTGTAAAATGACTCCAATATACACTTCCTTATCAATGTCAAACAGCTCGTTACTTTGTTCAAACTGAGACAGTAAATCGGAGTTTTGTGCATGGACATTATTGTTCAGTGAGCTAAGTCCCTTGAAAGGACCGACGGACGCGAAACCGTTCCAGCCGTATGGATGGTCCTCAAAGGTAAAGGAATCGGGAATTTGTGCCGGATTACTTTCTAAATCAATGGTGGAATCGAAATTTCCCTTTGGCCAGCTAGCCAATGTCTTATCCACTTCTGCCTCCATTTTTTCCGGATCCGGCAGGGGAGCTTGTCCCCCTTCACTTGTAGCCACATAAAGGGAGTCCTCGCTTATATACTCCTCCATAACCTCCACTTCCGTGTTTGGAAAAAATGCAGTGGAGTTAGGAGCTAACGCCAACAGCATTCCCGCATCAAAATCAGCATTCGGAGCTCCTTCCACAACCTTCCCTGTACGATCATCGATGGTAGCGTGACAGGAGGCGCAGCTTGCTCCAACACGAATTTTTCCCCTTTCATAGCTTAAAGGCATTCCCATGGGAGCAAGGGCGCCCTTAGGTAAATCGAGCCCAGTGTCAATAAGTTCCCCTTTTTCATACGTACGATCTCCAATGGTCACGTCCTTAGCCAGCCTAACTTGCAGATTACTTGTTGGTTCACCACTTAGCTTTTGTTTTATGATAGCCATTGCCATACTTGAAAGAGTTATTCCACCATCAAGCACCCCAAGGATATCCGTTAAATACTCCTCATTATTAAAAGTTTCCCGATAAAATTGTTCCCTACCAAACTGAAGGAACTCCTCGTCAACACGAACAGCACCCTCCTTAGGGGTGAGATCATGACTATTAATGTTGGAATGGATCATTGTATTTGCTTGATCCATAGGAATTCTTTTTCCCCACACATCATAGCCAGTAAAGTTATCATATGTGTCATTCAGAAGGTCCTCTTCATTAGGGACATAGGCGTATTCAAATTCAATAGTAAAGGCTGCAAAAATTAGTGCAACCAATACACCCACTAGAATCCACCAACGTTTTTTCATTTTCTGTCATACTCCTTTCCTACAGATCTTCTTCATAATTTCTACCAATCGTCACAGAATATACAAGGACCCGGTCTGTCATGAACCGGGTCCCGTACAATTTTGTGAATATTCCTGGGATTTGTATGAGAGTGAGGTGGGGTATTATTTATGCTATTTATTCTGTCCTTGGTTTTGTTGGGTCACATTGTGGCATGGATAGCTCTGTTGTCTCTGCCAGTTTCATTAAGTAGTAGCATTCCTCTCTAGCCATATGATCTGCCATAAGGGGAGTCAGTACGCCTAATACTTCTTTACCGAGCCTCATTTCTTCTAATTCTCTTAAAAAGGCTTTAAACACTTCCATTTCTAATTCGATATCCTTATGAAACTTAGATAATGCAGGGAACTGGGTGATATTTGAGCGTAAATAACCGGCTAATTCCACAGCTTTAATGTAAAAGTCTTCCCACTCATTTTTAAACCTTTCACTCTTCAGCTTTAAATCATACTCTACATGATCTAGGTTATCATTTATGGCACCGGAATGACCGGCAGCATCCAGTAACCAAAGTAAGTCATGATGAAGAGGGTGTACTTCAGGGGGGGGTTCCCTTTTTAGTAAAAAGGAGAACAGCCTCAAGGCCTCTTCTAGCTCATTTACCATATGATTTAAAAAGGTAGTAGGAAGTGTGATTTTCACATCACCAACAAGTTGATCCCGTATAATTGCCAGCTTTAGTTTTCGGAATTCAAAAGTGGTATCATTGGCCTGTTTCAATAAAGTCATTAAGTTTTTATCGTTCAGTGATCGACGCGCTTCTGCAAGTAATTGATCATACCGTTTAATAAAATAATCTGCTGTTTCTACATATTCTGTTTCCCCGGGAGATAAGGAATCATAAATAAAACGACCATGGTCTCCTAACACCTGTAACCAGAAGTTCAACTCAAACAATGCTTCTTCACGAAAGGTCTTAGCCAATGTATTTTCCCACCTCCATATTCATGACACATTAAATATATGTATAGAAAGTAAGTATAATGATCATTATTCACATAAAAATGGGTGTAATCTAAAAACACCTTAAGACAGTATTAAATAGTGATCAATTGTAAATTCAATGAATAACTCCGGTAAAGAATCACCGATACTGTTTATATGTGCGTTTTCTCAAGAAAACGTGGTAAAATAGTAAAGTTATATTTGCAAGCAGGAAGTAAGCTACTAGCATTTCAAACGATTTTTTTCAAAAAGTAAGGGAGATTCTTTTTAATACATAGATATATCTATGCATTTATGTTATAACAACATATAAATATAGGTACTTGTGAAAATTGTCATGAAAGGTTGATACAGAATGAGTGAACTAAATAACACGTCATCCAATTTTATAAAAAGCATTGTAAAAGAAGATTTGGCGACAGGGAAGCATGATCAAATTATTACTCGTTTCCCACCGGAACCGAACGGTTACTTACATATTGGACACGCCAAATCTATTGTTCTCAACTTCGAGCTTGCTGACGAGTTCGGTGGAAAAACGAATCTCCGCTTTGACGATACGAACCCGTTAAAGGAGGATACGGAATTTGTTAATTCCATTAAAAAAGATATTGAGTGGCTCGGCTATGAGTGGGATGGCTATCATTTTGCATCTGACTACTTCGATGAAATGTATGACCGTGCTGTTCTTCTTATCAAAAAAGGTCTTGCTTATGTTGAGGATCTTTCCCAAGAGGAGATACGTGAATATAGAGGGACGTTGACAGAGCCTGGAAAGGAGAGTCCATCTCGTAGTCGATCCATAGAAGAGAATCTTGATCTATTTGAGCGTATGAAAAATGGGGAGTTCGGAAATGGCGAGAAGGTACTCCGGGCAAAAATTGATATGTCCTCCCCCAATATTAATATGAGAGATCCCGTTCTTTATCGTATTTCCCACACTACTCACCATAATACAGGGGATAAATGGTGCATTTACCCAATGTACTCCTTTGCTCATCCGTTAGAGGATGCCATCGAAGGGGTGACTCACTCCATTTGTACCCTGGAGTTCGAGGATCAACGTCCGTTATACAACTGGGTCGTTGAAAAGTGTGAAATGGAAGCAAAGCCAAAACAAATTGAGTTTGCCCGTTTGAATTTAACGAATACGGTGATGAGTAAGCGGAAGCTTAAGCTTTTAGTGGATGAAAACTATGTGGATGGTTGGGATGATCCACGTATGCCGACGTTATCTGGCCTGCGCCGCCGTGGTTTTACACCAGAGTCTATTAAGCAATTCTGTCGGGAAATTGGAGTGGCCCGCGCTGATAATACAGTAGATGTTCGCATGCTAGAGCACTTCATCCGTGAAGACTTGAAGATGAAAGCACCGCGGACCATGTCTGTACTGCATCCGTTGAAGGTTGTTATTACGAACTATCCTGAGGGTGAAGTGGAATGGCTTGATGCGGAGATCAACCCAGAGAACGAAGAGATGGGGACGCGAAAAATTCCATTCTCCAGGGAAATCTATATTGAACAAAGCGACTTTATGGAGAACCCGCCGAAGAAATATTTCCGCCTGTTCCCAGGTAATGAGGTACGTCTGAAGCACGCTTATTTTATTAAGTGTAACGAGGTTATTAAGGATGATGCGGGGAATGTGGTGGAGCTTCACTGTACGTATGACCCGGAAACGAAGAGTGGTACCGGCTTCACTGGACGAAAAGTGAAGGGAACGCTCCATTGGGTGGAAGCAACCCAATCGAAGGAAGCGGAATTCCGATTATATGATTCTTTGGTCCTGGATGAAGGCAGAGGGAATGATTTCTTAGATCACATTAATCCTAATTCCCTGGAGGTTGCACACGGATATGTGGAGCCAAATATGGTAGACGCGAAACCTAACGATAAATTCCAATTCTTCCGTCACGGCTACTTTAATGTAGACCCTAAGGATTCTGTGGACGGTAAGCTGGTATTTAACCGAATTGTAGAGCTTAAGAGCTCCTTTAAGCTGTAGTTATGTTTGTTTTGTTGGAACAACACTGTTGGTTTTATGCACCAGCATGTTGTTCTTTTCTTATTGTTTAGGAAATTATATTTTTTCTGAATGTGGATAACAGTAGCTGAATAATCGTCTAGCTTCATGCGCCATCGGCTCGAGAAAATTTCTGCCCGAATAAAAAGCAAAAAAGCGTTTTTTATCGGTCAGAACATTTTCCGTTCGAATAGGCAACGCGCGCGTTGCCGCTTCGATAGGCAGGCGCATTGCGCTTTTGTTCTTGCCTTGGGAAAATAAGAAAGAAATTACGCGCCCGCAGGAGTCTCGCGCCTTTCGCTACAATCAACCCTGTTTAAAAATCAACAATGACCTTTAACAGAGCCAACAAAAAAGGTAACCTTGAAGCATCTGCCCCAAAGTTACCATCTATCAACCAAACTATAATCAAGCCTCCATAGACCCGACTACCATTTTAACTGAAACCCCGTTCTTATCCGCCTTTAACACCTGCAGCTCGTGTTCGCGGAAATAACCACCAGCCTCCAACGCTTCGACTAACTTACTACCTTCATCTTCAGGAGTATAAAATAATACAATAGGTCCAGCTCCACTCAAGGAAGCTCCATAAACGTTCAAACCACCATCACCAAAACTATCAACCAACTCCAGGGCTACCTTCAGTTCTGGAACTACCTCCTTGCGGTATGGCTGATGCAAGAAATCCTTACTCATCATTTTTCCAGCTAAATCCCAGCGTCCTTGCAGCAAAGCAGCAACTAATACATTACTAACGCCGCTAGCCTTTACAGCCTCCCCAAACGCCAATTCACGAGGCAGTAAATCCCTAGAAACAACGGTCTTCAACTCATAACTAGGTACGACAGCCACAATGTCAATCTCCGGACACCCTCCTAATACAACATCCGTACCGTCATCTCCTCGATGACTTCCAATTACCAAACCACCATAAACAGATGCCGCAACGTTATCTGGATGCCCTTCCCAAACACTAGCCCGGCGAACCTTCGCCTCTGCACTCAACCCTAAATCTAATAATTGATTCGCTAGTTCAATTCCAGCTACAATAGCCGCCGCACTACTCCCTAATCCTCGGGACATGGGGATGTCGCTGTACATTCGAACCTCACAAGGGGGGAGTTCAAGCCCCGATTCATCCGCGACCGCAGTAGCAACCTCATAGATCAAATTATCCTTCCCTACTGGAATGCCATCCAAATTCTCGGACAAAGGGATAAAACGCCACTCATCGCCCCGTTCCACATGTAAGGTTAAATAACGGTCCACTGCCATTCCAACGGAATCAAAGCCAGGTCCTAAATTAGCCGTACTTCCAGGTACACTGATGGTAAAGACGCCCCGAATCATAGCCGAACACGCCCCAAAATATGATCAAATACCGCCTCTTCCTCATTTGGAAGAACAACAGGCTCGAAGCCTCCATTATCAATAGCACAATTAGGGTCCTTCAACCCATTTCCTGTTAATACAGCAACTACTCGCGAACCGCGCGCAATTTCACCAGACTTAACCTGCTTTAATACTCCTGCAAGGGAGGCACAGGATGCCGGTTCCGCAAAAACTCCTTCCGATTGAGCTAATAATTTATAGGCGGCTAAAATCTCTTCATCGGAAACCTCATCGATTTTTCCACCAGACTCCATAGCAGCATCTACAGCATAACCCCAGCTTGCTGGATTTCCAATACGAATGGCTGTTGCTACTGTTTCCGGTTCTTCAATGATCTCCCCCCGAACAATGGCAGCAGATCCCTCAGCCTCAAAGCCGCGCATTTCTGGGAGGCCGCTTCCCTTCAGTTCATTATATTCCTTAAACCCTTTCCAATAGGCTGTAATATTCCCCGCATTCCCCACTGGTATTGCCAATACATCCGGCGCTGAACCGCCCAACTGATCACATACTTCAAAGGCGGCTGTTTTCTGCCCCTCAATCCTATAAGGGTTAACGGAATTTACAAGGGTAATAGGGGAGACCTCGCTTAAATTACGGACCATCCCTAAGGCATTATCAAAGTTTCCTTTTATAGCGTAGATCTCCGCACCGTACATCACTGCTTGAGCAAGCTTCCCCATGGCAATCTTCCCATCTGGAATAACAACAATACAGCGTAATCCGGCTCGGGCCGCATAGGCAGCAGCTGCGGCGGAAGTGTTCCCTGTGGAGGCACACATAATTGCTTCACTGCCTTCCTCCTTCGCTTTGGCAACAGCCATCACCATGCCACGATCCTTAAAGGATCCTGTTGGATTTGCACCTTCATATTTTACATAAAGCTCTACACCCCATTTTTCTGACAAACGCTCCAAGGCTATCAATGGTGTGTTTCCCTCATTCAAGGAGAGCATCGGTGTCCCTTCATTTACTGGTAAAAATTCTTTATATTGCTGCAGTAAGCCTTGCCATCTACTCATCGTTGCTCCTCTCCTTCTACACGGTAGCTGCTTTTTACCTGATCAACTACATCTAAATCATTTAACTGCATTAATACCATCTCATAATCCTTCTTAGAAGCAGCATGGGTAACCATAATGATTTCCGCCGCCGCATTCGTAGCATCGTTACCCTTTAAAGGTAACTGCAGGATTTTTTCCAAGCTTACGTTCATTTCCGAAAACAACGAAGTCAACGCAGCAAAGGTTCCAGGCTGATCCTTCGCGTGAATTCTTAAAAAATACTTCGCTAAAATTTCTCTATCAGACTTCAGCTTCTTTTCAAATTGAGGCAAGATTGCGCTATTTCCATTCACACCTAGGCGCATATTTTTCACCACTTCTACAAGGTCAGACACAACGGCAGTTGCAGTAGGCAATTTCCCAGCACCTGGTCCGTAGAACATCGTTTCCCCAACAGCTTCACCGTACACATAAACAGCGTTGAACTCGTTGTTTACAGCTGCCAATGGGTGGGAAAGGGGAATGAAAGTTGGCTGTACACTAATTTCCACCTTGTCATCCATACGGCTTGCCAAGCCAATAAGTTTCATTTCATAGCCAAGCTGTTTTCCATAATCCAAATCTTCCTTTGACACTCCTGAAATACCAGCAACGCTCACATCTTCTAGATCTATCTTCATGGAAAAACCAAGTGTTCCGAGGATACAAATTTTTCGTGCAGCATCAAGCCCCTCCACATCAGAAGTGGGGTCACTCTCCGCATAACCAAGCGCTTGCGCTTCTGCTAAAACTTCGTCGTATTCTCTTCCATCTTGGGACATTTTCGTCAAAATATAGTTTGTCGTTCCATTAACAATTCCCATCATTTTTGTAATCCTGTCGGAGGAGAGACCCTCTACTAAACTACGTAGAATAGGAATACCCCCAGCAACACTAGCTTCATAGAAGAGATCACATCCATTTTCTACTGCCACAGCAAGCAATTCGCTTCCATGGAGGGCCATTAAATCCTTGTTGGCTGTTACGACATGCTTTTTATTTCGAAGGGCCTGCAATATATAGTTTCTCGCTTCTTCAATACCGCCCATAACCTCAATTACTACGTCTATTTCTGGATCGTCGATGACATCATTAGCGTCCGTCGTAAGGCGGGTTCCATTCAAATAAACATCCCGCTTTTTCGTTACATCATTAACTAGTATCTTCGTTATTTTTACTTGACAGCCCACTTGATGCATCAGCTTATCCTGATGGTGGTCAATAATTTGTACCACACCGCTTCCAACTGTTCCTAGACCAAGTAAACCAACGGAAACCTTCTCAACCATCTAACTCTCCCTTTCCTTCGTCCTCTATAAAAAGACATCTGTTTATATATAAAAGACATTATAGAGGTTGGAAGATATTTTTACAACCCCAAAAAAATGTAAAAACCCATCTGTAAACCCTTACACAAATCTTTTTGTAAACGCTATCACCGTTGGGGTGCATGGAAACTTACGTAACTTATAAAAAATTCAGAAAAAAGTTCTGGAATAAAAAAATCCCCCTCCTCCCATCAAAATTTAGAGGGGAGGAAGCGGGTTTCTACCTATTTATTATCTTTAAATTCTTTTTTAATGTCCTCTAACAGTGTACTATCTGTTAGAACATCGTACCCCGTCAGGGCCATTGTTTTTGCGGCAAGTATCATGCCCTCAAAGCCTCCCTCACTTAACGCCGCTTCACGGAACTCGTGAGTGTGGGCTACTATTGGTGTTTGGCTAATTTTAATAAATGGATGAATGGATGGTACTCGTTGACTCACATTACCCATATCCAAAGAACCGCCGCCGGATTTTTCCCCAATATCCTCAACAGCTACCCCGAGCTCCATTAAATTATGTGTGAAACGCTTAGATAAAGCCTCGTTTGTGATCATATCGTCGTAGGAAAACTCATAGTTTGAAATGGTAAGCTTGGCTCCTGTTGCCATAGCCGCGCCTTCTGCACAGCCCTTGACCTTCTTCACCACGCCATTTAGCTCTGAGCGCTTATTGGCGCGCACGTAAAATTGGGCTACCGCATAATCAGGCACCACATTCGCCGCTTTACCGCCTTCAGGAATAACCCCATGAATGCGGACATCGGAGGTGACATGCTGCCTTAAGGCGTTGATCCCGTTAAACGTCTGAATGACCGCATCTAGTGCATTAATACCTTCCTGTGGTGCTGCTGCTGCATGGGCAGACTTACCCCGAAACTCAAATTGAATGGCATCCATGGCTAAAGAGGACCCGCTCTTCACGTACGAGCTGCTAGGATGCGCCATAATCGCCACGTCGAGATGATCAAAGACTCCTTCTTCAGCCATCGTTACTTTGGCACCTCGGGTTTCCTCAGCAGGTGTCCCGTACACATAAATGGCGCCTCCCGTTTTCCCAATCACCTTACTTAAGGCGATTCCCGCAGCAATCCCCATGGTTCCAATTAAGTTATGTCCACAGGCATGTCCTACCTCTGGCAGGGCATCATACTCGGACATATAACCAATATGGGGACCAGGCTTCCCGCTGTCATAAAAAGCCTCAAAGGCAGTAGGCTGGTCCACCACCCCTGTTTTCACCGTAAAACCATGCTTTACAAGCTCCTCCGTCAATGCCTGGCACGCCTTGAACTCCTCATTGCCAAGCTCCGGATTATTCCCTATGTATTGGCTTATTTGATAGAACGCTTCTCGGTTTTCTTCAATGGATTGAATAATTTTGTCTCTCATAAATGTTGTAACCCCCTTTTTTTCATTGTATCATGTGGGGCGGGTGATACTGGAATGAAAAGGGGCGAATCAGTAGTGTTACACTTTACACACTTATTCACCCCGCCCTTTTATTTAGCTTAATTTCTCATCGGGCTCTACTTTTCTTAGTCCTTCCTTGGCTGGGCCTTCGATTACATCTCCATTGTAGGCATAGCGGGAACCGTGACAAGGGCAGTCCCAAGTTCTGTCGCCGCTGTTCCACTCTACCTCACAGCCCATATGTTTACAGGTTGTATCTACACAATGGAGTGTGCCGTTTTCCTCCCGATAAGCGCCACAGCGATTTCCGTTGATCATCACAAGGTCACCTTCACCCGGCTGTATATCTTCAGGGCGCTTCCTTGTGAATTCCAGCTTCCCTTTAATGAACTGCTTCGTAACATTCCAGTTTTCTTTAAAGAAATGCTTTAGGCTAGGGTCTGCATGGAAGCGTTCCGTTGAGAATACCTCCATTTCCGGTGTGTCCTTTTCTAGGACATAGTCCCGTAGGATGTGAGCAGCTACTGTACTGCTGGACATACCCCATTTTCGGTAACCTGTTGCCACAAAAATATTTGTTTCATTGGCAGAAACGGGACCTATGTAAGGGACTTTGTCCTGGGTATATAAATCCTGTGTGGACCATCTGTATGGAAACTCCGTTACTTTAAATGTTTCCTGACCGAAAAGTTTCAAGGCTTCATAATGCTTCATTTCCGGCTCCCCTTGGCCCGTTTTATGCCCCTCACCACCGAGAAGCAGGTGAGTTTCTCCATTAATTTTTACTGTACGAACAGAGCGGCTCGGACTATCCACACTTAAGTACATTCCGGGCAGCGTTTCAATGTCTGTTTTAGCTGCAACAACATAGGAGCGTTCCGGGTGCATTCTCATGAAGTAATATCCTTCCCCTTCGTAAAATGGAAAGTGAGAGCAGGAAAGGACCTTGTGGCAGGAGATTGTATGACCATCCCGTGTATCCACAACTAAGGTATCTCTGCCAGTTTTTGATTCCGTCAGGATACTTTCTGCTGTTGTCTCCTCAAAGATTTTTCCACCATTAGTCAAGAATTTATCCACAAGTGTGGATAAATATTGTGTAGGGTGGAATTGTGCCTGGCTTTTCATGATTAATGCCCTTTTAACCTCCACATCGAATGGAAGGGAATCAGTAATTTCTGAAGGAATGTTAAGCTTTTGATAAGCTTCATATTCCTTTTCTAATTTCCGAACAGACTTATTTGTGTTTCCGTAAAGAACAGCATCCTTTTCCTCAAATTGACAATCGATTTGAAATTTTTTAACCGTTTGGCGAATGAACTCTAACGCCTTCGTATTTGCTTCGTAATAGTTTTTTGCAAATGTTTCACCAAAGTGATGAATAAGCTCATCATAAATAACATTATGCTGAGCTGTAATTTTTGCCGTTGTATGACCGGTCGTTCCATTCATAATTTTGGACGCTTCCAGAATGGCAACATTAACTCCTTCTTCGCTCAGAAGGTAACCCGTTGTAATTCCTGTAATACCACCACCTACAATAACCACATCAAAATGAGCGTCTTCTTTTAATTTCTCAAAATTAGGTCGTTCTGTAGAATTTAGCCAATAGGATTCCGGATATCTTGGCAATCCCTCATAATTATGTCCACCATTTTCCATAGCTCGGTTCCTCCTTCATACATAAAAATACAATATATTCCTCTTATTTTTAGAAGAAGGGTGCCTTTCTATACGGAAAGAAGGACTTTAATTCGTAACTCTCCATTTGAAGTAATAACTCCACTGGACAACCTCATACAAATATATAGAAGAACATTAATTAAAGGAGTTATTTTTTATATGGGTTTTTTAAAAGGATTTAAGGAGTTTGCCGTACGGGGGAATGTGGTGGATATGGGGATTGGGGTAATCATTGGTGCTGCCTTTGGGAAAATCGTTTCCTCCTTTGTCTCTGATATTCTTATGCCGCCGCTAGGATTGTTAGCAGGGAGAGTGGATTTATCTAATCTGTATATTAACCTTTCAGGCGGTCGTTATCGCACTTTATCTGAGGCTGAAGAAGCAGGAGCAGTAATGATTAAATACGGAAACTTCATTGAAACGATTCTACACTTCATTATTGTCGCCTTTGCCGCCTACTTGATTATCATTCAAACGAATAAGTTGAGAAGGCTACCTAAAGAGGCAACGAAAACGAAGGATTGTCCCTATTGCTATTCTGATATTCCGATGCGGGCACTTCGTTGTCCTAACTGTACCTCTGAAGTTGCTGAAGAGGATAGGAGAAAAAACGATACGAATAATGGACACCGATCAGGACAAAGAACCGTTGTTAAAATAAATTCCCGTTAGGTTAGCACCTAAAAAAATCTTTCCCCATCCCCCTTCACAAAACATTCAAATATGTGAAGTGCATCACAATAACTCCAGAGGGGGCTTGGGACACCCTTATCTGGTTTGCTGTCCTGGTGACCAAGGCAATGTATTTAAATGAATTGGGGATGGTTCCATGGTTTAGCGACACAATGGGGGGAGCGGTGAGTGGTATGAACGGATTAATAGCCCTCGTAGTGTTTGCTGTCGTTTATTTCTACTCCCACTATTTTTTTGCCAGTAATACAGCCCATGTGACCGCCATGTATGCCGCCTTTTTATCGGTAGTAGTTGCTGCTAGGGTTCATCATTTCCATTATCCATATTATCGTGTGGATTGGAATAGGGGGCCTATGGTGGAAGCTATTAGGATATTGGTAATAGGGGTTTAATCCATTTTTTACCGCAGGAAAAAGACATCTACCTATCGAACATTTATCATATAAATGTAAGATAATATATCGATAAAGGGGAGTGGATTGCTATGAGGGAAACGGTGATTATTGGTGGAGTCAGAACTCCCATTGGTAGACGAAATGGGAAGTTAAGTCACGTGAGACCGGATGAATTATTGGCAAAAACTCTTGCTGGGCTTATGGAAAAAACAAAGGTTGATCCGAAGGTAGTGGAGGATGTCATAGCGGGCTGTGTTAGTCAAGTAGGAGAGCAGGCCCCTGATATAGCTAGAACAGCAGCACTTATTGCAGGGTTTCCGATCCATGTTCCGGGAGTAACCATTGATAGACAATGTGGATCCAGCCAGCAAGCGGTACACTTTGCTTCTCAGGCCATTGCCAGCGGCGATATGGATGTGGTAATAGCCTGCGGTGTGGAAAGTATGTCGAGAGTACCCATGTTTTCCAACATGCAAGATGCAACCTACAGCCCTGTTCTAACAGAAAAATATGAACTTATTAACCAAGGCTTATCGGCTGAGAGAATCGCTGAAATATGGGAGATGTCCCGTGAGGAGCTGGATACTTTTGCATTGGAAAGCCACCAAAAAGCCTTAAAGGCTCGGGAAGCAGGTATTTTTAAAAAGGAAATTCTCTCGATAAAAGTTCGGGCAGAAGGAATAAATGAATGGGTAAATGATGACGAAGGTCCCCGTGAAAATACATCCATTGAAAAACTAGGGCAGCTGAAAACAGTTTTTCAAAAGGATGGGGTAATTACAGCTGGTAACTCCTCACAAATTAGCGACGGTGCTGCCGCTATTCTTCTGATGAGCAGAGAGAAAGCAGAGGAACTGGGTTTAAAGCCTAGATTCCGTATTGTTGCTCGGAGTGTGGTAGGTTCCGATCCAACGTTGATGCTTACAGGACCCATACCTGCCACAAAGAAGGTGCTAGAAAAGGCAGGTTTAACCCTTGATGATATGAATTTATATGAGGTAAATGAAGCCTTTGCTTCTGTTCCCCTTGTTTGGCAAAAGGAGTTGAATGCTGATCCGGCTAAATTGAATATTCATGGTGGTGCTATCTCCCTGGGACACCCATTAGGGGCAAGTGGAGCTAGGGTTATGGTAACCCTAATGAATGCCTTGGAGCAGACGGGGGGAAGGTACGGACTTCAAGCCATTTGTGAAGGCTTCGGAATGGCTAACGCTACGATAATTGAACGGTTGGATGAGTAGGTGAAATTACAGGGGGAGTAAGGGATAGGGGGTATTTTTAACTCGAGTTTTCCCGCTAAATCACTGGCTATCTCTTGAATTTAACCGTAGTAATTTGAAGCAGGTTCAGCTGAATCTGGTTCATTTTGCTGCGGTTAAGACTATGCATAAACGGGACCAGCAAAAGCAAGTAAACTAGCTAACTTGCCCTTGCAAAGTCCCGTTTCAAAATTAACTCTTCATCTTCGGATCTAGGGCATCCCGTAACCCATCTCCAATCATATTGAAGCCCAATACAACGAGCATAATTGAGATACCTGGAAATAGTACTAGCCAAGGGGCGCTTTGGATATATTGTCTGGAATCAGACAGCATTTTTCCCCATTCTGGTTGTGGTGCTTGAGCTCCAAGTCCGAGGAACCCGAGTGCAGCAGCCTCAAGAATGGCTGTGCCGAAGCTTAAGGTAGCTTGAACGATAATCGGTGCCACACTGTTAGGCAATACATGATGGAAAAGAATTCGACCATTTTTCATCCCCTGTGCTTTGGCTGCCATAATATATTCCTCTTGCCTTATGGAGATTACCTTAGATCGGACTAACCGCCCGAATATAGGTATATTTACGATGGCAATGGCAATCAATGCGTTTTGCAGGGATGGCCCAAGGATAGCAACAATAGCAATAGCTAGTAAAATACTAGGGAAAGCTAGCATGATATCAAAGATTCGGGAAATGAGCATATCCACCCATCTTCCAAAAAATCCGGCGATAATTCCTAGTAAAGTACCGAAAAATAATGCCCCAGTTACAGCAAAGAATCCTACTATTAAAGAAATTCTTGCACCATATACAATTCGCGTAAACGTATCCCGACCTAAATCGTCGGTTCCAAACCAAAATTCAGCAGAAGGGGCAGTTAAACGTGGACCTGCATTAATTTTATCGTAGGCGTACGTTGTTAAGAGTGGTGCAATTAAAGCTACTAAAATAAAGAACGTAATAATAATTATTCCAAGGATAGCTAATTTATTTTTTCTTAATTGCCAATAAGCTTCCGTCCAAGGGGAAATGGATTCTACCTTTTCTAGCTTCGGTTTCTTATTTTCCGGCCCAGGGATAGGCTGTTTATTTGTTGAAGATACAGTTTCCATGAATTGTCCCCCCTGTTAGTATTTAATTCGAGGATCGATATAACTGTAGAGTAAGTCTACGACTAGGTTAATAAGAACGAATATAAATGCGATGACTAGAATACCAGATTGAATGACTGGATAATCCCTCGAGCCAATAGCTTCAAAGAGATATCTCCCAATTCCAGGCCAACTGAAAATAGTTTCTGTGAGAATGGCACCACCGAGAAGGGTACCCGTTTGTAAGCCCACAACAGTCAATACAGGTATAACCGCATTTTTAAATCCGTGACGGTAAATAACGGAAAGGGGACGAGATCCTTTAGCTTCAATCGTACGAATATAATCGGAACGTAATACCTCTAACATGCTGGATCGGGTCATCCTTGCGATAATCGCCATTGGTATTGTTCCTAAGGCAATCCCAGGGAGGACGAGGTGTTTAAAGGATGTCCATAATTGGTCTGGTCGTCCATTGATCATGGAGTCAATAATGTAGAGATGGGTTATTGCTTCCACCGGATCTCGTGGATTACCGCGGCCAAAGGCTGGCAGCCATCCTAATTCCTGTGCAAAAATCCATTGCTGCATAAGTCCTAGCCAGAAGATAGGCATGGAAACGCCGATCAGAGCAATAACCATACATGTATAATCAAACCAAGAATTTTGCTTCCAAGCACTAATAATTCCAGCATTCACCCCTACAACAACAGCAAAAACCATTGCGAAAACCGTTAGTTCAACGGTTGCAGCTAAATGGGGCCAAATTTCTGTTGCAATGGGACGGTTGGTTCTTAATGATGTACCAAGATCCCCTTTTAGAAGATCAAAAACGTAACTAAAGTATTGAACATAGGCAGGCCGGTTCAACCCTAACTGTTCTTCAAGATTTGCTATGGCAGTAGCTGTCGCTTGATCCCCTAAAATGATTCTTGCAGGGTTCCCCGGAATGAAATGAATGATGGCAAAGGTCACGATGGACATTCCAATCAACACGGGAATAAGCATCAATATTCTTCGAACGGTATAAGCGAGCATAGAGTTCACCCCTAACATCCATTTACTATGTACATTTTGAAAAATAGACTCCTATTTTATAAAGGCTGTTTCCGTAAACATTGTTATTTTTTAAGAAGCTTGGAGAAGCAAAAGGCGACAATTCCAACGACGAGTGAAGCTTCATGAAACAACTAAGGAGGACGCTTTTCCCGAGGGAGGCTGAGCCATTTCCCGCGGAACCAGGACGGTGACATTACGCCGTTACCCACAAGCGGGACCTAAGACGCTTCCTCGAGTAGTTTGCGTCGAGTAATCGAAGGAGAAATCTTTCAGAAAATAGAGTTAATTATAAATAAGGACAGGGGAGGAAATGCTTCAATGTAACACAACATTTCCCCAAACACCTGCCCCATCAGGCTTCATTGACTACAAGAAGTGTTACCTATCTATTAGTCAACTAATTCAACTTTTGTTAAAGGCTCACTTGTTGATAAGTGAGGAACGTAGTTTTTCACACGGTCGCTACCGGCTAATACTGGAATAGAGTGTACCAATGTAATCATTGGAGAATCCTCATGGATGATTGCTAGTGCCTCTTGGTAAAGGGCTGCACGCTCATCCTCATCTACTGTTGTTCTAGCTTGTGCTAACAGATCATCCACCTCTGTGTTAGAGTAGAAGGTAGAATTGGTATCAGGGATACCTGCTGTACTTAATAGATTACCTAAGAAGTAATCAGAGTCACCGTTTGTTCCAGACCATCCAAGCATGAATACGTCCTGGACACCTTTTGTGATCTCATCTAAATAAGTAGCCCACTCTAGCGTAAAGATATTCGCCGTTAAGCCAATATCAGCGAAGTTAGCTTGTAATACTTCCGCAGCACGCTCAGGGTCTGGCATATATGGACGGGCAACAGGCATTGTCCATAGGTCAAACTCAAAACCATCTCCGTATCCTGCTTCAGCAAGAAGCTCTCTCGCAAGCTCAGGGTTATATTCATATGGCTCAATATTATCGTTATAGCCTAAATATGCTGGTGGAAGTGGGTTCTTAGCAGGTTCTGCTAAACCAGCATAAAGTAATGCAATTAAGCTTTCTTTATCAACAGCGTGGTGCATGGCACGACGAACTAAAGGATTATTAAATGGTTCCTTCTCCATATTGAAGCCAAGGTAACCGAAGTTATTGGTTTCACGTTCGAAGGCTTGTAAGCCTGGCTCGTTTTTAATTGTTTCATAGTCATCTGGAGCTAACCCATCCATAATGTCGATTTCACCAGCACGTAATGCGGTTAAACGTGCAGAGTTATCAGGAATTACTTGGAAGATAACTTCATCTAGCTTAGGGTAATCAGACATCCAGTAATCTTCAAATTTCTCTAGTCTAATGTTGTCGTTTCTAGTCCAGCTAACAAACTTAAACGGACCAGTTCCAACTGGGTTTTCGTTAATAGTTGGACCATATTCAGCTAAAGCTGCAGGGGAAGTTATGGCAAAATAGCTCATGGCCATATTTTGTAAGAAAGCACCAAATGGCTCTTTCAACACGAATTGAATTTCGTAATCGTTTATAATATTGATTTCTTGAATGATATGCCCTTCGTCCCCTTTAAAACCGCCAAATTGGTTACCGTATACGCTATAAGTGTACCCGTCATCCTTAAAGGCAAACTCGTGATCAGGATCAGACCAGCGCTCGAAGTTAATTTTTACTGCTTCAGCATTGAAGTCTGTACCATCATGGAACTTCACTCCTTCACGTAAATAGAAGGTATACGTTACATTATCATCGGCAACTTCCCATCTTTCCGCTAAGCTAGGTTCCACATCAAAGGAGTGTTCGCTAAATCTTAATAAAGACTCATAGATTTGAAGGGTAATACGGGAAGATTCACCGTCTTGGGTACTGGCAAAGTCAAGGCTTTGAGAATCTCCACCACGGGCAAAGATTAATGTTCCCCCTGATGCACTGTCTTCTGTTGCATCGTCATCTGTTCCATCATCTGAACCACCATCTGTTGTGTCTTCCGTGTCTTCTCCTTCGTTTCCTGAGTCTGCAGGTTCATCACCACCGCCACAGGCTACAAGGAAAGCTGCAAGTACGAAAGAAAGCAACACTAACCAAAAGCTTTTCTTCATTTCGTTATCCCCCTTCAATTTAGGTGCTTTTTTCTTGGCAGTTTTCTAAATGATGTTGTTTTTAGGAGAATATATTTTTGGCTTGGATACGCTACAGGCGGACGCCTTCCGCTTCTCTAAGCTTTAAAAAACAACAAAGTTTATGAAAACAGCCTTTTTATAAAACTTTGTATTCTATCATCTGGGAACATCAGTGTCGTATAGATGACAGGCTACAAAGTGTTTATCATGGACTTCTTGAAATTCTGGTCTTACGGCTTTACACATATCCATTACATCTGGGCAGCGAGTGTGGAAGGCACATCCTGACGGTGGATTAGATGGACTGGGTACATCCCCTTCTAAAATAATCCGCTCCTTTTTCATATCTGGATCAGGGTCTGGTATGGCGGATAGCAAGGATTTAGTGTACGGATGTAATGGGTTATCATATAGCGCTTCATTTCCTGTTAATTCCACCATACGGCCTAAATACATAACACCAATACGGTCACTTATGTGTTTAACTACACTCAAGTCATGTGCAATAAAAAGATAGGTTAAGCCAAACTCCTCTTGTAAATCCTCCATGAGATTCAAAATTTGAGACTGAATGGAAACATCTAACGCAGAAACCGGTTCATCACAAACGATGAGCTTCGGGTTGACAATAAGTGCTCGGGCAATTCCAATACGCTGCCTTTGCCCACCGCTGAATTGATGAGGATAGCGGGAAGCGTGCTCCCCAGAAAGACCAACTACTTCAAGAATTTTTTTCACCTTTTCCTTTCGCTCTTCCTTTGTACCAATACCATGGACAATCAATGGTTCACTAAGTATTTTTTCTACTTTATGTCGAGGGTTTAACGAAGCGTAAGGGTCTTGAAAAATAATTTGCATATCCCTACGCTTTTTTCGCATCCCATCTTCATCTAAATTGGTAATATCTTCTCCGTTAAAAAAGACCTGGCCATCCGTTGGTTCTATCAGCCGTAGTAGGGTTTTTCCTGTGGTGGACTTTCCACAGCCCGATTCTCCAACAATACCAAGGACTTCCCCTTCGTACACTTCAAAGGAGACATCATCAACAGCTTTTACTTCTCCAATTTTTCGGGAAAAGATTCCGCCAGTTACATCAAAATATTTTTTTAAGCCTTTAACTTCTAATAAAGGTTTAGACATGGACGACCTCCCCCTCCTTTTCATAAAGGAAGCAGCGACAAGTGTGACCCTCTGATAATTGGATTAACTCCGGATCTTCCTTATAGCAACGATCAAAAACATCGGAACATCTCGCGGCAAAACGACAGCCCTTTTTGATGGAACCTGGTTTTGGAACGTTTCCTGGAATGGAATAAAGTCGCTTTTCACGAAGAGTCATTTTCGGTAGAGAGCGGATAAGGCCTTTTGTATAAGGGTGCTTAGGTTCCTTTAAAATTTCTCGAACGCTCCCTTCCTCTACAACCTTTCCGGCATACATTACCACGACTCGATCACACATTTCTGCAACCACTCCGAGGTCATGGGTGATTAACATAATGGCTGTTCCTTTTTCTTTATTTAGTTTCTTCATTAAATCTAGTATTTGTGCTTGGATAGTCACGTCGAGTGCTGTTGTAGGTTCGTCAGCAATGAGCACTTCGGGGTCACAAGCCATGGCAATCGCTATCATAACCCTTTGGCGCATTCCGCCTGACAGTTGATGAGGGTATTCGTCCACAATTTCTTCTGCTCTTGGAATTCCAACCAATTTGAGCATGTCAATTGCTTTATGACGGGCTTCTTTTTTAGAAACCTTTTGATGGTTTTTTATCACTTCAATTATTTGGAAGCCGATAGTAAAAAGTGGATCTAGTGAGGTCATAGGCTCCTGAAATATCATTGCAATTTGATTGCCACGAATTTGCCGCATTCTTTTTTTGCTGACTTTCACTAGATTTTCTTCTTTGAGGTTATTAGATTGTTGCTCCCGAAAAATAATTTCCCCTCCGACGATTTTTCCAGGGGGATTTGGAACAAGTCCCATGATAGAAAGGGAAGTAACACTTTTGCCGCAGCCAGATTCACCAACAATACCAAGGACTTCTCCTTCATGGATGGAAAAGCTCACATTATCAACTGCAGGAATTTCCCCTCTATCAGTAAAAAAATGGGTTTGTAGATGATTGATTTCAAGTACAGGTTTCTTCATATAGGAAATCATCCTTCTTTATTTGAGGATTTATAAAACTTCCTGTCAATTATTGAAAAGAGTGGATTCTTTTATAGTTAAGTAGTTTTTAAATGGAAAAAAATCCCGATATCAGAAAAATACTATAATTCCGATAATAAAGCAATATATTATTTGAAATTTTGTAATATTTATGTAATCGAAATATAATATTCCATTTCTGGCACCGTAATAACTGTTTTGTACAAAAATTCTTTGGTTTATCTTAATAGTGTACTATTTTCTTGAATAACTAGTAGATAAGGAATCTTTTTATACATTTTCATCATTATTCGATGGAGTATGGAAGGAATGATCAAGGGAAAATCTTCAATTATTTTCTATTATTCTAAAGCTTTAATTCTATTTTTCCCTAGTATTTATATGGTAAGTTTCCTATAAGCATTCCATTCCCAAAAGTTAGTCCTCTTGTTGTATAATAAAGAACGGTTTGAATTTTGAAAAAATATATTGGAATTTACATAACAAAAGTAGGTTTTCCTAGTAGTGCGTTCCTGCTAAAAATCATATACAATGGTAGCAATGTAACAAAGCTAATATTTCTGGAAAGGCATAGTTGAGGTGTCCTATGAATAATCAAGATAATTTTACTCCGTACATAACCTTTGACCGGAATGATTGGGCAAGTCTTCGATCGTCCGCACCAATGACCATTACAGAAAAGGATATTGAAGAGCTTAAAGGTTTGAATGATGTGTTGAATATGGATGAGGTGGCAAAAATCTATATGCCCCTTTCCCGGCTTCTCTATTTGCATGCTAAGGCGTCAAGGGAGCTGTATGAAAGCCGAAACACCTTTCTTCGGACAAAAGTTAAGAAAGTACCTTATATAATCGGGATAGCCGGCAGCGTTGCTGTTGGGAAAAGCACGATGGCCCGTATGTTAAAAACATTAATTTCCCGCTGGCCAAATAAGCCTAATGTGGATCTGCTGACGACAGATGGTTTCTTACTCCCGAACAAAGTGCTGGAAGAAAAGGGTTTAATGAACAAAAAAGGCTTTCCAGAGAGCTATGATATATCGAATCTCCTCCATGTTTTATCCCAATTAAAGTCGGGGAACGAAAGGGTAACTGCACCAGTTTATTCCCATATTACATATGACGTTATCCCTGGTAAAGAACAAGAAATTGAGAGTCCAGATGTAGTCATTGTGGAAGGAATTAATGTATTACAGCCACCGAAGATTACCGATGCTAAAACATTAGATCAAATTTCCGTTTCTGATTTTTTTGATTTCTCTATTTTTGTGGATGCCGACGAAAAAAATATATTTCAATGGTATGTACAAAGGTTTAAGATATTAAAAGAAACGGCCTTTCGCCACGAGGACTCCTATTTCAGGAAGTTCGCTGGAATTGGAGATAAAGAGGCCTATGATATGGCAAAGGGTATATGGAATACCATAAACCGCACAAACTTATTGGAAAATATCCTACCAACAAGATCCCGAGCAGATTTAATTCTGTATAAGGGGGACGAGCACTTAGTAGAATCCGTAAAAATGCGGAAAATATAAAAAAGTATCAATGAAAATTTGTACGATGAATAGCTACATTCATGGTTTAGATGAACGAACGAACAGTAGCGAATGAATAACAAGATTGTTATTTTCAAAATAGATAATGGAAAGGATGTTTATAATGACAAAACAAGTAGTAAGCACAAACAACGCACCTGGGGCAATCGGTCCCTATTCCCAAGCAGTTATCACAGGTAATTTCGTTTATTCTTCCGGTCAGTTAGGAATGGATCCACAAACGGGAGAATTGTTAGAAGGCTTAGAAGGGCAAACGAAGCAAGTATTTAGTAATGTTCGCGCAGTACTTGAAGCGGCAGGCTGCAGCATGTCCGATGTGGTAAAAGCAACTGTTTTCATGAAAAACATGGATGACTTCGCCGCAGTAAATGCTATTTATGCAGAGCAATTTGAGGAGCCATTCCCAGCAAGAAGTGCTGTGGAGGTAGCGCGTCTTCCAAAGGATGCCCTAGTAGAAATTGAAGTAATCGCAGTAAAAGGCTAATATTCAATTTAGGACTGTTTAAAAACAAAGGTTTGGCAGATATTAAATATAAAAATATAGGCAAATCGTTATTTAAATTGATTCCTCCGTTATTCTTTGTGTACAAACATATAATGAATGAAACCATGGGCTGTAAAAGGTCCATGGTCTTTTGTTGTTAACAAAGTGTTGACGAAAAACGAACTTGGAAATTTTATTCAAGTGCGGGAGGACTGCCCGCACTTGGGGACTGGGTCATTATCGACGAACGATCTCAAGAAGAAAAGGGAACGATCCATCATTTCCTAGAAAGAAAAAGCTGTTTCTCCAGAAAGGCTCCTGGAGAAAAAACGGATGAACAAATTGTAGCAGCAAATGTGGATACTGTTTTCCTTGTTAATCCGGGAAGATGATGCGAAGGGTCGTCATACAACAACCCATAGAGAATTATTTCTCATGCCTGCTGGTGGTGCAAGGGTGGGGTGGAAGGTGTGTTTTTACCTTTTACCTCACCCTTGAATTGTAATGATCACAACTATATAAAAAATTCAAAATTCTTCTACAAATGTCGTTGACATGGAACAAAGACATCCTTTAAACTTAAAATAAACCGATTTACTAAAACGGTTTATAACAAAAAAATTGCTAATGCTCCTATAAATGAGGGGAGAAAAAAATGAAAAAAGTCACGATACAAGATGTGGCACATAAAGCGGGTGTATCTAAGAGTACTGTTTCCCAATATCTCAATCAACGTTTTGAATATATGGGAGTAGAAACAAAAGAAAAAATTGAAATCGCTATCAAAGAATTAAATTATCAACCAAACATTTTAGCTAGAAGCTTGAAGCAAAAGAAAACATTAACGGTGGGAATCATTGTAGCTAACATACTCCATCATTATTCCACCCAAGTTTGCAGGGCAATTGAAGATTTTTTCCAAGGTCATAATTATCATGTGATTATTTGTAATGCTGATGACAATCCGGAGAAGGAAAGAAAGTATATTGAAATGCTTCGAGCAAAGCAAGTGGACGGTCTTATTATTGTTCCAACAGGGGAAAATAGGGAGCTTTACAAAAGACTAGTTGCTGAAAATTATCCCTTAGTATTTATGGATCGAAAGGTAGAGGGAATTAACATAAATAACGTTATATTAAACAACCGCTTAGCTGTTCATGCTGCAGTTTTCCATTTCGTAGAACATGGCCATAAAAAAATTGCCATGATTACAAGAACCCCTAAAGTTAGCGTTCGCGAAGAGCGGATTAAGGGATATTTTGAGGCTTTAGAACATCATTTCCTTGGAAATGATGTCGAATTTCTTCGAACGACGGAATTGGAAAACATTCAACATGAGTTTGCAAGGTTGATGGAGCTAAAATCACCACCTACAGCCCTTTTAGTGGGAAATGACCTCGTTTTAATGGAGGTTTTAAAAGGAGTAAAAAAAGGCAGGGTGGCAATACCTAAACAACTATCCATTCTTACGTTTGATGAAGTTAATTTTGCTGAATTATATGATCCACCCATATCAACAATAGCTCAACCAGCTTACGAAATGGGAACAAAAGCTGCTGAATTATTGCTTGATCAAATAAATGGGAAACAAATGGAAGAGTCACGAGATTATCTTTTTGAGGGAATCCTTCATATAAGGGAATCCATTGCAAGCTTAAAGTAAGTATAAAGTTTTAATTAGAAAAGGCTGTTTTCTAAAACTTTTATTGTTTTTTCAGCTTGGAGAAGGGGAAAGAGTCCGCCTGAAGCGTTTCCAAGCCATATTTTCTTCTAACAAAACAATCTTTTAGAAAAAGGCCAAGGAAAAAGAAAGGGTGTGAGGTGTATGTTGATGGATGTATTAACAATTGGCGATGGGATGATTACGATGGACCCGAAGGCAAGGGGGCCTATGAGATTCGTAAATGAGTTTCAAAGAAAAGTAGGGGGAGCAGAGCTAAACTTTGCAATTGGAGCTTCCCGTCTTGGCTTGAAAACAGGGTGGATTAGCCGCCTAGGAAATGATGAGTTTGGCCGAGTTATTCATAATTTTATGCGTGGAGAAGGGGTAGACATGTCTCAGGTGGAGTATGTGGAAGGTATTCCTACATCTGTGTATTTCAAAGAGATAATGGAAGATGGATCAGGGCGTTCTTTTTATTATCGAAATCCAACCCCAATGTCGGTCCTTACACCAGAAGATATTAAGGAAGAGCATATAAAAAACTTTAAGCTTATCCATTTAACAGGTGTATTCCTAGCATTAAATCCAACAAAGCATTTAGAAATTGTGGAAAGAATTATTTATTATGCGAAAAAGCATGATGTGAAAATTTCCATGGACCCGAATATTAGATTGCGTCTATGGTCGAAGGACAAGGCTCGAGAGGTTTTAACGTCACTTCTTCCACACGTTAATGTACTATTAACAGGGGAAGAAGAGGGGGAAATTTTACTTGGAACAACTTCCGTAGAAGAGATGATTGAACAATTTAGAGGCTATGGAATTGATCACGTGGTTATTAAAAAAGGTGCTGACGGTGCATCCGTAACAACTGCGGAAGGAACATTAGAAATGGCTGCCTTCACTCCACGCAAAGTGGTAGATACAGTAGGTGCTGGAGACGGATTTGATGCTGGCTATATTACTGGTTATTTAAAGGACTGGTCTGTGGAAAGGTCCCTTCGATTCGCAAATAAAGTAGGATCCATGGTTGTCTCAGTAGTAGGAGATAATGAAGGACTGCCATATTATGAAGATGTACTAGCTGAATTAGGTGAAAGAGAAACCATTGAACGATGAAATCTCGATTATTTTATAGGAGGGTACAAGAAAAATGACAGCAAATTCAGAGACGATGCAATACTTGTTAGAACCAAAGGCGGTTGCCGTTATACGTAAGGTTGATCGCACAAAGGTGATCCAGGTAATCGAAGCTTTAATTGAAGGCGGTATTACTGGAATAGAAATAACACTAGATTCGGACGATGCTCTAGGAGTAATTAAAGAAGCAAAAGAAAAATTTGCAGGTAGAGCGGGCGTTGGCGCTGGAACAGTATTAAATGCAAAGGAAGCGGAAGCAGCCATTGATGCAGGTGCTGACTTCGTATTTGCTCCAATACTAGATAAAGAGACAATTGAAGTGACGAAAAGACATGGGAAAATATCCATTCCGGGTGTATTTACTCCAACGGAAATGCAACAAGCCTATGAGTGGGGAGCAGATATGGTAAAGGTTTTCCCAGCTAGTGTAGTAGGGGCACAATTCGTGAAGGATGTACAAGGTCCGCTGGGGCACATCCCGATCATTGTAACGGGTGGAATAAACGTAAACAATTTTAAAGATTTCCTAAAAGCAGGAGCCGTTGCAGTTGGAGTAGGGGGATCATTGTTAAATAAAGAGTATATTGCAAATGGAGAGTTTCATAAAATCACAGAATTAGCGATACAATATACAGGAGTTTAATAAAGAAGTTGTTAAAGTGTGAGCATATTATTTGAAAAAGGTATAGGAAGCCTTTAACATTATAATTGCCTTACAATTTTGTTTCCCCTTAATTGTAAATAAAAACAGAGGGATCTCGTCTTTTTATGAGCGAGATCCCTTTGTTATTTTTGAAAACTATATTTTTCTAAATGTGGATAACTGTGGCTTACTAATCGTCTAGCTTCAGCGCATACTCGCTCGAGGTCAAAAGCATTTGCTTGTCGCTCGTGAACAAGGCGCTTGCGCTTTTGTTATTTCCCAAACTTCCTTCAGTACTGGCATTTCTTCCATCTCTTTTTCTGTTACTTCCGACCAAATAATTCCCGTTGGCTTTTCATAGGGAGAATTGGTTTTAATTAATTCCTTTTCCGTTGCAATCCAATCACATGTTAGATCGAACTCATCTTTTGGTATATCTTCACCTACAATTTGCACGGAATGGGCAGTGCCAATAACAGGAATTGGTGGATTCCCCAGTTCCTGAAGGATGGCATATTCCCTATCGGCATATCCTTCCCCTTTACCAATTCGTTTTCCATCCCTAGTTAATGCAACAGATCCAGCAAAAAATAGATCAATGGTAGGTAACTCTATTAAAGAAATTACCTTTCCATATTGGTGGATGTTCTTTAAGCTCGCGGCTTTCTTTTCTTCTCCAGGGGGAACAACTGCAGGATCGACATGAATAAATCCATCCTTCAGTCGAGGAGTAGGTACTAGGAGTGTTTTTCCGTCTTTTAATACTTGTGCCCTAATAGGAAGCTGCGGAGAATCAGGATTCACCTTCACTACCTTTGCTCTTTTGTACTCTTCTAGCTCAAAAACGAATTGTGCAGCCTTTTCCGCACCTTTAAAATTAGGTATTCTTCCCTTCAAAGGAAATGGGAATCTTCCAATCTTTTCTTCCATCATTTTTTCCCAAATTTCCTCTCGAATCATTTGCTTTTCCCTCATGACCAATTCACCTCACCCCCATTATAGACACAGACCGGGTCCCGTACAATTTTGTGAATTATTTTTGTTAATTTTGGAGCAATCTTTATGCATTCAAAAATGTTATTGAAAAAAAATGTTGTATTAACTGAAAATTATGTATATTATAAAAACTGAGAGGTGAGTCATATGTCAGAAAATCAACAAAATTATTTATCCCCTCCTGCTCCACTTACGAAAAAAGGAGAGAAAACTCGTTTACATTTATTAAACATTGCGGAAGAGGTTTTTGGGGAAAAAGGATATTTTAATGCATCCATTGTGGATATTACACAGAAAGCGAAGGTGGCACAGGGTACTTTCTATAATTACTTCCCATCGAAGCAAGCTATTTTTGAAGAGCTTGTGCGGAATATGAGCCACAGCTTTAGAAGTGAAATTAGAAATGCTATCAAGGATGCTTCTAGCTTTGAAGAATCACAACGAATAGGCTTCAAAACGTTTTTTTCTTGGGTGAAAAATCATAAAAATTTATACAGTATCGTTCAGCAAAGTGTTCTTGTGGATGAGAATCTGTATCGCTGGTATTACGATCGGTTAGCTTCTGGATACATTAAAGGCTTGGAAGAAGCGATTGGAAGGGAGGAAATTAAGGATTACGACACAGAAACGATCGCCTACTGCCTGATGGGAATCAGCCAATTTATTGGGATGAGATGGATTTACTGGGACGATCAAGATGTACCAGAAGAGAACTTTCAACAGGCCATGGACTTTATTTTTCACGGATTAAAAAGGTTAGAGGAGTGAGATCTATGCAGGATATATCCTATTGGGTTAGTAAACGTGCAAAAATATCTCCTGATAGAATTGCTTTAATTGGAGAAAAAGACCGTTATACCTATAAAGAAATGAACTACAAAGTAAGTAAGTATGCACGAGTATTGCAATCTGCTTATGGGCTGAAAAAAGGGGATAGAGTCGGTATTCTCTCCACAAATAATTTAGAATTTATTATTCTACTTTTTGCCGTGGCGAAGCTAAATGCCATTGCAGTACCCCTTAATATACGCTTAACGGGAACGGAACTGGAATACCAAGTGAAGGACAGTGGATTAGAAACCCTAGTCGTAAATGAGACGTTTAAGGGCATGGGAGAAGCTTTGAAGGCAAGTGCGGAATTGAAGTTCCTTTTAACCTTTGAACGCCTCACTGTATTTGCTGAAAGTCTAAAGGAACTGCCGGCTGAGTCTGAGAATATCGTTGACGCTGATGCTCCTTTTATCATTTGCTATACATCTGGAACAACAGGAAAACCAAAGGGTGCCGTGTTAACCCAGGAAAATATGTTTTGGAATGCTTTAAATAATACGACTGCCATTGATATTACGTCAAAGGACACGAATATTGTCCTGCTCCCACTATTTCATATAGGGGGAATCGGACTGTTTACATTTCCAGTTTTATTTGCGGGTGGGACTGTTGTTGTACTGGAGAAATTTGAACCGGAGAAGGCCCTTCGGTGGATAGAAAAATACAATGTTACCCTTGTTATGGGTGTCCCTACCATTCATGATGCCCTTCGGAAGGCAAGTAACTTTGAGACTACAAATCTTTCTTCTGTTCGTTGGTTTTACAGCGGGGGAGCGCCGTGTCCGGAAGAGCTTATTTATTTTTATTTATCCAAGGGAGTTGCATTTGGGCAAGGCTTTGGCTTAACTGAAACGTCCCCAACTGTTTTCATGCTACTTGAAGAGGATTATAAACGGAAAATTGGCTCCATCGGCAGACCGGCAATGTTTAATGATATTCGCATCGTGGATGAAATGGGGGAGGATGTAGTAACTGGAGAGGTGGGAGAGCTTTTTATTAAGGGGCCAAACGTCTTCAAAGAATATTGGAATCTCCCAGAGGCAACTGCAAATAGTATTCAAAATGGATGGTTTGCAACGGGAGATTTAGTCTCCCAGGATCGGGAAGGGTTTATTTATATTGCTGGTCGTAAGAAAGAAATGATCATTTCCGGCGGGGAAAATATTTATCCGTTAGAAATTGAAAAAGTCCTCTATGAGCTCCCTCCTGTTGTAGAAACGGCAGTTATTGGTGCCGCCCATGAAAAATGGGGAGAAACGCCTATCGCCATCGTTGTATTAAAGGAAGGGGAAGCAATTTCAAAGGAGGATTTAAGGAGACATTGTCTTAATCGACTAGCCTGCTACAAGGTGCCAACGAGCTTTAAATTTGTAAGCGCTTTACCTAGGAATGCTACTGGTAAAATTGATAAAGCGACATTAATAAAACAGTATGCAAACGAAGGGGTGAAAAAATAATGGTCCCTTTTAAAATTGGAGAGGAAGCATCCTTTAGCCGGACAGTTACAGAAACAGATATTGTCTTGTTTGCGGGCTTAAGCGGAGACTACAATCCTGTCCATGTTGACAAAGAATATGCAAAGGACACGAGGTTCGGGCAGCGGATTGCCCACGGTATTCTCACTACCACCTTCTTATCTAGGCTTCTTGGTATGGAGTTGCCGGGTCCGGGAGCCATATACTTAGATCAAACCCTAAAGTTTAAAAAACCAGTATTCATTGGAGATACGATTACAGCAAAGGCAATCATAACAGAAGTAGATGAGAATCGAAGAATTCTCACCTTATCAACCATTTGTACCAACCAAGAAAACAAAGTTGTTCTAGAAGGATCAGGAAGGATGATGGTACCAGAGGAAGGGGGAAAAATATGAGCCATATTGTAAAAACAAGTGTTTTCTTTCCTGAAAACGTAGAGACAGCACAGGAATTAGAAGGGAAAACGGGGATCCCAGAGGGGGTTATAAAAGAGAAATTTGGTCTGTATGAAAAACATGTTGCCGATTCCACTATGCATGCATCGGACTTAGCAGTGAAAGCTGCAGAGCCACTGTTAACATCTGTTAACCCAATGGACATAGATGTGGTAATTTATTTCGGCAGCCCCCACAAGGATTATTCCGTTTGGTCCGTTGCACCGAAGATTCAGTATGAGCTTGGGACAAAAAATGCCTTTGCCTTTGAAATTATGAATGTAAGTTCTTGTTTTCCCATTGCCTTAAAGGTAGCAAAGGATATGCTGAAATCAGATGATTCCGTGAACCATATTTTACTTGTAGCAGGGTGTAAGGAATCTCAAATAATAGATTACAGTAATCCAAGGTCCCGATTCATGTTTAATTTTGCAGATGGAGGAGCAGCAGCCCTACTTTCAAAAAAGGGTGGTCAATTGGAAATATTAGAATCCTCCATACATACGGATGGTTCCTTTTGGGAGGATGTTTTAGTTCCAGCAGGGGGGTCCGTACATCCAGCTAGTATGGAAACGGTAAATAACAAAAAGCACTTCATTGATGTAAATAATCCATCAAATATGAAGGGAAGATTGGACCCAGTATCCGTTCCTAACTTTATTAAGGTGGTAAAGGATTCCGTTGAAAAAAGTGGGTACCTCCTAGAGGATATTGACATGCTACTACCTTTGCATACGAAACGATCAATGTTCCATCAATTGCTGGATGGTCTTCAGCTATCGGAGGAAAAGGCCATGTATTTGGATCATTACGGGCATATGTCAGCCTTGGATCCTTTAGTGGGACTGCATTTAGCTGAAAAGGAAAACAAAATAAACAAGGGAGATATCATCGTTGCTGTCAGTGCAGGTACTGGTTATACATGGGCCGCAACAACATTGAAATGGAACGGTTAACCCTATGTAAATGAAGGCCACCATTCAAAATATAACAAGTTTGGAATGGTATCAAATAAATTTGTTCAAAGAAGGGGAGAAGAAAATGAAGAGCATTTTTCGATCGTGGGTGGTTGTATTGTTATCGGTGCTGTTTATGCTTCTTGCTGCATGTGGTGATGAGGATGTTAATACGGAGTCCACATCGGGGGAGTCTGGAAATGGTTCAGAGCAAATGGGTGATGGAGACGGTGACGAAAAGGATGGAGTAGCTGAGGCCACTGGTGATCCTATTAAGATAGGTATCCTTACCTCACAAACTGGTATTTTGGAAGCTTATGGGCATCAAATGATTAAAGGGTTCGAGATTGGCTTGGAATATGCAACAAATGGTACTAGGGCAGTGAACGGCAGACCAATAGAAATTATTATTCGTGACACCCAGACTGATCCACAAGTGGCGGTTCAGCAGGCTACGGAGCTGTATGAAAATGAGGAGGTGGATATTCTTGTGGGTGCTGCAAGTAGTGGTGATACGTTAGCAGTCTTACCTCTGGCAGAGGTATATGAGCGGATCATGATTGTGGAGCCTGCCGTGGCTGATTCCATAACTGGATCGGAATGGAATCCGTATATTTTTCGAACAGGCCGTAATTCATCCCAGGACGCGGTGGCTGGTGCGGCTGCCATTGCAAGTGAAGGAACAGA
Source organism: Evansella vedderi (assembly GCF_030813435.1). Taxonomy (GTDB): domain Bacteria; phylum Bacillota; class Bacilli; order Bacillales; family Salisediminibacteriaceae; genus Evansella; species Evansella vedderi. Next base: position 10,634 of record NZ_JAUSUG010000021.1, on the reverse strand, counting down.
AATTGCTATTTTAGCACCAAATTATGCTTACGGATTGGACGGGGCGGAGGCATTTAGGGAAGCGGCAGAAGCTTTAGGGGCAAAAATTGTGCTAGAGGAATTTCCGGCAACGGATGCTACAGATTTTACGGCAAATATCCAGCGTATTATTGATACCAAGCCAGAGTATCTCTTTGTTATTTGGGCAGGTGCTAATTCTCCATGGCAGGCCCTTGAGGAAATGGGTGTACAGGAGCGGGGAATTACTATTTCAACAGGAGCACCTGATATAGCAGCTTTATACACAATGGATGCTTTAGTGGGAATGGAAGGCTTCACTGTTTATCACTACACGTTACCAAATAATTCAGTGAACGATTTCTTAGTGGAGGAGCATAAGAAGAGGCATAATGGAGAAGCTCCCGACTTATTTACTGCAGGAGGTATGGCAAGTGCTATGGCAGCGATTGAAGCATTAACGAAAACAAATGGGGACACTAACGCCGATGTATTAAGGGAAGCTATGAAGGGAATGAGCTTTGAAACACCGAAGGGAACGATGATCTTCCGTGAAGAGGACCATCAAGCATTGCAAGTCTTATATGCCATAGAGCTTCAAGATCACCCTGATTACGACTATCCATTACCAGTATTAATTAGAGAGTTGTCTCCAGAAGAAACAGCACCACCAATTCGTAATTAACATAGACCGGGTCCCACAACTTCCTGAACCTTTTTCACATAAGAAAAAGCTATTTTCGTGTAAACTGTGTGGCCTTTTTTTAAAAGCTTGGAGGAGCGGAAGGCGTCCGCCTGAAGCGTATTCAAGCCAATTCTCTCCCCCAAAAACAAACTTTTAGAAAACAGCCTAAGAAAATGACATAAGCCCTTTATTTATAGGGTTTTCCCTGGAAATCAAATTCTGAAAATTAAGAATAAAACAACGAAATGAAACTCATTTGTAACTAGAATAAGTTAGACTAACATCACTTGGAAATCCCAAGTTTATTATGTGGAGAAATGAAAGGGGAGAAAAGCCTGTGAAAAGGGGTTTACGGTCATTTTTGTTGTTATTGGTGTCTTTCTTTTTAGTTTTGCTAGTGGCATGTGGGGATGATGATGTGGATGCAGATCCGCCAGCAGACACGGGAAATGGTGGAGAAACAGCTGGGGAAGACAGCGACGACGATGATGAATCAGAAAAGGAAGCAGAGGTTAGTGGAGATCCAATTAAGATCGGAATTCTCACTTCCCAAACAGGTATTTTAGAAGCCTATGGTAATCAGATGATTAAAGGATTTGAGATTGGTTTAGATTATGCCACAAATGGTACTCGGGCAGTAAATGGACGGCCAATTGAACTGATAATTCGCGATACGCAAACGGATCCGCAGGTTGCCGTTCAACAAGCCACGGAGCTTTATGAAAATGAAGAGGTGGATATTCTTGTTGGGGCAGCAAGTAGCGGCGATACATTAGCTGTTCTCCCTTTGGCAGAGGTATATGACCGGATTATGATCGTAGAGCCTGCGGTGGCAGATGCCATTACTGGTTCAGAGTGGAATCCAAATATTTTCCGTACGGGCCGTAATTCATCTCAAGATGCTGTTGCTGGTGCCGCAGCTATTGCAAGTGAAGGGACGGACATTGCTATTCTAGCACCAAACTATGCCTTTGGTTTAGATGGTGCAGCTGCATTTAAAGAGGCGGCTGAAGCCTTAGGTGCCAATATTGTTCTTGAGGAATTCCCAGCGCCTGATGCAACAGATTTTACAGCCAGTATCCAGCGAATAATTGATTCCAATCCTGAATACCTGTTTGTTATTTGGGCAGGGGCAAATTCTCCATGGCAAGCACTTCAAGAAATGGGAGTGAAGGACCGAGGGATTACCATTTCCACAGGGGCGCCGGATATTGCAGCCCTTTACACAATGGATGATTTAATTGGAATGGAAGGATTCTCTGTATACCATTACACATTACCTTCTAATCCAGTAAACGATTATCTTGTGGAAGAACATAAGAGTCGCCACAACGGTGAAGTCCCTGACTTATTTACTGCTGGAGGTATGGCGAGTGCCATGGCTGCAGTGGAAGCATTAACAAAAACAAATGGGGATGCTAGTGCCGACGCATTAAGGGAAGCGATGAAGGGAATGACCTTTGATTCTCCTAAGGGTCCAATGACGTTCCGTACAGAAGATCACCAAGCCCTACAAACCTTATATGCCATTGAGCTTCAAGATCATCCGGATTATGATTACCCATTACCGGTGCTTCTCCGTGAGCTGTCACCTGAGGAAACGGCACCACCTATAAGAAACTAACGGAAATGCAATAGTACAGGAGCATTATTGCATCTCTTCTAAAATTATTGGAGAGGGGGCCCTCGTTTTGACTACTTCAACGACGGCGAAGACGATGGAGTCAACGCCAGTACATGAGAAGAAAAAGATGATTGAAACGGTTAATTTAACAAAATCCTTTGGGGGACACACCGCAGTAAGTGCGGTGTCCCTCACCATTTTTGAAAAGGAACTAAAGTCCATCATTGGCCCTAATGGAGCGGGAAAAACAACGTTTTTTAATCTACTATCTGGACAGATGAAGCCAACAAGTGGAGAAATCTTCTTCCAAGGGAAAGAGATTCAGCATTTACCTCCCCATAAACGAACCAAATTGGGAATTGGACGTTCTTTTCAAATCACTAATGTTTTTCCAACGTTAACGGTCTTAGAAAATGTTCGCTTAGCCGTACAGGCGAAATACAATATCCATTATTCCATGTTCCGTCATTTCAAGCATTATAAGCATTTAGAAGAGGAAGCGTACGAATCCCTGGAAAAAGTGAAGCTAGCCGATAAAGCGGGTCAGCTTGCTTCTAATTTAGCCCATGGGGAAAAGCGGAAGCTAGAAATTTCCATTCTCTTGGCATTAGATACAAAGCTGTTGCTATTAGATGAGCCTACTGCAGGGATGTCCATTGATGAAGTACCACAAATTATTGAGGTTATTGAGGAAATTAGGGATCAACGGGACCGCACCATTATTCTTATTGAACATAAAATCGATCTCGTAAAACACTTATCCGATTCCATCGCTGTTTTGTTTCACGGAAAGCAACTGGCTGATGGATCCCCTACAGAAATTATGAACAACGAACAAGTCCAATCCGCCTATTTAGGAGGGCTGTATAACGATGCTGAAGATTAAAGACCTACACACACATATTGAACAATTTCACATCCTCCAAGGGGTTAATCTAGAAGTTCCTGATAATAGTGTGACGGTTGTCCTTGGAAGAAACGGTGCGGGGAAAACAACGACGATCAGGTCCGTCATGGGCTTTTATCCAAATATGTCGGGAGAAATTTTGTTTCAAGGCAAGTCCATTGCCAAGCTTCCCCCATATACCGTTGCTAAACAAGGAATTGGTTACGTTCCAGAAGACCAGGATATATTCGCCGGTCTCACGGTGGAAGAAAATATGCGGGTGGCTATGCGAAGGGAAGATGATACCACATTAGAAAGGCAAGAGTGGCTCCTTGACCTGTTCCCAGATTTAAGGGAAGCCTGGAAAAGGAAGGGAGGGCACTTGTCAGGGGGGCAAAAGCAAATGCTTTCCATAGCGAGAGCATTGGTGAACGAAACGCCGCTCCTCCTTGTAGACGAACCATCAAAAGGGCTAGCACCAATTATGGTAGAGAAGGTCATGGAGGCAATGAATGTCATTCGAGAAACGACCACGATCCTTCTCGTGGAGCAAAACTTTATAATGGCTAGCCAATTAGGAGATTATTTCTACATGATTGACGAAGGACGAACCGTTTTCCAAGGAGAAATGCAGCTCCTTAAGGATGACGAAGTCTTAAGGAAAAAATATTTAGGCATTGCCTAATACATGTTTCAAGGGGTGAGATAATGGAGCTTCATTTAACATTAATTTTTAATGGTTTAGCAACGGGGATGTTAATTTTTTTACTTGCAGCAGGGTTATCCCTCATTTTCGGTCTTATGTCCGTTTTAAATTTTGCCCATGGAGCATTATTTATGTTCGGTGCCTACATGGGTACATGGGTTTACATTCTTATAGGGGGCTGGAACTCCCCATGGGGAAATCTTAACTTTTTCGTCGGAATGATTGCAGCAGCACTTATTGGAGTCGTATTAGGTTATCTCGTGGAACGGTTTACGGTTCGGCAGGTTTACGGAAACCATTTACGGCAAATTTTGATTACCACAGGAGTTATGCTCGTAGTGGCTGAGCTAGTAAAGGTGTTCTGGGGACCGAACTTAATCAGAGTGGTTCAACCGGAGTTTTTACAGGGGCATTTCCTTGTGGGGGATGTTCGACTCACTTATTACCGGGTATTTATTATTTTATTTAGCACAATGATCTTAATCCTTTTGCTTTTCATGCTAAAGAAATCAAAGATTGGTGTCGTTGTAAGGGCTGGGGTAGAGAACAGCCAGATGGTTCAAGCACTTGGTATCAATATACGTAAAGTATTTACGTTAGTATTTATTTTCGGAACAATGCTTGCTTGCATTGGAGGTTATATGTGGGGGCCCTTCCAAGGACAGGTGAATCCCGGAATGGGGCTCGATCTCATGCTCATTGCCTTTATTGTTGTAGCCATTGGTGGACTAGGAAGTGTAGCAGGATCTGCTATTGCTGCTGTCCTTGTTGGATTGTCGGAGGCATACATGGCCTATTATTTCCCACCAGGGTCATTAGCAGTAAACATGTTAATAATGGCAGCGGTATTACTTATTAAACCTACTGGGTTATTAGGGGCAGGGAGGTGATTATGGATGAAAACGACGACGAAAGTAACAGCCTATACGAATCCTTCTTCAGGGCTTAATCCCCTCCGTATCATAACGTGGCAAAAAGGAGCTTGGATTGTTTGCTGCCTTATGCTCTTTGCAGTACCACTATTAATTACCAAAAATAGCTATCTATTTTTATTAACAAACATTTTTATTTGGTCCGTTTTTGCCATGAGCTATAACTTGCTCCTTGGTTTTACAGGAATTATCTCCTTCGGTCACGCCATGTTTTTTGGGATAGGTGCTTACAGCCTAGCTTTAACAGCGCGCCATGTACCTGGTGGGGAAGTGGGATTTATACTAGCGATTCTAGCAACGGTTGTCATTTGTTTTGTATTAAGTCTCATTGTGGGGCTCCTTTCTTTACGGCTGAGAGATACATTTTATGCCCTGATTACATTAGCGGTAGCAACCATTTTTGTCATCATCGCTGAGCAGTGGCGCTCTATGACCATGGGGAATGATGGTTTTAACTTTACTGCATCTCTATCAAGGGATCTATTTGGATTTATTAATCTATTAGATCGTCGACATGTGTACTATATTGCCCTTATTTTTCTAATTGGAATGTTCCTTCTCTTAAAGAGATTTATTGATTCTCCTGTGGGAAGAACGTTACAGGCTATACGAGACAATGAGGCTCGCGCTGCATCTCTCGGTTACGCTGTTTTAAATTATAAACTCATCTCTAATATTCTTGCTGGCGTGATGGCAGGATTGGCAGGGGTTGTGTATGCCATTTCTATTCGATTTGTCAGCCCAGACAGTGTTTTAGGGGTAGAAAATACGATAGATGTACTTCTTATGACCGTTATTGGGGGTGTAGGTACGTTACTAGGTCCCATTATCGGTGCTGCTGTTGTAGAAGTATCTTCCCATTACTTAATGGGTTTAGCAAATATCCATCCAATTTTTGAACGATGGGTCATTTTATTTGGGGTTGTCTTTATCCTAATCATCCTATTCTTCCCAGCTGGTATTGTGGGAACTATTAAACAAAAGTTTTTATCAAAAAAGAAAGGGGTGTCCTCATGAATGATTTCATTTCCTCGTACGTTATTCGCATAATGAGTTCGGAAAAGGCTCCTGGTAAGAAGAGCTATAGAATCAAACTAAGCCATGTTCAAAGTGGAGAGGAAATGTATCTTCATTCCTTTGAGGAGTTAAAAACCTATTTAGAGGAGTCTGTAACGTTAGATAAGGGTGCAAAGGAATTTCAATGAAAGGAGGGGGAAGGAGATGAGCTATCTAAACAATACGATTGGTATTCGGGCTATTGGCACTTATATTCCTGAGGGAAGGCTGACTGCAGAAGAAATTGCAGAAAAGTCTGGCCTTCCTCCCCTCGTTATAAAAGAAAAGATGGGTATTGAATCCATAGCAATTCCAGCTAGGAAGGATCATCCGGTGGCGATGGGGGTAAAGGCCGCTCAAATAGCTTTAGAAAAAACAAACCTCCATCCCTCTGAAATTGATCTGATCATTTATGTAGGTGAGGAGTATAAGGAATATCCCGTATGGACCGCAGCCATTGAGCTGCAGCGTCAGCTTCAAGCATCGAAAGCTTGGGGGTTCGATATTTCCATGCGCTGTGGTACAAGTGTGATGGCAATGAAAGTAGCAAAGGGGCTTATGGAAACGGATGAACGAATAAACACAGTCCTACTTGCAGGTGGATACCGCAATGGCGATCTTATAGATTTTCAGAATCCGAGAACGCGATTTATGTATAACCTCGCCTGTGGAGGCGGGGCTTGTATTTTACAAAAGGACTTAGCTGAAAATGTCGTCATGGAAACGGAGGTTATTACTGACGGGCGCTTTTCCAGAGACGTTCTCGTAACAAAAGGTGGCAGTTTACATCCACTGGATTCACCGGAAGAGGCAATGAAATTAGACGTGACAGATCCAGATGGGATGAAGAAAAGGTTAGAGGAGGTTTCATTAAAGAACTTTTTACAAGTTATTCGTCAATCTCTCACGAGAAGTGGGCAAAAACAAGAGGATTTAGATTATTTAGGGATTCTTCATATGAAGCCTTCCGCCCATAATTATGTGTTAGGGCAATTAGGATTAACGGAAGAGCAGAGTATTTATTTAAAGGATATTGGTCATGTTGGGCAATTTGACCAGTGGATTTCCTTAGAACGGGCCGTTGATCAAAGAAAGGTTACAGATGGATCATTAATAGCTTTAGTGAGTGCAGGGATTGCTTATGCCTGGGCTGCGACGACGATTCGGTGGGGGCGATGGTCATGAACAAAGAATGGAACTGGCTGAAGAAACGGGCTGATATACATCCCGAAAAAACCGCTGTCATTGACGGGGAATCGGGACATAAGTGGACCTATGGTGAAGTCTATAAGAAAAGCTTGTCCTGTGCCAAAATGTTGGAGGGAAAGGGAATTAAATCTGGAGACAGGGTTGTATTAATTGCTCCAAATGGTGTTGAATATCTCATTCTCCTTTTTGCGTGCCGGGAACTGGAGGCTATTTTTGTTCCCTTTAATTGGAGACTAACTGTTCACGAGCTAAACGACCTTATTTCTGACTGTAAGCCAGTCCTTTTATTCATTCATCCTTCTTTTCTTCACCTTCAGGAGAAACTTAGCATGGATGCTGTTGCTTATGATGTGGGGGAATGGAAAGAAGATATTGTTTTTTCAGCGGGAAAGGAATCCCTCGCACTGGACCAACCATGGATGATGATTTATACAGGGGGAACGACAGGAAAGCCTAAAGGTGCGGTCCTTTCTTATCGTTCTGTATTTACTAACTCTGCAAATACGATTATTACATGGGGATTATCGGAAAAGGATACCACCTTAACGATTTTGCCCATGTTTCATACAGGTGGCATTAATGCCCTTACCTTACCAGTACTGCATGCTGGTGGTACAGTGGTTATTTATTCTCAATTCAAGCCTCAAGCTATTTTGGAAGGTCTCCTTTCTTACCAATGTACGGTCGTTCTCATGGTTCCCACCATGTATCGTGCTTTTATCAAATTAGAGGATTTTCAGAAGGAGACCTTTCCCCACATGGATGTGTTTTTATCTGGAGGAGCTCCATGTCCCGTTAGTATATACGATGCCTTTGAAGGAAAGGGACTACCTTTTAAGGAAGGCTATGGGTTAACAGAGGCAGGGCCAAATAATTTCTTTATTGACCCCTCTGTTGCAAAAAAGAAACGGGGGTCCGTCGGAAAGCCAATGCTCTTAAATGATGTGAAACTTCTCAATAAAAGAGGAAATGAGGTAAAGTGTGGAGAAATAGGAGAAATGGTTATTTTCGGAGATCACCTTTTTCAATATTATTGGCAGAAAGAAGAGGAAACGAAGAAGGCTGTCCGGAATGGAGGACTTCATACTGGTGATCTTGCCTACCAGGATCAAGATGGGGATTTCTTTATATTAGGGAGAAAAAAAGAAATGTTAATATCAGGTGGAGAAAATGTATATCCCATTGAGATTGAAAATATATTATCAGCATACCCTGGTCTCCTCGAGGCGGCTGTCGTGGGCTTACCCGATGAAAAGTGGGGAGAAAAGGTTGTTTGTGCAGTTGCTTTAGAAGGATTAGACCAAGGGGATAAACATACAGATCAATTGCTTCAAGCCTTTTGTCGTGAAAAACTAGCAGGCTATAAAGTGCCGAAGGAATTTTATCTGATGGAAGAACTCCCAAAGACCCATGTTGGTAAAATAGATAAAAAAGCAATAGTAGAGCATGTTCAAAACTCCCGTCTGTTTATAGACACCACGATAAATGAAAACTAATATTGTCTGTACTAAATTTGGAAGTTGATTTACGCTTCAGCCGTTGCTTTTCCCGCAGGAAAGAGCGTTGCTTCGTCGAATTTACATCAATTTGTCTCGACGGATTCGCTTCGAAGCTTTGCTAGCAGAGGAAGAGACAGCTCGTGCCTTTCGCTTCAATCAACTTCGTTTGAAAATAAACGACGTATTCAAACATTTTTTTGTTTAAAATCGAAAGGGAAATACGTCCCTTATATAACATAGTATACTTATTAATAAAGAAAGCGTATTCATAAAAGGGTTTGGTTTCTGATAAAATGGAAGACAGAAAAGGGGAAGGGGGATGTAGTGTGAATTATACAGAGCATTTAGTTTTAAAAACGAAGCTGGAGGCGCCCGTTGTAGATAGTCAGGTATTATTTCGCCCTTCTATAATGAAGCGTTTGAAAAGTGCTCGTAAACGGCCCCTTACCCTGATGCAAGCTGGTCCAGGATATGGTAAGAGCACCGCCATCTCTGCTTTTTTACGAATGGAAAATACACCTTATGTATGGTATACCGTAACGGAGCAGGATAATCATCTGTCCCGATTCCTTGTTTATTTCAAAGAGGCCATCCTGCCCATAACTGTCGACTTGGATGAAAAATGGCTCACAGAAGCCTTTATGAATATTCATCGTGGGGATGAGAAGGCCATCTATGAATGCTGCTCCCATTTTATTAATGCCTGTGTGGATATAAAGGAAGATTGGCTATTTATCATTGATGATTTTCAACTAGTTTCTGAGAATAGGGAAATTAATCAATTTATGAAGTGGTTTCTCATGCATTTACCACAACGTCTTCATATTGTTCTTGTGAGCAGAACAAAGATAGATTGGGAGTTTCTCCACTCCATGAGAGTGAAGGGCCAATTAGTGGAGGTTAATGAAAGGGACCTCTGTTTCTCTCCTGAGGAAATTGAAATTTTATTCGAGGACCACTATGGGACTCCCATGTCTTATGGGAATGCCCATTCTATTTTTGAAAAAACGGAAGGGTGGATCATGGCCATCCAGATGGTTTGGCAGCGGTTAGAAGAATCCAATACGTTAGAGGAGATTTTCCATGATGAAGCGAACTCCATGGAGGAACTGTTTGAATACTTAGCCCTAGATGTATTAGAAAAGCAGCGGGAAGTTGTTCGCCGGTTTTTAATGGAGGCATCCATTTTTCCCACACTAACGGCTGAGATATGTGAAAAAGTATTAGAGATAGGAAAAGAAGAAGATCTATTAAGCTATGTAATGAGAAAAAACTTATTTTTACATACAACAAAACAAAAAGAAACCTTTCGCTTCCATGCCCTGTTCCAAAACTTCCTGCAAAATCGGTTGAAAAGGGAGGAACTCCGCTGGGTGGAGCTACATGAACGGGCAGCAAAGTTTTATAGGGAGAAAGGATTATTAGAGCAAGCCCTTCATCACATGAAAAAAACAGAAAGTATCGAAAAACTTAGTGCATTTCTTCATAGGCATGGGAAGGACCTCATTCACCAAGGTAATTCGCAGCTGCTGGAAGAAGCAATCAATAGCATAGACGAAGCTGCCTTAGACCGTTTTACTCGGCTGTGGATTGTCAAAGGGGATATGGAACGTTATCGATGTAAGTTTGAGCTAGCCATATATTATTATAAGAGGGCAAGAGAATTGGCTGAGGAACAAAGGGACCCTGTCTCAGAGAGTTTGGCCTTAGAGGGGATGGCTTGTGTTTACTTAGATACCATTCAGCCAAGACATGCCCAGGATTTCTTAAAAAAAGCCATTTCCCTGCTCGAGGAAAAATATATTGAACCACTAGCATTGCATTAATTAAATCAGATGATTCATAATACTTAAAATCTTCGATTTTTTAATGGTTATACAACAAAAAAATCCTTTACAATGGATGTACAGGGGTCCTGTCCAAATCCAAAAGTAAAGGATATCAACTATGGACAAGAATACACTATTTTCTTCATTTGGTAAATGGGTTTCACCATTAAATATTGAAAAACTTTCTGAATTAGTTATGGAACACAATCAA
>NZ_JAUSUG010000020.1 GCF_030813435.1 Evansella vedderi | reverse complement strand
TCCCTTTTGGCCATAATTGATTCTCCTTCGACTTTGTATTGAGTCAAGTTTATATGACCTTAACGAATCTGTCCAATTTAGTGTAACCTATTCAGTTTCATAAACGCTCCATGAAACACGAATTTCCTTCTTTCCTCCTAATTCGCGTTTCATAATTGCTCCATGAAACGCGTATTTCCTGCTTCCTTCTCCCTTCGCGTTTCATAAACACTCCATGAAACGCGTATTCACTGCTTTCCTCCTAATTCGCGTTTCATTAACGCTCCATGAAACGCGTATTCCCTGCTTCCTTCTCCCTTCGCGTTTCATAAACGCTCCATGAAACGCGTATTTCCTTCTTTCCTCCTAATTTGCGTTCCATAAACGCTCCATGAAACGCGAACTACCTTCTTCCCTCCCAGTTCGCGTTTCAGCCTCCTGTATTAGGTTTGCAATTCCCACCTTCAAGGTATAAGCAAACTATGATAATATTTTTACGAATCAAAAAAGGTACTTGATTGTTTGCCAAATGGGGTGTATAGTACGTTTCGGAATAATATTTTCCATTAACAGTGGAATGATTAAACTAAATAAAACATAGGATAACTTGTCCCTACTTCATTACAAGTTTAGAAAGGAATTTTGAAAATTATGAGGCTTGGTGCCCGTATATTTAAAACCGGTTTGGCAGTTACCTTTGCCCTTTATGCAGCCATTTGGCTAGGGTTTTCAAATCCTGCTTTTGCTGGTCTTGCAGCATTTTTTGCTGTTCAGCCGTCCATTCACAAAAGTTTTATTGCAATTAAAGATCAGATACAAGGGAATACCCTAAGTGCTGTTCTTGCTATTATTTTTGTTTTAGCCTTCGGACACGAACCGTTTGTTATCGGTGTCGTTGTCATGCTTGTTATCGCCATTCATATTAAATTTAATAAAGAAGCAATCATTCCGTTAGCGGTAGTAACGGCCGTAATTATAATGGGAAGTCCAACGGATGAATTCATTGAACTGGCTACTAAGCGGTTCCTGTTAATCATGTTAGGTGTATTTGCTGCTTTCCTTGTTAACTTGATTTTTTTACGACCGAAGCATGAAAATTCTTTGTACCATAAAATTACGAGTACCAACGAGCAAATCATTCAATGGATCCGACTTATTACCCGCCATGAAGCGGATTACAAGACCCTAAAGAAGGATTTAGGGAAGCTGCAAGAATCCATTACAAAAATCGAGAATCTCTTTCAGCTTTATAAGGAAGAAAGAAACTATTTTCGAAAAAACGAGCATCCTCGCCTTCGAAAAGTGGTGTTGTTTCGACACATGATGGACAGTTCCAAAAAAGGGCTAACTATTTTAGAGAGCTTGAGTAAATACGAGAACGTTATTCATCAATTCCCGGAAGAGATGCAAGAGCTTATTCGTAGCCAATTAGACTATTTAACAAACTATCATGAACGTATCCTATTAAAGTATATGGGAAAGGTGAGGTCCCACTCGGCGGAAGATATTTATGAAGAGGTGGGAACAGGTAAGCAACAGCTGACCGAATTGTTCTTAGATTTTCACGATAACAACGAGATTGATCGAAACGAATGGATTCACTTCTTCCCCGTCATTGCGCAAATTATAGAATACAGTGAGGAATTGGAAAAATTAGACCGCCGAGTTAACAGCTTTTTCAAATATCATACAGATGAAAATGAAGTAAGTGTAAAAGAAAAAGAATTATAAAAGAGGAGACTCCCAAGAGCCTCCTCTTCCTCTTTTTGTTTTAAGCTCTGTTAAACTTTGATGTTGATTTTCCCTTCAGGCGCTATAATCAACGCTTTTTCAAAGCCAACACTGTTCTTTACATGGAAATGAAAATTCTAGTCTGCATTGGAATGAGCGAACGGACCGTAGCGAATGACAACCTGATTTGTATTTTCAGGGTAGCCTTGTTAAAATTATCAGTTCAACTGCTGCACTTGGAATAGATTATAATAAGCTCCTTGCTGTTTCATTAATTCATCGTGGCTTCCCATTTCCGCTAATCGGCCGTTTTCGATTACCACAATTTTATCTGCGTGAGTGATGGTGGAGAGACGGTGTGCCACGATAAAGGTTGTTCTATTTTCTGCTAATCTAAATAGGGACTGTTGGATGAGATGCTCACTTTCTAAGTCTAATGCGCTTGTTGCTTCGTCAAAAATTAAGATTTCCGGGCTCTTCAAAAATACCCGTGCAATGGCGATACGTTGTTTTTGCCCACCAGAAAGCTTTACTCCCCGCTCCCCAATGCTCGTGTCGTAACCATCAGGAAGTTCCATAATAAAATCATGGGCGTTGGCTGCTTTGGCCGCTTCTATCACTTCTTCTTCTGTAGCATCAGGTTTTCCCATTAAAATGTTGAAGCGGACGGAATCACTAAAGATGATATTGTCCTGTAACACCATGCCAATCCGGTCCCTTAAGGATCGCATTTGATAGTCACGAATGTCTTTACCGTCAATAATAATGCGGCCACTTGTTACATCATAAAATCGAGGGATTAAACTCATGATGGTGCTTTTTCCACCGCCGCTCATTCCTACAATGGCAACCGTTTCACCCCTATCTGCACGAAAACTTAGGTCGTGGAGAACATTTTGATCATCGTCATAGCTAAAGCTTACACGATCAAATATTACCTCTCCCTGTGGATGGGAATAGGGTACAGCGTTCTCCTTATCTGTAATATCATATTTTTCATCCACTAGCTCAAAAACACGATCCATGGAAGCGATAGATTGCGTTAATGTGGTGGAGGAATTGATCAATCTTCGCAATGGGTTATATAAACGGTCCATATAAGCTACGAAGGCGACCATAGTTCCCACCGTTAGATCCATTTGAATAACTAACGCCCCGGCAACTCCAATGACTAGGACTGGAGCGATGTCGGTAATGGTGTTGACCACAGCAAAGGTCTTTGCATTCCATCTTGTATGATCTAATGCCTTCGATAAAAAATTCTCATTGCGCTTATCAAATTGTTTCTGTTCATGATCCTCCAACGCAAAGCTCCGGATAACGTTCATCCCTTGCAGTCGTTCATGTAGATGGCTTTGCACCTCTGCCAGAGCCTGGGACCTCTTTCTTGTGAGAGATCGTAATCGGCTGTAAAAATATTTAATAGAAATTCCGTAAAAGGGCAATAACGAAATGGCCACAAGGGTTAGCAAAGGATCCATCGTAAACATAATAATGATTGCTACAACAATAGTAAACATATCCAACCAAATATTCATCATTCCAGTTATGATGAAGGTCTTCGTTTGTTCCACATCATGAATGACCCGAGAGATGATTTCCCCTGATTTTCGATTGGAATAAAACTTTAAGCTTAGCTTTTGTAAATGTGTAAAAAGCTGATCACGAATATCATACAGAATTTTACTACCTGTCCACTGGGCATAGTATTGTCGGTAATATTCAATGGGAGGACGAAACACTAGAAAAACAAATAATACGATCCCCATTAACCAATAAAGGGACGTCATTTTTTCATCATTAGTTAAACCTTGAGCACCAATAATATCATCAATCACGTATTTTAAAATGAGGGGAATGATAAGAGGAATTCCAAATTTAAATACCCCGATAATAACCGTAAAAATAATCTGTTTCCAATATGGTTTAACAAAAGCTAAATAACGTTTTATACTATCCAAATAGCTGACACTCCAATCCTAGTGGCAAAAATAAAGAGACGGCTTTCCGTAAAAACCGTGCTCTTTACTATTCAAGCATAACTTCCCTCTAATTTTTAACGGTAGTTTAAGAAACGCTCGTACCAATATTCTATAAATCCAGGCTCAAAAGGCCCTTTTTGCTGACTAATCCAAGTGACTAGCTCATCCACACTCCTTCGGAGGATGACCTCCACTTCATCTGGATAATTCATTTGTTTTTTATGTAAAGCAAATTCATCTTCGTCTAATAGCTTGTACGTTTTGTCTGGAAAAACTTTAATGTCCAGATCATAATCGATATATTTCAAAGCTTCTTCATCGTAAGTAAATGGAGTCCCTAAATTGCAATAATAATATATTCCGTCATTTCTTATCATTCCAATTGCATTGAACCAATGATTAGCAGTAAAGTAGCAAATAGCTGGTTCCCTTGTTCGCCATTGACGGCCGTCCGACTCTTGAACCATAATTCGGTCATTGCCGCCAATTACTTCTTGAGAAGTGCCTTTTAAGACAATGGTTTCTTCCCAAACTCGATGAAGCTGCCCGTTGTGTTTGTAACTCTGTACTAGAATATTACTTCCTGACTTCGGAAAGCTCACTTTTTTTCTCCTTTCGTTACGAATCTTTAAGGGCACGGGGAGTTACCATTTGATCTTCTGGGTGTAAATAAAGGTCAAATGGAGGCTTTTCTGTTAAATAATTTTGCAATTTCAAATAATTAATTTTTCGATAGGGATCACCAGGAGTTATTGGTTCCATCCCAGTTTCCAATAAATATTGGTCACATGCAATTTGGCATAGGTCGATGTATTTCGCATAGCTTTGATCTTCAAATACCTCAAAGGTCTCCTTGGACATGTAAAAGCTTTTATCCGGCATGCCCCCAAGATGTGCATAAAGTAATTCAAAGTCAATTTCATTATTTTCTTTAATGATGCAGCGAAGTGATATTCCTTCTTGGAGGGTGGATGTATAATTATTAATCGCTTTTCTGACCTCATCAACAGACACGGTGATGATTTTCATTTCTTTGTTCTTCTCCTTATCTTTCTGTTTTTTGGAGCGCTTTTTTTTGAAAAACATGTTCATCCCCTCCATAGCCCTTTGGAATTGTAAATCACATGCTTATCCCTTATTCAATTGGCTTAATCCTTATCTTTTTTAGCTATTCTCTCTTCCATTATACTATTGATTGTATGATTTTAAAATAAATCATCATAATATCAAATAAAACCATTATAAAAACCCCTTCTCCCGTATAGGGAAAAGGGGTAAGGCAGATGATACCTTTATACTAATGTGGATCCATTAGTATAACGCACATTACTGCTGTTGTTGTTGACTAGAAGCTTGTTGTTTACGTGCTTCAGCTTGTTGGTTTTGTTGACGTACTTGTTGAGCATCTGTTTCGCTTGCAAACTCAAAGTTTTGTTGTTGTTGAGCTTGTTGCCCTTGTTGAGCTTGTTGAGCTTGAGCAGACTGTGCGTTTTGCTTCCTTACTTGTTGAGCATTTGTTTGAGAAGCGTTTTGATTTTGATTAGCCATGTGTATCACCTCCACAAAGATTATGATAACCCCGAGGTGAATTTTTATCCGACTAAAACCTTGTATTTTTTTGACAATTTTATTTTAGTTTTCCCGCGGAAGCATCCGCCTGAAGAGACTTTCCAGTAATATGATATTCCAACCTAAGTTAATAATGAAATTCCACCATCAACCACAATGGTTTGTCCACAAATCATTTTTGCTTGTGGTGATAATAAAAACATAACTGCATCGGCTAAATCTTCAGGTTCCACAATTCTACCTGCTGGGGTTCTATCCTTGGCATCCGTTAACAGCTCGTCCCTATTTGGAAAATGAGTTAAGGCATCTGTGTCCACAGCACCTCCAGAAACAGCGTTTACACGAATATTATTTGGGGCAAGCTCCACTGCTAAATACCTTGTTAATGATTCCACTGCAGCCTTCGAGACCCCTACTGTCGTATAGTTTTTCAAATATCTTTGTGATCCTAATGAACTTAAACTGACGATGGCACCACCAGTCCCTTGCTTCTTCATACGTTCTGCAGCCATTTGTGAGCAGAATAGCATTCCCTTATTGTTAATATTCATTGTCCAGTCCCAGTGGGATTCATCCAGTTCTAAAACGGGTCTAAGGACACCAGAAGCAGCGTTATTTACTAAAACATCAACCCTTCCAAAATGTTCATCAATTTGAGCAAACATTTCCTCTACCTTATCTTTTTTTGCAATGTTTGCTTTTACTGTTAGAACATCTACCCCTAATTGACGTAATTCTTCCGCAGTTTCCTCCGCTTTCCCACGGCTTCGAGCGTAATTAATTACGATATTATAGCCTTCCTTTGCTAATTTAGTGGCAATCGTTTTCCCAATTCCCCGGCTGCTACCAGTAATTAGTGCCACCTTCTTCGTTGATTGATCCATAATAACTTCCTCACTTTCTAAAAACTTCATCCATCATGTTACTACCTATTTTTCCAACCCATTATATCGAATATCATCCCTTTACTCTAGGGAAACTATCTTAAAGTAAGAAATACAACCGTAAAGGAGAGATAATAATGTATGTTGGACGAGACTTTACAGAGCTTTCCATGATCTCAAAAAAAGAATGGACGGATAAAGAATTAGCCTACTTCCATTACAATTTACAACAAATGGTCCCTTATTTAAACTCGGAGGGAGTTACCATCCATCGTGAAATCGTCAATGAAATGATCGACCGCGGAGGATTAAATCATCTAGAAAGTAACGGAACAAGCGGCAGCCGCATTCACTTTGACTAATAAATCATTTTACGTGCTTTCCTATATAAAACCGATTACAATGGAGGAAAAGTAAGTAATTGGGAGTGGAGTGTGAGAAAATGAAAGCTGTTGTTTATAAGGAATACGGTAATCCAGAAGTACTTCATGTACAGGAAATGGAAAAGCCTTCTCCAAAGGAAAATGAAGTTCTTATTCGAGTCGGAGCTAGTGCCATAAACCCCGTTGATACGTATTTTCGTAAAGGAATTCGAGAAGTTCCTCGTTTTCCCCATATTCCTCATTTTGACTTAGGTGGAGTGGTTGAAGAGGTTGGTGAGGGGGTTTCTCATGTAAAAGCAGGGGATCGTGTTTGGGCAACGAATGTTGCTGGAACTAGTGCTGAATATGTAACAGCTTCTTCTGAAGCAGTTTTCCCATTGCCAGACACGACGACTGAGGTGGAGGGTGCAGCCCTTGCCATGCCATTTATGACGGCACATTTGTCATTACATTACCGGGCAAAAATTCAGCCTGGCGAAACAGTACTTATTTATGGCGGTGCAGGAGCAGTTGGTAACGCTAGTATTCAACTGGCTAAAAGGGCTGGTGCAAAAGTAATTGCTACCGCCGGAAATGAAGAGAAAGCAGCCTTTTGCCAAAAAGCAGGTGCGGATAACGTTATCTTATATAAAGAAACGGACCTGGTTGAAAAAGTAAACGAAATAACAAATAACCAAGGTATTGATATTATTTTAGACATGTCCTTAAGTGAAAATATTGAGCAAAATTTAACAATAATAAAAACGGGGGGAAGAATTGTAACGATCGGTTCTCCAAAAAATAATACCCCGTCGCTCCCTTGGAGACTTCTAAACCAAAAGCACGCTTCCTTACTAGGTGTATTACTTTTCACTGCACCAAAAGAGGAACTAAAAAAAGCAGGAGATGAAATAAGCAGCCTATTAGAGCAGCAAACAATCTTTGCCCATGTCGGTGCCACATACACCTTCGAAGAAGCAGCAAAGGCCCACACTGCATTAGAAAACCATGAAGTAAACGGCAGTATCGTATTGGTACCATAAAAGAAACTAAAAAAGGCTCGCACTTTATCAACAGTGCAAGCCTTTTTTAATGGCTGTTTTAGTAAATTTGTCGCTTTTTGAAAAGCTTGAAAAGAGGAAAGGGCCAGTGTCTCCATCTGTTCTAGTATTGCCCTGTCATTTATCCGCAGAAAAATCGATGTCAACTCTTTTCAGGCACCATGAACAGTAAACTTGTTGATTAAATACAACAGTGATCTTCCTCAGAAGAGTAAACGAAGTTGCGCAAGAGCAATTTGATAGAAAAACAGCCTCATTATGTGGCTGGTGCTAGGAATATAGCTCCGTAGATGAGAGCTCCTAAAATGACAAATGCAGGATGAACCTTCCTTTTTTCCAACAAGAAATAACTAATCCCTAAAAGGAAAATGGTTTGTAACCAACCACTCTCAATATAAGAAGTTTCAATAAATCGATAAGTTAATACTCCCAATAATACAGCGATGGTAGGTCTTACAATTGTGGAAAGTAACTTTACCTTCGGTGAGTCCTTAAAACGATACAATAAGCCGAGTAGAACAACCATTAGAATAAGGGAAGGGGCAATGGTAGCAAACAAACCAATGGCTGCACCTAAGATTCCCCCTTCAACGAAACCTATATATCCCGCCATTTTGGTTGCTATCGGTCCCGGGAAAGCATTTCCTAATGCTAGAACCTCTCCAAACTCTTCTACCGTCATCCACCCATATCTGTGAACTACTTCATATTCAATAAGAGGAATTGTCGCTGGTCCTCCACCGTAACCTACAATACCAGGAATAAAAAACGCCAGGAATATCTCCCAATAAATCATGGAGCATCTCCCTCCTTTTTCTCCTGATTTTCTTTAGCTGGTCTTTTAACTAAGACAAATAAAATGAGTGCTCCTATTACTATTGCAGGATGAATACCTAATAATTGAATGAGTACAATAGAAAGAATAAGTAATATGACAACTTTTAACCAGCCTAATCCTTTTTTGGAACTATCAATAAAACTCCAAGTAATTACCCCCATCATCACTGCCACAACCGGAATAACTCCGTGTGTCATTCCTTGTACCCAAGGATATTCACGGAACGAGGCTAATGATGTAAGTAAAAT
This sequence comes from Evansella vedderi, assembly GCF_030813435.1. Taxonomy (GTDB): domain Bacteria; phylum Bacillota; class Bacilli; order Bacillales; family Salisediminibacteriaceae; genus Evansella; species Evansella vedderi. Next base: position 108,048 of record NZ_JAUSUG010000020.1, on the reverse strand, counting down.
AATCATTAAAATAACAGTAGGTATTACCGATGCAATAATGGCATTGATCATTCCTAGGGTGCCAGAAACTCGATATCCAATGTACCCTGCCATTTTTGTAGCAATTGGACCTGGCAAAGTATTTCCAATAGCTAATATATCCGCAAACTCTTCACTAGTCATCCATTTATATTTTTCTACGGCTTCCTTGTGAACTAAAGGAATGGAGGCAGGGCCGCCTCCATAACCTAATAATCCAACACGAAGAAAAGCCATAAATATTTCCCCATGTTTCATTAGTTTCTACTCCCTTTTTTAATAACGCTGTTAAACTTCGATGTTGATTTACGCTTCAGGATGCTCGCTTTCCGCGGGCAACGCTTCAGCCTCCTCGTTCCTGCGGGGTCTTCAGCTTTTGCTTTTCCCGCAGGAGTCTCGCACCTTTCGCTACAATCAACGCTATTTAAAAATAAACAATGTCCTTTGACCCTTTTTAATAAACTGCTATTGCTCCATCTGTGCGGGCTTCCGTTCCTCCTGCAAGGACACCTGTTTTCGGATCTCTCCAAATAATTTGACCTCTTCCAAAACCTCCAGGATGGTGTGCTACTTGGATGTTGTGGCCTCTCGCTGCTAATCCTAAAGCAATGTGATTTGGTACCGAGTGCTCTAATTGCACTTCTTTATCCTTCATCCACTGCCATCTAGGAGCATCTAATGCCGCTTGAGGGTTCAGACCAAAATCAATCGTATTCATAATGACCTGCATATGTCCTTGTGGCTGCATAAATCCACCCATCACTCCGAAAGGACCTACCGCTTCATTGTCTTTCGTTAGGAACCCAGGAATGATCGTGTGGTACGTACGCTTACCTGGTTTCAATGCATTTTCATGGTTAGGATCAAGACTAAAGTTATGTCCTCTATTTTGCATGGAGATTCCTGTTCCTGGTACAACAATTCCAGATCCAAAGCCCATATAGTTACTTTGAATAAAGGAAACCATATTTCCTTCCCCGTCTGCAGTTGCGAGATAAACAGTACCGCCCTTTGGAGGCTCACCTGGAGTTGGCGTCAACGCTTCATTACTGATAAGTTCACGTCGTTGTTGTCCATACTTATCACTTAGTAAATCAGCAACTGCCGTACTCATTTCCTTCTCTTCTGTAATATATTTTTCCCCGTCAGCAAAAGCAAGCTTCATGGCTTCAATTTGCTTATGGAATGTAACTACATCATCTCTAGACTTGAACTCGTCATTTTTCAAGGTGTTTAATGCCATTAATGCAATAAGCCCTTGCCCATTTGGAGGAATCTCCCAAACATCATAGTCCTTGTAATTAACACTAATTGGATCTACCCACTCCGGTTGGAAAGCTGCTAAGTCCTCTTTCGTTAAATAACCACCATGCCTTTTGGAAAACTCGGCTATTTTCTCTGCAAGCTCGCCTCTATAGAAAGACTCTGCGTTTGTTTCACCGATGGCTTCTAACGTAGTTGCGTGCCCTTCTGAACGCCACATTTCCCCAGCTTTCGGCGCCTTTCCACCTGGAGCAAAAGTGTCAAACCAGCCTTGGAACTCCTCCCCCTTTAGAACTTTGGAATAACCGGCAGTTGCCCGCTCCCAAAAATAAGCTAAAACTGGACTTAACGGGAAGCCTTCCCTCGCATACTTTACCGCAGGTGCTAATACTTCCGATAAAGGCAATTTACCGAAACGTTTGGATAGCTCTGCCCAGGCAGCAGGTGCACCTGGTACGGTTACAGGAGTCCACCCGAATTTCGGCATTTCTTCTATACCTTGCTCTTTTAACTTTTCAATAGAAATGGACTGCGGGGCAGGACCACTGGCGTTAAGACCGTGGAGCTCCCCTTTTACCCATACTAAAGCAAACGCATCACTACCAATACCGTTTGATGTTGGTTCAACCACCGTTAAGCAAGCTGCAGTAGCAATTGCCGCATCAATGGCGTTCCCCCCTTTTTTAAGGATGTCTAATCCCGCTTGGGAAGCTAGTGGCTGCGAAGTAGCAACCATACCATTGCGACCATATGTAACCATTCTCTGTGAAGAATAAGGATAATGAGAACTATCAAATGAAATCATGTTGTATGTACCTCCTATGTCTTTTTTCTTATCGTAACATATTTCGAGTAACGAAGGAATATGTTTTACGTTTGAAAACCCTTCCATTGAAGGTTTTGCAATTTTGACTCAAATTACGCGAAATTTTGTTCTTTGTAAAAAACTATTCTTGGAGGGTGAATGGAAATATGGGATTTTCGTTTCAGGGAGGGGTTATGGAACGGGAGATCCTGGTTCGCGTTTCATAGAGTATTTTTGAAAACTTGACCGTGTTTTGCTTTCCACTAAAAACAAGCCCCTACATACATTTAAGTAGGGACTTGTTTACTCCACATCCAATTTCAAGAGGTTTAAGTAACTAATTTTTTACGAGCATCTAAACTCTCTGCTTAAGGTTTAATAATCTACTTACTTCACAACTGGTTTTTTCAAGAATCCTAACATTAATGCTGTTACAAGGGATCCGGCTGCTATTGCTAAAATATATAGGGGCCAGTTCTCTACTGCTACGAATATAACGAACGCACCACCGTGGGGAGCCATTAACGTGTTGCCAAATGCCATAGAAAGTCCCCCGGCAACTGCGGATCCTGCAATAATGGACGGAATTACTCTTCCTGGGTCTGCAGCTGCGAATGGAATGGCACCTTCTGTTATGAAGGACGCTCCCATAACATAATTCGTTTTTCCTGCTTCTTGCTCTTGCTTTGTAAATTTGTTTTTAAATAAAGTTGTAGCTAAAGCGATACCTAATGGTGGAACCATTCCACCAGCCATGATAGCAGCATGTGGTCCGAAGTTACCAGCGTCAATCATAGCGATACCAAATGTAAACGCGGCTTTGTTGATTGGTCCCCCCATGTCTACGGCCATCATCCCACCTAGTAAAATTCCCATTAATACGATGTTAGTAGTGCCCATTCCCCCTAACCAATTTTCTAATGATCTGTTAAGGGCTTGAACTGGGTCTACAATAAATTCTAGCATAATATAACCTGCTAATAAGATACCGAGTAATGGATAAATTAAAATGGTTTTAATACCAGCTAAGGACTGAGGTACGAAATTAAATGACTTTTTAATACCAACAACTAAGTAACCTGCTAAGAAACCTGCGATGATACCACCTAGAAACCCTGCCTCACCATTGGCCGCGATCATACCTGCAACCATACCTGGGGCGAAACCTGGACGATCCGCAATACTCATGGCAATGAACGCGGCCAATACTGGAATCATTAGACCAAATGCAGTACCGCCACCAATCGTCATTAGTGCATCTGCAAGGGGATGATAGTCTGCACTATCTGGGTCAAATGCTTCAATACCAAAGAAGAAGGATAAAGCAATTAAGATACCTCCACCAACAACGAAGGGAAGCATGTTGGAAACACCATTCATTAAGTGTTTATAGAACCCTACTTTTTGTCTTGGCTCCCTTTCTCCGGATTCTGAGGCCCCGCCCCCTTCCCCTTTAAAAATAGGGGCATCACCGTTGATAGCCTTTGTAATTAATTCCTCTGGTCGGCGAATACCAGCAGTCACTGGTTCTTCAATTAAAGGTTTACCAGCAAAACGCTCCTTTTCTACCTTTGTATCCGCAGCGATAATAACGGCAACAGCCTTCTCAATATCAGCACTAGTAAGACGGTTTTTCACACCATCAGATCCGTTCGTTTCTACTTTAATTTCAACACCCATAGCTTTTGCCTTGTCTTTCAAGGAATCTGCAGCCATGTACGTATGTGCAATACCAGTTGGACAGCCAGTAACGGCAACAATGAATTTTTCCGAAGCATCGGTCTTAGAAGCTTCCTCATCCTCAGAACCTAGCTTTTCTATTTCCTTTTCGTTAATGGCTGTTAAGATCTCCTCTTTCGTCTCTGCCTTCATTAATATTTCACGGAAGTCTTCGTCAATTAACAATGTAGACAAACGAGATAATGTTTGTAAATGCTCATTATTTGCCCCTTCACTAGCAGCAATCATGAAAAATAAATGGCTAGGGTTACCGTCTAGGGAATCGTATTCAATTCCAGACTTAGATCTACCAAATACAATTGTCGGTTCTTTGACAGCGTTTGTTTTTGCATGTGGAATGGCTATACCATCGCCAATACCTGTTGAACTTTGACTTTCGCGGTTATGAATTTCCTCGATAAACTTTTTTCTATCATTTAAGCGACCTGCACGATCTAACTCATTTGCTAACTCTTCAATTACTTCATTCTTCGTTGTTGATCTTAAATCTAGTATCATTGTTTCTTTCTTCAACAATTCTACTATTTTCATAGTGACGACCACCTTTATAATTTAGTAATTTCTATTTCATCTATTAATTTCTCAATCTCAGCTTTTTCGCAAAAATGATTAGAGAACGCTGTTGCACTTCCAGCAGCTATTCCATATTGAAAGGCCTTTACTAAGTCGTTATGCTGGCTATAGGAGGCAACAAATCCTGCTACAACGGAATCGCCAGCGCCAACAGAATTTTTTACAATCCCCTTTGGAACATTAGAAAAAAGAGTTATTTCTTTATTCAAAAATAAAGCTCCTTCCCCTGCCATAGAAACGATAATATTCTGAACCCCTTTATCGAGAATCCTTCTTCCATAATGGACTGCATCCTTCACAGTTAAATCACTTTTATCAAACAGTTCTCCCAGTTCATGATGATTAGGCTTAATCAAAAAGGGGTTACCTGGGAAACTTTTCTCAAGGGCTTCGCCGCTCGTATCCACAATGACTTTTACACCTAATTCCTCCACTTCTTTTAAAAGAGAATAATAGATGTTTGATGGCAAGGACTTAGGGACACTCCCTGCTAAAACTAATAAGTCCCCTTCTTGTAGTACGTGAAGCTTTTCCAATAAGGTATTTAGGTGCTCTTGATCAACGGAAGGAGATTGCCCATTGATTTCCGTTTCTTCCCCAGTCTGCAGCTTTATATTAATTCTTGTATCACCATTAACCTGAATAAAATCTGTATCCACCTTTTCCTCACGAAGCTTCTGTTCAATAAATCCTCCAGTAAATCCACCAATAAATCCAAGGGCCTTGGTTTTTATATTTAAATTGTTTAATACCCTTGAAACGTTAATCCCTTTTCCACCAGGGTTTTTCATCTCTGTTGCAGTTCGATTTGTCTTGCCAAATTCGAACGGATCCACAGAAACGATGTAATCCACAGATGGATTTAATGTAAGTGTATATATCAAGGCATTTTCACCACTCTCACTTCTGTTTTTTCTGCAAAACTCTTTAAAATATCTGGGTTTAATTTGTCCGAAGTAATAATTGCTGCTTCACTTAAATCTGTTATTTTAGCAAAGGAAGTATCACCGAACTTAGAATGATCCGTTAGAAAGTATGCTTCCTTTGAACGTTTAATCGCGATTGCTTTTACTTGAGCTTCTTCCGGATCTGGTGTTGTATATCCACTAGATAAATCTAGACCATTTGTTCCCATGAAGGCCATATCAAATTGGTAGGTTTCCAAAGCATCGATCGCTCCCCTTCCTACCATTGCGTGGGTTCCCCTTTTTACAAAGCCCCCAAGAATATAAGCTTTCATTCCGTGTAGTAAAAGTTCGTTTAATACATTTAGTCCATTCGTAACGACAACGATATCCTTTTCCTTTAAATACTCCACCATAGCCTTTGTTGTTGTTCCTGCATCGATATAGATACTCCTACCATCTTTAACAATGGAAGCGGCCTCTTGACCAATTAACAGCTTTTCCTCTGTATATTTCGATTGCTTTTCTTCAATCGTTGGTTCTTCAATCATGCTAGTTAGGAGTGAAGCACCACCATGAATTCTTTTTAGCTGATTATTATTTTCTAATTCAGTAAGGTCTCTGCGGATAGTAGACTCAGAGGCGTTAGTAGCATCAACTATCTCCTGGAGCTTCACGACCTTTTTGTCCTTCAATAAAGATAAAATAAGCTGTTGTCTTTCGAAAGTAAGCATTATCATAACCCCTTATCTCTTACTAACATTAAGTATATATGGAGCGCTTTCAAAATTCAATCATTTTCTTTCAATAACATTCAAATTCAATCGATATATTTTATTCATTCAACCAAAAACGATCATAAAATTAAGTTAGCACCCTTAATATTTCCCTCTATAAATAAAGAAATCCCACTTCAAAAAAGAAATGGGATCTCTTTATTACACATACTATTTTTGGTTTAAATTGGCATTAGAAGTTCATACGAGATTGCCCGCCATCCACGTTTAGGGTGGCACCTACAACCCAATTTGCCCGTTTGGATGCGAGGAAAACAACTACATCTGCTACTTCCTCCACCGTCCCGAAACGACCTGCAGGTATTTCTGCTTCTACAAACTTTTTCATTTTCTCTGGGTTTTCTTCTATTCTCCGCTGCCAGTTTCCCGTTGGATGGAGGATAGAGCCTGGTGCTACTCCATTCACTCGAATGCCGTCCTTCGCTAGTTCATCCGCCAGTGATTTTGTATGACTGATCATGGCAGCTTTTGCACTGTTATACGTTGGCTTCCCGCCAGATTCACGGCCGAAAATGGAGGAAATATTAATGATCACACCATCCTTTTTCTTTTTCATATATGGAATGGCTAATTGGCTGAAGTGTACGGATGAAAAATAATTTAGAGTCATTGCTTCTTCAAACAATTCTAGTGGGGTTTCCGTGGTCGTACTTCCATTACTGCCACCAACATTATTTATGAGAATATCAATGTCTCCAAATAATCGAATGAATTCTTTAAAGGCATTTTCTCTGCTCCCTTTATCCGTAAGGTCCCCTTGAATCGTTTGTATCCCTGGAAGTTCCTCCTTGGCTTTTTCAAGGGCCGCTTCTCCCCTAGCAACAATGCCTACATTAGCCCCTTCTTGTAAAAAAGACTTTGCAATACCTTTACCAATCCCTTTTGAACCGCCTGTAACCATCACTTTTTTTCCCGCTAATTGTAAATCCAATTTTCAATATCTCCTTTCAAAATTCCATCCATTATTTTTTGATGGGAAACAGGAAATGGGTACCAATCCACATCTTCTTTTTCCACAAATTGCATGGAGCTTCCCTTCAGTGTATTTTCATTAACAATCTCATCCACTGTTCCTATATAAACATCAATTTTCCATATTAAATGGGAAAATACGTGCTTTACGTGCTGTTTAACCTCCGGCACTATATTTACCTTCAGCCCTGCTTCTGCTTCCATATAATTCGTTATGTCAGAAATGTCCTTTGAAGCTCCTTCTATATTCGGGAACTGCCAGAGTTTTGCCAATAAACCAGTATCCGGTCTTTGCTCGATTAATACCTTCCCAGCCTTGTCCATTAGAACAACAGCCTTCATGTTCTTTTCCTTTACTGCTGTTTTCTTTATTTTCACAGGGAGTTGCTCCTGGATCCCTTCCTCTCTCGCTTCACAGTGGGCTTGTACTGGGCATAGGAGACAGGATGGGGATCTTGGGGTACAAATTAAAGCACCTAATTCCATCAAGGCTTGGTTGAAATCGGATGGTTGCTCCTGAGATATAATTTCTTCCACTAAAGCTTCAAATTTCTTTCTTGTGGATACTTTACTTATGTCGTCTTTCATAAGAAAAATTCGTGAGAGGACGCGCATCACATTCCCATCAACGGCAGGAGCAGGTATTCCATAGGCGATACTTAAAATAGCACCTGCTGTATATGGTCCAACTCCCTTAAGCTTATGTATTTCCTCCGTATGTGGAACTTTGCTGTTATAACTTTCCTTCACTTCCTTCACTGCTTGGTGAAGATTCCTTGCCCTTGAATAATAACCGAGACCTTCCCAAGCCTTTAATACCGTCTCTTCCTCTGCATCGGCTAATGCATCGAGGGTTGGAAAAAGACTCATAAAACGTTCAAAATATGGGATGACCGTATCCACCTTGGTTTGCTGCAGCATTATTTCAGAAACCCATATACGATAAGGGTCCCGCTCCCTCCTCCAAGGTAAGTCTCGTTTATTTTCCCCGTACCATTTCAAGAGATCCCCTTGAAATTTAGCGATATTTATATCTAATTTCTCCTTTTCCAACGCAGCTCTCTCCTCTATGATGATTTCTCTAATTTTTCTCTATAAATGCCCAACAATGGACCTTTTTTAAACCACCGTCCACGTATTTCTCTAAGTGGCCAAAAACAGGGTGTTGCTCGTCTCTTCTTTTTTCTTTTATTTCATTGTAATGAGACATGGTTGGTACTTTAAACATTTCCACATAAAGGCTTCCTTGATCTGCTGCTTTATACCAATGTATATCTGAAGCTTCATTTTCTTCCAATGCCTTTAACACCTTTTTCATTGCTCCTTCATATGTCTCAACAGAGTCATCTTTAATTTTATACTCCATAAAAATTTGCAATGGTCGATTCATATAGATTTCTCCTTTTGAAATAATGGTTTTTAGGGTAATAATAAAAAGGACTAAACATTTACCAAGCCCAATTCATACGAAATTACCATTTTTGTTACATTAGCACAATTAGATGCATCCATTTAATCGTATTGTAATTGAAAAGTCTTTTCCATAGAGTCGGTTAAAAAAGCTCGGTTTCTGAGCTTTTTTAACCGACTCGGAGCAGTGAGCGAAGTCGCTGCTTTTCTTTACAGCTAGCTAGGAGTGGGTTTCTCCTAGCTAGCGCGCAGCGAACGGAGCATTGCAACACGCTCTTATAGTTATATCGTCAAGGGAGGGAACGAATTTGGATACTGGTACTCATGTGGTAATGGGGGTAGCAATTGGTGGTTTAGCTACATTAGACCCGGTTGTATCAAGTACCCCGGCCATGACACAAGCGGTAATGCTTGGGGCAATTATTGGTTCCCAAGCTCCTGACTTTGATACCATTTTAAAATTAAAGAATAATGCCACTTATATTCGTAATCACCGTGGTATCACCCATTCGATCCCTTTCTTGTTTATATGGCCAACGTTGATTACTTTATTTCTTAGCTTGATGTTGCCCATAAGTCAACCTTTCCATCTTTGGTTATGGACCTTTTTGGCAGTTTTTCTCCATGTTTTTGTAGATATTTTTAATGCCTATGGTACAAAAGCCTTGGCACCCTTTCAAGACAGGTGGATTGCATTAGGGATAATTAACATTTTCGATCCATTCATTTTTGCAACCCATATAATCGGCATTATTTTCTGGCGTTTTGGTACAGACCCAGGGTTTACGTTTTTATGGATGTATGTCTTTTTGATCGGTTATTATTTATGGCGAATTCGTTCTCAACGATTGGTTTATTATGATTTAAAAAAGCGACATCCTGATGCTACACATATTTTCATTTCTCCTACCTTTAAATGGAATTCATGGCATGTTGTTGTTCGGACACAGGAGAAAATGCATGTTGCTAAGGTAAAAAAAGGAGAGGTAATCTATCATGAGACCTATCCCTTTGAACCTATCCCTGATGATCCAATCATCAACGCAGCTAGAAAAGATGATAATTTACATGCGTTCCTTTCCTTTTCCCCAACGTACCGTTGGCAAGTAACGAGGGAATCTCATGGGTATACCGTAAAATTTGTTGATTTACGATACCGAAGTAAAGGTCATTATCCTTTTATTGCCATCGTTCGCTTAGACGAAGATAAACATATTTTATCCTCTTATACAGGCTGGATTTATAAAGAGGAGACATTACAACGTAAATTAGAAATTGTCCCCCAGTCCTAAAAAACGTGTCTTAAGAGGGGTTAGTCCCTCTTTAAGACACTTTTTATGGACAATAAAGTTATTGCTTAGATACGCTACAGGCGGACGCTTTACGCGGGCAACGCTTCAGCCTCCTCGGGAAAACCGCCCTGCGGTGTCTTCAGCCGTTGCTTTTCCCGCTGGAGTCGCCGCCTTTCGCTCCTCCAAGCTTTTAAAAAAAGCATTAAAGTTATAAAAAATCACCCTTAAAATGAAATGGGGATTAATGTAAGTGCTTTTTCTTTTCAAATAGCTCTCGGTACTTTGGTTTTTCCAGTAGCACTTCATGTAGGCGAGGGCCATATTGTTGTATCCATTGAGTTAATACCTTCTCCGTCATTTCCTTCCCTTTATACTCTCGTCCTGCCTTTGCATAAGTGGTTTCGAAGTCCTCCCACAATAGCTCGATCCATGTTCTAGCTTCGGCATAGGACATTTGATCATTTTGTTCTAACAAAAGCTTAGTTAAGCGTTCAAAGTAATCATTCATGACTGTTATCCCCCTTTGTCAGGAATTTCATTTCATTTTATTTAAAAGATAACACAAACTAAAATTGCCCCACAAAAAAGGAGGTTTTCCAAATGCGTAATAAAGAAAAAGGATTTCCGCACCGAATGTCTCTTGATGGGGAGCCCCGTGCAAAACCTGCTTATGCATCGAAACGGGCAGATGGGTCAATAAACAATCACCCTGCAGAACGTATGCAAGCATCGACACAGGATAGAAATCGAGATAATCGATAATTCATTCTGATTTCTGATTTTGGCTGCGTAGGAGGCGATGGATAATGAGTAAACAGAACTCACCACAGAATGGGAAGTTTGGGTACATGAGTCCATTTCAATCTCCAAGAGCAAATCCGAAACATGCCTTTCACCAAGTAAATGGAGAAACGGAACAAAGCTTGCATAACCAAATACTCGAGGTTCAAACTCGTAAAAGGTCTTAGTGTTAGATGGGAAGACGGTTAGACTATCCGTCTTTCCTTTTTTCATTTTATTTGGCTTTTTTGCATAGATTGTTGTTTTTATGAAAAAAGAGCTAAGTTTCTCTTCCTAGTGCTTCCTCGCGTTTCAATACCTGCCTTTAATTCTTTACCTTGTTTCCTAATAAAGAAATGGGGAGGGCTTCCTCTTTTTCTTCGTTGTTCCGGTGCCCCCAAGCAAATACGCCGTTCATATAGGAAATAATGAATATTTCATCCTCCGCTCCACGGATTACATATTTCTCACCTGGCTTGAAAACGGAAGGATCCATTAAATAGGCCTGTGCCATCGTCATCTTACGTTCATGAACGGCGTACTCATTTACCATCCCCATCTGTTCTGCCTTTTGGGCTTTTACCTTTAAATCTGCTATTTCATCTAATAATTCTTGCTGTGTCATCTGACTATATCGCTTATCCATATCTTGGTTCTCCCTCTATTGTTGTCTTTGCTTTCATTATAATCAATAGTATGCCTCGATTAAAGGAAGAGGTATTGATTACACACGTCTAACCCTTTAACCAGTTTTTAACTCTATTACTCCTCTTCTTCTTGCTCCCTTAACCACTCTTCTATGATTTCCATGGAGAATCCCCTCTGATACAAATGTTGCTTGATTCTTTGTTCCCTTTCCCAGCCTTCCAGCTTCGAAAACTTTTTTACTGCCTTTGTTCCTTGTTTTCTGATGGCCTCCAGCTCTAGATTGTCATCGTTGTCCTTCATACTCTCCTCTACCGCTTGCTGCACTACCGAACTCGTAAACCCTCGCTGCATTAAAAATTGGCCTAACTTTTGCTTTTTCTGCCGGTGTGCTTCTGACTTATAGCTAGACAGCTTTTTTGAAGCTGCGTTCATGGCATTATTTAACTGTTCTTCTACTGGATATTCTTCCATAGCTTTATCGATCATTCGTTGTGAAATACCCTTTTCATAAAGCTCCTGTTCAATGATTAATGGACCTTTCTTTTGTGTATTTTTCTTTGTCCTCACAAAGGCAGCTGCAAACATTTGGTCATCTAATAAATTTAAATCCTTTAGACGATCTAACAGCTGGGAAGCCTCCTCCTGCTGCACCTCTTGATCCTTTAAATATTGCAGTACTTCCTTTTTAGAACGCATTCGATAGGATAGGAAGTTCAATGCCTTTTGAAAAGCTTTGTCTAGTACATCTTCTTCTCTAATAGCCTCTATTTCCTTTTCAGTAAGCTTCCTTCCCTTTATTAATTGACGCTTCACTAAAACGTCCTCTGAAACCGTAAAGGCGTATTCTTCCCCTTCGCCCTTGTCTAAATAAATATGAAAACGACCTTTATTTCTTTTCGCTACAGAAATTTTCGTAATAATTGGCATCTTTTTCACCTCATTCTCTCATTTTATCCTATCATAGTAGTAGAAGATAACGTTTGATTTTTTCCAGTGTAAGGTAATGATGAAGTATAGGAATAGAAAAAGGGGAGGGATTGAATATGAAGGTGGCAATTGCAGGTGGATCGGGGTTTATTGGGAGAGCAATTACAAAGAAACTAGTGGAAGAGGGGAATGACGTATACATTTTAACAAGAAATGCTTCTAACAGGGAGAAGGAAACTGGGGTGACCTATGTGGAATGGCTAAGGGAAGGGGCTAAGCCAGAGGAAAAGCTTGAGGACGTAGATGCGTTTGTGAACTTAGCGGGGGAAAACTTAAATAGCGGCCGATGGACCTCGAGCAAAAAGGAGATCATACTTCAAAGCAGAGTAGAAGCAACGAAAGAAGTGGTCAGAATCATCCATTCAATGAACAAGAAACCGGAAGTACTGATTAATGGATCAGCCATAGGAGTTTATGGAACTTCAACAAATGAATTTTTTTCAGAGTCGTCTACAAGTATGGGAAATGATTTCTTAGGAAACGTAGTAAAGAAGTGGGAAGAAGAGGCTTCAGGCGCAAAGGATCAAGTAAGAGTAGTGTTTGCTCGGTTTGGAATGGTATTGGACAGTAATGAAGGTGCTTTAAAAAAAATGCTCCTGCCGTTCCGGCTATTTATGGGTGGAAATTTAGGGTCTGGTAAGCAGTGGATGTCGTGGATACATATTAATGATGTGGTCAGGGCCATCCTTTTTTGTATCAAAAATAAGGATATGGAGGGACCTGTGAATATGACTGCCCCTAATCCAGTCAGAATGCAAGAGTTTGGAAAAACATTAGCTAGCGCTTTACACCGACCATATTGGGCCCCAGTACCAGGCTTCCTATTAAAAATAGTTTTAGGAGAAATGAGTATCTTAGTAGTGGAAGGTCAACATGTAGTACCAAAGGTATTAATGGATAACGGATTTACATTTCAATTTCTTGAATTACAACCGGCACTAGATAACTTGCTAGAAAAATAACATTCACTTGCATACTCTAATAGATCAATGGCCATACTAATAGGGACCAATATGAAATGAAAAGATGGGGTGAGCAAAATGGAAAAGAAGAAAAAGACAAGAGCTGAGCGCAAAACTTTGAGCAGTACACAAGAAGTGTTATACCAATCAGAGTTTAAAGCTGCCGATAGGGCATTCCAACGTGCAAAGAACAATCTATAACTCGCTCTGTTCTTTTACACCTCAGTAGATTGAAAGGATGAATTTGTATGGCTAAGGACAAAAATCGTAAAGCAAACGAAGAAGAGCTTCCTAATATCAATGAGAACCATCAAGTGGAATATTCTGAAGAGTTAGCAGATGCAGAAGACAGAGAAGCACAAGCAAGGGCAGAAGCAGCACAAAACCGTGTAAATAAAGATAACAAATAAATTGGGAGAATATCTAGCTCTTTAATGGTATACTATCATTAAAGAGCCTGTATTTTTTTATTTTCCACAGAAATTTTCTTATTTTTCATAATTTGTTTTGATACTTTCTATGCCCCCTGAATATCAAGCTCTTCATTGTTTACCTTGAAATTTCTTCTAATTATTTTGATATAAGACTGTGCAAAAGAATCCATGGCAGTTATCATTATAGGTAGACATAGAAAAGGGGGAATAACTTCGTGACTGTCAACTATTTTCCTGGAACAAGTATCATTTTCTTCATTCTTGCAATTGCGTTCATTTTATTTCTTCTTAACATCTTGACAAGTATTTGGGCCTATCGAGATTCCTTACGTAACGGTAATAGTAAGGAATTCAGCATTATCGTTCTTATTGGAACATTATTTTTCCCTGTCCTTGGATTAATTGTTTATCTTGTGATACGTAGAGATGCTTAGACACCCTCAGACTCCATCACCATACTGCTATAACGTTGTCCATTCTTTTCATCGCAGCTAGTACAATACAAATTAACACCCGCCTTATACAATTTCATATGGCTCGACCTTAATATAATCGAAAGGATTGGTGAACGTCCATGAGTACATTACCTCCTAGTTTTTTAGGCAAAAAAGTATACCTCGACGGTACGAAACAGCGTTATTATGTCATAAAGTATGAGGAGCAAATTAGCAAGAAGAAATCAAATGTTCTACTTTTCGATCAGGAAGCACCGGTCATTTTTGCCGTTTTAGACAATAATGGCAAGTTCCTTGATTCCTTTTACCTCTCTAACAAAACAACGCAGGAATCAACCAGTACACTAGAGCGATTTAGAAAGATTACGGAAAGAAAGAAACAGCATAAGGTAACACAGGATGATTTACGTGATGCCCTTAAACCTTTGTCAGAAGCAAAAATGAAAAATACAAACATTAAAAAGCAACTCGTAGATGAGCACCTTGAGGATATTAAACATCTTTGGCCTTCAAGACTGTTAACACTGCAAAACACAGATGGAAAATCAGACGACTCCCTAATTTTAGCCGCACTAAACGACGCATTAGACCTTGCAAATCCAACTAAATCCTTTCAATTTTTAATACGTCACCGGTATGACCGTTTTATCCCGAGACTTGGTAAGCATATTGAATCGAATGAGCAGCTCTTAGACGATGTAACTCACTATTATTTAACTCATAACCATGAGGAAATTGTAGAGGAATTCCTTCATGAAGCAGTAAAAAATGTATCCGTTGATAATCAAGTACTGATTGAAAATCTCCTTAAGACAGCAAAACGAATCGATCATATTTATTATTCGAACATCATGAGGCACTTATTAAGCCGTTTATTTAAACGTGTAAAAGCCGAAAAAGGAGAAGCACCGAAGGATTGGTTAAAGGAAACCATCCTCGACAAAGCATTAAAACAATCCATTATTCACTCTATCAAAAAGAAAATTGGATAGTTTTATTAAGTAGGTCCTACGGTTGCTCGTCGCTGGAGTCGCCGCCTTTCACTCCTTTGAGTTTCCGTAAATAACAAACTTTAAGAAAAAACATTAAAAAAGAGACCTTTTATCAGTGAAAAGCTTGATAAAAGGTCTTTCTTTCATTAATGCTCATGTACGTGAACGGTTTTGAGGATATGCTCATGAATTTCCTCATCTTCTATATGGATAATAATATAAAACTCTCCCTGCTGATCAAATGTATGCTTTAAGGAGTAGACACCTTCCTCTATTTCTTCAGCATCTAACCATTGATGTACTTGATCGTGCTCTTGCCATATTTCATAGGTAACTTCACCATTTACCCAAGGCGCCCCTTTCCACTGAACAGAAATGTTGATTTCAACTTCCTCTTCCAACTGAACTTCTTCAGGGGTCAGCCACTGGAGGCTTAAATTTTCATTAATGGCTCCATGGTGATGGTCGTGACTGTGGTCATCTCCATGATCATGATGGCTTTCTTCATCAGGGATATCACCGATAATGATTTCACCAACTGGCATTCGATGCATCCCCCTAGCAGTTACATGGGGTTGGATAAAATAAAGGTTTTCCTCAGGAAATCGGTACGTAATTTCATAAACACCATCTTCATCTGTGAGAGTCCCCTCAATCATCTCACTCTCTTCCTTTTGACCTTGCTTCCATATCTCGAAGGTAACTTCGCTAGCATCGTTTACCTTCTCTTCCCCTTGTGTAACTAAAGCTTGAATCGTCACGTCCGTATCTGGATCTGCTTCCTCTGGAGCAATTATTTCCACTTCTATCGGATCGAGGTTCAATTCTGTATTAGAGCCTGTTTGGGGATCCTGTTCTGTTTGTCCACACGCGGCTATAAGTGAAATACTGATTATTAGTAAGGCAGTTAATATTTTTTTCATAAGTTATTCACTCCTACTTGTCTTATTCTCTCCCTATTGTACACGAGCGTATAAGGAAAAGAAAATAAGATACTTATCATATGGAAGACCTCCAAATAAATGAACAATTTGCACCATGGAGAATTAAAATGTATTCATCTTGTCTCTCGAATCCGTTATAGGCGGACCAATTAGGCCTAAGGGCAGCCCACGTCCTGCATCTGCGATTACTCGACGCAAACTACTCGCGGAAGCATCTCAGGTTCCGCTTGTGGACAACGCGTAATATTACCGTCCTTGTTTCCGCGGACAACGCTTTAATCTCTTGAGGACAGAACTTAAATTTTTTCGATAGTTGTGTCCTCAGGTAGTCATCCTAAGGGCACAATTACCTTAACGTAAAGATACGCCACGGAATGGGAGTGGACCGTAGCGAATGACAACCTGATTCGAATTTTCATGCTAGATATAAAAGGATTTTAATTATTCCAATCACAAATTTTTATTGACTAAGTATTAAAAAGCTGATACTATCACTTTAACAATTTAACATATTCCAGCGATGAATGTTATGGATAAAACTATAGCAGGAGCAGCTTCTGGAGAGTTCGTTTATTTACGACGCCGAAGGATTCACAATCTCAGGCAAAAGGACAGAAGAGTAACCTATCATGTGAATGTTATTCTTGCCCTTTTGAGATTGGATAAAAATCCAGTCTCTTTTTTATTAGGGAAAGATGCGATCATCATTACTCTATCAAGTGACCTCACTCCTTGAAGGCGAATATGGATTCATAAAAACTCGTGAGGTGTTGAACATGACGGAAAAGGAAAAACAAAAGAGAGCTGTTGTCAGTGTAGTAGGAAAAGATCAAGTTGGAATTATTGCAAAAGTTACTACTGTCTTGGCTGAAAATAATATCAATGTTCTTGATATCAGCCAAACCATATTACAAGATTTCTTTACGATGATGATGCTTGTTGAAGTTAAGGAATTATCCAGTTTAGATGTTTTACGGACGGATTTTGAGAGGGTCAGTAGTCAGTTAGGTTTAAAAATCAATATTCAACTGGAAGATATATTCCAATCCATGCACCGAGTATAAGGAGAGAAACAACATGACAATAGCCTTTACAGAAATTCAAGAAACCATTCGGATGGTTCAAATGGAAAGCTTAGATATTCGAACGGTTACAATGGGGATTAACCTCCGTGACTGTGCCGATTCTGATTTTTCCAAATTAAATAAACAGGTTTATGAAAAAATCACAACGTATGCTAAAGATTTAAAAGCAGTAGCGGAGCAAGTCGAACGGGAATACGGTATCCCTATTATCAATAAGAGAATTTCTGTTACACCTATAGCGGAAATATTAGGGAGCGCTAGCAAGGAGGAAGCCATCGAGTTGGCCCGTACCCTGGACCGTGCTGCATTGGAGCTCGGAGTAGACTTTATCGGGGGGTATTCCGCCCTCGTTCATAAAGGTATTTCAAAAGGGGATCAAACTCTCCTAGATGCATTACCAGAAGCACTTAGTGTGACAGAGCGAGTGTGCTCCTCCATTTCTGTTGCTACAACAAGAACTGGAATTAATATGGATGCTGTACGTCAAATGGGGATAATTATAAAGCAAGCTGCGGAACTAACTAGCGATAGAAATGGAATTGCCTGCGCTAAGCTCGTTGTATTTTGCAATCCGGTGGAAGATAATCCATTTATGGCAGGAGCATTCCATGGAGCAGGTGAAGGAGAATGTGTTATTAACGTGGGAGTTAGCGGTCCTGGAGTTGTTTTAAATGCATTGAAGAAACACCCTGATGTAGATCTAGGTAATGTTGCCGATATTATAAAAAAGACCGCCTTTAAGATTACTCGTGCTGGGGAGCTCCTAGGACGTGTGGTGGCTGAACGCTTGGAGGTCCCATTTGGAATTATGGATTTATCCTTAGCTCCAACCAATGCTATGAATGATAGTGTTGCAGAGATTTTAGAGGAAATTGGTCTAGAACGTGTTGGTACACATGGTACGATCGCAGCTCTAGCGTTAATGAATGATGCTGTGAAAAAAGGTGGCGCAATGGCCAGTTCTTATGTTGGTGGTTTAAGTGGTGCATTCATACCTGTTAGTGAAGATAACGGAATGATAAAAGGAATTGTTGATGGTGCATTATCCTTGTCCAAGCTAGAGGCTATGACATGTGTTTGCTCGGTTGGCCTAGACATGATCGCGGTTACCGGTGATGTGTCCCCTGCTACTTTATCAGCAATGATTGCTGATGAGGCAGCTATTGGGATGATTAATAAAAAAACAACAGCAGTACGTGTTATCCCTGTTCCTGGTAAAAAAGAAGGGGATATGGTGGAATTTGGAGGATTACTTGGTCGTGCACCCGTTATGGGGGTAAACAACTTTAGTTCAGAAAAACTAATTAACCGCGGAGGAAGAATCCCAGCACCATTACAAGCCTTGATTAATTAAAAACGTTGTGGGTAGTGCACGAAATTCAACTTACCCTAAATTTTCGTGCACTACAACCTATCCTCCTTAAAGTATAAGTTCTCCTTATCACTACAAATAATTTATCCATCCTATTCTTATACCACAACTTCCCTTACAATAAAGATAAGACCTGCGAATTGGAGGAATTATCCATGACAAAATCCAATGTACAGAAACAATTTGGAAAGAATGCCAATGCCTATGTCACAAGTAATATTCATCGATTAGGTAACGATTTGCAAAAACTCGTGGAAATTACAAACACGAACGGTCAAGAAATCGTCCTTGATATTGCAACCGGAGGTGGCCATGTTGCCAACGCCTTAGCACCCCACGTTAAGCAAGTAACAGCATTAGACATCACAAAGGAAATGTTACAGGAAGCAGAGAAATTCATTAAAAGCAACGGCCATACAAATGTAGATTTTGTAGAAGGAAATGGAGAAAAATTGCCTTTTTCAAGTAATTCCTTTCACATTGTTACTTGTCGAATAGCACCACATCATTTTACTAACATTGATAGCTTTGTATCGGAAGTGGCTCGGGTATTGATCCCAGGCGGGCAATTTCTCTTAGATGATAATGTGGCACCAGAAGATAATGAGCTCGATATGTTTTACAATACTGTTGAAAAAAAACGGGATTATAGCCACTATAGGGCGTGGAAAAAAACAGAGTGGATAAAGCTCCTCGAAGAAAAGGGATTCGTTATAGAGGAGTTACATCGATTTGAAAAAACATTTATATTTGAAGACTGGTGTAACCGAATGCAGCTCCATCATCAAGAAAAAGAAGCTTTAGAACAATTTATGCTAGATGCCCCATTAAAAGCAAAACACCATTTCCAAATAAAAGAAAACGATAAACAGATTATTTCTTTTCAAGGGGAAGCGGTACTTATTAAAGCCGTTAAACAAGGCTAGAAATCTAGTAAAAAGGGTGGCTCATCAACGAGACACCCTAACTACTATTTTACCTTTGAAAATATGCATGTATCCCTTAATTCTTTCCCATCAACGGAAACATCCTCGTTTTTTAAAATTGCATCCAATTGATAGCCTAGCCTTTCTGCCACAGCTCGACTTCTGGTGTTTGTAGCATCACAACGTATTTCCACTCGCCGTGCCTTTAGATCATCAAAGGCAAAGTCACTAATGCGTCTTACAGCTTCCGTAATATACCCTCGTCCACTAAACCTGCTGTTTACCCAATAACCAATTTCAAATTTCGGAACATCCCAGTCAATTCGGTGCAATCCTGAGCACCCAATAACCTCACCTGTTTCTTTATGGAAAATATGAAACCTCAAATCTTCACGTTTTAGAAACTTAATATGTGCATCCCTAATATTTGCCTCTACTTCTTCTACCGTTTGTTCCTTTTGAGCAAATGGGAGCCAAGGCTTTAACTCTTTCATCGATTCGGTGATTGCGCTGTGGACTAACTTACCATCACCAGGTTGAGGTAAACGGATCAATAACCTTTCTGAGTAAAATTCATGTGGAAAATCTAGTAAAATTGGATTCATAGCACCCACCCCCAAGACATTTATAAATACCCATTTTCGATTACAACTATGGTAACATAATTATGAATAGTGAGAGCTAATTTTTTCCATATAACTAAAGACTCTGTTAATGGCTGATGTTTGATTTTTTAGCATAGTTGATTGAAGCGTATGATACGAACTGTCTCTTCCTCTACGAGTGTAGCTTCGAAGTGTATTCATCGAAACAAATCGAAGTTTATTCGATGAAGCATCGCTCTTTCCTGCGGGAAAAACAACGGCGTAATTGGAGTATCTAAAGCAGAAATCAACACCAAAGGTTAACAGAGCTTAACTAAAAAAAAGAATGCTATCGTCTAAATCATTCCTTTAGTGGTGAAAATGTAAAGGAATTAAAAAGGAGTTTTGGCAATGGAAATAATCATTTGGTTAATCATTTCACTTCTATTTATTGTAAGCTTCGTTGGTCTTATTTTCCCATTGATCCCTGGAATTTTACTAATATGGGCCGGGTTTCTTTTGTATGTATTTACAATTGGAGAAAATTTAACTATTTGGTTTTGGATTGGGATGATAATATTAACTGCTATTATTTTTGTAGCAGACATTATTGCTAATAGCTATTTTGTAAAACGCTATGGTGGCTCGAAGTGGGGAGAACGGATGGCGGTTCTTGGAGTCATTGTAGGGGCATTTGTCACTCCACCCTTTGGTATTATTATCGTGCCCTTTGTTGCAGTTGTCGTAACGGAATATCTTATTCAAAAGGATGGAGAATTAGCTTTGAAAATCGGGGCAGCCTCTTTAGTTGCCTTTTTAAGCAGTACTTTCGCCAAGTTCATTATGCAAATGATTATGATTACTTGGTTTTTGATTTCTGTTATTTTTTAACATTTACGTTTCATAAACATACCTTATTTTATCTGTTTGAATGTCCTCCCTCCAGGTCATTCCAAATCCTTTCTGCCACTTTAAAACATTCATTTGGATCGTACTCTAAATGAAAGTACTTTTCAAAAACAGCTTTTATTGTTTTGGAAATTTGAAAAACGTTGTCCATATCTCCATTAACGATTTCTTTTATTTCCGTTTCATACTCATCTTCTGGTGCACCGCTGGCCAATAAACATTCCGGATCCCATTGTTTGATATGCTTTTTAACGATGCTATACATTCGATTATCCAAGGATAAACCCTCCAATTAAATTATTCATTAAGAGCCTTCTTGATCTTATCCTACTCAACATTTACACTATCATGAACTATTTTTTGATGTAAACGAAAAAAACACACAAGAATAGTCTTGTGTGCTTGAAATGCTTTTTACTTCGGAATAATTGGTAAAACAATAGCAGATGGATGTTCTTCATCATGATAGATGGTTTGGTGAGCAACCTTCATTTCAGTCGTTTGCCCTAAGACATCCCCCGTATTTAAATTTCGATCATATTTCGGAAAGGCGCTAGAAGCTACTTCAATTCGGATCCGATGGCCCTTTTTGAAAACATGGGAAGTGTTCCAGCAATCAATTTCAAAGGGGTAAATGGTTCCTGGCTCCATTAATACTTGTTTTTCCATCCCTTCCCTAAATCGAGCTCTAACCATACCATCTGTTAACCGCTGGGCAAAGCCACTTGGACGAACGTCTAGAAGTTTAACCATGAAATCTGTGTCCTTTGCATCAGAAGAAGCAAAGATATGTGCCTTTACAGGTCCCGTAACTTCCACATCCTCTTCTAATGGCTCTGTTGTGTATACTAAAACATCATCTCGCCGTTCCACTGCAGCATAATCGTCCGGTCCTCCAATTTGGTGAGAAACAAGATCAGTGATAAAAGGAACGGGATTTTTCGGATCATAATCATACTCATCCTGGCCAGCAACTTCTTCCCCAGTTGGTGGAGTAGTTGATAAAACACCATCACCAAACCTGCTATTAGCATTCCCTTTACTATGGAGGTAGAATTTCGTCCATTCCGTCCGGGCTAAAGGCCACTCCTTTTCCTTTCGCCACTTATTTTCTCCCATAACAAACATATCAATGGCTGGTTCATCCATTATGCCATTATCGATTCCTTTTAACCAATAATCAAACCATCTTCGTTGATAGGCATTTAAGTCAATTAACGAAGATGCACCAAAGTCCAAGTCATCTAGTTTTGTAGAACGGTTAATTTGATGGGGCCACGGTCCCATCAGCATTTTTTGATTTTTACGTGCATGTTCCGTTTCCCCATTGTTTGTCATCCCCATAAAGTTAAGTGGTGTGCCAATTTGCTCGTCATCGTACCAACCGGACACATGGAGGGCCGGAACATCCATTTGGTCAAATTTATCTTGATAACAAATGTGCTTCCAGTAGTCATCTAATTGTGTGTGGCTAACTTCTTCTCTCCACTGCTCTGATATAAAGCCAGCAGCTTCATCCATTGTAGTAAAAGGTAAATGATCATAAACCGTTTGCCAGTCTACGGCATTAATGTTTTGCATCACCCGACCACTAGTCATAAAGGTCCAGCAAATATGCTGTGTATTAGGAAGTCCCGTTGGCCATTCCACAAATGGATCTGATGGGGTTACTGCTGAAATCATTGCCTTAAGATGAGGGGGCTTCGTTAAAGCTGTCAGCCATTGAATACGGCCTAAGTAAGAGCCTCCCATCGTTCCCACTGCACCTGTACACCACGGCTGCTCTGCAACCCATTCAATGGAATCGTACCCGTCAATACCATCGTTTCGATATGGTACAAATTCACCATCAGAATCTCCCCGACCCCGAACATCCATATATACTACTGCATAGCCATGCTCCGCAAAATATGTACCTGTGTCATGAATGACTTGAGATGTTTTTAAGTATGGCGTTCTCACAACTATTGCTGGATACTCCCCATCTTCTTTAGGACGATAAATATCCGCTGATAATGTAATACCGTCCCGCATCGGTATTCTTATGTTACGGTAAACGATTGTTTCAAATTTTGATACACTCAATGACACCACTCCTATAAATAAATAATTATTTCTCTATAACTATATTTCCAGTTACAAAATCATTTTTCCTTCTATTTATGTAGCTTTTTACCTTCTTCAACGGTTATCACTGGTTCTATTCGAAACCAAATATTCAAGTCATTGATGATGCTTGCTAAGTAGATGACCTCATTATTTAGTTCTATCATTCTTTGTTCATCATTTTCTAACAGCAAATCGTTTGTTTTTCCCTTAACTAGAACCTCTAATTCTTTAATTCTATCAGGAATCTTTGCCCTTTCCTTTTCCCAGTAGGACAGGATCTTTGTCTGTTCTTTTAATGTATGATCTTCCCAAGTTCTCTCAAGCTTTGGTAAGGAAATCCCAAGACGCTCATCCTCTTGAAAGAATTCTTTCATCATTTCGCCTCCTAAACACTTTATTTTAAAGCTCCATTATGTGATGTACTGATCCTTACCGCCCCCAACTGCCATTCCCTTCATTACAATCGTATCATACTATTCCTAAAAATGACTCTATTCAGACTATTTTCTTGTTCACAAAAAGTTCGGGGACCGGGTCCTCGAACTTTACGATTTCTCAGTATCTTTCTCTAGTATAATATCAATGAGTTTCTCTAATTTTTTTTGAAGGTATTGTTCTACCCCAGGAGTAACGGATGCGGCTTGCATGATAGTTCCAAGCCCTTGAATCCATTTTCCAACGCTTCTTATATGATCTCCTTTTTCTTGTTGTGATATATATTTATGAAGTACACCAGTAGCCTCGATCATAGCACCAACGGACTGAACTAAGTTACCGACTGCTTTCGGAGGATTATCATCCCTCCTTGCTATTGCTGTTATATAAGAACCTATGGCTTGAAGGGAGTCCACAATAACCTCTAGCTGATGATTTAATTTATCCTCCACATAAAGCTCCCGGTGAGCGATGACAGCATTAGCAGAAGAGGCAATCCCCTGTAATCTATTTCCCGCTACCGCTAGACCATCCGCAGGTGTCGTTTCGGCAATCAAAAAGTTCCCTACACCTTGAACAGCATCCCCTAATATTCGTAATCTTTTGCCATCAACACTGTCCTGAATTTGGATGCTGACACCAAGGGCCGCCAAATTAGCACCTATAGCCTCTATCCAGTTCCCTAAAATATATAATAATTGGTTCGGCATTTCAGTCGCCACCCATTTGGTAATCTTCCATTCAAATTCGATGAAAGCCCTTAATAATTAATTCAAACTTTCTGCTAGAAATAGGTCTGGTTATCCGCTAAATATTGTCTTGTTGCTCCAATGGCTTGGTATGCTGTTCCTATGGATTGGAACCAACCACCTATCGTTTCAAGAAGTTGCCCTTGCTGTTCGTCTGCTACCATCGACGTATAGACACCAATTCCCTCCAATGCAGCACCTATGGACTGAAGGATATTCCCATAAACAAGCTTTGGGTTTTCTCCTAATCGTTCAAGTGATGCAAACATGGAACCGAAAGATTGAAGACTATCTCCAATAATTTCTAAGCGACCAGCATCAATATCATCAATCGTGCCTTGAAGTAATTTATATTCTGCCAGGGAGTTGGCAGCCGTCCCAGAGGCTTGAATCCAGTTTCCTACGACAGCTCCAGTGCCTTCCATACCAGCTATTGCTTGCAGGGCATTACCAATTCCCTGTACTGCATTTCCTACCGTACCGATTTGATAACCTAGCTCTTCTTCTCCAGCTAATTGCTTCGTTTCTCCAATGGCAGCAATAGTTGCACCTATATGCTCTACCCAGTTTCCTATAAGATCCAATAATTCGTCATCCATACGTAACCGCCACCTATTGAGAAAATAAACCCGCTATTAATTACATATGCAGTAATAACCATAGAGGATAGGGTGAGAAGAAACATCCGACAAATTTAGGCACCAATAATTATTTTTTTTTATAAAAAAAAGGAGGCTAAAGATTAATAAAAATTTAGGGGGATTCTTTAGTAGCAGAAGGTGTCCCAAATGTTCATAATACTGAGACACCCTTCATCATTTTATCGAGGAATAGTGTTCTCGGCATTAATGTAACCAGAACCATATATGTTAGGATCTAATTCTCTCCATAAATCAGTTCCTTCCATTAAAAACCCTTTCACTTCATCAGGAGTTAGTTGAGGATTATACTCTAGTAATAATGCTACTATTCCTGCACAAATTGGTGTTGCCATGGAAGTACCTGACAAACTAATATATTCTCCCTCTATACGACTTTTTTTCTGTAGCTTATCTAAATAAGAGCCTGGAGAACGTAAAGATACAATATTTACTCCCGGTGCAACTATATCTGGTTTTACCTCTCCATAAATCGTAGGTCCCCTACTAGAAAAATCAGCCACTCGATCATCAGAACGATCAACGGTATTTCTATCATCTAAAGCACCTACAGTAATAACCTTTGTACTAACACCAGGACTAGCAATAGTACCTGCTTCTGGCCCCTCATTTCCAGCCGCAACACATACGACGATCCCCTGTTCCCAAGCCTCATTGACTATCTTTACCATAGGATCATCACTTTCTTCCCCATAATGCTGAGCAGGGCTCCCTAAGGACATGTTAATAATATCAATTTTTTGATCGGGGTTATTTTCATTAAAGGAAATACACCAATCTACTCCATCCATAACCGATTCTAAGGAACCTGCGCCCTGCTTATTTAACACTTTAACTCCAATGATATTGGCCCTTGGAGCAGGGCCAGCATATATTCCCCCAGAAGCAGAACCGTTACCAGCTGCATCACCGGCACAATGAGTTCCATGTCCGTTATCGTCATATGGTTCTGTTTGTCCATTGATAAAATCTACAAAGTCAATGACCCTTCCTGATAAGTCCTCATGCTCATAAACTCCTGTATCTACCACTGCAATGGTTACACCTTCTCCTGTTAGCTCTGTACCATTTCTAACAACCTTCCTTGCATTTGCCGATTCTACTGCTACATCCAGCAATGCGTTTACCTTTCGATTTAAATGTACTTTTTTTACATGACTGCAAGTCGTTAACATTTCTTCTAAAGCAGATGGGGTTATGTCAACGCTACAGCAGTCCACCCTCTTGTACTCTTTTTTAAACTTACAACGAAAATGTTCATTTAATAGTGATTTAATTTCCTTACATCCTGCATCAAAGCACCCCTCTTCAAATTCAATGATAATAGAAAGCTTGGCTGTTCTTTTTATTACCTTCTCCAAGTACTTGTGTAGAAAACAAGGTGTCCACTTAAATGGTCGATAAAGATTTAATACTTTTTCACGTAGGGGTTTGTCTAACTTATAAGCATTTGTTCGTACCATTTGTACCATAGAAAAACCATACATCATGATTACTCCCATCCTATTATAGTATGGATTATTCTATGAAACTGTAAGACTCACAGAAACGGTATTCGTCCTTTTTAATCAAAAATAGCAGTTTAACTAAAAATAAAAACTGGATACTTCCTCGATAGGAAAAGTAACCAGTAATTAGCTTAACTTTATATTTTTCGGTAAGCCCTTCTTTCTGCATAGGCCACACATTTAAAACAAACTTTAATGGTGTTTCCTTGGTCATCCAAATAGCTTGCAGGTCGTTCTAATTTCTTTTTACATATTGCACATTTTTTGGCACCAAAGAGTTTGGCAAACAACACGAACACCCCTTTTCTTACTATAGCCTTATTTATATTTTATGACATCCTATTCCCTATGTTGAATGATATGCTTAGGCCACTGAAAAGATAAACTTTTTCAGCGGCTTCTTTTTTATTGGTATATTTGGGGGCAGTTCTCCATATATTTATAAATACGTTGGTTATTCATGCTAACTTTATTATGCTGAAGAGGGAGAGAATGATGAAAGTGGTAGAATGTAAAGTTAATCAAATTGGCCTTACTGTGGAGGAATATGAAAGGTTTAAGCAATTGAAATATTATTTGAACCGAACCATATCTCCTAACGATGCTAAATTTTATAAAAAAGAGCTAGATTTATTAGTGGCCAAGGGACGACGTAGACTTATTGAAGAGCGTATCGGAATGATAAGTTAACCTTTTCTTAGTACAAAAGTTGAAAGGAAAACGGTTCAAACATACATGTCTCCTTAAAGGTGAAACACAGGGTACAAAATGACCTTGTGTTTCACTTTTTTTGTTAACCTTCAAGGGTAAAGGGTGTCCCGAAACTTAATTAAAGATTAGATTTTGATAATTTTTTTATCAATAGTAAACAATAGTAATTGATTCTGCACTACTAAGGTTGGTGTCTATGGAATGCCTTATGTCTTATTGATTATAGGATTTATTTTATTAATAAAGGGAGCCGATTACTTTGTAGACGGGTCTTCGAAAATTGCCACAAAGCTAAGGGTACCACCACTGCTGGTTGGGTTAACCATCGTTGCATTTGGGACAAGTTCACCGGAGGGGACAGTCAGTATTATTGCAGCTTTGGAAGGGAGTACAGATGTAACCTTAGGTAATGTTGTAGGGAGTAACATATTAAACATTTCATTAGTTGTGGGGTTAACTGCGTTTATATCCCCTTTAAAAGTAGAAAACGACACCATTAGAAAAGAAATACCTTTTACGTTTTTAGCAAGTTTCGCCCTGTTTGTTCTTATTAGCGATGTTCATTTGCATGGAGCAGATTTCAATATCATCACACGTAGTGATGGAATCATTTTCTTACTGTTTTTTTCTATTTTCATGTATTACATTTATGAAGCTGCAAGAAATAGCAGGGATGATGAGTTAGGGGAAAAAATGATTCCTGAAAACCCAGGAACTTGGGGGAAAAACATTTTTTTTACCTTAGTAGGTTTAGGAGCAATCATTTATGGGGGGCATTTGGTTGTTGATAGCAGTACTACCATTGCTTATTCCTTTGGTATGAGTGAAACATTAGTGGGGTTAACTATTATCGCAATCGGAACATCCTTACCGGAACTCATCACCTCCATTACGGCTGCACTAAAAAAACATAGTGATATAGCTTTAGGAAACATTGTTGGTAGCTCCATCTTTAATATTTTATTTGTACTTGGAATTGCTGCAACGATCGCCCCATTGCCCGTTAATAATAAGATTTTCTTCGATGTAACAGTTATGATTATCCTGACAATTGTTCTCTTTGTATTTGCATTAACACAATGTAAAGTATCAAAGAGAGAAGGACTCCTGTTAACATTGGCATACATCCTTTATTTTATCTATATTATTATAAGAAATTAGGTAGTGGTGATTCCCTATTTCTTAACTATAGGGAAACAAAGCTCAAAATTTGTTCCCTTGTTTTCTTGACTTGTAATTTTTAACGAGCCACCCATGGACTGGATGATTCTTAGGGAAGTCATCATCCCAAGTCCAGTCCCTGCTTCCCCTTTTGTGGAAAAATAAGGTTCACCAATTTTTTTCAGCTGCTCCTCGGACATGCCAACACCAGTGTCAGATATATGGAGCAAAATATCATTATCATTTCTAGTTATACCTAAAGTAAGTTCTCCTCCCTTTGGCATGGCTTCAATACAATTTTTTGTAATATTAAGCAGGCACTGCTGTAATAATTGTTTTTCCCCTTTAATAAATAATTCCTCACTAATACTGTGCACCTTAACAGTTACTGAATTCATATTTGCCAGTGGAGTAATTACTTCCACTGTCTTTTCTAATTCAACATTAATACATAAGTTTTCCTGACGTTCTTGAGAAGGTTTGGCAAAAGCTAAATAATCTCCAATAATCGAATTGGCACGGTCTAATTCACTAATAGAGATTTTCAAAAACTCATTTCTTTTCTCGGGAGGTAAATTGCTATCCCTCATAAGCTGTAAGAAACCTTTCACTACAGTGAGGGGATTTCTTACCTCATGGGAAATGGAAGATGCTAATTGGCTCACAATTTCCATCTTTTCTGTACGCAGTATTTCGTTTTTCATAATGGTCATTTCCCCCATTAGTTCCTGGAAGTATATAATGATAGCTACCGCTGTGGTTTGGAGGAGTATGAGAGTAATACTTACAACAAAAGGGACAGTGGGACTATAAAAAATAGTAATATAAGCAATCGTAAAGATACTTGAGAAATACCCTGTAACTGTCCCTATAAGAAGCTTTTCTGTTTTGGTTAATTTTTTTAGTTTAGGAAATAAAAAAACAAAAAAGATCATATGAACAGTAGCTAGTACAACAGTAGTTTCTACCCCTTCACCACCAAATAAAGACCGATACGAGATGTTGGTTAACCATAATACGATACTTGCAGGGATTCCACCATAAATCCCACCAATAATCGTTGCAACTAATCGAAGATCTAAAATAAAGCCACCTTCAACTTTGATAGGAATACTGATACAGGAGATAATAGCAATACTAAATGAAAGGATCTTTAATCCTGTCTTCCACTTGTCTGGTAAATGAATTTGATCAATTAATATCGGTATAAATAATAGAAAGAATAATAGAAATAAGAAGTTAAGCAAAAATATTTGCATCATACCGTCCAAAGTATTCTCCCCCTGTTACCTAATGTTACTACCATTACCATATTATAGATTTATGTAATAGGGAATACAAAATATGATAATTTCAGAAAATTATTTACTAATTTTTTGACCGTTTGATTGTTTTTTACAAAAAATTCTCCCTGAGAGGTTCCTTACTTAAGCAAAACGAAATGGCTCAGTTCAAACTGAACTGAGCCATTATATATTTACTTAAAAAACACCTAATAAAGTGTAATTCGTACATTACTCACTATGTTATCGTATCCTTGTTCACTGAATTTCCTCTCATTCGCTCTTCTTCCTTAAGAAATTCACGAAAAATATTTACAGCATCTACTGGGTTTTGATTGATTAATTGGAGATATCTTTCCTTTCGATAATCATATAGGTACTTACTTTCTTTCATACGATTAATCATATAATGATAACCCATTTTAAATACTTGTTTGCTTTGAAAAGTTGATTCTTTGAATAGAGCTAAACCTATTGCACCAAGGACACCATAAATAATTAAGAGAGGTATTTCCGACGTCCAAGTACTATGAAATAGTAAAAAATACAGGTTAATTGCTGAAAAAATAACCAATGGTGCAGAAATAAAGCTATAAATAGAATATCTCCTAACAATGGGAGCCGTTAATTTTTTCATTTCCTCAAATTCTTTTTTTATATATAGTGGTGTCCTGCTATTTGTTGCGAAAGGATTCATCTCCATCACTCCTCGGACAGATTGATCATTTATTAAGCCTATTTTCATTGTATGACAGTTTATGAGTTTTTTATTCAATTAAATACGAACATAACCTAGGAAAGGTTACATACTAAGATAATACTTGGACTATTATTTGTAAAATAAAATGCTTTTAATAGCATCTATCAAAATGGAGTGTTTTCTAAAAGGTTGCTCCTAGAACTACTCGTCGCATGTAAAATGTTTCTTTAAATTAGGTTATAACTCGAATCCGTTACAGGCGCCTTTCACTCCTTCGAGTTATCAACAAACACCAACCTTGTGATATTTTCGTTAACCATTTCAAATTAAATAAAACAGCACTGAGCCAATGCTCAGTACTGTTATCTTTGTTATTTACCAATATAGTTATCTAGGAAGTCTGCTACTCCTGTGTAGGCTGTGATATTGTTTTTTAACTTCACAAAGAAATGCCCTTCATCCTCGAACCGGATATACGTAACTGGATGATTACGCCCTTTGAGATCGTCTACAATTTGTTCCGTTTCTTCAATTGGTACTCGGGGGTCATTAGCACCATGGAGCACCATGACTGGGCATGTTATTTGATCGGTACGATGGAGAGGATCAATTTCATCAAAGAAATCACCATCCTCTTCAATACTTCCGTATTCAGACTCACGGAGCTTTCTACGCCAAGAACTCGTATTTTCTAAAAATGTGCGAAAACTTGAGATACCAACAATATCAATGGCTGCAGACCAAAGCTTTGGATAATGGGTAATGGCAGCAAGGACCATAAAGCCACCATAACTTCGACCCATGATGGCAATCTTATCAGGGGCTGCATCCCCCTCTGTCGTCAGCCAATCCACTAGGGCAGTCAAATCCTTTACAGAATCCATTCGTTTTCGAACATCATCCAGATGGGTATATGTCTTGCCATAACCTGTGCTTCCCCGAACATTTGGCGTACAAACGGCATAGCCCCGATTTAGAAAATATTGAAGAAATGGGTTATATACACTACGGATTTGACTTTCTGGCCCACCATGAACGAAAACAACAACAGGAAACTTTTCCCCATGGGATACGTTTTTTGGCTTATAGTAAAAGGCAGGTACTTCTAACCCATCAAAGGATGTAAAATGGATGAGTTCAGGTTCCACCAACTCTTTTTCCACAGCAGGAGATTGGGAAACATAGGTTATACGTTCACTTCGGTTAGAGGCAATAGCTAATTCCCAAATGTCAGCTGGATGAGTAGCACCATTAAAAACATAAGCCAGTTTCGCCCCGTCAGGTGAAAAAGTTAGATCAGAGATAGTTCCGGGAGGAGTTTCCCAAAGTTGAAAGGAATGCCTGTCTATGTCGAGAATGACGCCCTTTGACTTTCCCCCTTCATTGACTGTGTATGCTAATTTTGTTTTATCCGGACTCATGGTCAAGCCTTCTAAATCCCACCCCTTTTCATCTAACCAAGTCCACGAATTCGTTTGTACATCTATCGCAGCCAAGGAAAGGTATTCATGGTCTTTGTTGGTCAATACATAAAGAATCCTGCCGTCCCCGCTAAATTGAGGGGATTGAAAGAGCGCTTCCCCATCATGTAACGTAAACCAATGCCCTTCCCCTGTTTCAAGATCGAGCAAGCCTAAGTCGTTATCCAAACTAGCATTTGTTTTTTCAATTAATAATTGCCTACCACTTGGGTGCCATTTTAGGACTTTAAAATTTCCATTTCCTGAAAAAACTCGTTGGAATTCGAGCGTATCAAGGTTCTGGATATACAAATCAAAAAAAGCATGCTCCCGGCGGTTACTTGCCCAGGCAATAAATTTACCATCTGGGGAACTACCGCCGTAGTGATGGATATGATCAGGTGAATCCGTTAAAGGGATCATTTCTCCATCATCCTCTAATAAAAACAGCTGCTGCCGTTCGTTCACCCCTTCATCCATACCAACGATACGTTTCGTTGTCCCGGTTATGTACTGTACAAACATGATTCTTTCATCTGTATAGGAAATTTGAGATGGCCAACCTTCTCCCCTA
The DNA here is from genome assembly GCF_030813435.1 of Evansella vedderi. Classification (GTDB taxonomy): domain Bacteria; phylum Bacillota; class Bacilli; order Bacillales; family Salisediminibacteriaceae; genus Evansella; species Evansella vedderi. The sequence goes on along the minus strand of NZ_JAUSUG010000020.1, from coordinate 75,846 downwards.
TTTAATTCCCATACTTGTGGCAGACCAGTATAATCAGTAAGAAATGTTAACCTTTCTCCATTCGGATGATATACAGGATTATTTGCCTTGCGTACATGTAAATAAGCGTTAATATTAACTGAACTCATTGAAGTCATACACTCCTCTCTTATTATGGTGGTATAATTCAATTCCAAATCTACTCCATCATAACAAAAAAAGTAGATTCATAATAATCAAATAGTTTTTACAACTACGAATGGTTATCATTCAAAAAAATTAGTGATATAATTAGTCATCTGTTTTATAGATAGGATGTTTCACATACTTTGTTTCTTTTTTTTATAAAGCTTGGAGAAGCGGAAGGCGGCGACTCCAGCGGGAAAAGCAACGGCTGAAGACACCGCAGGACGGGTTTCCCGAGGAGGCTGAAGCGTTGCCCGCGGAAAGCGTCCGCCTGTAGCGTATCCAAGCAAAAAGTATGCTTTAAAAACAACATGATCTTGTGCGACGAGCAAACGAAGTGGCGTAGGAGCACTCTTTCCCTGCGACGAGCAAACGGAGTGGCGCAGAAGCACTCTTTCCCTGCGACGAGCAAACGGAGTGGCGCAGAAGCACTCTTTCCCTGCGACGAGCAAACGGAGTGGCGCAGAAGCAACCTTTTAGAAAACAGCTTAAGACTAAGTTAGCATTTACCTATTAAAAGGGGATTTGAAATGACTTGGGAAATATTAAATATAATTGGTACTGTTGCCTTTGCATTGAGTGGTGTTGTAGTTGCCTTAGAGGAAGAATATGATCTAATGGGAGTTTATGTATTGGGATTTGCCACAGCCTTCGGTGGTGGTGCGATTCGAAATTTACTCATTGGAATTCCCGTTTCAGCACTATGGGAGCAAGGAACCCTTTTTACAATAGCTATTATCGTTATGACAGTGGCATTTCTAGTACCCCGTATTTGGCTCCAGCTTTGGAAAAAATGGGGTGTGTTTTTTGATGCAATCGGATTAGCCGCCTTCGCCATTCAAGGGGCACTATTCGCCACTTCCATGGGACACCCAATGAGTGCTGTAATTGCAGCTGCAGTTTTAACTGGAACTGGCGGTGGAATGATTCGAGATGTACTAGCTGGAAGGAAACCATTAGTATTAAGAAAAGAAATATATATTGTATGGGCAGCACTTGGAGGGTTCGTTATTGGAATGGGCTGGATTACATCTAATTTTGCCATAGGTGCATTATTTATTTCCATAATCGTTCTTCGAATGCTTTCCGTTCATTATAATTGGAAGGTACCAGTGAAGACTGGGTCTTCCAGTAATTTTTAGGCTGTTTTCGCGAACTTTATTGCTTTTTTTAAAAGCTTGGAGAAGCGGAAGGCGGCGACTCCAGCGGGAAAAGCAACGGCTGAAGACACCGCAGGGTGGTTTTCCCGAGGAGGCTGAAGCGTTGCCCGCGGAAAGCGTCCGCCTGTAGCGTATCCAAGCAAATCTATGTTTCTATTAATTTAGGATAAACTCGAAATTGGCGTTTAATTTAACGTCTTTCCCCACAAGTACTCCCCCAGTTTCTAGTGGAGCATTCCAAGTTAATCCATAAGCTTCACGATTAACTTTCCCCGTTACTTCGAAGCCTGCAACGGTACTGCCGTCCATTGGATTTTTGGACGTTCCATTAAACTCAACAACAAATTTTTCTGTATTTGTAACATCTTTGATCGTAACCTGTGCAGTCATTTCATATTCATCGTCAGAGAGTCGCTTAATGGATTCACTTTTAATTTTAATAGTTTCGAAGTTTTCCACATCGAAGAAATCCGCTGAACGTAAGTGACCATCACGATCATCATTGTTTGTACTAATGGATGCTGCATCGACAGTAACATCTACATTTAGATCTTCTAAATTGTTAATGTCCCCCGTAACTGCCACATCAAAATTCTTAAACTCTCCCTTCGCCTTTGCTACCATCATGTGCTTCACTTGAAATTCCAAACCACTGTGCACTTTGTCTAAAGTAAAAGTTGTCATTTTCATCTTCCTCCATTTTGTTTTTTACTATTACTTACTTTATGTAACCAACTTTATAATATAAATTAATATCAGTCAAGAAATAAATTTACTTTTTGTAAGTTAAGTTGTGCACATAAAAACAAAATGCCTAACAAAGTCCACTTGTTAGACATTTTAAAGCTGTATTTTTACGAATAAGAAAAACAAGGGACCCACTCATTCGTTAGCTGGATCCCCTTCAATTTAACATAACAATATCTCTGTTATACGGTGTATGAGTTTTTCCTACTAGTTAAGTCATTGATTATTCGTTCTGGGTGGCTGTAAACATTTAAGCGATTTCCCCTTACAAATCCCACAGCCGTTATTCCTAAATCCTCGGCAAGTTCAATGGCCAATGTGGTCGGAGCTGATTTAGATAGGATGATACCCACGCCAATCTTGGAAACTTTCAACAGCACTTCTGAAGAAATCCTTCCACTAAAAACTAATACCTTATCTCCTAGGGAAATATTATTTTCCATACAATATCCATAGATTTTATCCAGTGCATTGTGCCTTCCAATATCGGAACGGGAGACGATTACTTTATCTTTTGTACACAACGCTGTATTGTGGAGACCTCCTGTTAGTTGAAAGTCGGAAGAGTCCTCTTGCATGGTCTTCATTAAATGAATAGACTGCTGAACAGTTAAGGTATTTCTGCTTCGTATTGTTTTAGCCGTTTTTGCGTCATGCTGAAAATAAAATTGTCTGCTTTTTCCACAGCATGAACCGATAAACCTTTTCGTGACAAACGATTGACTGGATATTTGCTTATTTTTTAATTGAACATAAGCAAATCCCTTTTCATCATCGATTGATAAGGAGTCTATATCATCAGGGAAGCGAATTATTCCATCGGAAGCTAAGAAACCAATGACAAGTTCCTTCAAGTGTGTTGGGGTGCACACCATCGTTGCAAATTCTTCCCCATTAACGAAAACCGTTAAAGGATATTCCGTAGCTATCGTGTCCTCCACCTCGAATAACTTGCCATATTCATATTTAGTGATAGGCTGTGTTCTCCTTACTTCATTGACCATAAAAGATCAACTCCTTTTTAGCTTACTTCCGTTTCTAAATCCTCAATTCGGCGCTCTACATACTTCGTATCTTTTCGTGCATTATATTTATCTGCCTTTTCAATTTTTACGGCAATGCTGAAATCTGGAATACCAGCAAATTTTTCGTAGCGTCCCTTAGGTAATAAGAAGTTACCCTCTGGGAAATGAACACCCACATTCCCTCTAGTGATGGCATCGAATTTAGCTCGACCCTGGAATACACCGAAACTATTATGAACTACGATTCCTTCTCCTTCTTGGATGTTTAATTCCTTCGCATCCTCTTCATTGATGAGAACATCATATCGTTCGGCCCCATTAAAAGGATCCTTTTCGCTGTAAACCATGGAATTAAATTGCTTTCCACGCCGTGTAGTGATATAGAAATCACCAGGTTCTTTATTTAAATCTGGAATCTCAACAGAAATTAAATTTCCTTTTCCATCTGGTGTTGGACAAACTCCGTCCTCACATAACCAAGCACCGCCCCATTGGAATACATCTCCTTGCTTTTTCAAGTGCTGAACTCCATCATAACTTGGATTCGCCTTGGCAATTTCTTCTCTAATGGCGTGTGCATCCTCAAAATCTACTAGATGAGCCGTTTCTGGTTTTACCCGCTTCGCAAGATCTATATAAATCTTCCATTCAGCACGTGCTTCTTCGATTTTATTTTTGTTTCCTTCAATTTCTGGAGAGAAGTAGACCATTCGCTCCGTAGAGGTGGAAGTTCCTCCTCCTTCTTGTTCATAGCGTGTTTTTGCTGGTAAGACAATAACCGCTTCCTTCGCATCCACTAGTGTAGATGTGTTTAAAATGATATCTTGGTGAACACGAATATCTAGTTTAGATAAAGCTTTCTCTACAAAATTTGGATCTGGCATGGTTTCTAGGAAATTACCACCTGATAAATAGTAGAGCTTGATTTTTCGCTCATGATCTTCAGGAAGAACAATATTTTCAAGGGTAACTCCCACAATATCCCCTTGCCATTTTGGTAATTCAAACCCCCAGAGTTTTTCCATACGCTCGATGTTATCGCCTTTGAAATCGCCCCCAGGTAATACGAAAGGATCAGCTCCCATTTCACCGCTGCCTTGAACAGAGGAGTGACCGCGGAATGGCATGACACCGCTATGTTTACGTCCTAAGAATCCACGTAACAGAGCAAGGTTTGCCACCTGAGAGATATTATCTGTGGCGAAGGAATGCATTGTTAATCCTAACGCCCAAGCAAAAATAGCATTTTTACTGTTAGCAAGTAGTTGAGACAACTCTATAATTCTTTCTTTTGTTACACCGGAAGACTGCACGATCTCCTCCCAGCTTTGATTATTTACATGGTCCTTTAATTCCTCGTAGTTATTCACGTGTTCCTTAACAAATGCATGATTAATAGCTGAGCCGTGCTCACTTGCTTCCATCTCAAACCAATGCTTCATAATTCCGTGCATAAAGGCAATATCGCCACCAATGTTTACTTGGTAGAAGTCATCTGCAATTTTCGTTCCAAAAAGAGCAGACTCCGGAACAGAAGGTACCCAGTACTTATCCATAGACGGCTCTCTGTATGGATTAACTACAATAATTTTTGTACCTTTTTTCTTTGCCTCGAGCATGTATTTTGTGGATACAGGAGACGCATTGGAGGCAACACTTCCCCAAAATAAAAGTACATCCGTACCAATCCAATCTTGATAGTTAACAGTTGAGGCTCCTACTCCAATGGAACGCTTTAATGCTGTTTTACTTGGAGAGTGGCAAATGCGGGAAGCATTATCAATATTATTTGTTCCAAGGAAGCGAGTTACTTTCCCTGCTACATAATAAGACTCATTTGTAATTCCCCTTGAAGTTAAATAAAAAGCGTATTGCTTCGGGTCCAACTTCTTCATTTTATTTGCAATCATATCCATTGCATCGTCCCAAGTAATCCGAGAAAACTTCCTTTCACCTTTTCTACGAATCATTGGGTATGGGATACGCCCTAATTTACGTAACTCTGTGCTTGAATATTTTCTTAGTTCATTAATATCGGAATGAAGAATATCTTCTTTAATCGCCGGCATTGTATTTAAACGAAGGACATTGAATCTTGTTGTACATACGTGAGGTCCCGTCAACGTTTGGTCATATAATCCAGAAACCCCTAATGCACAACCATCGCAAACACCTTTCGTTATAATATTTTTTGCATAATTTAAATTATCTTTATTTTCCCAAATGGTTTTAAAGGAATCTCGGATATGTTTCGGTTTCAATTTCCCTAACCCAAAGGGAATGGGACTTACCCAGTGTTCCGGTGCTGGTAATTTTGATTTTTTCATTGGTCCTTGATGTTTTGTTTTCCCCATGCTAATCACCTTTTCTATTTAAAGATTATTATCTTTTCTCCTCTGCTCTTCCGGACCCAAACTTCTTTTCAAGATTTTCATCAAAAACAAAAATGGACATGCCAAAGTCCTTTTCAATATCTATATCAACGAACAAATCTAAATATTTTGCTCCTAAAAGCTCTTCCATTTCGGTAGGATAATTATTTCTATAAATATCCTTTACCATTTCCGTTCGCGCTGCTCGAAGCATCTGCTTGCCATCTTCCGCTGTGGCAATGAATTTTTCCACAGGGGAAAGGTTGCCTTCCATTTCGCATATTGCCCAGTTGCGGCAAAAGGTAGTTCGAATTTGACTCGGTCCCTTTCCCATATGCCGTTTACGAAAGCTTCTCACTAGATTACTAAATTCCGCTTCATATTTATTCATGGAATCCATGCCTTCCTCTATCAATTCTTTAAACGTTAAGCCGCTGCTTGTTCGTTCTCTTCGTTAGCTTTCTCCAGTTTTCGAATATCAATACGAATCACAAGGGAGATGATTAAGGCAACTGCGAATAATCCAGCAAAGAAAATTAGGCTATTAGCATAGCTTCCTGTGGTGTCGTACATCCATGCAGCAAACAATGGTCCAACTAATCCTGCTGCAGCCCAAGCTGTTAGAATGTATCCATGAATCGCGCCAAGTTGTTTGGTGCCGAACATGTCACCAATATAAGCTGGGATAGAAGCGAATCCTCCTCCATAGCATGTGTAAATAATCATTAACATGATTTGGAATGGTAGTGCTGCTGTAGTAAATGGTAATAGTGCAAATAAAACAATTTGGATAACGAAAAACGTTGTATACGTATTTGGACGGCCGATATAGTCAGAAATAGATGCCCATCCAAGGCGCCCTATGCCGTTAAAAACACCGAGAATACCCACAAGTGCTGCTGCTTGTGCTGCCGTTAAACCAACCGTTTCCTGCGCTAATGGACTTGTTGCAGATAAAATGGCAATACCACAAGTAACATTGATAAACAGCATTATCCATAAATAATAAAATCGACGGGTTTTAATAGCTTCGTTTGCCATTAATTGTGAAAGATCTTTCTTCACTTTAACTTTTCCAGAGTTCACTTTATCCTTAAAGCCTTCAGGCATCCAACCTTCTGGTGGACGCTCTAAATATAAAGAAGATAATGTCATGACAACAAAATAAACGGCTCCAAGAATAAAGAATGTGTTGGCAATACCAACGGAGCTTATCAGGGAGTTCATGATGGGGCTTGCGATAGCTGCCGCGAAACCAAACCCCATAATGGCTAATCCTGTTGCTAACCCTCTACGATCAGGAAACCACTTCACTAGCGTTGATACTGGAGCTATGTAACCAACTCCTAAACCAATACCTGCTAATACCCCAAAGGAAAGGTATAAAAGTGGAAGTGAGCCTAGGTTGACTGCAAATCCAGAGGAAAAAACACCAACCCCAAAACAAAACGATGCCAATAGACCTGCTCTTCTTGGTCCGTATTTCTCTACGAAGTGACCTAAAAAGGCAGCTGAGAGTCCAAGAAATAAAATGGCAATACTAAATGTCAACTGCACTTGGCTCGATGTCCAGCCAAACTGCTCCCTTAATGGATTTGTGAATACACTCCATGCATAAACCGCTCCAATGGAGATATGAATTCCTACTGCCGATAAAGCGATTAACCAACGATTTTTTACTTTTTGATTCATGATTTCATCTCCTTGTTATTAACTCAGTAACGATGGCTTCATCGACGTGCGCCAATTACGAAAAAAACACTCATAATCGGCTTTAAAAGGTTACGCCGCCTACGCGCATCGTTTTATTTGAGAAATTGCCAAAAGGGGAAGTGCACCCTTTTGAAGATTTCTCAAATAAAAAACCGTCACATTTCTGAAGAAAGCCCATATGGCTTCTTTCGAATGTGACGGTGGTTGATCAACAGGTGCGCTATCTTCTGACCACTATCCTAGTTTCATAAACGAATAAGATTGTTTAACGCCTAATCACAGATTCTTCATTTTTAGGCTAAGAACAATGTAACATCTAGTAAAAGCGTTTCCAATTCATTGCTGTTTAGTTGATAACAGGGACGCTGTCTCAGGACCAAACTAGCTACAATAACGTTCACAAAATGTTCACTTTTTCTATTAACATAGTAATTTATTTTTCCCGTGTGGTCAAGGGTTATTACTATATCTATGTTGTTAATAGTTTGATGAAAAAATAGTAGTTCCTAATATTTCTAGGTAGATTGAGGGTTAGGGTATAATATAATAGCTAATTAGAATGAAATTAATAAAGGGGTAATTTATATATGTTATCTTGTCGAGAAGACGTTTTGTTTTTCACAAAGCAGTTAGTGAACGTCGAAAGTATTGTAAATACAGAAGGAGAAAAGGAGATCAGCCAAGCTATTTACACACTTATTTCCTCCTTTCCTTACTTTAAAGAGAATCCTGGATTTGTTATTAAGCAGCAAACGAACGATGATAGCTTAGAGAGATATAATGTGATTGCCTTTGTGAAGGGAACAAAGGCTCCTAGTAATAAAACGGTTGTTTTAATGGGGCATATGGATACGGTTGGTATCGATGATTTTAATCACTTAAAGGACAAGGCATGTGACCCAGATCAACTTATGGATTCCTTAAAAGGAGAAGAGCTTCCTCCATTGATAGATGAGCATTTACGTTCTGGAGATTATCTATTTGGAAGAGGCGTCCTAGATATGAAGAGTGGTGTGGCCAGTCATTTATATCTACTAAACTATTATTCGGACCATCCGGAAGAATTGTCCGGGAACTTATGTGTTGTCATCGAATGTGATGAGGAGGACAGCTCCCACGGTATTTTATCAGCACTTAAGGAATTAAAAGCTTTGAGAGAAGAACACGGGTTTGAGTATATTGCCGCAATCAATGCAGATTTCGTTTCACCAAGATTTGAAGGAGATGTGAGTCGTTATATTTATAAAGGAACCGTTGGGAAGCTGCTGCCATCGTTTTTTATCACAGGGGCAGAAACTCACGTGGGTTCTTGTTTTGAGGGGATTGATCCTAACTTTATTGCTGCCGAGCTTACGAGACAGATCAGCTATAACCCGGAGTTGTGTAACGAGGCCCATGGGGAAACAACGGTACCTCCTGTTTCTCTTAAGCAAACAGATTTAAAGCCAACGTACACGGTGCAAACAGCCCTGTCTGCTTACGTTTATTACAACTTTTTTATCCATTCTTGGTCGCCAAAGGATGTGTTGGTGAAACTGAAGGAGCAGGCGGAGATTGCCTTTCATAATGCTTTGACACTCTTTAATGAAAGGCTTGCTCAGTTTAGTAGTACCACTGGCCAAGAATATGTGGAAGCACCATGGAAGGCTCGTGTTATGACTTACGAGGAACTGGAAAAGACGTTAGTTGCGGAGCATGGGGATGCCTATTTGAAGCATATGAAGGCATTCAAGGAAGATTTGTTACTCACTAGTCCAGAGGTGGATACAAGGATGTTTGCGGCGAAGGTCGTGGAAGAGGCGTGGAAATGGATGACGGACCGTAGCCCAGCAATCATTTTGTTTTACTCTTCTTTATATTCTCCAAGAATTGATGTTACGGGAAAAAATGAGTTGGAGACGCGCTTGATCGGAGCTCTGGATAATGCCGTTGCCGCGGTACAGCCGAAGTATAAGCATCCAATTGTAACGAAAAACTATTTCCCTTACATTTCTGATATGAGTTTCGTAGCTTTAAGTGATGATGAAGAGGGAATTAATGCTGTTAGTGATAACAACCCTGGATGGGGCACGAAGCATTACGTAGAGTATCAGGATATTCAGGATATTAATGTACCTGTCATTAATATTGGACCCTATGGGTTTGATGCCCATAAGCAGTTTGAGCGAATGGAGCTGGATTATTCCTTAGAAGTGGTTCCTAATTTAACAAACCTAGTGATTCGCGAGCTGTTGAATGGGGAGAAGGTATAAGGTTTCTAAATTGTTAAACCCAAGGGAATTATACGAATCCGTTTCAGGCGGACGCTTTCCGCGGGCAATGCTTCGGCCTCCTCGTCGCACTAGCGTGCTCCTGTGGGGTCTTCAGCTGTAAGTCCTGTCTCTTCCTCTACAAGTATTGCTTCGTAGCATATCCGTCGAGACAACTCGTAGCGAATTCAAGAAGCTGTGCTCGTCGCTGGAGTCACCGCCTTTCACTCCTTCGAGAGTGCCAACGGCAACATGGATTTCGTATATTTCATGGTAGTCCTCCATGTAAATGAAATTTTGCACCATGGAGAATGAAAATTGTACATTGTCTCTCGAATTCGCTTCAGGCGGACGCTTTCCGCGGGCAATGCCTCAGCCTCCTCGGGAAGTGCACCCTGCGGTGTCTTCGCCTATTGCTTTTCCCGCTGGAGTCGCCGCCTTCCACTTCTTCGAGAGTGCCAACGGCAACATGGATTTCGTAATTTCAAGGTAGACTCCATGCAAGTGAAATTTTCACTATGGAAAATGAAAATTTTAGTCTGCATTGGAATGAGCGAAGGTTCACGACACTCCTGCGGAAGAACGAGCAAGCCAAGACCACACAGGGCAAAGCCCGTGGGGGCTTGACAGGTCGTCCGCGGAAAGGGAGTGGACCGTAGCGAATAACAACCAGATTCGTATTTTCATGGTTGACCTCCATGCAAACGAAATTTTGCACCATGGAGAATGAAAATTTTAATCTGCATTGGAATGAGCGAAGGTCCACGACACTCCTGCGGAAGAACGAGCAAGCCAAGACCACACAGGGCAAAGCCCGTGGGGGCTTGACAGGTCGTCCGCGGAAAGGGAGTGGACCGTAGCGAATAACAACCAGATTCGTATTTTCATGGTTGACCTCCATGCAAGTAAATACTTGCACCATGGATTATGAAAATGGGTATTAATCATGTCACTCGAATCCGTTACAGGCGGACGCTTTCCGCGGGCAATGCCTCAGCCTCCTCGGGAAGTGCACCCTGCGGGGTCTTCAACTATTGCTTTTCCTGCTGGAGTCGCCGCCTTTCACTCCTTCGAGAGTGCCAACGGCAACATGGACTTCGTATATTTCAGGGGAGACCTCCGTGCAATAGTAATTTTGTACGATGGAATATGAAAATGGTACTAACCTTGTCTCTCGAACTAGTTACAGGCGTAATGTCAGGTGGTCCTGGTTCCGCGGGCAACGCATTTTAGGTCACGTTGAACCCGCTCCCTGTTACCATTCACTTACTTCTTTTTTCTAACAATGGCTCAGAAACCCCTTCTACTCCCACAAGACCTAATACAGTTAAGAGAACCTGTTGCGGTCCGTAGTAAGCATCCGTTGGATCGAAGTATTCCTCTAAGGTATGGGCTCCCCCAAACTCTCCGCCCCCACCTAGGGTAACAGCAGGTATCCCTAAACTTATTGGGACATTGGAGTCCGTACTGCTTGGTGAACCTAAGCTCGGTTCAAACCCTACTGCTTTCGTTGAAGCCAAGGCAGTTTGGACGATAATGGAATCTGCAGGTTGAGAGCCGGCTGGACGGTCTCCTACTTGCTGAATCTCAACGGCGATCCCCTCTGAATCCCAGCGTTTATTCTCTTCCTCTGCAGCTTGTTGAATCATCTTCAATACCCTATCTTCCAGCTTCAACAATTCCTCCTGGGAAGTGGAACGTAAGTCCATAACCATATTGGCTTTTGCAGCAATGGTATTAACAGATGTTCCCCCTTCAATTGTTCCTACCGTAAAGGTTGTCTTCGGATCACTTGGTGTTTCAAGCTCGGAAATCTTGGCCACTGCACGGCCTAATGCATGGATGGCACTTGGGAGGCCAAATGCACCGAAGCTGTGTCCACCTGGACCTGTAAAAGTAATGCTATACCTTTTACTTCCAGTAGCTAAGTAGGTTGTCCTTGCTGGAGATCCCGGTTCAATAGAGATAAAACCGTCAATCTCCTCCCCCCGATTTTTAAACAACGCTTTTACGCCATTTAAATCACCCAGTCCTTCTTCCCCTACGGTTGCACCAAATAAAATATCCCCTTTGGTTTTGATATTAAGTTGTTCCAAAGCTCTAAGAATAGTCAAGACAACCGTTAATCCCCTCCCATCGTCAGCTATCCCAGGAGCATACACCTTTCCGTCCTTCCTTTTTACTTTTACATCCGTTCCTTCAGGAAAAACCGTATCTAAATGTGCCGATACCACCAACGTTGGTCCATCTCCCGTACCAGGACGAATACCAAATACATTACCAACTTCATCTGTCTGGATGTCCTTCAGGCCTAATTGTTCCAAACGTTTTCTATACTCCACACCGCGGACTTTTTCGTCAAAGGTTGGTGCAGGGATTTCGGTTAACTCCATTTGATCCTTTAACGTATTCTCGTTTTCCAACTTTATGAATTGTAATGCTTCTTTTATGTATGAATGTTCTATAAGTAATTGATAATTATCTTCTATTCTTTGTGATATCGTTACTTTATTTTCTTCAACCATTATCCTGACCTCCAACTATCAATTTAATTTCTAAACCATCTCCAAGAGCGTGTTCAAGGTACCCATGTCTTTATAGACCCAACGAAAAATGAAAACTATTTTGTTGATTTACGCTTCAGGCATTCCATTTACGCCTAAGGGCAGTCCACGTCCTGTGGGCAACGGCGTAATGTCGCCATCCTGGCTCGGCGGGCAACGCTTCAGCCTCCTCGGGAAAAAACTGTGTCTCTTCCTCTGCTCCTGCGATTACTCGTCGCTAAAACATTTGCTAGCTTCGCTTCGGAGCTTTGCTAGTAGAGGAAGAGACAGCCCATGCCTTGCGCTTCAATCAACTTCGTTTGAAATAAATAATGTATCAATACATAATTTTCAAACAGAAAGCTCAAAAACCGACTTTTTTGAACAGACTCAACTATTTTAATCTTAACATACATTACTCTGTTCACAGTACAAAAGCGTAATGCGCCTGCCTATCAAAGCGGCAACGCGCGCGTTGCCTATTCGAACGGAAAATGCTCTGACCGATAAAAAGCGCTTCTTGCTTTTTATTCGGGCAGAAATTTTCTCGAGTCGATGGCACATGAAGCTAGACGATTATTCAGCTACTGTTATCCACATTCATAAAAAATATAATTTCCTAAACAACTAAAAAGAGGCCGATCATCCTCATCTGGGATCGGCCTTTCTTTAGCGTTAAATCTGTTTAAAATGTTGGTAAATTATCTAAGTTGTTTTCCTTAATTCCATCTGCGTCACTTCGTAGATGCTCTTCTCCATCTCTTCCACGGAATACATTGACATGTTCAATTTCACCATTTTTGGCCATTTGCTGTGCCTGTTTATAGTCCACCACTTCTCCTGACGATAATTGAAGCTCTACGATGTCTCCTTCGTTGTTCTTCCTAACGGCAGTAACTTTTTGTGCCATGTTATCGCCTCCTTCATTAACTAGCATGTTCCATTTTTGTGAAAAAATACTATTTGAATTCAGTCACTTTTTTTTCTCGAAGAAGGTGCCCTAGAGACAAAGGGATTTCCTTTTATCCAGAAACGCCATGGGTAATTCTTTGCTTCTCCACTGTTGTCGATTCCGATTCGAGGTCCTTCTTCCATACTTCCGGGTGGCTTCCCTTCTGCAATATATAGGGGAGGTTCAAAAAAAGGACGACCATAGTCCTCTTTTACTATCCCCATTGCCTTGGTCAATTTACCTGGGCCGTTCGTGAGGTCCTTTTCTCGTTTATCCTGGCCTCTTCGTTGATACATAAGGTCCATTCCATCGCAAGGTTCCACCGCTCGTATGAGTACTGCTTCAGGGTTTCCTTCTTCCCCGCTAACCACATTTACAAGACAGTGGGTGTGCATAACATATGTATAAACAAATCCAGGGGGGCCGAACATTACTTCCGTCCGTTTTGTCCTTCGGTTTCCGTAGCTGTGAGCCGCTCGATCCCCTGGTCCAATATACGCCTCCGTTTCTACTATCCATCCAGATGTAATACCTTCCTCCGTTTCTTTCACTAGAAGCTTCCCTAACAAATTTTTTGCTAATTCAAGTGTTGGTTGATCAAAAAACTGTTGGTTTAATGGTCTGCTATTCATTGGCTCCTAATTACCACCTTATCCTCTTCTTCCTGTTACTATTTGAAGAAACATCAAATTCTACACAGAGAAATAACCACCCAGAAAAAGGTGGTTATTTCTTGTTACTTTTGAAACTGCACTTGATGAAGATTCGCAAAGATACCACCTTTGTTAAGGAGCTCTTCATGGGTTCCCTCTTCAGCTATACCATCCTCTGTTACTACTACAATTTTATCTGCATTCCGTATAGTTGCAAGTCTATGGGCGATCACTAGTGTTGTTCGATTCTGCGCCAATTCGGACAGTGCCTGTTGAATAATTAATTCTGTTTCTGTATCTAAAGCAGAGGTAGCTTCATCTAAGATAAGAATCGGCGGATTTTTCAAGAACATTCTAGCAATGGCAATACGTTGTTTTTGTCCACCAGAGAGCTTTAAGCCCCTTTCCCCAATTTGTGTTTCATAACCGTCAGGTAAGGAATGAATAAAGTCTTCTAAATGAGCCCGGCGAGCAGCGTCCCTAATTTGTCCCTCTGTAGCATCAAGTTTTCCATAGGCGATGTTTTCTCTCAATGTTCCTGTAAATAAGAATACGTCCTGCTGAACGATCCCAATTTGAGAACGCAGGGATTCCTTCGTCATTTGACGAATATCAAAACCATCGATGGAAATAGAACCTTCGTCAACATCATAAAACCTTGGGATTAAAGAGCATATCGTTGTTTTTCCAGCTCCCGAAGGTCCCACAAAGGCCACTGTTTGTCCCGCCTCAATCTTCAAATTAATGTTGTTTAAAACTGATTTACTGTTATCATATCGAAAGCTAACATTATCAAGCTTTATGTCTCCATGAAGATAGGATACTTCAACAGCATCCTTTCGATTTTGTACCTCAGGTTCCGAGTCAATCATATCCGTAAATCGTTTAAATCCTGCCATCCCTTTCGGGTAAAGCTCCATTAAGGCACTGATCTTATCAATAGGTTTTAACAAGACATTCACATAAAGAATGAAAGCAACAAGCTCCCCATTAGATAGTTGTCCATTAAAGCTCAACCAAGCTCCATAAACAAGAACAGCTAAGGTTATGAATCTCGTGAGCATATAAATGCTTGATAAACTAAAGGCCATCACCTTGTACGATAGGATCTTTGCTTTTCTAAACTTCTTGTTTTGTTTATTAAATCTAGAAATCTCAAATCTTTCATTTGTAAAGGATTGGACCACTCGGACACCAGAAACAGAGTCTTCCACTCTAGCATTTACATCTGCAATATCCCGAAACATTTGCTTCCAAGCTTTATTCATCTGCAGGTTACAAAATACGATAAGGCCAATTAACAATGGAACGATACAAAGGATGACAATGGCCAATTTCACATTGATCGTAAACATAATCCAGAAGGCACCAATGAAGGTCATAATGGCGATAAACATATCTTCAGGGCCATGGTGGGCTAGCTCCCCAATGTCAAAGAGGTCATTTGTGAATCGACTCATAATGTGGCCTGTTTTTGTATTGTCAAAATAACGGAAGGATTGCTTTTGTACATGCTCGAAAAGCTGTTCCCGCATATCTGTTTCAATGTTAATTCCCAGTTTATGGCCCCAATAGTGAACGACATATTGTAAAAATGTGCTTAATCCATAAATAAAAAACAATCCTGCCCCTACCCATAGAATGGTCGACCAATCGCCATATTGCAGTAGATCATCAACAAACCATTGCACAGCTAATGGGAATGCAAGCTCTAAAATGGCTACAAAGACCGCACTGGTAAAGTCGGCGGCAAATAATTTTTTATGTGGTATATAGTAAGACAAAAAACGGCGTATCAAAGCTGCCACTCCCTTATTTTCGAAAACGTATATATGGATTATAGAGGGAACAAGCATATTAATCAATGAAAATTAAATATGTAGATATTTGCAAGACTTTTCATGCCTCCACTAAGCCCCATACGTTCATTACTAAGATCGAAACGTCTCCATTAGGCTTTTTCATCAGGAACACATACCCAGGCAAAACCATACAGTATGGTGAACAATTTAACCTAAACTCATCCGAAAGGAGATTACGATGGAACAGGTTACTTTAACACTTTCACACTGGGTATTCCTTCTTGTTATATTAGCAATTTTTACATTCATGATTTTCCGGCGGGATGTGGTTCTGCCGTCCATTATCGGTACATTTGTATTAGGGTTCATTTATCATATGGATAAACCTTTTATTGATAGTTTTGTCGCCTCCTCACAGGTGGTATTTGAGGCTTTCTTAAATGCAGGTATCACTCTTTTTGATATTATGCTTGTCATCGCCTTAATGGTAGCCATGCTAAAATCCCTCCAGGCCACGGGGGCAGATGTTTTGATGGTATCACCATTAAAACGATTAATGGTTAATCCCACAACCGCCTTTTTCGTATTAGGCGGAGCGATGTATATTGCCGCAACGTTTTTCTGGCCGACGCCAGCCGTTGCCCTTGTTGGTACCGTCCTTATTCCCGTAGCTATGAAAGCAGGCTTACCTGCCATGGGTGCAGCTATTGCCATTAACCTTTTTGGTCATGGAATGGCACTGTCTGGGGATTTAGTCATTCAAGGTGCTACTGGGATTACTTCCTCTGCAGCAGGAGTGAGCTCCGGTGAGATTTTACCGTATACGGCTTTATTTTCATTAACTGTTGGATTGGTGGCCATTACCCTAGCTTATTTTAAAATAAGAAAAGGGATTAAAACAGGTACAATGCAATACATGCAGTCAGAGGAAGCATTAGAAATCGGGGATACTAATAGCATTAAGAAACCAACTAAACAAACGAAGTTCCTTGCAATGTTTGTTCCCTTCGTATTGTTCAGTGTCGTATTTCTAATGCTCTACCGGGCCTTCTTTAACCCAGACGCCGCCATCCAAGGGGGTTCCGCAACTGCATTGCTTGGAGGAACAGCCGTTACTTTATTGCTCATTTCCTCCTTTATCACAACAGGAACGAAATCCTTTGAAAATATCGTAACGCACATTCGTGAAGGATTTTATTTTGCCATCAAGATCTTTGCTCCCATTATTCCAATTGCAGCATTTTTCTTGTTAGGTCACCCAGACCACGCAGAAAAAGTTCTTGGGGAAGGGGCACCAGGATTTTTATTTGATCTAGGGACAGCAATGGCTCACCACATTGATGGCAACCCAATTACAATCGTTGTTGGAATGGTGATTATCGCAATTCTTGCTGGAATGGATGGTTCCGGTTTTTCCGGATTGCCATTAGTTGGGGCACTTGCAGCAGGCATTGGAGGTGGAGCTGGTTTAGATATTGCCGTCCTTGCTTCTATAGGGCAAGTAGCTACTATTTTCGCAGGTGGTGGAACACTGGCAGCATGGGCCTTCGGGGTTGCAGCGGATGCAGGAATAGCAGGTGTCAAACCAATGGATTTAGTCCGGCAAAACTTTATTCCGGTAATGGCAGGTTTATTTATTGCAACCATTATAGCTATATTATTAATATGAATAAAGCAATAGAAGAAAGAGGAACTGCCTAGTTAACCAATCGCTAACTCGTTAAAAAAGGTAAATTATTTTACATGAGAAAGCTAGTACCATTAGAAAGTACAGAAGTGTCGCGTTAACATCTGGATCACGAAATTTTGTGTGGCTAATAAATCTATACAACTATACCGCAAGGTTAACCGCGGGAGACGAATTTTATAAAACAAAATAAAATGGTAGCAGGACCCGTATGGCCTGCTACCATTTATACTTTTATGACTATATTTTTTGAGAAATAAGCTTTAACTAGACTTAAACAATTGCTTAAATCGGCCAGGTACCTTTCCTGCACTTTAACGTACCAGATCCTTTACATGTTCTACACTTCATTTTTATTCCTCCTATTTATCCATAGTAGGAGCAGAAGCTAGGAAGTAATTCTACGTTAATATGCCATGTGCTATAAAAATTTTGGACACTATTTACCATTTTTAAATGAATATTTTGTGACACTACTTCCCTTCTTCATATTCTGTTAAAATAAAAAGTAAATTCCCCTTTGAATGGAGAGTTAAATAATGAAAAATAGAAAATTAGTAATTACACATAACATTCAACAAGATTTAGTGGAGAAGGTGAAAGAAGTCATTCCTGATTGGGAGATCATTGTGGGCAGGGATCGTGACATCTGGGAAAACCACATAGAGGATGCTGAGATTATTGCCGGATGGAAGAAGGGTATAGAAAAGGAATGTTTACATGAAAATTCAAAGCTCCGTTGGCTGCAAAGCTGGAGTGCCGGTGTTAATAGCATGCCTTTGGAAGAAATCGAAAATAGAAATGTGATTTTAACTAGTGCCAATGGCGTCCACGCCTTTCCCATCTCTGAAACAATCTTTGCATTAATTCTTGGATTAACTAGGAAGATACATAGCTATGTCCGAAATCAGCAAACAAAGACATGGGACCATGCTAATCTAAACCTTGAAATCCATGGGAAGACAATAGGAATTTTAGGGATTGGGGCCATTGGAAAAGAAACTGCAAAAATAGCAAAGGCCTTCGGAATGCATGTAATAGGCATTCGTCATTCCTCTAAAGAGGAAGAAAATGTGGATGAGATGTATACGACTGAACAACTAAATGAGGTTCTCCCACGATGTGACTATGTGGTGGTTACATTGCCATTAACAAAGGATACCTTCCATTTATTTGACTCAGAACAATTTCAATTAATGAAAGACGCTGCTTTTTTCATAAATATTGGCAGGGGAGAAATTGTGAATGAAGAGGCCCTTACCTATGCTTTAGTGAATGAGCAAATCGGCGGAGCTGGACTGGATGTATTTGAGAAAGAGCCATTGCCAGAAAGCAGTGTTTTATGGGAACTGGATAATGTTATTATTACCCCCCATACCGCTGGATCCACAGAACATTATGCAAAAAGGTTATTCGAAGAAATATTTATACCAAATTTAAAAGATTATTTAGCAGGAAAGACACCATCCATTAATGTAGTGGATTATAAAAAAGGCTATTAATGTATCTTTAGCAGATGATTTTACAAAAATATAATAGGCTCTGTTGAAAAGTTAACCTTATTATTTTTTACATAGGAGGAAGGAAACTTGAATATTATTCACGCACATTTAAAGATAAGACCAGAATATCGGGAGCAATTTCTAACTCATGTACAAGCACTGATCCGTGGATCACAAGGGGAAGAAGGAAATATTAGTTATGAGCTTTATGAGCATACTAATGAGCCAAATACCTTTGTTATGGTAGAAGAGTGGAAGGATATGGAATCTATTCACTTTCACAATGCAACCTCGCACTTTAAGGAATTTGGGGAGATAGCAAAGGATTTCTTTCAAGAACCTCCGAGAGTGGTTACATTTGAGGCGTCTCCTACATCCCAGTGATAATAGCAATTGAGATAGTTGTAGGACAATAAATTAATTAACTATCATTTTAGACACCTAATTAGTACATAGCTAGGTGTCTTTAACTGTCTTCATGGAACAGGTATGCTTGCTTCAATTCCTTTACCTGTTTCATAAACTCCTTATGAAACAGGTAACTCTCTTTCTTCTCCCCTTTCCCGTTCCATAAATGCATTATGAAACAGGTATTACCCTTCCCTCCCCCTTTCCCGTTCCATGAACGTATTATGAAACAGGTATCAACCTTCCCTCCCCCTTTACCTGTTCCATAACTTGCTTTATGAGACAGGTAACTTCCTTCCCTCTTCCCTTACCTGCTTCATAAACGCAGATGCCAGATTCGACAAAGTACTTAACTTTGTTCTTATAAAAAAATGGAGTTGAGCCGAATGCCTGTTACATTCGGTTATCAACTCCATTTTTGGCTAGAAGAAAGTTATCCTAGAATTTCCTCTATTTTAGCTTGAACTTCTGCTGATAGGGAAACATCGATTGCTTTTACATTTTGTTCTACTTGCTCCGGTTTGCTGGCACCTATCAATGCGCTGGCTACATTTGGCTGTCGTAAAATCCAAGCTAAAGCTAGTTCAGGTAATGTAATTTCTAATTCGCTGGCTATTTGTTCTAGTTGACCTACTTTCGTAAACACATCTTCATTTAGCATTCCTGTAATGAAATTATTAATAGATTCATTGGATGCTCGGCTACCCTGTGGAACCTGGCCACCTTTATACTTACCTGTTAACACACCTTGAGCTAATGGAGAGAATACTACCTGACCAACACCATATTTTTCGCTGACAGGTATAACTTCCTTTTCAATATAGCGATTTAGCATATTATAAACTGGCTGATTTACGACAATTCGATCTAATAGAAATTTATCCGCTACTCGCATAGCCTCTTCAATTTGTGCAGCACTCCATTCACTAACTCCGGCATAGAGAATTTTTCCTTGACGAATAAGGTCATCAATCGTACGTAAAGTTTCTTCCACTGGTGTTTCTGGGTCATAGCGATGACAGTAAAAAATGTCCACATAGTCTAAATTCATTCTCTTTAAGCTTGCATGCAACTGCTCTGTCACATGCTTTCTAGATAACCCACGATCGTTTGGACCTTCCCCCATCGGCCAAAAGGCTTTTGTAGTAATCACATATGATTCCCGTGGATATTCCTTTAACGCTTGGGCCATTACCCGTTCCCCTTCGCCTCTCTCGTAAACGTTGGCAGAGTCGAAGAAATTAATTCCTAATTCGTACGCTTTATGTATCGTTCTTTCTGCGATGTTGTCTTCTACAGTCTTTCCGTACGTTAACCAGCTTCCTAAACTGATTTCACTAACCTTCAAACCTGTTCTTCCTAACCTTCTGTATTTCATTCCAAACGGCCTCCCTCTTAATCTCGGATTAGATAGTAATGAAGAATACTACAAAATCTATTTTACTTGAAACCGCTTCAAAATGAAAAAATTGTGAATTATTTTAAAAAATAGAGAGACTGTTCAAAAAGCTCAAAAACCGAACTTTTTGAACAGTCTCTATTAGAAGAATGCGTGATACAGGCTTGTGACGGCTTGATCTACTTGGTCCGCATCTACACCAAACATCATACTAACCTCAGATGAGCCTTGGTTGATCATCTTAATATTTATTCCAGCCTCCATTAAAGCCGTTGTTGCTTTTGAGGCGATTCCAACCGTTTTCGCCATTCCTTCGCCTACAACCATCACCATGGCAAGGTCCTTTTCCACTTGAACATCATCCACTAGGAGTTCATTACGAATGCGTTGGAGGATTTTCTCTTCATTCCCGTTCTCCAATTGGTTTTCCCGTACAATAACAGACATATTATCTATCCCTGAAGGAGTGTGTTCATAAGAAATATGTTCATCCTCCAAAATTTCTAATAAATGGCGGCCAAAGCCAACTTCTCTGTTCATCAAGTATTTTGTAATATTAATACTGCAGAAACCTTTATCACTGGCAATTCCAACAACTGGATATCCGTTTACTGTTCTGCTTCCCACTATTCGAGTTCCAGGTGCTTCCGGGTGGTTCGTGTTTTTTACACAAACAGGAACTCCTTTACTTACCACTGGCTGAAGTGCTTCATCATGGAAGACGGAAAAGCCTGAGTAGGCCAGCTCTCGCATTTCACGATAGGTGAGCTCCTTAATTTCCCGAGGATTGTTAACTAGGTTAGGATTCACACTATAAATGGAATCCACATCTGTGAAATTCTCGTATTCATCCGCTTCTACACCTGCTGCTATAATGGAGCCAGTAATATCCGACCCACCCCTTGGGAAGGTTACGATATGCCCCTGTTTTGAATAGCCAAAAAAGCCTGGAATAACTAAAATACCTTCACGGTCTCTTAAGGAAGCAATTTTTTCATAAGCCTCTGGAAGAATTCTCGCATTCCCTGGCTCGTTTGTCACGACCATCCCTGCCTCTTTCGGGGAGACATATGAAGCTTCCATCCCTAGTGAGCTTAAATATGCGGCCATAACCTTCGCATTATTATTCTCACCACTCGCCTTAAGGGCATCCATTAGCCGGTCTTCATCCTGCTGGTACTCCTCAATCAAGTCAATTAATCCATCACGGATTGTTTCCACAAGAGATTTATCAAGATTCAGTTCTGAGATAATCTCCTCATACCGGTCCATCACTAATTGAAGCGATCTAGGATTATAGGTCTCTTCCGTGACACTTTTGGCAAGACTGATGAGTAAATCAGTCATTTTAATATCATCATCATAACGTTTCCCCGGTGCTGATACGATAACAATTCGTCTGTCTGAATCATCTGTAATAATTTTTCCTACCTTTTGAAACTGCTGGGCACTGGCTAGTGAGCTACCGCCAAACTTTACAACCTTCATAAACCCTACTTCCTTTCCGCATACCTGTATAAAAATAAAATCAATTAATTTTTCACAAGGAATTTTAAAATAAAGTATACTAGAATCTTTCATTAAAGTCACGATAATTCAGAAATATCTCCCCATTGGAAATATCGTCCTTTTCCCTTTACAATTAAGGGACAAGAGGGATACCTTTAAAGGAGACAAATGGGGGAATGATACTCATATGATGTCATCCTTAATTTCAATACATAAGGGGATGTTTAGATGGTAAAAAAATATAAACGTATCCTAATCATGACTGCTGTAGAAGTGGAAAGGGAGGCTGTATTGGTAGGTCTTGAAGCTAATAATAGTTTTGAAGTTGCCATAGCAGGGGTAGGACCGGCCTCAGCAGCTGCAAGAACAGCATCTCAATTAGCTACGGAAGACTATGACCTGGTAATTAGCGCTGGCATTGGAGGTGGCTTTGCAGGAAAAGCTCCTTTGGAATCCATAGTAGTTGCAAAAGAAATTATTGCCGCTGATCTCGGTGCCGAAACTGGAGAAGGTTTCTCCAGTGTAGAGGAACTAGGCTTTGGGTCTTCTAAGATTGCTGTCGATTCTAGATTAGTGGAGAAGGTTACCAAGGCCATGGAAGGAACGGAGCTTTCCGTTAATAATGGATCTATTCTAACTTTATCTACCGTTACTGGTACGCTAGAAACGGCTTTACAATTGCAAGCTAGGTTCCCGGACGCTGCGGCAGAAGCAATGGAGGGGTTTGGGGTGGCCACAGCTGCTAAGGACCGGGAGATTCCCATTTTAGAAATACGCGCCATTTCTAATCCCATTGGACCTAGGGATAGGGAGGCTTGGCGCATTAAAGAAGCATTACAATCATTAAGAAAGGCATGTTCAGTATTACCGGAGGTGTTGACATGAAAATCATATTTTCCCCCTGCCCAAACGATACATTTGTTTTCCATGCGTTAGTCCATGGATTAATTCCTGGGACGCCAAAGTTTGATGTAGAGTACGCAGATATTAATATTACAAATAATCTAGCTGTAGAAGCAGATAAAGCAGATATTATGAAAATATCCTACGCAGCCTTACCATATATTCATTCAGATTATGTACTCATCCCTTGCGGTGGTGCCCTAGGGAGAGGCTGCGGTCCACTGGTTTTAACAAAAGAAGCAGGGGATGCTTTTGCTTTAACAGGTAAGCGTATCGCTGTCCCAAGTGAACGCTCCACTGCTTATTTACTGTTTCGATTATGGGCAGCCCAGCAGGTGCCTGGTGGAGTTGGTGAAATTGTCGTCATGCCATTCCATGAAATTATGCCGGCAGTCCGGGACGGAAAAATTGACGGGGGGCTCGTTATCCATGAAGCCCGTTTCACTTATCCATCTTACGGGTTGAACCTATTAAGGGACCTTGGAGATTGGTGGGAAGAAGATACAGGACTCCCCATCCCATTAGGAGCGATTATCGCGAAGCGCTCCTTGAATGTAGATGAAATAGCAAAATGGATTCGGGCTTCCGTTGAATATGCGTGGGAGCATCCAGAAGCTTCCCGAGACTACGTCATGGCGCACGCTCAGGAAATGTCTCCTGAAGTGGCTGAAGCCCATATTGATTTATATGTAAACGAGTTTACTGCCGAACTAGGGAAAGATGGGTACGGTGCCATTAAAGCATTATTGGACAGAGCCGCAGAGGAAGGGCTCGTGCCACCAGTTGATTTTAAAGAGCTACAAGGAAAATAGAAAGGCATATAAACAATTATAAAGAAAAGACCCCTGAATCTAACTAGGATTTCAGGGGTTGTTTACATTATTATTCAGATACGATTCTTAAATCAACTCCGTGTGGATCACCAGCTAAATCCAGTTCAATTAGCTTTACCTTTGTTTTTGTTTCTACATCAATGATCGATACACCTGGAGTATCCCCTGCCATGTCGTGTGTACCTGTAGCAGGTTCCGGTCCACGTAGAGAAATATAGGCGTACTTACCATCTGGACTAAATACCATTAGGTCTGGAGCATCTCCAACGAATTCAATATGATCCACAACCTCAAATGTTGTTGGATCGATAATTGCAGCATCATCCGTCACACGATTAAGCATCCATAGGAATTGGTCATCTGGAGTGAATGCCACACCATGTGCATCAATTCCACCAGTTTCACCAGTAAAAATGATCTCATCTGTCTCTACGTCAATCACATAATATTCTGCTAGTTCTGTAGAACCTGAGTTAGCAAACATGTACTTACCGTCTGGCGATAAAATCGTTCCACATCCATGTGTACCTACCTGAGTTTTATCAAATGCTTTGATTACTTCAAAGTTCTCTACATCAAAAACAAATAAACCGCCACCACCAAGGGTAACATATGCTTTGCTTCCGTCAGCCGTATATTGCAGGCAGATTGGTCGATTATTAGGGAAAGCTTCTTCGTCTTGCAGCAATTCTACTTCCGTTAAATCTATGTGTCTACCAACAGTGAACTCTTCATTCTCTTTATCTATTAAAACCTCTGTCATGGATTGACCTGGAGTGTTGGCAACAAGCACCCGCTTTCCATCTGGACTGGGGATGGCCGCGTGTGCCCCTTCATCCGTTTCTAAAGTTGTAACTACTTGTCTATCAGAAGCACGAATGACGGACATGGTCCCAGACCCCATGTTGGCGACATAAGCATATTCCCCTTCTTCGTCAAAGACGAGCATATGAGGTTTATCCCCAACATCCGCAAAATCGATCGTTTCAACGATTTCATGTGTAGCACCATCGATAATGTGAATTTCATTTAAACCTTGGTCTGCAATCCAGACTTCGTAGCTTACTTCTGGCGTTTCTTCTACTGCAGATCCATCCTCCTCTGCATCTTCCTCTGTACCCTCAGCATCGGAATCGGTTTCCTCTTCTGTTGCAGGTTCTTCCGCAGGTCCCTCTTCCTGAGAGGTTTCATCCGTTCCACAAGCCACTAGGGTAAGTAAGAAAAAAACGAATGTGACGCTAAAAAATAATTTACGCAACATGTGTACAACCCCTTTTCTACTATTATTCTGATAATCCTTAGCTGTTTACTAAGTTTTATGTATTACGGTTATAAAGTATACCAGTACAGTGTTAATATTGTAAATATAGTAATACGATTTTTTTTGAAAAATTTGTTAGTTGTGTTAATGGAAAGTCTTCGTTGATGGAGAGTTTTAGGAGTTAAATAGGAAAGAGGCTGGGACATAACTAAAGTGTTTAGATGAAAATACGAACAGTGTATTATCATAGCGGAGGAAATATACGTAGACTCCTGCGGGAGCAAAGGCAAAGGTGAGACCACACGTGCGTAAGCACGAGGGGGCTCACCAGCCACCCGCGGAAAGCGAAGTATATTTCCGAAGCGATTTAAATGCTTCGTTCGGAATTCTCATTGACAAAACGCTTTTGTCCCAGCCTTGTTTTTTCGTTGCTCATGTTTTCAGAATCACTTTACGATCCTATCTTTGTTCAAAAATTTCATACTCTAATTCCAGACAGGGGATCCCACAGATTTTCATTTTGTGGGTTGCTCGAAGCCTTCCAGAACTTCCATCCACCACTTGAATGTGAAATGTCTCAGAAATGGGAAGCCTTACTGTTATCCCTTGTCCCACGGTGAGATATATTCCTTCATGACCCTTTTCATCAGCAATTTTTTCACTAGTTAATAATAGTCCATTTTCTTCATCGTTATCAGGGCGGAGAATTCCTGTCATGACAGACCATGGTAGTGGCAAAGCTATATTCATATACCTTTTCCCATTGTATACATGATAGGAATAGACGGCCACAAAAATAGTTTCTCCTGTTTCCTTATCTTCCCGAAGCCATACTCTTGGTGCCTCTCGCCCATCGGCTACGTCTAAAATGGGAAAAACTGCCCCTACCATTTCTTGTTTCCTAACCACATCTCTGTGTGGTTCGAGATGAAGCTGACCAAACCTACCTGTTAATTCATGATAAACACGTGATAAAAACCGAAATCCTCGCCTCCAGCTTGTTTTTGCGATCAACCTAAACGGCTGAGTGTCTTCATAAAATCTACGGATACGGAAATCTACCTTTTGTGGATGAAACTTGTCATTCTCAAACATGGCAAAGCTATCCACAAGGCCCCTTACAGCAGGGGGATTCTCCCTTACTTTATATTTATCCATATAGGAGGAACCAACGTACTTTTTCCCCCTTAACTTACTCACAGGGAAACTATAGTAATTATCCCGAGACGGGGGGGCAAGGAAAATCCAGCCTAATACACCCAATAATCCATACCCAAAGGCATTGCCCACTCCATGAAAAATAACCATATCGGGGATAGTCAATATTACAGGTCCAAAGGTGTTTCCATAGCTGTACAAATAAGAAAGGCTCATGGTTCCTAATAAAGCCAATGATGATATGATCACAGCTAACCTTCCAAAGCTAGCTCCTTTCCCTTTAAGCATAACTATTATCGTTCCAATTCCTAACCAATATAGGACTAGCACGTATAAGACAACTGCCATATACTCTAGGACTCCGCCAAAATTAATTCCAGCAGCCACAACCATCGGACCTGAAATAACGCCAATTGCCACAATAGGAAAGCCCGGCCACTTTATTTTTTCCGTATAAAGATACCGCCCTAGCATGCCTGTGAAAATGGGGACAAGGAAGGCGGAGTAATGAAAGTGAATGGCCGTAAGAAGTACGATTACTGACGGAAAGGGGAGTCCTTCCACGTCAAAACGGTGGAGGACAAGCCACACACCTCCTAAAACGACATAAATAAAGGCAATATCAATGAGGGCCTCATCTAAAGGTTTCCATCCCCTTGCCAAAAGTCGAACCACTCCATATCCGGCCAGCATGAAAGTGTACAAGAACCAACCTACAGCTAGAAACCCGGCTAACATTCCAGGTTCATAAATGACACTGAATGTACCTAAAACGGCAAAGGGGTAATGACAAATACTAACGAGCTTCAGTGATTTAAAAGGTTTTCCTTCCACTGTAACTGTATTGGTTAAAAGCAAAGTAAGGGGAACCAGTACTAGAAAGGCAAAGGATAGGAGTATTTCAATGTTTCCCATGGAATACAAAAGAGAAAGAGCAGCCCAGGTGGCGGCTCCTAAACAAGCTTGAATTTTCATTATTTTTTCCACTGTTATCTACTCCCGCTTTTCATATCTTCCTGGAAAAAAATCTTTCCGTTCCTTTAGATTTCTTGTGGATATAAAGGATAGGTGAAAGGACCCACTATATTCAATAAGCAAACCGAATAACGGGTGCCTCACTTCTACATGTATAGAAACCTCGCTTCCTTCTATTACTTCTTCTTTGATTTGTGCTGTTGGCCCAGCCCATTTCGGTGAATGTACGCGCATTCCCCCTAGCCACAAATAGGGAATTTCCGAGACAATATTCAGTCCCCCTGTTTCGGTCACATAGAAATTTAATGGAGAGATAAGGCGTTGTTTATTACCTAAGAAGTCAATGATTCCGTGCTTTTGTTCACTGTAGATCATAGTGGCATCAAAGGCTCTTGTTATTTTAGGAAAATAAAACCGTCGGATCCAAGCCACCGTTTCCCGGCCAAAGGGATCTTTATAGGCTGCATTTTCTATTTTAAAAGGAATATTCGTCCCTCGCTCTGGAAAAAAAAGATGTCGCGCCGCACCAAGGGAAAATAACGGCCTCATCCACGACTTCCCCCCTTGAATATAGGTCATTGTCCCTTCTCCTATTGCTATTTCCTCTGATTCACTATGTAAAGAAAACTTACGTTGCAGTAATGGATGAAGCTGATGAAAGTTATCCCCTAATACCCGTTCATAAATGGATTTCATTTCGACGGCCTCCTCCAACAGTTTCTCGCTTGTGGAAGGTCACGTAAATTAAGCCATCCAACTATTCCAAGTAAAATCATTCCGATATTTAGCGTTGCTGGATTAAATGGTTCAAGAAATAGGTATGGATTGGTGAACAAGGCTCCCAGCCCTAATAATGCTACAGCCATACTAGAGACTAAAAACAAGCCCACTTTACGTATTGGGAATAAAAATAGCAGACCCACTATTATTTCAAGTATTCCAATACTGAAAACAACTTCCCTTTCGAATCCAGGAAAGAAGCCTGTTTGTTCTATGAGAGCTAATTCCCCCGTTTCCGGAAAAAGAATTTTCGGAACTAGCCCCTGATAAATCCAAATAAAGGCGAGGGCAAAACAAATAAAAATATGAGTTAGAAGCCGTCGGAAGGATTGTTCTGGGGGAATTTGTTTTTCAATCCAAAGCTTCATGGCATCGAAGCTCCACGCTGTTGCCCAGCCTATCATGGGACGAAAGATCAAACGATCTATAATGGTTCCTAATGCCCCAAACCTAGTGGAATAATCGTATTTAGTATAAAAACGAATTCCTCCCTCTTCAGGTTCATACTTCCAAAAGCCACTTCCTTTTTTTATTAACGAAAGCTTCTGCTCTGTACCGAACTCTAAAGAAGACACTCGGCTGCCGTCACTTAACTCTTTCTTCCCCCTGCTCCGTCCTTCACCAACAATGGATATACCAAAACCTATGTTAGTTTTATATAGAAATGGTTGTATACTTCCTTCCTTAGGTAAATAGGTAATGCTCGAAAATCGCAAATCCCAACGTTCATGAAGCTTCGGTTCTTGTGTATATTTCCAAATCGTTTCCAACGGTCCGTTTATTTTTGTTTCTACGTAAATAGGGTTTCCTTTAAGCACTCTACCACACTCAGTTCTCCATTAAGTTATGGGTGTTCGTATCCACTTCACTGCTTCTTTGGAGTGGAAGAAATACCTCTACTGTAGTTCCCTTGTTCTCTTCACTTTGAACGGTTAATGACCCGCCATGGTTTTCTATAATCTTCTTACTAACCATAAACCCTAAACCTGTCCCTTTTTCTTTTGTTGTATAAAATGGTTCTCCTAATTTTTTTAACAGGTTACTTGGAATACCGAATCCTTGATCTATAAATTGTATATTAATGCCTTTGTCATTTACATTGGAAACTTTGATACGTAGTAATCCCCCTTTTGGCATTGCCTCAATAGCGTTTTTTATAAAATTAATACATACTTGTTTAATTTGATTTTTTTCGCAAAAAATAAGTTGTGCATTATTTTCAAATTCCGTCTCGATGGTTACGTTATTTAAAATAGCTTGAGTTTGTAATAAAACCGCTACCTCTTCTATTAAGGAAGTAATATCCGCTTGAGTAACCCTGACATCTTGTGGTTTCGCTAAAATAAGTAATTCACTAATAATAAGCTCGATTCTGCTAATCTCCTTTAAAATAATATCAAAATATTTTAATCTCGAGGAAAATTCCTTATCTCGGTTCATTAGCTGAATAAATCCTTTAATAGCTGTCATTGGATTCCGGATTTCATGGGCAATTCCTGCGGCAAGCTGTCCTGCAACAGACAATTTCTCTGAGTTTCTCAACACTTCTTCAGCAAGCTTAGCCTCTGTAACATCCCTCAAGGTGATTGCCCAGCCATTTAGTTCGCCCTTTTCATCCTCCGTTGGAAAACCAGAAATATCCACATCTAATATATCCCCGTCCCGCGTTTTTCTTTTCGATTTAATCCCTTTAAACTTTGCCCCACTTTTAAGGGTGTCAAGATTGATTTTCACCTTTTCTGTATACTTCTCAGGAATTAATTCTAAATGCAGGTGATCTTGTCCAATTATCTCTTCTCTGGACCAACCATATGTAGTTTCAAAAGCTTCATTTACTTTAAGTAACTTTCCATTTTTATTAAAAATGAGGATAGGGTCCACATTATTATCAATAAAAGACTCTAATTGCGTCTTTGCTTGCTTTAAAGCTGCCTCTGCCGCTTTTTGCTTTGAAATATCCTTAGCTATACCATATACCCCAACCACTTCATTGTTAATCATGATCGGTGCATTCACTACATCGAGTATAATTGCTCTCCCCTGTTTATTAATCCCAGAAGCCTCATAACGTTGAACATTCCCTGCTACCGCACCAGCAAAATGCTTCTCAACCTTTTTTAAATCTTCCTTTTCTATAAGGAAACGAAAATTTATACCATCCTGAACAATCTCTTTATAGGTATAGCCAGTAATCTTCTCAAAGCTTTTATTAATAGAAGTATAATTTCCTTGTAAATCTACTATAAAGCACATGTCTGGATTATTTTCAAAAAGAGATTTGTACCTTTTTTCATTCAGCCTTAAACGTTCTTCCACGGATTTTCTATGGGTGATATCTCGAGTAAAAGTTAGGATCTCCGTTACTTGACCATTTTCTCCTATAATTCCTTTACCGGCTGATTCAAACCATCGATACTCCCCTGATTTAAGTTTCATTCGGAAGGTTAATTTATGAAACTCTCCTTGGTTGAGAACTATTGTTAAATGTTTTTCCAATACGGCAATATCATCTGGATGACATAGGTCGAGGGGAGAAACTCCAATAAGCTCATCTTGTGTATAGCCTAATAAATTCACACAAGCAGGAGAAACATAGGTATAATCCCCGTTTAGGGCATGTTTAGATATTTTATCTAAGGAATTATCTGTAATTAACTGAAACTGTTTTCCCATCTCCCTTAGTTTTTCTTCTGTTTCCTTTTTGTCACTTATATCATTTAATTGTGATAAAAAATAAAGGGGATCTCCCTCTGCATCCCTTATTAATGTAACGTTTAATAATCCCCAAACAATCTCGCCGTTTTTATGTATAAACCTTTTTTCAATTTGATAAGAATCTCGAAGTCCTTCCAAGGATTCATTTATAACTTTATAACTTCTCTGTATGTCTTCCTTGTGGGTATAGTTGGAAAAACTAATATTGGTTAACTCTTCTTCTGTATAACCAAGAATCGTACTAACGGCCTTATTGCATTTAATTACCCTACCATCTAACGATACCATTGCCATACCTACTGTCGTATTTTGAAAGGCATGCATGTACATAATTTGCTCTTCCATTTTCAGTGAATGTTGGTTTATCAATACATGGTCCCCCCTAACATTGGCTCTTTAATTATATTATCTTATAAAATGGGGGGAAAAGGGAACATTATGTCGGAATTTTTCTTTAATTTTACAGAAAAATTTATGAAAAAATACCCCCGTAGAAATTACTACGGGGGTATTTTGCCTTCTATTTCAATTAACGAGATCCACCTAGTTGTTGCTCCGCCATTTGAACAAGGCGCTTAGTGATTTCTCCACCTACAGAACCGTTAGCTCTGGAAGTAGTGTCTGCTCCTAACTGTACTCCAAATTCCTGTGCAATTTCATACTTCATTTGATCCAATGCTTGTTGAACTCCAGGTACTAACAATTGATTGTTATTGTTTGAACGTGCCATGTCAACATTTCTCCTTTCGAAAATTGGATTCTGATTATGAAATCAGTGTAGTCATAGTGTTTAAGATAATAAAAAAATATATTCAGGTAATGTTATCCAATTTTCCTTACTAGGTTGTTTTCTAAACGATTATTGTTTCCCACATTATTGAGGCTTGGATAAGCTACAGGCGTAATGTCACCGTCCTGGTTCCGGTGGGCAACGCTTCAGCCTTCATAAAGAATCAACTTTGGCAATTGGGATAGTAAAGTTTTTTCTAGAGGAGATTATATCCATCTCTTCATGAAAAAATCTGGTAAGATATGTATTACCATTAAGTGAATTTTTCTTAAAGTAAAAGGTTAAAGTATCGTTGAGGTTACGAAAGAAGGAGGAACTTTGTTATGGATAACACACACGAATTCGTACAAGATCTGCAGGAAAAGCAGAGAAAGGACGAACAGAATAAAAACCGTCAAGGTCATAGACACGCGAGTAAAAAGCTACCTAATAAACAGCACAGTACAAATAAATAAATTAAAAACCATGATCGTATTTTTGATCATGGTTTTTTCAACTATGTGTTAGGTTAAAATATCACTCGAATTCGTTACAGGCGGATCAATGTCGCCACCATGGCTCCCGCGGGAGTCGCCGCCTTTCACTCCTTCGAGTTAATCCAGCATATTATAAGTTGTATTATTTTCCCAAAGAATTCATAATAATAGGTGACTATTTGTGTGAGGTGGTGAGGAACTTGGGACGTCGAATTAGACATATTCAAAGATATCGAGATATTGGCAAAGCCTTTGCACGGAATGGTTTTGGATTTATCGCTAAGGAATTAGGCCTTATTGAAATGCTTAATATACCAAAAAGGTTATTAATTAAAGATACGAGAGAGGTTCACTCTAAAACGACCGGGGAACGAATCCGCTTATTTTTAGAAGATCTAGGACCTACTTTTATAAAAATGGGGCAATTAGCAAGTACTCGACCTGACATCTTTCCTCCAGACACGATTGAAGAGCTAGAAAAACTTCAAGACCAAGTCACTCCTTTACCTTTCGAAGAAATAAAACAAGTGTTGGAACTAGAATTAAATGCCCCTATTGAGACACTCTTTCAAAGCTTTCATGAAACTCCGTTAGCAACGGCCTCCATAGGACAAGTTCACTATGCTGTTTTACATAGTGGAGAGTCCGTTGCTATTAAAATACAACGTCCAGAGATTAGTGATTTAGTGAAAACAGACTTAGAAATTTTGCAGCATATCGCTATACTCGCAGATAGTAGAACCGAGTGGGGAAGAAGATATGGCATACAGGAAATCATCAATGAGTTTTCCAAGTCCTTGCGAATGGAATTAGACTACTTAAATGAAGGGCGAAATGCAGAGAAAATCTCGAAGCAATTTGAAGATAACAAGGGAATTTTTATTCCTAAAGTTTTTCGGGAGTATTCCTCAGAGAAAATATTAACGATGGAATATATAAAAGGAATGAAATTAAGCGACAGAGCCTTAACAAAAGAAAATGGATTTAACCGAAAAATAGTAGCAGATCGTTTTGTTCATGCTATCTTCCATCAAATTTTGATGGAAGGCTTTTTCCATGGTGATCCACATCCAGGTAATATATTCGTTTTACCTGACAATGTAGTTGCCTTTATGGATTTCGGGATGGTAGGTCGTCTTACACCAAGGATGAAGGACCATATTGCCTCTCTTATTATCTCCATGATGGGAAGAAACATAGATGGACTTATTAAAGCCATTACCCAAATGGGTGTCATTCCAGATGAAGTTAACAAAGATCTATTAAGGGCTGACTTAGAGGACCTTCAAGATAAATATTATGATGTCCCATTTAGTCAAATTAGTCTTGGTGAGGCAGTAAATGACCTATTTTCGGTCGCCTTTGAGCATGATATTCGTATTCCAACTGACTTAACCCTATTAGGGAAGACATTACTTACTGCCGAAGGAATTACGGAGAAACTAGATCCTGAAATAAGTATTG
Organism: Evansella vedderi; assembly: GCF_030813435.1. Taxonomy (GTDB): domain Bacteria; phylum Bacillota; class Bacilli; order Bacillales; family Salisediminibacteriaceae; genus Evansella; species Evansella vedderi. The sequence goes on along the minus strand of NZ_JAUSUG010000020.1, from coordinate 42,605 downwards.
TGAAGGTAGCGGAACCATTTGGAAAAAGATTATTGAAGGAACGCTATCATCCGAAAAATATCGCAGAGAAATTTTTAAGAAATACAATAGAATATGGGGAAATGCTCAAGGATTTACCCCGAAGTGTGGACGATATGACAACCATGATAAAAAAAGGGAAATTACGAATGGAATTTAGCCTTCCCGATTTAGAGCGAGTATTAAGTAAATTAGATCATATCAGTAATCGGCTATCCTTTAGTATTGTATTGTTGGCCTTTAGTATTATTATGACTGGTCTAATCATTGGGTCTTCATTTGGAAGACAATCTACAATCATATGGGAGATTCCTGCAATAGAAATCGGATTTGGTGTAGCGGCAATAATGCTAATTTGGCTGTTTTACGCCATTTTTAAATCAGGGAGATTTTAGAAAAGAGGGTGACACAAAAGGTTAAATACATACCTTTTGTGTCACCCTCGAAGTATTTGCGACGAGTGAAGCAAATACCATCTTTAGCTATAACTTACGGGCCGCTCAATATTGTTTAACAACAGCACAGTTTTCTTTATAAAAACATAAGGTATAAAAAACATAAAATGAGGTGGAATAATGATCCTCTCACTTTACAGCATAATTATGTTTCATCTCGTTAGTCTTTTTATCTTTTCAGGTATGGGTAAGCTACTTTCCTTGAAAGATTTCGTTCATCACATTATAAATTTTGAAGTGTTACCTAAACGCCTTTCCCTGTTATATGCCAGTTTAATTCCTTTCCTTGAAATCCTTGGAGCTGTTTTCTTACTATTTGATCCAACTAGAATGTATGGGCTGGCTATTATCCTTTCTCTACTGATAAGTTTTTCCTATGGGATCCTACGTATCTTAAAATCTGGAAAAAAGACTAATTGCAACTGTTACGGTAAATGGATGGATACAAAGGTGGATTACTTCACTTTAGGCAAAGTAATCTATCTACTTGGCTTGACCGTTTTCATTCTTCTTTTGTATTTAAATGGGCTAGTGTACTCTTCCGCCAATATTGGAATTGGATTATTTTTAACACTACTCACACTTGCGGCACATAAAGTATGGCAAGTGTATAAAGAAACAATGAGACAACTAAAAAATAAGGAGCGTTTTTCTTAAATGGAATCCTTTATCTTTTATTCTGTAATCCTTCTTTGGGTACTTACATTATTCCATTCTTTTTTATTACTTCTGCTGTTTAGGCAATTTGGAGAGGTATATTTAAGCTCTGGTGATGGTATTTCCAGGGATGGACTGGCAATTGAAGATTCCATTCCTAAGTATACTGTTTTTTCCATAAGTCAAAAGAAAGAAGTGTCATTGGAGGAGTTAGTAACGAAGCCATCCGTTATTTTGTTTCTTTCTCCTAATTGTAAGCCATGTCAAGAAATGATCACAGATTGGAATTATACAGAAGCAGAGTACAAAGGAAGGATTAATTTTATTACTATCATTGTGGGAGAGGAAAAAAAACTCCGATCCATGTTAAATAAAAATGTTATTGGCGGAGAAATTCTTTGGGATAAAAACAAAGAGCTCTTTTACCTCTTTAAAGTACGTGTCACACCATTTGCGTTTGTTGTAGACGAATATGGGGGCGTTAAAGATAAAGGGTTATGTGGCAGGAAGGAACAACTGGAATTATACCTAGATTCTGTCAAAGTCAATAAAAATTAGGGAGGGATACTTTCTATGTATGGTACATTGAGCTATAAAAGTAAACTATTCTCAGAGAAAATAGCAAAATACTTGCGGAAGAGCGCTTATGTGGATATATACTTTAACGATTTGTTTTACTCAATGATGCACTTTTTCAGGAGTCCTTTTGGTGGAAGCAGAGCCTCAAGCTCTTGGTGTGAGATCCAGAAAAATTTAGGCTATTGCCAACAGCCAAATGGACTATTCTGCTCGGAAGAGTGTAGGAGTGGATATGGGTTAACAACGAGATGTCCACAAGGATTTCAACCATCACACGCTTGGGGCTTCCGAATAACTGGCTGTTGGTGTGACACCTACCAAGGGAGAAGTGTTGTCTGTTGCGATTGTACACCTATTACCAATTCCCCATATTCCCCATCGACTGCTGATTGCGGTTGTATGCACTTTCTTGATCAATAGGGGGCGCGGAATCATGGAATTCATACTTATTGCTTTACTGGCAATGGTTTCTGGGACGATTACCGTCAAATCTGCTTGAGGAATTAATGTGACTCTAGCAGTCTCCCCCTTCGGTGAAGGGGAAAAGTGGAATTCCTTTGTTTATAAATCTATTGTCTATATTCTTTCCGCTTCACTCTCTGGAGCTTTGTTTGGCTTATTCATTGTTGCAACCATTCAGTATTTAATATCATGGGTTCCCACCTCCATAAAATTATCGGTTATTCTGTTGCTTCTTGTTTCTTACATCTTAAAGGAACTAAAATTTATTAATCTTCCAACTCCCCAGATGAAGTGGCAAATTCCTACCTCTTGGGTAAACAATTCTCCATTGAAAAATATGGTTATTTGGGGAGTTATCCTTGGATCAGGATTTTTTACGTATAATCCATATGCAATATTCTTTATCCTATATCTTTATATGGGATTTTTCATGACACCTATTGTTGGACTTAGCATCGGGTTCCTATACGGCCTTTCAAGATCACTTGTCTCTTTTTTCATTGCAGCGTCTTGTTACAACGATACGGATAAACATTCTGAAATAATTAATAAAATATGGTCACAGGGTAGATTATTTGGAAAACTAAATTTAGCAGCATTGATAGGATTAGTTTTGTATGTTGCTTATTTGTTGTTGTTATAAGACTGCATTTTATTTCTCAAAAATTTAGAAGGAGCCTCTCCTTCCTTTTATTTTTTGGACATGATATGATTACAAGGATATATTTCTTATGATATTTATGAGGTGAGAATTCGTGGCAATACATGTTGTACTTCATGAACCGGAAATTCCGGCGAATACTGGGAACATCGCACGAACATGTGCTGGAACCAATACATATCTTCATTTAATCCACCCACTAGGTTTTTCTACCGATGACCGAATGTTAAAAAGGGCAGGTTGTGATTACTGGCCTGATGTGAAGGTGCATCATCATGATTCCATAGAAGAATTATTTGCGAAATATCCGAATGGGGAGTTCTTTTACATTGAAACCATTGGTGAAAAATATTACCATGACTTTGACTATAGTGATCTTGAAACGGATTATTTCTTTGTTTTTGGAAAAGAAACAAAAGGTCTTCCAGCAAGCTTAACAGAAGCAAATCGTGATCGATGCTTTCGAATTCCCCAAACAGATAAGGTCCGTTCCCTTAACCTGTCCAATACGGCAGCTATTCTTGTGTATGAAGCACTAAGACAGCAAGGGTTTCCAAATATAAAGTAAAATAGTTACTTTAAATGAAAAGTCCTGAGAGATTCGAATATCTCATCAGGACTTTTTTACTTACTGCTCTTATTCTAAACCTGCTGCTTTATAAAGCTTAGCGTAGGCCTCTTGTGTTTTTTTCAAAAGGATGTCTGTAGATTCTGTAGGCGGTTGTTGTGTTAAGATTTCTTGTGCTACAGGACCTTGATAACCTGTTGCCTTCACTGCTTTTAGAAAGCCTACAAGATCAATAACCCCTTCTCCAGGATATAGACGATCGTTATCTAATACGTCCTCCACTGGAATATCTTTTGCGTCGTTTATATGAACGTGAACAATTTGACTTGTATCCAATTGAGCCAACTCTTCATTGCTTAGCCCAGTAGTATAGCAGTGATAGGCATCCACAAGTAGTCCAACATTCTTTTCACCGATTGCATCGATAAAATCTAACGTTTGAGCTAAGTCCCAAATAAACTGATTTTTCCAGCGAGTTCTCAAGTGGTGTGGACCGACAAACTCTAATCCTAAGCTTATTCCAAAGCTTCCTAATATTTTCGCGCACGTTCTTAAGCGAGTGGTAGCCTTTGCCATCAATTGTGCAGCATTGTAGTCTGTTGATGGAAGGATATACGTTGTACAAGAAGTACAACCAAGGGCGGAAGCTGCTTCCCCATCGGCAACGAGCCGCTGTAAACCACTCCGGTATTCCTCATCCGTACCTCTCCACTCCACAGATAAACCAATGGTACCAATTTGGACGTTATAATCTTGTAAAAATGCCTTTGCCCCCTCTAGACCTTCCGCTGCAATAAAGTCTTCGAGGGACTTACCATCTGTATCGATGGCTTCAAAACCATATTCAGAAGCTAATTGGATAAATTCTTTCACTCCACCAATTTGTCCTAGCCCTGCTCTAGTTAATCCTTTTAACATTTTTTATTGCTTCCCTTCGACAGCGTCCCAGTTTAATACTACTTCTTTACCGGTACGGGAGGATTCATAAATCGCCTCTAAAATTAGGTTATTTGTATACCCAGTCAATGCGGAAGTAATTGGCTCTTTCCCTTGTTGAATGCATTCTACAAAATGACGGCTCAGTCTTAGTCTTTCTCCCTCATCATTTTCTGGCTTTGTTAGAGCAATTTCCATTGGCTTATCGAAACGTTCTGTTAAAAACTTGCCTTCATTCCCACGAATGGAAGCTCCCCCCTCGGAACCAAGAAGATGAACAAATGGTTGATTGTCCGTATCCATATGTACCGCCCAGCTCACATCAAGGGTTAACGTACTTCCGTCTTCCATACGAATAAAGGCAGATGCGATATCTTCCACATCGTAAGATCCTTCCCAGTTTGGTGTTCCCCATGTACCGATTCCTTTTCTTTTCGGACCAAATTCAGCATAAGTGGACCCTGTAACTGCTACCGGTTTTTTGTTCCCCATTAGGTATAAAGAAAGGTCTAACAAGTGAACGCCAATATCAATTAAAGGTCCCCCGCCTGATTCCGCTTTTTGTGTAAACCAAGTTCCCCATCCAGGAATTCCTTTACGACGGAACCAACCTGCTTTTGCATGGTAAATTTCACCTAACTCTCCTCTTTCCACCTGCTCCTTTACTTGCATTGGAACGGACTCCCAGCGCATTTGGTGAGGAATCATCACCATTTTACCCGTGCTTTGCTGTGTAAGGTAAATTTCCTTCGCATCCGCCTCGTTAATAGCCATTGGCTTTTCTAAAAGGACATGCTTTCCTGCTTTAAGTGCTTGGATGGCAAGGGGTGCATGATATTTATTTGGTACAGCTACAATAACTGCATCTAAATCATCATTAATCACATCTTCTGCTGTCTCGTAAACGGTTGAAATTCCATATTCCTCTGCACGTTTCTCCGCTAATGGAAGATAAACATCTGTTATTGCTTTCAATTCCACGTCATCTGTTAATTGACTAAAGTTCTCCATGTGAACGTTTCCAATATTACCTGCTCCAATAACGCCAATTCTAATTTTTGCGCTCATTTGTTCCCTCCGATAGTTTGAGATATTATTCCTTATCGACCTTATGATAAAATAAATACATACGTAAAGTCTTGTCATTTTTTTTTAAATATATCTCATTTTTTACAAGGGGTGCTGTTGCATGACTTCCTTACCTAGATCCTTAACAGAGTTTCCAGCCACTAATGAAGACTTCCCCTTTCATATTTCTATAAATACGCTCCCCGCTGGTTTTGAAGCTCATAGGCACGAATTCTTTGAATTTTCTTTAGTTATTGAGGGGAGCGGGCGCGAAATTATTAATGATGTTGTTCACGAAATGAAGCCGGGTACCTTTACGTTTGTTATGCCCTACCAAATACATGAGATAATTACTGATCCTGGCCACTCCTTACGTTTAATTAATTGTAATTTTGGGATGGGGATATTAATAAACACCAGTCGAAATCTGGGCATAAATAACTTGCTATTTGATTCGGAAGACAGTTTAGCATCTTATATTCAATTTGAGGGAAATGTTTACGAAAAGTTCAGGGAAGTGCTCACAGATATGTTGCTAGAATACCAAAGTGCAAATATCTGGAAAAATGAGCTCATTTTAGCCAAGCTAGTAGAGGTGTTAATTCTTTTTGATCGCTGTCGAAGGGAACAACTGTCAAGTGAAGGTACGCTTCCATCATGGAACAAGCGTGAAAAGGTGATGATCTGGGATGTTATCCAATATATTCACAAACATTACAGACAAAAATTATCCCTCCCGATGCTCTCACAGCATTTTAATATGAGCGTCTCCTCTTTAAGTGATTTGTTTAAAAAGCAGATAGGACAGAATTTTGTGGATTTTCTTCATGATATTCGTATCAGGTATGCCAGCAGCTTGCTTGTGTCCACTGATTTAAATATCTCAGAAATTGCACTAGAATCGGGATTTGGATCATATAAAACCTTTTCAAGGGTTTTCCGAGAAAGGAAAAAGGTATCTCCTGCTGAATACCGAAAACAATATAGCCCCCATTAACATGAGCCCTTTGCAGGAATAAGGCTGATTAATCTTCATCCTTCACATCTGGGTCTTCAGGAATTGGCTCATTAAGAATTTCCTGTACAAGTTCTCTGTATTTTTCCATTTGATCCACATGGGTATTAAACTGCTCTTTATTAATGAGGAACTGTTCGCCATTATGGACAGCACGTATTTTTCTTTGGTGTATTAAGGTTTCTATGTATTCTTCGGATACTTCAAGAAACTCCGCCGTTTCCTTTATGGTTAAATACATTTGTTTCATTCCTTTATTATTAATGGTTTCATAATTGACAATACTATTATACTAAAACCATAAGCAGATGCTAGAAGAGGTGAAAAAAACGTTCCCCCGCGGTTAAAGGAGGAACGTTTTTTTGCTATTTATAGAGAATATCTTCCCTTAAAGACGCTACTTTCGTGATGACTTGATCAATATCTTCATTACTTACGCCAAAATGGGCTAATGCATCCGTAAGGTGTTTGGCAATGGCGTTGAAATGCTCAGGTTGAATATTCATACCTTCATGTGCTTTTTCCATGGAAGAACCGGTATATTGATTGGGTCCCCCTAGGGCAAAGCTTATAAATTTCGTTTGATGCTTACGTTGTTTTTCCATATCCGTATTTTCAAAAAAATGACTAACAGTTGGGTCCTTTAATACTAACTCCGTGTAAAAATAGTCTACGACTTTTGCTACAGCTTCTTCGCCACCAATTTTTTCGTAAAGCGCTTGTTCTCCCATCCATGACACTCCTTATATTTTTGAATGAAAACTCTAAAAACGATGTTTTAATAACAACGTTTACACTGTGAATATGTAATTACCTTAACAATTCTAAGAACATATTTCTGTGATATAGATCACTATTCGACATTTTTTCATCAAATGAATAGACAAGAAGGACCGCCTCCTTCTTGTCTATTAGTATGTTTCCATTTTTTTATTTTTGTAATAATCGTTTGTAAAGTTGGATTGTACTAAAGTGAACCCCTTCATGGAATAAATTGAAGTTTAGGAATTCACCTACAGTTTCAAGATTTAATCCACTTTTTGTAATGAGAGGGTTTTTCGCTTTTTCGTGGAGTCTTCCTTCTAAAGTGGTCTTAATACGACCTTGTTGCTCTTGAAGAAGAAGTGTTAACTCACTTAATGTTGGTGTAGGAGCATTTTTCCATTCAGCTGGCGAAGTTCCAGGTGCAAAAAGTGCATAAAATTCCTGCGGAAGCTTTGTTGGTAATTCATTTCGCTCAAAAGCGAATACTTCTAAAACAAAATAAATATGACCAAGGTTCCAGCGAATATTATTATGGAAGCCCTCAGGTATTTGGTCTGCGTGGTCCTCTGTGATCGTTTCTAAAGTTTTTAAGGTGTTATCTCTGACGAATTGCAGTTGTTTAAAAAGGATTTCTTCCATGGTGTAAATCCCTCCTTGTATTATTTTGACTATACTTCTATAAATAAGTTTTTGCTTTCCAACGCCATAACTAATTCCATTTGATTATATGACAAATGGTAATGCAGTATGTACTGGTTGCAATATCTGATTGCCTTATTTCTTGGTACATTACCCTTTCACCATCATTTATAATAAAGGTTGGAATCACTCTCCCAAATTAGTGTTCCGTGCTAAAAATAACCAGATACTCATGATATTTTCTATTATATCTCTCGTCCAAATCGGTGTTTGGTGGAAGGCCTCTTCTAAGTCACATGGCTTTTTCATAATAGAAAAGGCCCCTAATAGTCCTAACTTATCTATTTCTTTTCTTGTTATATCTAATTGGCCACAAAGTGCAATTACAGGTACTTCCCTTCTTTTTGCGACTTTCGTAACCCCCATAATTACTTTCCCTGAAAGGGTCTGACTGTCCAATTTCCCTTCCCCAGTGATAATTAAATTTGCTCCGGCAACGTGTTTTTCAAATTCTACTTCTTTCATAACTAAATCAATTCCGGATTGTAAGGTTGCTCCAAAGAAGGTTACTAAAGAGGCTCCAATTCCACCCGCTGCTCCTCCACCTGGGATTTGACGAATTTCTTTTCCTTTTTCCTCTAATACTACTTCCGCAAATCTATTCAAATTATTATCTAGTATTTCAATCATTTCTTCTGTAGCACCCTTTTGGGGGCCAAAAACGGCACTAGCCCCATTCCTACCGCATAATGGATTGTTTACATCACAAGCCACTAGAAAAGTAGATTCCTTTATTCTTGAATCAAATTGGGACTCATCCATATAACTGAGTTCTCCTAAAGAACCACCCCCATCATCCAACAGCTCATTTTTTTGGTTGTAGAACTTCATCCCTAATGCTTTAAGAATACCAACACCTGCATCATTGGTTGCACTTCCACCTAAACCAATAATAAATCTTCGAAAACCTTTGTCCAAAGCGTCCTTTATTAGTTCTCCCGTACCATAGCTGGTAGTTAATAATGGATTGCGTTTTTCTTCAGGAACTAAAGGGAGACCTGAGGCTTCTGCTACTTCAATAACTACGGTCTCCTTATCCCCAAGTATTCCGTAAGATGCAGACAGCTTTTCTTTAAGTGGGCCTGTTACTTCTTTTTTAACGAACGTTCCATTAGTTCCAAGTACCATATTTTCCATTGTACCTTCTCCCCCATCAGCCATAGGGACACTAGTTACAATTGCATTCGGAATGATACTCTTTATACCATCTTCTAATGAATGACAAATATCTTTTGCTGATAATGCTCCTTTAAAAGAATCAGGAGCCAAAACAATTTTCACCTAAAAATCCCTCCTCCTAATACAATATATCCCTCATAAATAACAAAGAATAAGACGGAACCCATAAAACGAATACTGACGGATTAATTCAAGTCATTTTTGTTTACTATGTAATTGACTTCCTCACCATTAAGTATTCCAACAAGGTTTTCCGCTGCTAGTTGTGCCATTTTTAAACGTGTGTTAATACTTGCACTTCCGATATGGGGGGTAACGACCACATTGGGGAATGTTAATAAAGGGTGATCCACTGGTAATGGCTCCTCCTCAAAAACATCTAAGCCTGCCCCCCAGATTTTCTTTGACTTTAACGCTTCAAAGAGGGCATTCTCATTAACAATCCCGCCACGGGAAGTGTTTATTAAAATAGCATTCTTTTTCATCAAGGAGAACTGTTCAAAACTAATGAGATTTTTTGTTTCCGGTGTGTATGGTGTCATCACACACACATAATCAGATTCCTTTAATAGTTCATCAAGCTCCCTGTATTCTGCTCCAAGCTCCTTCTCTACTATTGGTTTCGGTGTTCGATTATGATAAATTACTTTCATATTAAATCCCTTAGCTCTTCTTACTAATGCTTCTCCTATTCTTCCTAAGCCAATGATACCAATAGTTGCCCCGTGAATATCCTGACCTGTCAATAGCATGGGTGACCAAGTCTGCCACTTTCCCTCTCTTAAATAAAGTTCTGACTCCACAATTCTTCTTGCCGTAGCCATTAACAAAGCAAAGGTTAAGTCTGCTGTCGTTTCTGTTAAAACCCCCGGAGTGTTTGTTACGGCAATTCCTTTTTTGGTTGCATTGTCTATATCAATATTGTTGTAGCCCACTGCCATATTACTTATTACCTTTAAATTTTCTCCTTTATCCATAAGATCCTGATCAATAGATTCTGTTAGAAGACAGTATATGCCTTCCACATCCCTTATTTCCTTTTCCAAAACATGCCTAGGTACAGGTGTGTCTTCTTCCGGCCACATACGAACTTGACAATATTTACTTACATATTCAAAAACCTCATTGGGAATTTTCCTTGTAATATACACTTTTGGTTTCAATCCATTTCTCCCCCTTTAACCTTAAAGTCATCCTATGTACTAGTATAAGTTATAAAAAAATTTCGTGAACTTATTTTATAGAAAAAATGCAATATTTACATAAAAAATCTCATTAAAATTTAATTTTTACTGATAATAACAACAAGGAGGTTTTTTTAAATATGAGATTTTTATTTCCCTTGCTAGTCCTTTTACATATTGTGCCTTTTAATGATACCGACAATTTACTGCTCATTCACGAGGGGAATACCCTTGCAAGTTTAAATAGGGATGCCTTTACTTCTAGTTTTCTTGGTGAACCTATATTGGATGAAAAAATATATGAAGAGTTTGTTGAAAAATTAGATAAACAACTGTATACTGCGCCAGAGAATGCTGCAATTAATGATCAAGGAGAAATTATTCCTGGAAGGCTTGGCTATAAATTAGATAGGGTAGAATTTACTGAGGAATTTTATGGATATTTTTTTAATAATGGACCTGGTAGAATCGAACTTCCGAAGCTTATTCTTCACCCAAAGGTAGACAGTGAATTATTAGCTGATATTCGTATACAGCAAATAGGTTCTTACGTTACTTACTTCAATAAAAGAAATAAGGAACGATCCCATAATATAGCCCTTGCCGCCGAAGCACTAGATAATCATGTGGTATTTCCAGGTGAAATATTTTCCTTTAATGAAGTTGTTGGAGAACGAACGTTGGAAAAAGGTTACTTGCCAGCGCCAGTTATTGTAAAAGGAGAACTGTACGAGGGTATTGGCGGAGGTATTTGCCAGGTGTCCTCCACTTTATTTAATGCTGTAGACAAAGCTGGAGTGAATATCATTCAGCGCTATTCCCATAGTCGCCGAGTACCTTATGTCCCTCCGGGAAGAGATGCAACCGTTAGCTGGTACGGACCAGATTTTACATTCGAAAATATACATAACCAGCCCATTCTTATTAGGGCAAAGGCTTATGAAGGACAGGTTTTTATTGCTGTTTATTCCTCTGATGTTATTAATTACGAGCCACGACAAGTACCTAGTGCACCAAATAAACAACCAGAAGAAATACGCGTTAACCTATAATTTTTAGAAAGGAATAAAGATCTGCTGCTAGTATCTTGTCAATAATAGAATAATTTTAGAGGCTGGGACAAAAGTATTTTTACTAATAAGAAATCCGAACAAACTTGATGTAGGTGTAATCTACCCGCTTCGGAAATATACTTCCCTAAGGTAGTGTATTGTTCGTATTTCCGATTAAACACTTTAGTTATGTCCCAGCCTCTTTTTTATTTTAAGCTCTGTTAAAAATTGATGTTGATTTTCGCTTCAGATACTCGCTTTCCGCTTCAATCAATTTTTTAAATATCATTAATATCCTTTAACAGAGCCTTATTTTAAAGGAAAAGGACCAATAGTTAGCGAATAAGTATAAATATTCCTAAATATTGAGGTGATTTTGTTGACCATTAACACATTAGTTTTTGGCCATAGGGGTTCGGCAGGAACGCATCCAGAGAATACGATGGAATCCTTTCAAGCAGCATTAGATGCGGGGGCGGAAGGAATTGAATTTGATGTACACCTAACAAAGGATCTTGTTCCAGTCATTTTGCATGACGAAACGGTAGATAGAACCACTAACGGAACTGGGTGGATCAAGGACCTCACATACCTGGAGCTTCAGGAGTTAGATGCAGGAAGCTGGTTTGCTCCATCCTTCAAAGGTGCTTCTATTCCAAGCTTAGAGGAAGTCTTACAATGGGCTGCTCCAACCAGATTACTTCTAAACATTGAATTAAAGAGTGGCGTTGTCCGATACCAAGGGATAGAAAAAATTATCTTGGACCTTTTATACAAATACAATTTGAAGGATCGGGTCATTCTTTCCTCCTTTAACCACTACAGTGTTGTAGAAATTCATCAATTAGATCCCGAAATAGAAACGGCAATTATTTTCATGGAAGGAATTTACGAGCCTTGGGATTATGCAAAAAGAATTGGTGCACATGGATTGCACTGTTACATACCAGTGGCTGTTCCAGAGCTTCTCATGGGAGCAAGGAAAGCAGGCATGCCTGTTAGACCATTCACCGTAAACGAAGAGTCTCATATAACCTCCCTTATAAAAGGGGAAGCTTCCGCCATTATTACAGATTGGCCAGAGAAAGCAGTTCAAATAAGAAAGGCGTTGTCTAATACATAGGTGAAATAGATTACAAGGGGGAGAACTTATGAAGCAGGAGCAATCATTTTCGTATGGGAAAATTTTTGTTATCGGTAGTGGCTTTTTCGCATTGACCCTCGTTTGGACATTTTATAATGCTTATATGCCCCTTATTCTCGGAGATTATATTGAAAGCCGTGCTATCCGAGGTGCCCTAATGGGAGTTGATAATTTATTAGCCGTGTTACTTATTCCCGTTATTGGTGCATGGTCAGACAAAATAGACAGCCGTCTTGGAAATAGGCTCCCATTTATCGTTGTTGGTATGCCCATTGCCGCAGTATTCTTAATCTTAATACCATACGGTGCCGCAGTTACTTTATGGGTACTCCTTGTGGTAGACATTATTTTTCTCTTGGCAATGACTATCTATAGGGCTCCAGTGATTGCTCTTATGCCGGATCATACTCCTCCGGAAAAACGTTCAACAGCTAATGGAATCATAAACCTTATGGGTGGCATCGGTGCTATTATTGCTCTGTTTGGCCTATCTTTACTTTATGGTATCGATAGGGCCTACCCATTTGTTGTTGCAGGGTTATTATTGCTCTTGTCTTTCTTACTTCTCTACTTTACCGTTGACCGTCATCCACCTTATGTTGGAAAAGCAGAAGATGATTTAGAGGAAACGCAAGCAACTAAATCATTTTTTCAAGGGCTAAGTAAACTAAAGAAACCGGAGTTTAGAGGGCATTTATTTATCCTTATTGCTATCTTTCTTTATTTTATTGGCTATTCGGGGGTGGAAGCACAATTTACCGTTTATGCAGTGGAATATTTGAATATGGAAGAAAGTACAGCAGGTTTTACACTTGGGTTCTTTAGTCTGGCATTCGTCCTGTTTGCCATTCCTGCAGGGACTATTAGGGAGTAAGGTAGGTAAAGCACCGATTATGCTAGTGGGGTTAGTCTTACTTCCGTTAATTTTCATAAGTATCCCCTCGCTGCCTCTATTGAGTAGCTACCTACCAGGATTAAATCAAGTAGTTTTATTACAGATTGTCCTTTTCATTGGTGGTGTAGCGTGGGCCCTCATTAATGTTCAAGCTTATCCGTTAGTGGCTGATTTAGGAGGCAAAAGTCGGATAGGATTTTTTACTGGACTGTATTACTTATTTTCCATGGCCTCCTCCATCGTTGCCCCTGGCTTCTTAGGTTTACTGATGGATTTATTTTCTCACCCTTCCTTGTTTTACGGAGCAGCAGGAAGCTTCTTGATTGCTTTTTATTTCTTGAGAAAGGGTAGTAAGATAATACGGACTAAATTACCTTCCCCAGATGTGGGTAAAATCAGTGGAAATATTTAACGTTACTGTTATAAAAGGTGTTCAAAAAGCTCAGTTTAGGTCTCCACAAACGCTAGTGTGGCCTACTGTTTTAAGCTACTGGTTTTATGGATTTGTTGCTGCCTTATTTTTTGTTGCCTTAGCTGAAATTATTGAACTTTTAGAAAAGCTAAATAAGAAGTTTGAAGGAAGAACTGCTTTAGATAAGGGTGAGACAATAAATAGGACTAGTGAAGCTCCCAGCTCCGAAGAGAACAGTGAAAATTCCGATGAAATTAAAACAAGGGAAAAGGAAAAGGTGCCAACTTATAAGGATTATCCAGAAGCATGGGCATGAACGATCGGAATTAGTATTTTAATTATCCTTCTTATTATTGCTCAAGTAATATGTAATAAAAATAAGCCCGAGAAGTAGCATCTACTTTTTGGACTTATTTTTATTAATCATTGATTACTAAGCCAAGGGCTTTGGCGAACCCAACAGCTTGTTCTTTCGAAACAATGCAACCTTGTATTTTTTCAATAGAGATATCTATTCGGTCGAATGAACAACTACTTATATCTAATCCATTTAGCTCTATCCCAGCAAAGTTAGCTTCGTTTAAGCTGCATGTGGCAAATTCCATTTTCACTAACTTTCCCTCATAAAAATCCGCATGATCTAGTAAACAATGTTGAAATCTTACTTGCTTGCAGTCTGAATAACCAAAAGACAAATATTTTCCAACACATTCTTCCATAACAACATTACGCAGAGTTGCTCCCGATAAATTTGCCCCTATCAGTTTACAGTTAAGAAACTTAACCCTATGAAAAATAGCATCGCTGAAATCCACATTGGATAAATCACAATTTTCCAGAATAACATCTGTAAACTCTACGTTCCTAAAATTGTTTACACCAAATGTTACATTCTTAAAAATAATTTTGTCAAAGAAAACAGTTTCCTCTATCTCAACATCAATGGTGCAATCATGAATCTGATAAGCTTGAATATAATATTCCTGATGTAATAAAGTATTTATCTCTATTTCCTGGAGAACAGGTGGAATTTTAGGTTCTTGAATGATTTGTTTCTTCTGATTGGTCATTTATATACGTCCTTTTTTAACTAAGTTAGTAGTTCCAGCGATAATGTCCGGCAATTGGTGTACGGAAGGAAGTTAACTTTACTTCCGAAGCGAAGGGATAACTATTGTGAATAACATAAGGGGTACCATCCCGGGCCCGTTTATCGGATATAATAGCAACGTGATGAAACCCTTCCAAAAATAAAGTTATCTTTTCCTCTCTTTTCGTGCACTCTCAATGCTTAGTACTATAATTTTCCATTTTGTAAACTTATTATACTATTAATCTTACAGGTTTACTTACAACTTACTTTTAAAATAGGACATTAACTAAAAAAACTTCCGAGTTTCAGGTAATTTCATTTACTTCTTTTTACAAAAACTGTAAAAATCCTCTACATTGAGACTTTTCCTAACCCTTACCGTCAAATGAAGAAAAGGAGGGGATTTACCATGAAATATATTATGTTATTAACTCTTTGTCTTGCTTTATTAGCAGGATGCTCAACCAATGGACTAGACAGTGACCCTGCCAATAACAACGAAACATTAGAAGAAGTATTTACAATTAAAAATCCAACTGTAGAAGAAGTCTTATCTGCAAATAAAGACGAGGATTTATTTTTAATGGATGATGTCGTTTATGTACAAGCAGAAGATGTAAGTTGGGTCATGAACACCACTCTTACCATAGGTGAGGAAGTCCTAGAAATCACAAAACAAACGACTGAGGCAAGTAAATTTGAAAGCGGGACGGCAACTGTACTTCCAGTCGGAACAAAAATCTATGAGACAGACCAGGCCCTTATCTATATTGCTTTTGTAAGTGGGGAAGAAATCCGATATTTAGGATGGGTGGAAGGTTAAAGATAACAATAATAAAGAGGTACAGCCCCCTGATGGGGAACGTGCCCTTTTGGTTTTATAACAATAATGCTATCATCAGTCAAAAAGATCATTTTGAAATAGATACTATTTCATCTGCGTAAAATACAAATATCAAAGAAAATGATATAATCATATGTAGGTCGAAATTATGACTGGAGGTTTATGATGACAAACAATACTACACCTTTACCACCATTATCTATGTATAGAATAACAACAAAATTGTTTACACATATGGAACGTTCTATTACTCTCTCTTTTGGAGCGGAGGGTAAGAGATTACTAGAAAAAGGGCTTGAAAGATTTGGGTTTAAAGAGGCTCAAGCTATTGCGGAACAGGCAACCGCAGAAGGAGAAGATCATGTATTAGATAATTACATTCCAGACTCATATGATTCCATTGATAAATATGAGGGGCTTACAATCTATAGCTTAATGGCAAAGCTTTTTGCCCAAGTAACGAAAGCTGTTGTTGATGTTTATGGAGAAAAGGGAAAAGATGCAATAAGAGAAGGGGTAAGAACCTTCGGAGAAGAACGTGGAAATGGAATTGCCCATAGAGCAGCACATATGGGGGAGAAAAATACCATTGATAACTACCTTTCAAATTATGATATGGGGCGCAGTGAACTGTTTGAATTTGAAAACATTTTTAAAGAAAATGTAATCGAACAAACTTTCACCAAATGTCCTTTTGGTGAACAATGGGCAAAAGATGGTATGCATGAATACGGCATCCTTTATTGTGAAATGATCGATCCCGCAGTAGCTAAAGGATTCAATCCAAAGTTCGAAGTTGAACATGAGGAGTATGTACTGAAGGAAGGACGATGTACATTTAAATTTAAGTTAGATGAAAAATAATGAGGCTGGGACATAACTAAAGTGTTTAACTTGAAATACGAACAATGTACTACCTTAGGGAAGTATATTTCCGAAGCGATTTTTATATGCATCAACTATAATCTCTATTTCGTTCGGATTTCTTATTGATAAAAACACTTTTGTCCCAGTCTCACTTTCTATTTCCCTTATAATTTTGTCCATTCCTTTAAAATGTTCACAGCCCTAAGGCAGCATTGTTTTGTTTCTTGTAATTCCATATTAAAGTGTTCGGCTGTTAAATCCATCGGTGTCTTTCCATTTACGACTAGCTTACCATGTTCCTCTAAATTTGCTTTTTCCACTTGCCGAAAATAGCCATACACAGACCTCTCTGGTTCTGGAAGACTTTTAATTAATCTGTCCCTTTTTTGAAAATAAGTATCTTTATTATTGCTCCCCATTAAAACTTCTCCCCTTTTACTCTTTTATTATTTCTTCTACTAATTCTATATGTTTCCTTCTAAAATATTTCCTGTGCAATAATTGTCAAATCCCATCGTTATTAGTTTAAAATGAATGTTTTTATAAAGGTTGTTTGCGCAAACTTTGTTGCCTTTTTTAAAAAAGCTTGGAGAAGCGAAAGACGGTGACTCCAGCGGGAAAAGTAACAACTCTCTTTCACGCGACGAATAATTGAGGCTGGGACAAAAGTATTTTTACTAATAAGAAATCCGAACAAACTAGATGTAGGTGCAATCTACCCGCTTCGGAAATATACCTCGCTAAAGTAGTGCATTGTTCGTATTTCCGATTAGACAATTTAGTTATGTCCCAGCCTCATCCGTTTATCGTTATTTATTTTCGTCGCCTTTTCGACGATCTCTGTCTCGTTCAATAACATCCTCAAGAAGATCTAATAATTCATCTCTAGAAATATTATTTCGCTTTTTTCGCTCTCTTCTTGGAGGTAGGGACGGTGGATTTTCTTCATCATACAAGAACCGCTGATTGATTGGATCCTTATCATATTCTTCATCCACTATTTCATTTTCTACAAAACCGTTCTCTTTGTGTTCATTTTCATCTCCATCCTCTGTTACTTTCCGATAAAACTCAGAACTATCGAGTTGTTTTTCCTCATAGGCTCTTTCACTTCTCGGAGGGAGAATATATTGTCCTTCCTTTCTTGTCTCCCTTCTAGAATAACTCTCATCGATTAAATAAGCTGGAATTAATTGTCCATCTGGTGTCACATATTTTCTATTTAAACGGCGAGTTTCCTTATCAAAATAACTATAGATTACTGGAATAAAGATCAACGTTAGGAAGGTAGAACTAATTAATCCACCGATTACAGTGATGGCCATAGGCTGCTGAATTTCAGCACCTTCCCCCATACCAAGTGCTAATGGGACAAGACCTAAAATCGTTGTGACAGATGTCATCAGGATTGGACGGGCACGATCCTTTACCCCTTCGACAATAGCATCGTAGCTGCGCATTCCACCCTCTTTCTTTTTATTAATATAATCCACTAGCACGATAGCGTTATTAACTACAATACCAGCGAGAACAATTAACCCGATAAACGCCATAACACTAAGAGGTGTTAAAGTTACTGTTAACCCTAGTGCTACTCCGATAATAACTAATGGCACACTGAACATAATGACAAATGGATACTTAAATGACTCAAATTGGGCAGCTAGAACTAAATAAACAAACACAAGGGCCAAAATAAGAGCTAACGTTAGATCACTCATAGCATCCGCCATTAATTCCTGATCCCCTGTATATGAAATGATTGTTTCGCTTGGAATATCTAAGTCATCAATCGTGTTCTGAACTAACTGTGACATTTCTCCTAAGTTATATTGATTTCCATAATGAAGGGTAAATTGTACTGCCGCCTCTTGGTTAATACGGTTGATGGTAACTGGTCCTTGACCTTCTACTACATCCACCACTTCACTTAACGTCACATAATCACCCGTAGGGGTTCTCAGTAATAAGTCTTCCACAGCTTCAATAGTAGAAACAAATTCCTCTCCATAACGGACATGTACTTCATATACATAATCCTGATCCGTAACAATTTGTGTTGCAAAGGCTCCATTCATTTTTTGATTAAGCATTTGTGCAATTTGCGCAGGCGCAAATCCATAATCCCTAGCTGCTTCTTCATCCACAAGGAATTGAATTTCCGTAACGGTATCCGTTAAATCATTTGTAACCTCATGAAATTCACTCATGTCTTCAAATTCTTCCGTAATTTCCGTTACCACTTCTTCAATTCTTGTTGGATCTGAATCAAGAACATTAAAGGTAATTGTATTCGGTGCGCCACCCATCATCGCTTGCTGCTGAATGGACACTTCCGCATCTGGTGCTGCTCGCTCCACACTTCTTCGTATGGAATCACCGAAGTCTAAAGTCGATATATTCCTTTCCCCTAACGGTACCATAGCAATGAAAATAGTTGCTTCATGGGAACTGGAGCCTCCGAAAATGGCACCTTCTGCCCCATTAGATCCCACTGTACTTACATAGTGGAGGATATCCCTTTCTCCGTCTAATACATCCTCAATACTTTCTACCGCTGCCAGAGTTTCCTCCATTGGCGTTCCACGTTCCATCTCGATTTCAATTTGGAAAAATCCTTCATCCGTATCAGGAATAAATTCCATTCCTACTTGAGAAACACCAACCGCTCCGGCCACAAGGAGGAGGAAAGTAATGAATAGTACACTTAAGCGGTGCTTCAATGACCACTTAATGGCAGAGCTGATTGTTTTGATAAATGCACCTTTTTGACGTTTCTCCTCGATATTTTCTTTTGGAGTCTTTAAAATACGGCTTGCTATCATTGGTACCACGGTTAACGCCACTGCTAAAGATGCTAGTAAACTAAAGGATACCGTTAGTGCAAACTCCATAAAAATATCTCCGACGATACCTGAGATAAAGACCACAGGTAAGAAAACAGAAATGGTGGTTAAAGTAGAGGCAGTAATAGCTCCCCCAACCTCTTTTGTTCCATCAAAAGCTGCTTTCTTCGGATCCTTTCTCATGGACAAGTGACGATAGATGTTTTCAATAACAACAATGGAGTTATCCACCAACATCCCTATTCCTAAGGCAAGTCCCCCTAATGTCATGATATTTAGTGAAAGATTCGTGAAGTATAACAGTACAAACGTTACAATAACGGAAAACGGTATGGCAATACCAATAATAAACGGCGTTTTAAAGCTTCTTAAGAATGCGAATAAAACAAGAATGGCAAATAGTCCACCTAGAATTAACGCCGTGGAAACACTTGAAATTGCTTCCTGTACATATTCCCCTTGGTCAAATAATACAGCCGCTTCTATATCCCTATATTTATTTTGAGTAAGTAATTCATCCAATCTTTCATTAAACGCTGTAGAGACCTGTGCTAAGTTAGCGTCTGATTGCTGCTGAACACTCATCATTATAGACGGTTCTTGGTTCGTTCTCGTAATGGCCGCTGAACTTTCCGGTACCAGCTCTACACTTGCAATATCTGCAACGGTGATTTCATCCCCTGTTGCTGGATCGATAGTTAATACAATGGATTCTATATCCTCGATACCCGTCATTTCAAATAAAACTCGTGTGGTATACTGCAAATGACCACTCTGAACAATACCACCAGGAGAGGTAACATTGTGTGCTTGAATCATATTTACAACATCGGATTGATCTAGTCCATAGTCTTCAAGGGCATATTGATCAAGCTTTACAACAATTTCATCCACTGCTTGCCCAGTAATATCGATAGAGGCAATTCCATTAATTTTCAATAATTCATTTTCTAAATCTGCTACCAACTCATTAAAATTCTCTTCATCGGACGATAAGGTCAATTGAATAATCGGGAACTGTGATGGATCAAATTTTAGAAATTGTGGAGAGTTCGCCTCTGAAGGAAGGGGCGCTTGATTCATCCGACTTATAATATCATTTTCCACATCATCAATAGACGTAGCCCAGGAAAACTCCAGAATGGTCATGGAGGCCCCCTCCATAGAGATGGAACTTATATTATTTAACCCTGGAACTGTAGCTAAGCTATTTTCCAAGGGACGTGAAACTTTATCCAGCACTTCCTCCGGTCCGGCATTTGGATAACTCGTTACAACAGCCCCAATAGGTGGATCGATATCCGGCATTAACTTTAATGGAATATTGGTTAAGGAAATAGTACCAAGTAAAAGAAATAAAATCATGGTAACCATCGTAAAAACAGGTCTTTTAATGGAAAACTTCGTTATGTTCACTCAGGATCCTCCTTGCTTTCCGTAACAATAATATGAAAAAACTTAGTAAGACTATCTTTAAAAGCAATTAAATCTTGTTCCTCCATTTTTGATAAATATTTACTGAAAATGGTTGATTTAATTTTATTCATTTCAGCTAGTAGCTCTTCTCCCTTTGGACCTACTTCTATAATGGTGCTTCTACGATTTTGTACATCGATGGTTCGTTTTAAAATTCCCATCCCTTCCAGCTTAGCTACCATCTGACTGATGGCACTAGCGGAAACATTTAAGAAACTGGATAAGTCCTTCACATGTTTAATCCCTTTTTCCCCTACTAAAAATAAAAGTGTTTGTTGATTTGGGGAAAGGGTAAACAATTTCTCTTCAAACTCAGCAGTTACTTGATTTCCTAATTTATTTCTCAAAAGTAGGTTAATATCTAGAAGAATATCCTCTAGCTCCTTCATGATGTTGTCTCTTTCCATAACACCCCGCCTCCCTATCAATATAAAATAGTTAAGAATATTAACACTTAATATTCTTAACTATTCATATAATTAATAATTAAGTTTCTTAAAAAAGATAACATGGGAATATGAACAGAAGATGAAGAAGGGGACTTCCATTTTATACGTTGGCTGTATTTCTTAGTAGCGTATCCAAGCCAATATATCCTCAAAACAACCTTAAAAATAAATGGATGTCCCTTATTAATGGGGTTATTCAAGTGGTAATGTAAAAATAATCGTTGTACCTTTATTTAGCTTACTCTCCACCTCAATGGAGGTATCATGCAAATCGATAATATGCTTTACAATTGATAAACCTATTCCAGTACCACCTTTATTCGACCTTGCCTTTTCTTTTTTATAAAATCGTTCCCAAACATATTTCAGATCTTCTTCACTCATTCCTAAACCGAAATCTCGAATACTAATTTTAGCTAGGTTCGACTCCTTTTCAATCATTACTTCAACTTTGCTATTCTTCTCAGAAAACTGAATGGCATTTTGAAGTAAATTAACAAGGACTTGATCAATTCGGTTCGGATCCGCCTTTACCATTACGTCCCCTTCTACTGACAATAGTTCAATATCAATACATTTACTGGAGAGGGTAGGTTCCATTCGAGCAATAACTAAACGAATTTGTTCTGTTAGGTTATATGGTACTGGCATTATTTCTATTTGCCCACCCTCAAGTTTTGCCATATCTAATAAGTCTTCTACAAGCTTCATAAGTCGTTCCGTCTCATTTTTCATAATCGAAAAGTATTTTGATTGTTGCTCCTTAGGGATTGTTCCATCCATTAAAGCCCCTAAAAAACCTCGAATTGACGTTAAAGGAGAACGTAAGTCATGAGAAACGTTAGCTACAAAATCCTTTCTCATTTGATCAATGCTCCCCAATTCTTTTGCCATATAATTAAATGTCTTACCTAGTTGGCCAATTTCATCTCTTGTTTTTATTTGAACCCGATTCTCAAAGTCTCCCTTCGCAAATTGAAGGGCACTGTCATTCATCTCCCTTAACGGAGACGTTATTTTCTTTGATGTAAAATAGATGATAATACCTGCAATAATGATTGCTATTAGAATGGTCATATTAATAATAAAAGTAAGCTTCTTTGATTGCGTATCGAATTCATTGAAAATCATTAGCATCGTATGAGTTTCATTCTCTTCTGTCGCTAATTCAATTGGCGCTGCCATAACGTAAATAATTTGATCATTGTAGTTTAACCTTCTTGAAAATTCATCACCACTTAATGCATTTTCAAAAATATGCCTTTCAGGAGCGTATTGTTGGAATAAGTCTGTATTATATTTAATTTGCCCTTCCTCATTGAACAAGAAGATCATCCTATCCTCTTGGTTCATACTAAGTTCTAGTGAAGACAGAAATATATCTTCATCCCAATCCTCCAGTGACGCTAATTCAAAATATTGCATCAACTGCTCCCTCTGATGATCAAATGCATTATGATTTCGATTAATGAGTTCATTTTGTACTAAGGTATTTACTACAACACCAATAACTATAAAGGAAATAAAAAGAATAACGAGATAGGTAGAAAATAATTTACTAAAAAGACTACGAAATTGAAGCTTACGCACTTACATTCACCTCAAATTTATACCCAACACCTCTAATGGTTTTTAACGACCAATAAGGAGATTCTTCCCCAATTTTTTCCCGAATTCTCTTTATATGAACGTCTATTGTTCGATAGTCTCCATCATAATCGTATCCCCAAATTTGATCTAACAATTGTTGACGAGTAAACACTTGATTGGGCTGTGAGACTAGATAATGTAAGAGTTCCAATTCCTTAGGAGGAAGGGTAATTTCATTTCCATTACGATAGATCTTATATTCCTTCATATTAATAACAAGCTTCTGTAATTCAATTGTTTCCATTCCATCATGGCTGAGGTTTGTCCTTCGCAAAACGGCTTTCATTCTTGCAATAACTTCTTTCGGGTCAAAAGGTTTAACAATATAATCATCTGCCCCAAGATCAAGGCCCTTAATTCGATCGTAACTCTCCCCTTTTCCTGTTATCATAATTATAGGAATGTTACGATCCTTTCTAATTTCTTTACACACTTCCCAACCATCCATCTTTGGAAGCATAATGTCTAATATAATAAAATCTGGATTTTCATCATAGTACTGAGCCAGTCCCTCTTCACCATCTAATGCTGTAACAACAGAGTAGCCCTCTTTGTAAAGATACAGCTGTAATAAATCACAAATATTTGGATCATCCTCTATAACTAGAACTTTTATTGATTTCATGATTCCACCTGCTCTTCCTCGGACTCCATTCTAGTACAAACTTCCGCATCGATCCCTTCCTTTTGAAGGTTATTAACTATTTCCTTAACACCTTCTTTTCTTTTTCCATTTACTCTTGTCAAAGGTATCACTCCCTTCTTATTACTTTTTAAGAAACATAAATACATTTTTATCATCCAACCTTCGAACCTCATCCTTTTATAAAGTACAATCTTGCAGAGGAAGAGACAGTTAACCTCACGGACCTTCACTCATTCCAATGCAGACTAATATTTTCATGCTCCATGGTGTAAATTTTAATTACATAGGGATCTACAACAAAATTAACATGAGAATATGAACACAGGATGAACACACTTCAGAACATCACTGGAAAAAACCGTATATATTTCTCCTACTAAGAGTTAAATATAATACGGTTTAACCTAGCTATATATAGTTATTTTCTACGTTTCGGAGCATGTGGTGGGGCTTCCATCCATCCATTCTCTATCAACAAAGAGGTTCCATCTTCTGCAAACTTGGCGACCTCTGCTGCCAAACGGTTAAAGTTGATTCCTATATCAGTCCTTGCAGACGTGGAAGCTGCTATTCCATAATTACTCAAACCTTGCGAGTTTAAAAAGGTAACTAAGCTTAACATCAGTTTTTCAGAAAAGGGAGCAGCTGTGGAAGCTGTAATTCCAGAATTCCATGTGGAAGGTGCTGGGAGTTCCTCTTCCTTAAGGGTCTTAGATAATATTTCCATATGTTTCATTGCTATTTCCTTACCCCTGATAAAATAATTTTTAACATCTGTCCTATCGGTAACTTGAATAAAACTAGTCAAAAAACTTTCTCCAAGGGTATTAGTAATTATATTATAAAAGAGACTAGCTATCTCAACACCTATCAATGGTCTTGTATCCCCAAACCAGCCATTTAAAAAGCTTTCTTTTTTCACAAATTCAACTTTAGTTGGTTGTGGAATATATGGTGCTCTTATCCATAATCCTTTTTCAAGTAATAACCTTCGAGAATGATTAAGAAACTTCAGTGAATCGGATATATAGCCATCAAAAAAGTAAAACACATCATCTCTAGCTATCGTATTTATGGCAATAGAACCAAAGTTTAGGTTCCCCTTTGCAACAAACCACTGATAAAATAATATTAATGGATCAGTATATAAACGTTCTCCCGTAAAGTTCACATCTGATTCAACAGTAAAACCAATAGGAATTGGGAAGTCATTCTTGCTAAAAATGGTCTCTATCTCCCTCAAATACTTTTCGCTTACCTCCATATTACTTCTAATTAATTCCTTTATTTCATTATCCTCACAAATAGAATCAAAATATGTTAATATACAGTAATTCATCCCTTGTGCACGGTATATATGCCACAAGTAGCCCATTTCCGCAGCTGTAAAATCAATTTTACTTACCTCCAAAACACTCATCCCCTAACATCTTTTTAATAAAGTTATTATTTACACAAGATAAATAATTATGATTTTGTAAATTACAATAAGTACATAAATCCCAAAAAAATAGACGGAACAGCTAACACAATTAGTTAGTTGTTCCGCCTAAGAAAAAAGAAAGTAACATTTATCGATTCAACCGTGAGATAAACCGAGATATAGTCTCCCAATACCAAATTCTTTTCCGGTATTTTTTATAATAATCCAAGTAAGATATTTCATTAGCTGTTACACGAACAAATTGTTTAAAGAATACAGGTCGTTTTACAAACTGTCTATGAAGGAAGTACGAATTGGAATAAAAAAGCTTAGAAATTCTTTGTAGTAATTTTAATTCAACATTAATTTCTTGTTCCACTCTTTCTTGATAAAATAATAGATTTTTTTCATTATGTTTCAAGTTGATTTGTAAGACTTCACCTAAGATTTTTGCGCTCCATATTGCATAATAAATCCCCTCTCCAGCAAGAGGGTCAACCAATCCTGCCGCATCACCAACCAAAGCCCCTCGTCCTTTTGTAATTTGTAAACTATTCCCTCCCTTTGAAACGAAAAAACCTTTTTGACTTAAAAACGATCCTGAAAGTTGTTCTCTTTCCATATATTCGGATAATTTTCTTTGCAAAAGCTTTCCATCCTTGGAATTTCCAATAATACCAACAGATAAATGTTCATTTTTTGGAAAAATCCATGAATAACCATCTGGAACAATTCCATAATCAATAGAAATTTTTCCTTTATGCTTTTGTAGAGCTTCCGGTTTCGTCAATAACTCATATTCTAGTGCCAGAAAAGCCTCACGTTCATTCATTAAATTTAGTTGTTTAGCAACCACGCTATTAACACCATCGGAACCCACAACAAATTTACCATAATAACTTTCCTTATTAGTGGACACGCATACTTTTTCATTAAAAAGCTCCACTTTACGAACAAGAGTAGACGGAAGGAATTGAACTCCTGCTTTAATTGCCTCGTTAACAAGTAAATTATCAAATTCGTCTCTCATAACTGTATAAATAAATGGAAAATCACTTTTATGACAATGCGAGTCCTTACCATCATGTTTAAATTCTATTTGTGTGATTTTATCACGGATGACAGACTTTACATCTAAACGAAGCATACTTGCTGCTCGTAACGTTATCCCCCCTCCACAAACTTTATACCTAGGGAACTCTGCTTTATCTAAAAGAAGAACTTTAAAACCTTTTTTACCTAATTGGGCTGACAAAGTACTACCTGCAGGACCAGCACCGACAACAATAACGTCAAAGAGTGGTTTGGTATTCAACATAATCACCTCTTCTTTGAAAAAGGTTTAAAATATTTTTTAAAATATATGCTCCCAAAATAAGTCCTATTGATAAAAAACAAAAGATTAATGGTTTGTAACTTTATTTTTAGAATCTAAAAAGTAGTTAGTGCTATTTATCCTATAATTACAACACTAAGGGGAACGCTGCTTAAGCAGCGTTCCCCTTTTAGTAAAATTAAAATCCCTTCTTTAAATCAACTAAATTTGGAATTTCATTATCATTTTCTATATTTGTTAATGTATCTAAGAAGCAATCTAATCCATCTTCTGCTGTTGTGAGAGCAGAGATATGTGGTGTCACCATCACTTTAGGGTGAGTCCAAAAGACATCCTCTTTTGGTAATGGTTCCTCAGGAAATACATCTAAAACAGCCTTTCTTACACGCCCTTTGTCCAAGGCTTCAAGAAGGGCCCCATTATCAACCGATTCCCCACGGCCTACATTAATAAAAAAAGCATTTTCTAAAGCGTTAAAGAAAGCTCGATTAAAGATACCTTCCGTTATTTTCGTTAAAGGCATGGTATTTATTACATAGTCAGCAGCGGATATCGCTTGATAATAACCCTCCCCTTCAGACGAATAAACTTCTTTAAAATACTCCTTTTGTTTACCACTTAAGGATACTCCATACACGTTTACACCAAAAAAGGAAAGGCTTCTGGCAACCTCTTGACCAATCACACCTGTACCAAAAACAACGACCTTTTTTTCCTTCATTGGTATTGGAGCTACTTCTTTCCATATTTTATTTTCTTGCATATCCGTATATTTATCATGATTCTGAAGATCCCTTAATAAATGACTTAAGGCGTATTCACTTATTTTTTCCCCGAAGGAACAGATCGTCCTTGTTAACAATACATCTTCTTTCCACTGAATATTCTTCATTATTTTATCTACTCCAGCACCAAAGGAGTGAACCCACTTAATATTTCCGAACCTAAAATTTGCTGGACGTTTGAAAGAAACAAAGGTATCAGCCCAATCATAGTCTTGTTCTGTCACTGTTTCCTCCGTGTGGAAACGAAATTCCTTATCCATCGGTACATTCTTTGTTTTTAATAAGGCCTCTATCTCCTTGTGCATGGGACTGACAATCAAAATATGTTTTATTTCCATAAATATCTCTCCTCGTTGATTTATCCTGCTTTTTTCATTGGCTCCCGCTCCGTCACAACAGTGGAATAAATCCACGTAATGAGTGGCATAGCAAGAAGAAAAATGGCAAATGGCCCATAGCTAAGTACTGGTACCCCTAGAATTGTACTGCAAAGGATGGCCAATAAGCTCCATGGAACTAGCCCAGCAAACATTACAGTAGAATCTGCTAGGATCCGGGACAAATGCTGTTTCGAAAAGTGTAAATTCCAAAAAGGAAGAAGGGTTCTGGCAGTTAAAATGATTGGGAACGATTGATTTGGTGAAATCAAAGATATTCCCGCTGCTACACCTATGGATTTTGCTGTATTTTTCTTTAAAGAATTCCTGTTTGTGAAAATCTTTTCTATGTAAGGTTGAGCCATTCTTGTATCCTCCATGATCTGGCAATAGGCCCCAACAATTAAGATAAAAAATACAAATGGAAGCATATCTAGAACACCATTTAAGGAGGCAACTCCATAAATAAGACCTTCCAACCATTCACTTATTCCAATCCCACGTACCAATAGAATAATAACCCCTGTTCCGATGCCCAGCGTAAAGGATAACTTCATTTCTTGCCCTAAAAGGATCATTAATAGAAGCACTAGTGGTGGCAACAAGGATATTAATATAGATCCAAACTGTAAATCTTGAGAAGGGAACGTAGTAATAGGGGCGGAATTACTTTTTGGAATGATAAAGTCTAAAACAAGAAATAGCGTAGATGTAATAATAATCCCAGCTATCATCGTTGGAGCTATCGTTCGAAAATGAGTGCGGGTGTCTATTTCCGTGGACATTCGTAAAAGCTGAAAGGAGCTGGAAATAGGTGAGGAACGATCTCCAACAAATCCACCTGATACTAGAGCACCTGCAACCACTGCAACTGGTAACCCCAGCTGTTCCCCTGCTGCCATCATTGGAACTCCAACGATACTTAATGTAGCAATAGCAGAACCAACAATCATAGACATCATCACAGCAATTAGAAACGCTATTGTAAAAAAGAACGCGGGAGATATGAAAGAAAGGAAAAGGGCATTTACATCATTTATCGTATTGGAGAAATGCCAGGTTGGCAGCAGTATTCCAATGTAAAATAATAACCATGCAACGTTCCTGTTTCTCCTTAATCCCTCCATTGAAGATTGGAGAAAGTCCCTTCCTTTATATCCATGTTTCATTCCTGTGTAGGAAAGTAAAAGAAGTCCTGGAATCATTGCAAGAAAAAGAGGCCAATCAAAAGAAATAGCAACCATTAGACAAGCTATGGTTACGGTAAAAATTAGGATAACTTCTTGTAGGGAAAATCTAGTTGTCATATAATATCCCCCTTTACTACTCCCGATTAATTATAACAGATTCAGGGAGTAAGGACGGAAAAGGGGGATAAAAATCGCTATTAATATTAATTATATATGTACTTAGCTTGAAAGTACTGAAGCACTTCCTCCCAATCCGTCGTATGAGTTACTAAACCACCATGGTTAAATACAAAATATAAATGCTGTGCAGAATATTCCTCCGGAAGCTCAAACTCATCAATTAAATATTGTAATGTAGCCCCTCTGCCAAGATCATTGCTGTGTATCATATATTGATTACTATTAATTAAACTAATCCTTCTGGAGGATGTTTGGAAAGTATTTAAGGCTTGATTTGCTTGATAAAAATCAAAGAATTGCACTTCCTCACTATTAGGATCACCAGCAAGAAAAACAGCGTACCCATCTTCATGTGGGTAAGGAATAAAAGTTGTCATAAAATACAGAAAATTTTCGACAGGGTTTGGTAAAATACGTATTTCTTTCGCTCGATAGATTGGGAGGAATCCCCTATCAAACGTAATGTAGTTATGCCGATTATGAGAAACCTCCCTTGTAAAATCCTCCTCTACCTTAACTTCTACGGAATTTACACGCTTAGAAGCTAAATTGGAATCAGTAAATGAAATTTCCTCCCCAGTTTCATCCAGAATAATCTTTGTTTCCTTTGTGACAATTATTTTATAAGCTTCTACTTCGTATTCAGACGCGTCAAAACGGATTGGATTAACTCTAATTAAGTTGTCACCAGCTACATTATCTTCTACAAAGATGGTTAAGAGATTCATAGAATAGCTAGCTCCTATATTTTTCCCTTCAATAATATTTTTCACAGTATCTTGATCATCGGGGGTACAACCTAACACGATAATAAAAAAGAGTATAATAGAAAGCCCTTTTCCTTTCATTTCACCCTCTCCCTTGACTATTCGTATTTTGAAGAATAATTACACACTAGTCCGTTTCTAGTTGTATAAAAGGCAAGGTCATTTCCATGTCTTAACATAACTATAAAACTGATTCTATAACCTGTGGATATAAGCGTTAAATGTTATTAAGTCGTCTTGAAAGCCTGAACGCTCCTCTAGGTTGTAAATTAATTCCAGTCCAGTATCCACTGGTGACTTATCATCTTGTACTACTTGATCAAAAAGATTGCTTATATTTTCTTGACTTAAATGTAGTAATTCCTCTTTTGCCTTTTCCATATGATGCTTTACTACTTCTGGGTCATCTGGATAAAGCTTATCCAATCTCTTTTCCAATACCTCTATTGGCTCCCATATAAAAACCCTTATTACTTTATAAGGTAATTTCTCTCCTATTTCGTTTATTTCACTTAGGTTTTCAATATGTATTACTGGTATTTCCTCATTACTTAGCTTAGATATCCAATCTATTGGCACATCTTTAAAATAAGAAAACCTAGTATCTAGCATACCTAAGGCTTTTATCAAAATTCCCTTTCGCCAATGATGAGTTCCATACAATAGTACGGCAATTCGATCTTGTCCCATATTATCTCCCCCTCAAGTTAAATTATATATTAATACAAGAGGGTGACTCCAAAGAAAAAAACATATCCTTTGAAATCACCCTCTGTAAAAAGTTTATTTTAAGCACCTGAATCTTGTTTTACAATATCTCTTGAAAGCTCTTCTTTTATCTTTTCCTGGTAATCTTTAATTCTTTTATCTGTTATTTTCACTTCTTTGTTCGCAAAATAGTTTATAATATTTTTTCGATGTAAATAAACCATAAATAATGAAAATGCTGCAAATAATAACGCCACGGCCATTTCACCTGTGTAGGCTGTATATGCCGTTAGGACCACTCCAATGGAAAGAGATCCCATAAATACGTATTTTGTTAATAAGATTACGAAAAAGAATGTCAAATATCCAACCAGAAACAGTAAAGGACTGTAAAAAATAAGAGCTCCTGCCGTTGGAGCAACCGCTTTACCACCTCGAAAACCAGCAAAGATTGGGAAACAATGCCCTAATACAACTGCCATTCCTAAAAGAGCTGGATTTACTTCCGCTTGAAAAATGATGGGAAGTGACATGGCTAATGCCCCTTTACTCACATCCCCAAATAACACGAGAGCACCGGCTTTTTTTCCTAAAACAAGGGCACTGTTGGAAGCACCAAGATTACCACTACCAAAGTTCCGGACGTCTGCACCGTACTTTAATTTACCAACAATCAATGCAAATGGTATAGACCCAATTATATAAGCAAGCAGGATAATATAATAACTACTCAGTTTAATCACCCCTTGGAACTACAAATTCAGTGTTATAGATTTAATTATATATGAGAACATGCCAATATAAGTAGTTTTTTTTCAAAAAATGTTCATGAAAATGTAAAAATAAATGTAGAAAATATCGGCCATATCCATCTATAATTAATGAATTATTTATAATATATTCATTGTAACACAGGTTGGCTACTTTATCTTATTTAGGAAAGCGGTATTTTTTGTAACTATTCCAAAAAAACCTGCACCCAATCTGGGCACAGGCTCCTTTTTTTATTAGGCTGTTTTCGTTAACTTTAATGCTTTTTTTAAAGCTTGGAGAAGCGGAGAGCGTCCGCCAGTAGCGGAACCAAGCCATAGTTATTCTCGTAATAATTATTACGCTGCTTTAGAAACATCCTCATCAATTTTAAAATTAGTTTCTGCACGATTTAGTTTTACCTTATATGCAAACAATACAAGGATAATGATCGTCCCAACTGCTGCACCAATGTAAGACGTTATCATTGGTAAACCAAATCCAATCGGCGCATTAAGAATAAATGTTAGGGAAACCATTGTCATAAATGTCGCTGGAATAGAGGCCACCCAGTGAAACTTATATTGTATTGCCAAGTACATGGCTCCCACGAATAAAGCAATGGCACTAATAGCTGCATTTGTCACTCCGAAATATCTCCAAAGAAGTGTAAAGTCCATATTTGTTAACACAAAGGAAATCGCGAATAATGGTAATGCAATCCATAAACGACTAGCTACTTTCAATTGTGGTAATTTTATATAATCAGCAATGATCATTCGAGCGGATCGGAATGCAGTGTCACCAGAAGTAATTGGAAGAACGATTACCCCAAGTACCGCTAATGTTCCACCGATTGCACCTAGTAAAGTAAAGGCAACTTCACTTACAACAAGACCAGCACCACCAGTTGCGATTAATTCGCTTAAATCTGTTCCATAGAAAAGACTCATAGCTGCTGCTGCCCAAATCATAGCGATAATACCTTCTACAATCATCATACCGTAAAACACTTTACGACCATTTCTCTCATTTTGCATGGTTCTAGAGATAATTGGTGATTGCGTTGCATGAAACCCGGAAATGGCACCACATGCAATGGTAATCATCAATAATGGGAAAATTGCTGCTCCAGCAGGGTGCATGTTTTGTAATGTTAATTCAGGAATCGGAGCTCCTGTACCAACCAGCATTACACCAACACCAATTGCACTAATTACTAATAGTGCCCCTAAAATTGGGTAAACTCTTCCAATAATTTTGTCAACAGGAAGTAATGTTGCAAAGATATAGTAAACGAAAATTGCTCCTGTAATAACCCCTAATGCCACCCAGCCATTCATTAAGTTAAATAGTAATCCAGCAGGTGCCGTTACGAAAACGGTTCCAACTAGGAGTAAAAGAAGAACGGCAATGGCATTTACCATATGCTTCATCGTTTTACCTAAAAACTTACCAGCTAATTGAGGCAAGTGTGCCCCTTTATTGCGGATAGAAATCATACCTGTTAAATAATCATGAACTGCTCCAGCAAAAATACATCCTACTACAATCCATATAAATGCTACAGGACCATAAAGTGCCCCCATGATCGGACCGAAAATGGGTCCAACCCCTGCTATATTTAATAACTGGATTAAAGAGTTTCTATTTGTTCCCATTGGAATATAGTCTACACCGTCCTTCATACTATATGCCGGTGTAGGCCTAGCCTCTTTAACTCCAAAAATCTTTTCAATAAGTTTTCCATAAGTGAAATATGCTACAATTAATAGTGCGATAGATAGTAAAAATGTAATCATAGTAAGTGCACCTCTTTCTACATAAAGTACTTTTTGAACACGCTTTCATTTTAACATTTAAAGTACTTAATTGTGTCCATTCTGTGACAACATGTAGTTAGATCCCCCTAACATGTCAGTATTTTCGTTTAAGATGTTGTGCTTTTTCCTCTACATTTTAGGGGGATGAGATGAAGATTTATAACTCCATACGTTCTCGAAGCTCTTTAACATAGTTTCTGCTCACAGGTATTTCTTCCTTTTTTCCTTCCACCTTCACTTGATAAGCACCATTAAACCAAGGAATAAGCTCCTCTACCTTTTCAAGATTGACTAAGTAGCTTTTATGTGTCCTGAAAAAGGGATATCCATTTAATTTTACTTCCAAATCCTTTATAGGTAACTTTGCCCTATATTGACGGTCTTTCGTACAGATAATGGTTTCCCTCTCTTCACGAAATAAATAGGTTATTTCATTAGGTGATAGATAGATGATTCTTCCATCATCCTCTACAGCAAGCTTGGATCCTCTCCTTACGCTCCTTCCAGCTGCTCCCTGAATATTTAACCTTGCCTTTACTACCTCCACTGTTTCTTTTAATTGGTCCTCGTCAAAGGGCTTTAAAATATAATCTAAAGCTTGGACCCGAAAGGCTTTAGTAGCATAATCTGGGTAAGCAGTAGCAAAAATGATAAGGGGCACCTTCTTCATATTTTTTAAAGACTGAGCCAGCTCCATACCAGACATTTGTGGCATTTCAATATCAAGGAATACCACATCTGGTTCCTTTTTTATAATAACCTCAAGCCCTTTTTCACCTGACTCTGCTTCACCAACTATCTCCATTTCTCTATATTCGGAAAGTAAAAACTTAAGCTCATCCCGACCATGTGGTTCGTCGTCTACTATCACTGTCCTAATTTTTGTTTCCATTATGTTTGCACCTCTATTACAAGGGGATGGAAAAGGAAATGGTAGTCCCTTCCCCTTCTTTACTTTCTATTTTAATTTGTCTATCCTCACCATACATCATTTGTAGACGACGGATTACATTGGATAAACCAATCCCTGTTCCAGTCTCAGACTTCACTTTTTCTTTACCAAGTTCTTTCAGGCGTTCTTTAGACATTCCCTTACCATTATCGGATATGGAAATGTGAACAGACTCCCCTTCCCGTTCAATTTTAATAGAGATAACACTGTCTGTTTGTAATTGTTTCATACCATGCTTGACGGCATTTTCAACAATAGGCTGTAATGTCATAGGGGGAATCTTCGCCTGCAGAGCCTCTTCCTCTACCAGATATTCTACAGATAATTTATCTGAAAAACGTGCCTGTTCAATTTGTAAGTAGGCCTGAACATGCTTCAGTTCTTCCTCAAGCGATGTTTCCGTTGTATTTGTCCCCGCTAAATTTTGTCTAAAATAATGGGAAAGGGAAATAAGTAATTTTCTAGCTTTCATGGGATCCGTACGAATTAAAGCTACGATTGTATTTAATGCATTAAATAAAAAGTGCGGACTAACTTGTGCCTGCAATGCTTTAATTTCTGCTTGCTTTGCCAATTCTAAATGTTTGTCTACTTCTGACAACTCCAGTTGATGACTTAGTATTGTAGATAACCCCTTACTAAGCTCAATGGTCGTTTGTGTCATATCTTCTTCAGATTGAAAGTAAAACTTTAATGTACCGATGGTCTCGTCCTTGATTTTTAACGGAGCAATAATTGCAGCACTTAAAGGGCATTCTTTTGTTCCACAGAAAATTTCCCCTTCTTCTGCAATGACAAGTTCACCTTGCTTCAGTACCCTTCTAGTGGCCTCTGTTTTAATTTCTTCGTCCACAAAATGATGTCCCATACCAATTCCACTGAAAGCTAATATCCTTTCTCTATTCGTTAAGGATACAGCATCCACCCTTGTCTCTTTTAACAAAATATCACAAGTTGCTTTAGCGGATTGTTCCGTTAAGCCTTTGCGCAAATATTTTAATGTTAAATCTGCTAGCTTTAATGCCTTTTGTGCTTGAATGGAACCCATTTTCTCTTCTTCATAAAAAATATTTCTAATAATTAAAATAAAAATGGCTGTACCAATTCCATTTGCAATAACCATTGGTACTCCAATGTTTTGAACAAGAGTTAATGCCTGATCAAATGGTCGGGCAATCAAAAGGATAATAATCATTTGCACTGCCTCTGCAATCATTCCCACTGCTAAAGCCGTTTTCCAGGATATGATTCGATTATTTTGATTCCTTTTATAAAAATAGCCTGCTATCAATCCAGCAATTATTGCAGCAAGTCCACAAGAAAAACCAGTGAAACCACCTAGTAAATAACGGTGAACCCCTGCAATGAGTCCTGCACCAAGTCCAACGGTCCAACCTCCTAAAAGACCTGCAACGACAATGCCTATCACACGTGAATTAGCAATTGCCTCTCCTTCTCCCAATTCAAGAACCCACCTGCTATACGTAGCATGCTCCGTATTTACAGTTAACCCTGTATAAGTACCGAGGATCCCAAATAAACCAAACATGATAATCACACTTAGCTTATGTGCTCGAGTAATTTCACGCTTATCAATCAAATGGCGAATGAATTTAAACCGTGTCATGATAAACGCAACGGCAACGATAATACCCAATCGCTCCAGCATTACGATAAGTAATTCCCACATCCTCTACCTCTCCTAGCTAGCCCCTGATTTTTAAATCTTGTCCCCCTTAGTATTAGCACCATAATTTACATTTTACACACCACTACTATAGGCTTTATACTAAATAAGTGCCATAAAGGAGGCGAATATAATGATACTTTATTTCTTGCTTATTATAGCAGTATTTATTTACTACTTTATATATATAGCAAACCGAAATACTCGTCAGATTAGCATAAATACCATCACACCATTACCAATAGAGGCTACAGACAATTCACAAACTCCCCCACTTCGTGTCTTACAATTATCCGATTTGCACTTAGAGCATATTTCCATAACTCCTGCCGACCTTTATAACACTTTAAGGAATGAAAAAATTGACCTAATAGCTTTAACGGGAGATTTCCTTGACCGTCCCAAAACAATTGGTAAATTAATTCCATATTTAAAAGTATTGCAACAACTAAATCCTACCCATGGAACATATGCCGTATTTGGGAATCATGATTATAAACTTCGTAAAGAACCTTTCGAAAGATTGAAGGAAACTTTAGAGAAGTATGGTGTTACAACAATGATGAATGAAAACACATTAGTGGATATTCATGGTTACTCTCTTCAACTAATTGGTATCGATGATCACCATTCGAAGAAACATGATATTAAAAAAGCGTATGAAGGGGTCAATAATCAACATTTTCGTTTAGTACTCACACACGACCCAAATATCGTTCTTCAAATGAAAGATTATGATTTTGATTACTTGTTATCCGGTCATTTTCACGGAGGGCAAATCTGCTATCCTAAACCTTACCATTTAAAGAAATTTGGTAAGCTTGTCAAACTAAATTTAATTAAAGGTCTTATCCGTTACGAAGGTAAAGTGTTCTATATTAACGAAGGACTAGGTCAAACGGGAATTAATATAAGAGTCGGCAGCAGACCGGAGATCACCATTCATGAATTGAATATTTCTGCAGCAGATCGTTATCTGCAAAAAGTAATTTAAATAATAACGAACCAATCATTTTGTTGATTGGTTCGTTTTTTACTTGTCTTTTTAAAAATTGTTTATTAGAAGACTAAACTATTGCTTGGATACGCTACAGACGGACGCTTTCCGCTTCTCCAAGCTTTAAAATAAGCAACAAAGCTTACAAAAACAGCCTTATTTTATTTAAAAAAACTTCCATCATCAATCGTACTAGTTCATTTACACGTTGGCCTAGCCATTCGCATACGATGCTTATTGATTTCTACATTTCTTGCAAAAGGAGTTAGAATAATGGAACTTACGTTAGCCCACTGGTTATATTTAGTTGGAATTTCCCTCATTATTTTGACTATGTTACTTAGACAGAATGTGGTAGTTCCAGCGTTAGTTATGAGTTTTTTTGTAGCATTGGCCTATACAGGGTCATTCCTGGGTGGGGTCCATGCTATATTTAATGCAAGTTTAACTGCAGCCACCGAGCTGTTTGACATCTTTTTAATCATCGCCATAATGACTGCCCTCCTCCGGTCTATTAAGTCTATAGGTGCTGATGAACAAATGGTATTACCATTCCAAAAGGTTATGAAGAATGGCCATTTATCCTTTTGGATCCTAGTGTTTATCACCTACTTCTTATCTCTATTCTTTTGGCCAGCACCTGCTGTTCCACTTATAGGTGCACTCTTAATTCCAGTAGCTATTAAAGCTGGTCTGCCACCAATTGGATCAGCAATTGCTATTTCCCTTGCCGGACACGGTATGGCACTTTCATCCGATTTTATATTGGGAGTAGCACCAGGTTTAACAGCTTCTAGTAGTGGATTAGAAGCCAGTGTTATTGGAGAACAAACATTAATATTATCCCTTATTGCAGGTATGGTCTCCTTAACCATCGCCTATTTTATGGTTAGAAAGTCCATTAAGGTACCTGCTCAGAAAAACTTAGTAGATTGGGAAAACAGTGGTGGAAAAGACTTAAAAATAAATGCCGATGACCTTGAAGTAAAGAAAGGAAGATTTAGTCAGCTTTTCGCTTTTCTTGTACCTTCCGTCTTTTTAGTTATCGTCACTTATGTGGTAGTTGCGACTTTTTCCAATTTCATTCCTGCGATTGAGGATGGGGCAGGGGCTTCGTTAGTTGGAGGAACGGCCATTATCCTCATACTCACCATTTCGGTCTTCCAGAATTATCGAAAAACGTTGCAGGAAGTTAGTGACCATATTGTTAATGGTTTCGTTTTCGCCTTTAAAGTGATGGGATTAGTTATTCCTGTTGCAGGCTTTTTCTTTGTTGGAAGTGGAGAATTGTCAGCCCAAGTCTTTGGAACAGATCCAGAGTACGCCCCAGCCTTCTTATTTGATCTAGTAGAAGCTAGTCAAGGAGCTATTCCAGATAACGCTTTAATCACAGCCTTCGGTATCTTAATATTAGGGATGATTTCCGGGCTTGATGGTTCAGGGTTTTCGGCCCTTCCTTTAATTGGCTCGTTATCAGAAGCCTTAGCTTCCTCCGTAGGGGTGGATCCAGCTACACTTGCTTCTATTGGACAGATTGGAGCCATATGGGTTGGTGGCGGTACACTTGTTGCATGGTCACCAATTATTGCTATTGCCGGGTTTGCCAAAATTTCTGTATTAGAACTAGTTCGAAAAAGCTTTCTACCAGTAATTGCAGGTCTAATAGTCGCAACAATAAGTGCTTTGGTACTATTTTAAAAGTCAAAAAAGGAAAGGTGCAATCGCACCTTTCCTTTTTTCCTACGCATACTCTCCCTGTTGACCTTCCTGATTCTTAACTGCTTCAAACTTAATAAATTGTTTTATCATATTAATATCTGAATAACCTGCCAGCTGTGCAACTACGGAGGGGTCTAACCCTTTTTTAATTAATTGATAACAAAAAGTATGCCTCAATTTATGTGGGTGAACTCCATACTGCTGTAACATATGCTGGACAGTACGTGGGGAAATACGCTTTTGATAATTAGAGACAAATAGAGCATCCTCCTTATCAGACCTAACCTTTAAATAATTTTTCAAATGAACCGCTAAGGACATTGGTACGGGAATCGTTCTATCCCCCACCACCAACTGCCCCGTTTGATGATTACTGTTTAACACCACATTATTTTTATTTAGGGAACAAAGTTCTGAAACACGTATCCCTGTATTCAATATAGTATAAGCAATAGCGATATTACGTTTGTTACCACTATCCTCTATTTTTTTCAAAAAGTCATTTACCTCATCATCAACTAAATAATCCGGTTGAAAAGAAGTAGTCTTCTCTTCTTTGACCTGAATACCATTCATTAATTCAGGCATACCCAGGAATTTAGCAAATGTATTTATAGTATTTATAACTTTCTTTATGGTAGAAGTACTCTTGTTTTCATTCTCTAGGTAATGAATATAACTCTCCACCTCTTGATTACTAAGAGAATCTAAAGCTTTTCCTTCCTTTTCTATCCAAGAAAAAAATGATTGGAGAACACCATAGTAGGTTTTAATTGTATTCTCCGATCTTCCTTTGTTACGGAGATAACTTTCGAAAGAGTCTAGCAACTGAAGCGAATCAGCATGATGATTTTTCAAAACTATCACCCCTTTATTAAATAAATTATAACTTTTTTTATGCCCTAAGTCAAATTCTACGCAACTTCCTTACTTTGTTTATATATAACAAAAAAAGACCAATATTTATATTGATCTTAGATGTAAAATATGTATTTTTCCAAACCTTTACATTCTAAAAAACTGGCGCACCCTAGAGGATTCGAACCTCCGACCTACAGTTTAGGAAACTGTTGCTCTATCCTACTGAGCTAAGGGCGCACGAGGCTGATTCATTGATGCAGTTTCTTGGTGTTTTTATTTCAAAGAATTGGTGCGGGTGAAGGGAGTCGAACCCCCACGTCATAAGACACTAGATCCTAAGTCTAGCGCGTCTGCCAATTCCGCCACACCCGCATATAATGGTGAGCCATGAAGGACTCGAACCTTCGACCCTCTGATTAAAAGTCAGATGCTCTACCAACTGAGCTAATGGCTCGTAGTTAATTCTACGATGATT
Source organism: Evansella vedderi (assembly GCF_030813435.1). Taxonomy (GTDB): domain Bacteria; phylum Bacillota; class Bacilli; order Bacillales; family Salisediminibacteriaceae; genus Evansella; species Evansella vedderi. The sequence goes on along the minus strand of NZ_JAUSUG010000020.1, from coordinate 2,955 downwards.
ATTCATGTAGTTATGCTCCTGCGTCACTTCGTTTACTCGTCGCAAAGCTGCAAAGAAGAATCTCAGTGATGTAGCTTTGGTGCTGGCCAGAGGACTTGAACCCCCAACCTACTGATTACAAGTCAGTTGCTCTACCAATTGAGCTAGGCCAGCATATGGTGGAGGATGACGGGCTCGAACCGCCGACCCCCTGCTTGTAAGGCAGGTGCTCTCCCAGCTGAGCTAATCCTCCGTTGTTGGTGACCCGTACGGGATTCGAACCCGTGTTACCGCCGTGAAAGGGCGGTGTCTTAACCACTTGACCAACGGGCCATTTATGGCTCCACAGGCAGGACTCGAACCTGCGACCGATCGGTTAACAGCCGATTGCTCTACCAACTGAGCTACTGTGGAATATTACTGGTGGGCCTGAGTGGACTCGAACCACCGACCTCACGCTTATCAGGCGTGCGCTCTAACCAGCTGAGCTACAGGCCCATCTATGATTCTTTCATAAATGGCTTGTCCATTCTATTGAATGGATGGAGCGGGTGATGAGAATCGAACTCACGACATCAGCTTGGAAGGCTGAGGTTTTACCACTAAACTACACCCGCATACGATTATAATTCAAACTTTGTTTTAAATTTCAACTTTGAACCTTACATGTCTCTTCCTCTACTAGCTTTCCTTCGTAGTGTATCCGTCGAGACAACTCGAAGCCAACTCAAGATGTAACGCTCGTGGCTGAGGTTTTACCACTAAACTACACCCGCATATTACTTTAAAAGATGGTCGGGAAGACAGGATTTGAACCTGCGACCCCCTGGTCCCAAACCAGGTGCTCTACCAAGCTGAGCCACTTCCCGTTATATGGCGCGCCCGAGAGGAGTCGAACCCCTAACCTCTTGATCCGTAGTCAAACGCTCTATCCAATTGAGCTACGGGCGCAATTATTTATTAGTGCTCCTGCGATTACTCGTCGCAATAGTGCTCCTGCGATTACTCGTCGCAATAGTGCTCCTGTGATTATTCGTCACAAAACTGCGAAGAAGTATTTTCAGGATGTTGTTTTGGTGCCGAGGGCCGGACTTGAACCGGCACGGTAGTCACCTACCGCAGGATTTTAAGTCCTGTGTGTCTGCCAATTCCACCACCCCGGCAAGGGTATAAAGGACTTTAATAAATATTCTATTGGAGGCGGCACCCGGATTTGAACCGGGGAATGAGGGTTTTGCAGACCCTTGCCTTACCACTTGGCTATGCCGCCAAGTCTTTTCTTTTCTGGAGCGGAAGACGAGATTCGAACTCGCGACCCCCACCTTGGCAAGGTGGTGTTCTACCACTGAACTACTCCCGCATAATGGCTGGGCTAGTAGGATTCGAACCTACGCATGACGGAATCAAAATCCGTTGCCTTACCGCTTGGCTATAGCCCAATTTTTTATGGGGCGGCTGATGGGAATCGAACCCACGAATGCCGGAACCACAATCCGGTGCGTTAACCACTTCGCCACAACCGCCATATTAGTTAGAAATGGTGGAGGGGGACGGATTCGAACCGCCGAACCCTGAGGGAGCGGATTTACAGTCCGCCGCGTTTAGCCACTTCGCTACCCCTCCACTCGCTAAATCAATGGTGGCTCGGGACGGAATCGAACCGCCGACACATGGATTTTCAGTCCATTGCTCTACCGACTGAGCTACCGAGCCATTATAAAGAATGTTTTCTGATTCTTACTTTGAATTTGCTCCTGCGGTGCAGTAGCTCCTCGTCGCAAAACCTACACTGAAGATTACTCGAGGATGTTTACGGTTTGGTTGCGGGGGGCGGATTTGAACCACCGACCTTCGGGTTATGAGCCCGACGAGCTACCAGACTGCTCCACCCCGCGACGATATTTAACTGATGGTGGAGGATGACGGGCTCGAACCGCCGACCCCCTGCTTGTAAGGCAGGTGCTCTCCCAGCTGAGCTAATCCTCCGATGTGTTGGTGAAGATTATTCGAAGAAGTCCCTGTTTCTTCCTCTTCTAGCTTAGCTTCGATGTCAATGCGTCGAAACAACTCGTAGTTTATTCGACGAAGTTATGCTCGTAGCTGAGCTACTCCTCCATAATAGGTCTATTACATATCATTATATTTATATAATGGCGGAGGAAGAGGGATTCGAACCCCCGCGGGCTTTGACACCCCTGTCGGTTTTCAAGACCGATCCCTTCAGCCGGACTTGGGTATTCCTCCGCATTTCTCTATGGTGGACCCTGTAGGACTCGAACCTACGACCAACCGGTTATGAGCCGGTTGCTCTAACCAACTGAGCTAAGGGTCCAAATTATTTTAATTTATACATTTTTTACTGTATTCTAATTAAGTTGCAACCTGTTGTCCCTTCCTCTTCTAGCTTCGCTTCGATGCTATATCCGTCGGGACAATTCGTAGCATACTCGGTGAAGTTTCGCTCATTGCTCTAACCAACTGAGCTAAGGGTCCATTAAAAACTTTGGTAGCGGCGGAGGGGATCGAACCCCCGACCTCACGGGTATGAACCGTACGCTCTAGCCAGCTGAGCTACACCGCCAAAAATTAAATTATAGATATTAAATAGATATATGGTGGAGCCTAGCGGGATCGAACCGCTGACCTCCTGCGTGCAAGGCAGGCGCTCTCCCAGCTGAGCTAAGGCCCCGAAGTATACTCAATGATGAAATTTCATGAAGCTTACGGACGATGCTTCCCTCCGAAGCCCCTGTTTCTTCCTCTACAAGCTTATTCAATGATACTTATGCGTGCGTCGAAACAACTCGTAGTATTTTCTGGGAAGCTTAGCTCGTAGCTGAGCTAAGGCCCCATATATGCGACATCAATGATGTCGCATAGAAAAAGCCCAGCAACGTCCTACTCTCACAGGGGGAAACCCCCAACTACCATCGGCGCTGGAGAGCTTAACTACCGTGTTCGGCATGGGAACGGGTG
>NZ_JAUSUG010000019.1 GCF_030813435.1 Evansella vedderi | reverse complement strand
GAGGCATTGATGCTGCCCGTAACTTTATTGAGTACTGTAATCATCCAGGTGGTACATATTATAGTGATCTACGTAAAAAGCATGGTTATGAAAAACCACATAACATTAAAACATGGTGCTTAGGAAATGAAATGGACGGTCCATGGCAAGTGGGACATAAGACAGCAGAGGAATATGGAAGATTAGCTTTAGAAACGGCAAAAGCAATGCGACTAGTGGATCCTTCTATTGAACTCGTTGCTTGTGGAAGCTCCAATACAGGAATGCCAACATTCCCTCAATATGAAGCAACGACATTAGAGCATACGTATGATGCTATCGACTACATTTCTTTACACCAGTATTATGGTAATCGTAATAATGACACAGCAAATTATTTAGCCAAGTCTATGGATATGGAGCACTTTATTAAGACAATTATCTCTACCTGTGATTATATTAAAGCGAAAAAGCGCAGCAAAAAGACAATTAACTTAAGTTTTGATGAGTGGAACGTTTGGTACCACTCTAACCAACAAGATAGAGAAATTGAGCCTTGGTCCATTGCGCCACCTCAACTAGAGGACGTATACAATTTCGAAGATGCTCTACTCGTTGGCTCCATGTTAATGACGTTCTTACGTAATTCCGATCGAGTGAAGATCGCTTGTATGGCACAGTTAGTCAACGTTATCGCACCGATCATGACGGAAAATGGCGGGAAAGCATGGAAGCAAACGATCTTCTACCCGTATGCACACGTTTCTGCATTTGGTCGCGGTGTTGCATTACAGCCGGTTGTATCCTCACCGAAATATGATAGTAAAGATTTTACGGATGTTCCTTATCTTGATACGGCTGCTGTATATAATGAAGAAAAGGAAGAAGTAACTATCTTTGCAGTCAACCGCCATTTAGAAGAGTCTCTCCCACTTACATGTGATGTCCGCAGCTTCGAAGGTTACGAAATCGTGGAACACATTGTATTAGAAAACGATGACTTAAAGGCAGTAAATACTTCAGAGTCACAAAATGTAACACCACACACAAACGGCGTATCTTCCTTAGATAATGGCATAATTGAAGCAAACTTATCAAAAGCATCCTGGAATGTTATTCGATTGAAAAAAAGATAAATTACTTAGCAGACGCTTAATAAAGAACCTTTTGGGGAATCAATAATAAAGGGAAAAACTTATAATATCAAAAAACAACACCCTTTTATGAAAGCAAAAATAAATGAGGCTGGGACATAACTAAAGTGTTTAATCGGAAATACGAACAATGCACTACCTTAGCGGAGGAAATATACGTAGACTCCTGCGGGAGCAGAGGCAGAGGTGAGACCCACAGTGCGTTAGCACGAGGAGGCTCACCAGCCGCCCGCGGAAAGCGAAGTATATTTCCGAAGCGGGTAGATAGCACCTACATCTAGTTTGTTCGGATTTCTTATTAGTAAAAATACTTTTGTCCCAACCTCATTATTTTTATTACAAGTAATTTTAAGTTAAAGCTCTGTTAGTCTTTGTTGTTGATTTATGCTACAGGAGCTCGCTTTCCGCGGGCAACGCCTCAGCCTCCTCGTCCCTGCGGGGTCTTCGGCAGTTGCTTTTCCCGCTGGAGTCTCGCTCCTTTCGCAAAATCAACGCATATACAAAATCAACACTATCCACTAACAGAGCCTAAGTTAAAGAACGATTAAAGCGTCTACGGATTACGAAATAAGCCGTTCCTATAAGGACAAGAATTAAACCTAGTAGAAGGAAGTTATAAATGTTTGTATAAGTGTTAGGAAGCTCTTCTCCTTCCTTAGTTTCGTTAGATCCACTTTTTTCATCTGTCTTTTCTTTAGTATCTGTCACTGAATCAGTGGAGTCTTTGTTATCCTTAGAGTCGCCACTATCAACTACTGCAGTAGCATTCTCATCCTCAACCTTATTTGTATCATTCGTTTGTTCATCTGATTTATTGTCGTTTGCTGGATCATTGGATTCTGAAGTATCAGGATCTGGAATATTAGGATCTGCTGCATTAGGGTCTTCCGTATCCTCTTCATTTGCTGTAACTCTTTCTGTAATTTCTTCTTCTGTTAATGCATATCTCAAGATCTCTACTTCATCAAGCATTCCATTAAAGGTTGGATCTGAGTCGAAACGACTGTTACCAAGATAATTAGAATCAGCATTTATTTGTTTTGGTAAATGTGTCATGTTTTGATTGACATCTTTCAGTTCACCATTGATATAAAGTTTTCCAGTGTTCCCCTCAATTGTAATAGCAACATGTATCCATTCATCTTCAGGTAATTGATCAGTTGCCAATGTTTGATCTTCATTGTTGTGATAAATAGTAAAGAATAGTTCATCGTTATGGGTGCTAGGTGTTAAGAACATCCAGCCACCGGAACCACCGAAGTCAAAAATGCGTTGCCATATTCCACCACCGCTCCAATTTACCCATGCAGTAAAGGTAAAGTCTTCAGCATCGGAAACTGTATTTGGTACTTGGATATAGCCATCTGCTCCATTTAATTGAATAGCTCCACCAACTTTTCCTTCTTCAACCCACGATACTCCACCATGGATAGTACCATGTAAGTCATTTCCTGAACTGTCTAGGATTTGATTACCATTATCCTTGTCAAATGAATAGTTGGCTATCTCTGGTGACCCCAGTTCTAGTACAGTAGCTTCAAAATCTTTTGTATCACTCGCTGAACCCCTTGAAATGGTTGCCGTTAACGTAAGGTCAACATTTCCAGAACCGTGAGGCGGTCGAGTAACGATTCCTTCGTTAGTTATGAATTCAGGATTACTAGACTCCCAAGAAATACTTGTGTCCCTTTGTCCCATTGTTGGAAGGGATAAATTAGATGTGATGCTGTCAATATTATTAAGGTTTAACTGCTCTTTTGCAAAAGCAACACGTTCCTCGTCTGTCATATCTCCAACGTTTTTACCCCAAATTGCTGTACCGAATTGATTAAGTCCTGTAAATACCATAGTTGGTTCCCAGTTTTCCCAGTCCCAAGAAGGGATGACCGTTAATGTGTCAATCCAATAACCGTCAGGAGCGTTATTTGGATCATACCAGTTTAACGTCAATATATTCTCACTACTTAACTCCCAATAACTATTACTATTTTCATAATTAATATCCCCACCTGGAAGTAGAGTAATATAGTTTGGGGTAATCTGAGAATCATTGTCTCTTGGAAGAACGATTTGTTCAAAAATACCTACCACATGTTCCTCTGATACTTCTTGAACATATTCTCCAGCATAACGTTGTGGTGAAACAACTGGCCAACCGTCCTCTGTCCATAATAATTTTCTCACATGAAGATGAGACCAGAATAAGTTTTCTCCGGCCCTAGCATTGTGAATGATAAAATGGTTATCTCCATCTTGCAAGAGTCCATTATGTCCAGTACCTAACCATCCAGCGTCTCCCTCGAAAGCATAGGAGTTAATAATTTTAGTTCCAGTTTCTGATGAACCTGATGGGTCCACCATATCATTGCCATTGAAATCAAGGTAAGGACCTTCAACATTTTTTGATCTGGCTACTCTAACGTTATACGTATCCTCAAGCCATCCATAAGTGACAAACAAGTAATAGTAACCTGTATCAGCATTATACATGATAGCAGGCCCCTCAATTGCAGGGCCAGGATGTGGGATACCTTGATCTTGACGTGAAGCGATTAATGTTCCCATATCTTCTTCGTTTACACGTTTACCTGTATCGGAGTCTAATTCAGTGATGTAAATACCTCCGAAATAAGAACCGTATACCATCCATGGGGTGCCATCAGCATCTATAACAATTCCTGGGTCGATAGCATTGACGGAATGTCCGTCCCCTGCACGAGTTTTTACAACAGCACCTTGGTCTACCCATGGTCCCTCAATATTATCACTTGTTGCAAGACCAATATAAGAATTTCTTGTCCCGAACTCAGAGACTGCGTAGTATAAATAAAACTTATCGTTCATTTTCACAACATCGGGAGCCCAGAAAATGTCTGCACCATTTGTCCATTCAGATGCTTCTTCTGTAACACTATCAAATACACGTCCTGTAAATTCCCAATTGATCAAATCTTGTGATTCTCTAATCTGTATTCCTGCTGATGGAGCTTGTCCAACTGCATAGTCTGTTGAAAAAACATAATACGTATCATCCACTTTGATAATTTCAGCATCATGTGTATTCCAAGTTGTCCATTTATCTTCATTAGCAAAGTTTGGCTCATCTAATTGTGGGAAATCATCTTTAGAAGGAGCCGGTGCTTCTGGAAATACGATATCATGAACATTCTGTGTTTTGCCGGCTTTTTCGGCAATTTCTTGAGCGCTTAATGAACGGCTGTGAATTTCAAATTGAGCTAACTTTCCGTTTAGAAGTGGATCAGCATGGTCGTGCATGCTTTTCCCAAGATAAGCCTTTGTAGCTTCTATTTCATTTGGTGAAAGGCCAAGGTTCTCATCTATTGCAACTACCTCTCCATTAAGGTAAATTTTAGCCAAATTATTATCAATAGTAATGGCTATATGAGCCCATTCTTGAATTGGAAATGACTCAGAAGAGATAACTTCGTTTAATCCTACACCATATTTTCCGATATTCATCTGAATATCCTCATAATGTGTACTTGGTGTCAAAAACATGCTTCCATCTGGGTGATCAGGAGTGAAAAAGTCAAAAATACGTGACCAGTTTTGTTCTCCTTCCCAATAAACCCATGAAGATATGGTCATGTCCGTTTGATTAACTATATCAGCAGGTATTTCAACATAGCCAGTTCCATTGAGATTAATTGCAGGGCCTATTTCAGGATCTACAATATAAGCAATATCTCCACCAATGGATCCATGAAGATTATTTCCCGATGAATCGTTTACATTTTCAGCAAATAAATATTGTGCTACTAATGAATTGTTTTCAGCTGCACTTACAGGATTTACTGAAGTATTCTTACCATATAAAAAATGTGGGAAGAATAAGGTCAAAGCTAATAAAATAATTGTAATTTTCTTAAGTGTCTTCTTCATGATGCGCCTCCTTATGATGACAAATGTACATTTTCATATATTACTAGTTTCGTGGTAAAAAAGTTAAGATAAAAGCGGTTACATAAAATGTATAAATCATCTAAATTATTATCTTCTATGACTAGTTGTGTAATCAAAGTATCTTGCAATCTATGAAATAAGTAATGAAAAAATTTAAAAAATATTAGGGGTTAAAATTCACGAGAAAACATATATCAAACCATTTTGTTTTCTCGTGAAAATAATAATTAGTTTTTTACAGGACGATCGTCAGGAAGTGGAATACCGAAGTTTGGTGTACCATCTTCATTCCAGGTAATTGTTTGTGCCCGAGTATGTCTGTTAGGATCATATAGTGGATCCCCTTCAATTTCCTTGTAGTTTCTTGCGTGATAAATCAGCACGTCTTTCGTTCCATCTTCGGAAACGGTAAAGCTATTATGACCTGGTCCATATTGTCCTGTTTCTTCATTAGTTACAAAAACTGGTTCAGGGGTTTTTACCCATGAAGCTGGGTCTAATAAATCGCTGTTTTCATCAGCAGTCAACAGTCCCATACAATAGTTAAAGTCAGTGGCGCTTGCTGAGAAAGAAATGAATATTTTTCCATTTCTCTTAATAACTGCAGGTCCTTCATTAACTAAGAAACCAATCTTTTCCCAATCGTATTCTGGAGTAGCAATCATTACTTGCGGTTCTTTTATTGTCCACGGATTCTCTAATTCCGCAATATATAAGTTAGAATTCCCTGGAATTTCAGGATCCTTTTGCGGCCAAACAAGGTATCTTGTTCCATTATGTTCAAATGTAGTTGCATCTAGGGCAAAGGATTCCCATTTTGTTTTAATTTGTCCCTTTTCAACCCATTCGCCTTCTAATGGATTAGCAGCAGAAGTTTCCAGTACAAACATACGGTGATCAAATAGGCCGTCATTCGTTTCCGTTGTTTTTGCCGCTGCGAAATAGATGTACCACTTACCATCAATAAAATGAATTTCAGGAGCCCAAATATTAGCACTCATTGGTCCCGTCTCGTATTTCCTCCACACAACTACTGGTTCAGCTTCTTCTAATCCTTGTATAGTTTTAGATCGTCTTAATTCAATGCGATCATACTCTGGAACAGATGCAGTAAAGTAGTAGTATCCATCCGTATGTTTATATACCCATGGATCCGCACGTTGCTCAATAATTGGATTCTTATACTCGTTTTGTTGTGCCACTTCAATTCCCCCTTCATTAATGAATAGCTTTTAAATAATAGGTAATTTTATAATGTAAATCCTTAGCAAAATACAATAACATTAATGTTAATTAAATAACAAAAATATAAACTCCTATAGAGAAGTATACACTTTATTTGAAATTATTTGCTATTGCAATTCCATTGCTTCAGTGATGTACATAATAAATTTACCACAACTTACTTTGTACGTACAAGATGAAAAGTAGCTATTATACGTATTATTTATCAAAAATATAATATTATGCGCTATATCTTTTATTTATTTTAGAGAATCTGATATCAAAATAAAACCATAGTACCTGCTATTTCAAAATATTTAAAAAAAGGGTTAAAAACTAGAAATAGTGTACGTACAATACTTTATAGTTGCAAAATGATTCTCGGTAAAGTGACAAAAACTGACAAATGGAGTTGTTTGTTGTACGAGTCTATTGTGTTCCCCAAATGATATTTGATAAAGTAACTTCTCCTTTTATAACATTACATCGTACAATTAAATGTGGAATAAATTGGTTGATATTTAACGAATGAGATGGCCTTGTTTGGAAACTATATTAATAAATATCACAATTTAACAGAAATGGAGGATCAACTAAATACTGTTTTGATAAATGAAAGGAATGATATGAACGAACAAGTTGGTTTAATAATTTTCTCTTGTACGGCCGACAAAAATCCGCTTAAACTAACAAATTTTTAAAAAACAAATTGACGTACGTACATGCTCTGTAGTATATTTTTAACCGTAAACGAAAACAGTTTTTTTGAGGTTGGTGTTACCGTTTTCAGACTTCAATGAATTTAAAACGTTAATAAAAACCTTAAACAATTAATAAAAAACAAGGGGGATTTAAGTTGAAGAATGTAAAAATGAAGTGGTTATTTTCGTTAGCTGTATGTTTACTATTGTTTGCGACAGCTTGTAACGGAGGTGCAGATGGCGGTGACGCAGGTGATGCGGGAGATACAGACGGTGATACGCAAGAGGATATAACACTAGAATACCTTGCCTTTGCACAGCCGCAAGAGCAAGAGATTTACCAGCAGATCTTTGAACAATTTGAACAAGATTATCCTCATGTTACGATAGACGCTACGTTTTTACCGCCAGATGATTTTTGGCAGCAGGTACAAACAAGGCTTGGTGCTGGGACACAACCAGACGTATTCTATGTTGCTCCAGGAAACTTAGATTTATTAGTTGATAACAACCAAATCATGGAGTTAACTGAATTTATTGAAGCGACTGGTATTTTTAATTTAGATGAAATTTGGGAAAGTGGAATTAGAAGGTATCAACGAGACGGGGAAATTTATGCCCTACCTAAGGATGTAGGACCTTTCGCTTATGGTTATAACCAAGACCTATTTGAAGCTGCTGGTGTTGAGATTCCCAACCCAGATGAGCCAATGGATTGGAATGAGTATATAGAAATTGCAAAACAATTAACTATTGATGCAAATGGGAATAACGCCGCTAGTCCTGATTTTGACAGAGATAACATCGTACAATACGGTGCTGACTTCTGGTGGCCACATGCCGCTGTTTGGTCTGCTGGTGCAGATTGGCTAAATGAAGACGAAACGGAAATTACAATGGACACTCCAGAGTTTAAAGAAGCATTACAATTTATGTATGACCTTCGTCATGAACACTCTGTTGTTCCTTCTCATGATGCGGCAGACGCGACAAGTGGATATGTTCGTTGGTTAGAAGGAACGGTTGCTATGTTCCCCATTGCACCTTGGGACCAAGCTGCATTCTGGGATTTAGATTTTGAATATGGCCTTATGCCTTGGCCGGCACACCCAGAAACAATGGAGTCTAGAACATGGTTAGGATCTTTAGGTATCGCTGTAGGCTCCAATACGGATCACCCACAAGAAGCATTTAATTTAGTTGCATACCTATCAGTAGATGAAGATGCTCAAAGACAGATGATGGAATTAGGATTACAAGTTCCTAACATTGTATCTTTAGCTGATGAGTTTGTTGAGCTAGAGCACCTTCCGCATAACAAACATGTATGGATTGATACGATTGAAGAGTACGGTAGACAAGCTCCTCAAGAACGAACGTATAACCCAGAGTGGTGGGATAGATATAATGAAACAGTTGTAGAGCTATGGATGGGTAATTACACTGTTGAAGAATATGTAGAAACATACCAACCTATCCTTCAAGGATTACTTGATCGAGCGAATGAACAAAGGGAAAGATCATCCCGTTAATAGTGCGAGTCTAAAGATGCTTTTGTAAAAAAAAAGTAAATGATGTTTATACGTGAACTAAACATGATGGCTTGCTAAATGGCACGCCATCATGTCATTTAAAAAACCGTTACTACAATCCATATTTAACGGGAAAGGAAGTCGGGTGAATTATGGCTACACAAGGTTTAAGTCGTTTAAATAGAAAAGAAAAATGGATTGCTTTTATATTTATTTTTCCACTCGTTTTACAATTTGTCTTATTCCTATTCGGTCCTTTGATTTATTCCTTCTATATTAGTATGACTGATTGGAATATTTTTGGAACTGCAACGTTTATAGGATTTGAAAATTATATAAATATGATTCAGAATGATCGTTTTTGGAGAGCAATGGGGAATACGGCATTCTATCTCCTTGGCATCCCAATTGGTTTAGCCATATCAATGGTCTTAGCTGTTTGGATGAATCGAGGGATTCCCGGTATTACTATATTCCGATTTTTGATTTATTTACCTGTTGTATCTTCCATTGTAGCTATCACCATTTTGTGGCAATGGATGTATAATTATGAGTTTGGTTTAATTAATCATCTATTAAATTCAGTCGGAATAAATTCTGTCAACTGGTTAAATAACAGAGATTGGGTAAAACCGGCTATTATTATTTTAGGAATATGGAGAGGTTTAGGTGTGTCAACGATTTTCTACCTAGCCGCATTACAGAATATACCAAAATCATTATACGAGGCAGCTGAAATAGATGGGGCAAATTTCCTTCAGAAATTCCGTCACATTACGGCACCTTTATTGACTCCAATGACCTTTTTCTTAATCGTTACAGGGGTTATTAATACAATGCAAATTTTTGTTGAAATTCAAATTATGACTCCTGCTGGGGGACCAGGGTACAGCTCTGCTTCCATCGTGTTCTATATTTGGCAGGAAGGTTTCCAATATAATGCCTTAGGTTATGCAAGTGCAGCATCTTGGTTACTTGGTTTAATGATTTTTGTTATCACAATATTTAACTTTGCCATGCAAAAGAAATGGGTTCATCAATAAGGAAGGGGGGCATTAATAATGAAGAATGATACAACAAATGTTAAAGAAGAAGTAAATAAAGGGAGTAACAAAAGTTCTGGTCCAAGAAGGACCCTTTACAAATCAACATCAAAGAAGATAGCTGATGTGACCATATTTACTCTACTTTCGATTTTTTCAATTACTATGGTGCTTCCCTTTGTCTGGATGATCTCCACTTCTTTGAAGACACCAATACAAACCCGGACAAGTACCCCAGAATGGATACCTGATCCAATTGTTTGGACAAAGTATGTTGAAATATGGGAAAAGGCGCCGTTATTAACAGGGTTTATGAATAGTTCCATTTATGCAATTGTTGTACTAGCCTTTGGAACATTTTTTACGGCATTAGGTGCTTTTGCATTTTCTAAATTAAATTTCCCTGGTAGGGAAAAGATCTTTTTAGGCTTACTAGGGACGATGATGATTCCATTTCCAGCCTTAATGATTCCGCATTATATTTTATTCGTTAATTTAGGTTGGATAGACTCCTTATTACCTTTAATTGTTCCAGCTATGTTAGGAAATGTATTTATGATGTTCTTCCTAAGACAATTTATGAATGGAATTTCAGATGAAATTATTGAAGCGGCAAAAATTGACGGTAGTGGATATTTTGGTATATTTTGGAAGATTATGTTACCGATGATTAAGCCAGCTATCGCAGCTCAAGTTATTCTGTGGTTTATGGGTATTTGGAATGATTATGTAGGTCCATTAATCTATTTACATTCACCAAGGAATCAAACATTGCCACTGATGATTGCTAATTTTAATGCTTTTTACGAAATTCAGAACGATTTCCCGTTAATTATGGCAGCGTCATTAGTTTCCATGATACCTCTTCTAGTTGTATTCTTTGCATTCCAGCGTTATTTTGTGGAATCAATGAACTATGCTGGAGTAAAGGGATAAGCTCGACTGTTTAATAAACACCTTAGGAGTGTACTGCTTTATGATGAAAAAAACTTGGGTATTAACATGTGCGGTGGCTGTGGGTATTCTCCTTGCGGTGGTGTTTTGGGGACAGGAAGAGAGTGTTTCTATTCCTGTTCCAGAATTTCCAACGGCACCACCTGAGTATGGTCTAGTTAATCCTGCACATATACACAATACAGACAGATGGGGGATTATGAATACTCATGATCCTGCACTTGTTAAAGACGGGGATACGTATTATATATTTTCTACAGATTATATGGTTGGAGGTCCATATCCATTCGGAATCATGGTTAGAAGGTCTCAGGATCTCATTGATTGGGAATATATTGGACAAGCCCTTGACGATGTTCCTGAGGAGGTAATGGAATGGGCGAATCCTGAAAATCTATGGGCACCCGACGTGGTTAAAATGAATGATACGTATTATTTGTATTACACCGCATCTAGATTTGGAGTAAATAGATCCTATATAGGCTTAGCTACAAGTGATTCTATTGAAGGTCCGTGGGAACATCAAGGGGAAGTAATTAAAACGACAGGGTCTGATCCTGTAAATGCTATCGACCCTAATATTACATTTGATCGTCATGGAGTTCCATGGATGGTATACGGATCCTTTTGGGAGGGTATTCACCTTCTAGAGATTGACCCTGATACAGGAAAACCAGTAGAAGAAGGGTTCGGAACTCAATTAGCCGTAAGGGATTTTATGGCTGACAGAGCGATAGAAGGCCCGAATATTGTATATAATCCTGAATTGGACATGTACTACTTGTTTACTTCATATGGTTCCCTAAATTCTGATTATAATGTTAGAGTTGGACGTTCAGATGAAATAACGGGGCCGTACGTGGATTTTAATGGGAATGAATTAACTGACCTATCCGTTAGACCACATTACGAAGCAGGTACGAAACTGTTTGGTGGATATCAACTTGGCAATGAACATGGTTGGGTAGCACCTGGTCATAATACAGTACTCCGAGATGGGGATAATTACTTTATGGCTCATCATGCAAGGGCACAAGCGGATCCAAATTGGTCCTATTTACACATTCGTAAAATAGTTTGGACGGAAGATGGTTGGCCAGTAGTTTCACCATCTCGCTATGCGGGAGAAACCCTACAACCTATTCCTGATTTGATGCTTGTTGGTGAATGGGAGCACTTAAGGCATGAAAGAGATCAAGTGAATGTAGATTCTCAAACCATTGAGATTTTGTCTAATGGCGTTGTTGCTTCCAATGATGGAGAACATAATTGGACATTTGAAGCTGACAATACACTTGTACTCACTTGGGAAACAGATCAGGGAACACAAGTGGAAACAGTAACTGTACTTCCAGGATGGGATTGGCGCAACGATCAGCCTACATTATATTTTACAGGGCTAGACCAAGATGGCGTATCTGTTTGGGGAAAGAAAAGCGAAGTGGATCTTGAATAAAAACGATAATTTAGCTTTGTGTATCCAATTCATCTACAGTGGTAAATCCCTATACTAAAGGTATACCATAATTCATTCAAATGTGCAGGCTAACCCCTGCACATTTTTATCAATTGAATAAATTAGGAAAGCTTTTTCGTATAGATTGTTGTTTTTTGCTCACTAAAAGAAAACAGGAGGGTTTATTGCTACAGAACATTTAATTCAATTAGGTCATGAAAAAATTCTTGGGATATTCAAGGGTGACGATTTACAAGGAGTAAAACGTATGAAAGGATATATTAGAGCCCACAGGGAATATGGTTTAACACCATTTCCGGGTATGCTGGTTTCCTTCACAACAGAGGAAGTAGGCAGTACATTAAATAGTAGAGTAGAGTAGCTGTTGCAAACATTAAGGGATAAGCCTACAGCTATATTCTGCTATAATGATTTAATTGCATTAGATGTACTTAAGGTGTTGAGAAAGCTTAATTATAAGGTACCTGAGGATATTTCCATTGTAGGGTATGATAATTCCCATTTAGCAGAAGCAACGGAAATAAATCTAACGACGGTAGAACATCCTAAAAAGGAATTAGGGGAAAAAGCAGCACACTTATTATTGGATGTGATTGAAGGTAAAAGTGAATTTAATGGGGACCCTTATACTTTTAAACCGAAATTAATTATGCGGAATTCCACGGCTAAACCAGCAAAACCGGAGGAGTAATTAAGGTGCTTATAATAGAAAGGGCAGTTAATTCAAAGTTGACAGCTCTGAAGCTGTAAGAGGAGGCAGTACTATGAATGGTAATGCATGGGCTGGAATAATGGGAATATTTGAATGGGTCATGCGTTTGGCTTATGTAAATGTGTTATGGATCCTTTTCACCATCGTAGGGTTATTTGTATTTGGATTTTTTCCTGCTACGGCAGCAATGTTTGCAGTCATTCGGAAATGGATAAAGGGAGAGTCTGAAATCCCTGTATTTAAGACTTTTTGGGAGTACTATCGTAAGGAATTCTTCAAAATTAACTTAATAGGTTTATTCATTCTTATCATCGGGGTTATTATTTATGTTGATTTTCTATTTTTAGCAACTGTAGATGGTTGGCTAGCTACTATTCTAACTTCCTTGTTAATTTTCGGTAGTGTTTTGTTTGTTATTATTTTATTTTATATTTTTCCTTTATTTGTACATTATCAATTCACCCTATTTCAGTATTTTAAATTTGCAATTTTTATTGGTATTACGAAGCCGATCACCACTATTGGAATCGCCATTTGTACTATTATCCTTTACTATGCATTATTAATTTTTCCGGGAATGTCATTATTTTATTCAGGGAGTCTCTTAGCATTTGCTATTATGTGGCTTACCCATAATGTTATTCAAAAGATAGAAGCACAAGGGGATTAATTGTAGATTCATGTAATGTAAAAATATATACAGGGAGGTAACACCATTGCAAAACGTTGGACTACTAGATGGTATATTCAAAGAGTCTCAAGAAAAGGGAAAGGAATATTTAATTTATCTGGATGTTGATCGGTTAATGGCCCCATGCTATGAGGCTGTTTCAAAATCTCCGAAAAAGCCAAGATATGGGGGATGGGAGTCAACAGGCATTAGCGGTCATTCCATTGGACATTGGCTTTCTGCAGCAGCACAAATGTATACGCTAACAAAGGATGAGAAATTGAAGGAAAAAGTAGAGTATGCAGTGGATGAGCTTGCCCTTATACAAAGCTATGACAAAGATGGTTATGTTAGTGGTTTTCCAAGAGCTTGTTTTGACAAGACCTTTACAGGAGACTTTGAGGTAGAGCATTTTAATTTAGCTGGTCAGTGGGTGCCTTGGTATAGTATTCACAAGATTTATGCTGGACTTATCGACATTTATACACTAATGGGAAATGAAAAGGCACTAGAGGTAGTCATCAAGCTTGCTGATTGGGCAAAAAAAGGGACAGAATATTTAACGGACGAGCAGTTTCAAAAAATGTTAACTTGTGAGCATGGTGGGATGAATGAAGCAATGGCCGATCTTTATACAATTACAGGAAATAAAGAGTATCTAGATCTTGCCATTCGTTTTTGCCATAAGGCAGTCTTGGATCCCCTAGCCAATGGAGTAGATGAGCTAGAAGGAAAACATGCCAATACGCAAATTCCAAAGGTAGTTGGGGCGGCAAAGCTATACAATATTACGGGCGATGAAAAGTTTAAGAAGATGGCTATATTCTTTTGGAATCAAGTAACAAGATCCCGTTCCTATATTATTGGTGGCAATAGTATTAACGAACATTTCGGTCCGGAAAACAGTGAAAAACTTGGTGTACAAACGACTGAAACATGTAATACGTACAATATGCTAAAGTTAACGGAGCTTATGTTTGATTGGTTTCGTGAGTCAGAACAAATGGATTTCTATGAAAGGGCATTATACAATCATATCCTTGCATCACAGGACCCAGAGTCAGGAATGAAAACATATTTTGTTTCCTCACAGCCAGGTCATTTTAAAGTATACTGTTCACCAGATAACTCCTTCTGGTGTTGTACTGGCACAGGGATGGAAAATCCGGCTCGCTACACTAGAAGTATTTACTACACTAATAATAAAGATTTTTATGTAAATTTATTTATTGCGTCAGAGCTTGGATTAGCTGATAAAAAACTCAAAGTAATACAAGTGACGGATTTCCCGAAAACGGACAGAACAAAACTTATTTTTGAACAGGCAGATAATGAGTTTTTAAACCTTCATATTCGTGTTCCATATTGGGTTAAAGGAGCGGTAACGGCTGTTGTTAATGGAGTAGAAACATTTTCTAGTTCCGATAATGGATATTTAACCATCGGAAGAGAATGGACAGAAGGAGATGTTGTTGAAGTTCAACTACCAATGGATCTTCACAGCTACACTGCTAAAGATGACGACAATAAGGTTGGGATTATGTACGGACCAATTGTATTAGCAGGAGCGTTAGGTAGAGAGAATTTCCCTGAAACGGATATACTTGCGGATCATTTAAAGCTAAATAATCATCCATTAATTGATGTACCAACACTAGTTGCGGATAAGAATAGGCTTGATGAATGGATCACAAGCGTGGATACTTCTAAGCTAACCTTTGAAACAGATGCTGTTGGACAACCAGGGGATGTAAAAGTTACACTTGTTCCATTTTATGATCTTCATCATGAGCGCTATACGTTATATTGGAACTTGATGGATAAAGAAGCCTTTAAGACATTTGTAGATACAGAAAAAGAGGAACGTGAAAAACTAAGAGCTATAACTATTGATTTTGTACAGCCTGGTGAACAGCAACCTGAAGTAGAACACAATTTTAAGTCACATAATTCTCAAAGTGGTTATTTAAATCTAGTTCAAAAGGGATGGCGTGATGCTCGTGATGGTGGCTTCTTTAGCTATGATATGGCGGTAGAATCGGATAAAAAGCTAAGCTTAGAAGTTACCTATTTTGGAGGGGACCGTACCATTATTGAAGATGAAAAAAAATATGAGCGATATTTCGATATATTGGTTGACGGTACAGTGATCGCCAATCAAAAATTAGATGGACTTGGATCTCCTGTAAGCACCATAGATGTTCGCTACGAAATTCCTCAAGAACTACTAGAAGGAAAGAACAAAGTGGAAGTTAAGTTTACTTCGAATGAAGAAGGAAAGCTAGCTGGCGGCGTTTACGGTGTAAGAATTGTAAAGACAAATAAATAGAAATATTACGAACGATAGCCCGTCTATGAAAATTTCATAACGGGTCTCTTTTTTAAAATTAGTTAAAAGCATTTGTATTTTCGGGGTATACCTCCATGCAATAGTAATTTAGCACCATGGAGAATGAAAATACAAGTTTTTATTGAAGTTGGTGTAAGTGGAAGTCCACTAGAAGCCGTCTGTCTCTTCCTCTACAAGCTTATGCTTAGTAGCCTATGCGTCGAGGCAACTCGAAGCATAGTCGTGATGTAAACACTCGTTCCTGCGGTTACGGACCGTAGCGAATGACATCCAGATTCGTATTTTCAGGGTAGAATAATAAGTTTTTCTTTTATTAGCTTGTCAATTAAAGATGGATTAATTTATAATTAGAAGAGTAACTTATACGTACAACTGTTTAATAGTTAAAGAAGCTGTTTCTTAATTTACGCAATACCTTAGCTACTAGTAGGGGAGTAGAAAAGAAATATGGACAATAGTTTATTGGAGATTTCAAAGCAGGCAGAACGATGTCAATGTGGTAATCAACATCATGAATTAAGCATTGAGAAAATTGTTATTAACAACCGGGCACTGGAAGATGCAGTTTTATTTTTAGAAAAGAAGTCATTAAAGAATATCGTCCTTGTTGCAGACACTAATACATATGAAGTAGCCGGGAATAAACTTTACAAGCTATTAAGTGAAAAAGGTATTCATGTCGAAGTGTGCTTTATAGAACCAGATAGGTTAAATGATGTAGTTGCTAATGAAGAATCTATTGTGCAATTATTATTGGCTGTGCCTCCTAAAACGGATGTACTTCTATCTGTTGGTGCCGGAACACTTCATGATATTACTAGAGTAGTAAGCTACAAAATGGGACTGCCTTTTATATCCATACCTACTGCACCATCTGTAGACGGATTCAACTCCATGGGGGCTCCACTCGTTATAAAAGGAATAAAGAAGACTTACCAAACACAAGCCCCCATTGCTGTTTTTGCAGATATCAACATATTAGAAGATGCCCCACAAAAAATGATTGCCGCTGGGTTTGGAGATATGCTGGGGAAAAGCACGTCCCTTGCTGATTGGAAATTTAGTTCTCTTATAGGAGGAGAACCCTTTTGTCCCCTTGTGTATCAAATTACAAAAGAGGCTTTACAATCCTGTATAAATAATCGTTCTCAGATTGCGTTGGGGAGTGAGGAAGGGATAAAAGTATTGATGGAGTCGTTAATTAATTCAGGACTAGCCATGTTAATAATGGGACAATCCCATCCCGCTTCTGGTGCAGAGCATCATATCTCTCATTATTGGGAAATGGATTTTATGCGTAATAAACAGCCACAAGTATTACACGGAGCTAAAGTAAGTATTTCCTGTTATTTAATAGCTGATTTATATAAAAACAAAGTTAAAGACGCTATCAACACTTTATCATTAGGAAATGAACATACTGATAGTGAAAAGGTTACTAAAGTAATAGAGCAGAAAGAGGCCATATTAGAAATTATAAATAGCATACCTAACTCTACAGAATTAAAAGAAATGGTCCAAGAACTAGGGGGAGAAACAGAACCTGAGGAACTCGGGATTACTGACAATCTACTTCAAAGAAGCTTTCAAGAAGCTCATCTAATACGTGACAGATTTACTCTCTTAAAATTCTATAATGAATATATACGATAAATAAAATTAAAGGAAAGGCTACTTTAGTAAGCTTGGTTCCTTTGTTATAAAGCTTGGAGGAGCGGAAGACGTCCGCCTGTAGCGCATCCAAGCATAATATATTTAATTAAAGCTCTGTTAAAGGATAATGTTGATTTTTTAACATAGTTGATTGAAGCGTAAGATACGAGACTGTCTCTTCCTCTACAAGCATTGCTCTGTAGCGTATCCGTCGAGACAAATCGATGTGTATTCGACGAGGCAACGCTCTTTCCTGCGGGAAAAGCAAGAGGCCACTGAAAAAGTCATATATTTTTCGCTGAGAAAATAGCAATCGCTCCGCGCGTTGCGCGCCTGCTATGAAAAAACCACTCATAGCAGGCTTTAAAAACTTGCAACGGCTTCGCTGATTGCTTCGAGACCACTGAAAAAGGGAAAAAACGTCCTTTTTCAGTGGCCTCGAAAAGCAACGGCTGAAGACCCCGCAGGGACGAGGAGGCTGAAGCGTTGCCCGCGGACCAGGACGGTAACATTACGCCGTTGCCCACAGGACGTGGGCTGCTTTTAGGCGTAATTGGAGTATCTGAAGCGAAAATCAACATCAAAATTTAACAGAGCCTTTATTAAAAAACTCTTTAGGACAAAAGGCAAAGGAAAAAACGATGGATAATTATAAAAATAAGAGAGCCTTCTTTTTTGACTTAGATGATACATTATATGATCAGTTATTACCCTTTAAAGAAGCAGTTTTGTCTTCCTATAAATGTAAGGAAGGTTTTCCGTTTGAACAGATTTTTAAGAAGTCACGAGAGTATAGTGATGTCCTTTGGACAGAATATAAATTAGGAAAATTAAGTCTCGAACAATTACGAGTGGAAAGGTTGGTCCGGGCCTTTACATTTGCAGGCTTTCCTTTAACAGAAGGTGCAGCAAGGGAAATCCAAGAGAAGTATGAAGAGAGACAGCATTCCATTGAATTATTTCATGGAGTTAAACCATTCATATCTGAACTAAAGGAAAGAAAATTCGTTATTGGAATAATAACAAATGGTCCTGTGAAACACCAATGGAGAAAAATAACAAACCTTGAATTAAAAAAAGAAATAGATAGTCAACATATATTTGTTTCAGATGGAGTAGGGATTGCCAAACCAGACCCTAAACTTTTTTTGCATGTGAATGAACGTTTAGGTATTCATCCAAAGGATTGCTATTATTTAGGAGACTCCTGGGCAAATGATGTTGTTTCATCCTCGAAAGCGGGCTGGAACGCCATCTGGTATAACTATCGAAATAGAGAACCGAAGTCTACATTGGAATCATACAAGGTTATTCGTAATTATCATTTCAAAATAGATACTATTTTTTAAAGGAGATGTTATGATGCAAGTTTCAAAAGAAAAATTTGGGGAATTAAACGGTGAAACCATTACTGCTTTTACATTAAAGAATGATGCTGGGTTTGAATTAACGAGTATAGATTATGGTTGCATTATTACAAAAATGTTAGTACCAGATGCAAAAGGGACAGTAGAAAATGTTGTATTAGGTTTAGATTCCATAGAGGAATATGAAAAGTATTCTCCTTACTTCGGTGCAACCATAGGTCGTGTTGCAGGAAGAATCGGGGGTGCAACCTTTCAATTAGATGGAGAAACTTATGAATTGCCTGTAAATGATGGAAATAATCATCTTCATGGGGGGCACAAAGGGTTTGATCGAGTTATTTGGGATACAAAAGTGATTGAGGAGAAGGATTATGTTGGTTTAGAATTTACTTATTTTAGTCCAGATGGAGAAGAAGGCTATCCTGGAAATTTAAACGTGAAAGTAACGTACACCCTTAATAATGACAATGTATTTAAAATAGCCTATGAGGGTAATTCGGACAAAAACACGCTCTTAAACCTTACCAACCATACATATTTTAATCTAAGTGGAAATTTAAAAAGAGACATTTTAAAACATGTTCTTACAATGAAAAGTGACAGGTTTATTGAGTTAAATGATGAACTTATCCCAACTGGTGAATTGCTAGATGTACAAGATACGGTCTTTGATTTCCGGGATGGCAGGGTAATTCAAGATGGTACAACATCCACTTACAAGCAAAATATTCTTGCTGGACAAGGGTACGACCATCCTTTTGTATTAAATAGCAATCATGATAGGGAAATTGTCTTAGAAGACCGAGAAAGTGGACGTAACCTTGTTATTGAAACCGATGAGCCATGTGTCGTTCTATATACTGGAAATCAATTAACAGAGGACTTCGAAATTAGTGGTGTAAAGTCCAAGAAATATTTGGGACTCTGCTTAGAAACACAAAAGCACCCAGATGCCATTAACCAGCCTAACTTCCCGTCTATTGTATTGGAAAAAGGAAAAACATATAAAAGCGAAACCACTTATTCATTTAATAAAAATAAATAAAAGGTTCTTTTCGCATAGATTTGTTATTTTTTAATCGAAGGAGTGAAAGGCGGTGACTCCAGCGACGTGTAATCGCAGGAGCAGGACGTGGGCTGCCTTTAAGAATAATTGGTCCGCCTGAAGCGGATTCGAGTGAATAATCTTATTAAAACGGAAAGTTATATGTACATACAACTTTCCGTTCTATAAAGAATTCTTATTAAATTAACTCGGAAGAACAAATTCGTTATGAAAAATTCATTTTGTTAATAAAAAGTATATGCAAAATGTCCGTACAAGTGTATAATCTAAATTAGATTTGAAATTAGCTAGGAAGGAGCTGATCACATGTTAGAGCAATTAAAGGAAGATGTGTTCAAAGCAAATCTTGCATTACCGAAACATGGACTAGTTACATTTACATGGGGGAATGTGAGCGGAATCGACCGTGAAAAAGGGCTGGTTGTGATAAAGCCTAGTGGTGTTGAGTATTTTGAAATGAGAAGTAGAGATATGGTGGTTGTTGACCTAGACGGGAATGTGGTTGAAGGAGATTTGAAACCTTCCTCCGATACAGCTACTCATTTAGTTTTATATAAACAATTTCCTGAAATAGGTGGTATTGTCCACACCCATTCCACTGTTGCAACAAGCTGGGCTCAAGCTGGTAAACCTATTCCAGCATTCGGCACAACACAAGCGGATTATTTCTATGGAGAAATTCCTTGTACACGGCCAATGACAGAGGAAGAAATAAAAGGGGAGTATGAGCTTGAAACAGGAAATGTCATTGTTGAAACATTCAAATCTTTAAATATTGATCCTAACCAAGTACCAGGTGCCCTTGTGTATTCACACGCTCCATTTGCGTGGGGAAAGGATGCTAATGATGCGGTTCATAATGCGGTAGTATTAGAGCAAGTGGCAACGATGGCTTGGAAAACGCTTACAATTAACCCTGAAACGCCACCGATGGATCAAACTCTTCTAGACCGTCATTATTTACGTAAACACGGTGCAAATGCATACTACGGTCAAAAGTAATAAGAAAATAAATACAGGATAAAATAAACCCAGTAGTATATGGGAAGCTATTATCAAGTAAGCAATAAAATTAATAATTACTTTGGTCGTGGTTAAAAAGATTATTTAAGCGGTTAAAAGTCTATTAAATCAAACGTTTAGTTACTTACGGGAGGATATTAACAATGTTAAAAACAAAAGAGTATAAATTTTGGTTTGTTACAGGGAGTCAGCACCTATACGGACCAGAAGCAATTGAACAAGTTCAAGAACATTCTCGCCAAATTGTTGCGGGCTTAAATAGCGATGATACCATTCCATTTGAAATTGAAATCAAGCCAGTTTTAACAACTCCAGATGCTATTCGCAAACTTTGTATTGAAGCAAATACAGATGAAAATTGTGCAGGGATTATTACATGGATGCACACATTTTCACCTGCAAAAATGTGGATTGCTGGTTTATCAGAACTAAGTAAACCGCTTCTACATCTTCATACACAATTTAATCGTGACATCCCTTGGGATGAAATTGATATGGATTTCATGAACTTAAATCAGTCTGCACACGGTGACCGTGAATATGGGTTTATTGGTGCACGAATGAAGATCGCAAGAAAAGTAGTAGTAGGTCATTGGGAAGATGCTACAGTAAGAAGCCGTACGGCTGATTGGATGAGAACGGCTATTGCCTTCACTGACGGGAAAAACCTTAAAGTAGCTCGCTTCGGTGATAATATGCGTGAAGTTGCTGTTACAGAAGGAGATAAAGTAGAAGCTCAAATTAAATTTGGCTGGTCTATTTCAGCTTTCGGTATCGGAGATCTCGTTCAACGTATGAGAGATGTTTCTGATGCAGAAGTGAAAGCTCTTTATGAAGAATATAATGAATTATATGATATTGACCCACAAGCAAACAGCTCAGACGATTATCGTAATTCTATTCTAGAACAAGCTCGAATTGAGTTAGGAATGAAAGCATTCTTAGAAGAAGGCGGCTTCAGCGCCTTTACAACAAACTTTGAAGATCTTCACGGCATGAAGCAACTTCCAGGTTTAGCAGTTCAACGATTAATGGAGCAAGGCTACGGTTTCGGTGGTGAAGGAGACTGGAAAACAGCTGCTCTCTTAAGAATGATGAAAATTATTGCTGATGGTAAAGGAACTTCCTTCATGGAAGATTATACTTACCATTTAGAACCGGGCAATGAGCTTGTATTAGGATCTCATATGCTTGAAGTATGTCCTACTGTTGCAGGAACACGTCCAAAAATTCAAGTGCATCCATTAGGAATTGGTGGTAAAGAGGACCCTGCTCGAATGGTATTCGATGGTGACGAAGGTCGTGCATTAAATGCTTCTATCATTGATTTAGGTAATCGCTTCCGCCTTGTTGTAAATGAAGTGGATGCAGTAAAACCAATAAAGGAAATGCCAAAGCTTCCAGTTGCTCAAGTTCTATGGAAGCCGCAGCCATCCCTAAGTGAATCAGCAGAAGCATGGATTCATGCTGGAGGAGCACACCATACCGTATTCTCCTTCAAAGTAACACCTGAGCAGTTATACGACTGGTCTAACATGGTGGATATTGAGTGTGTATTCATTAACGAATCAACCAAAGTTATGCAGTTCCAAAATGAATTAAAATGGAATGAAATTGCTCGTAAATTTTAATATTTAATGCTATGTAGGTGCATGATGAATATTAAGTAAAAAATACGGAGCTTCCAAAAAGGAAAGCTCCGTATTTTTAAATTAAACTTGTTTCTATACAAAAGTTAGATTATATACACTTTTATTGTTAAAATAAATTGGTAAACCTAATAGTATAATAAAAAACAACGACCTGCCCATTGGAATTGAGGTAATGTAACATGCAAACGAAATACAGCAAAGTAAAACAAGCTATTAAATCGCGAATTT
Organism: Evansella vedderi; assembly: GCF_030813435.1. GTDB lineage: Bacteria > Bacillota > Bacilli > Bacillales > Salisediminibacteriaceae > Evansella > Evansella vedderi. Next base: position 102,214 of record NZ_JAUSUG010000019.1, on the reverse strand, counting down.
TAGATGGGACTTACGTACCCCATCAAAAAATAAGCTCCGAAAATGAGTTAATGAAAGAATTTGAAGTTAGTCGTCATACTATTCGTGTTGCTATTGGTGAATTAGTTAATGAGGGCTGGCTTTATCGTGAACAAGGTGCAGGAACCTTTTGTGCCGACCGAACCACCCAAGAATCAAGAAAACAGCAAAGTAAAAAAAATATTGCAATTATTACTACCTATATATCCGATTATATTTTTCCTTCTATTATTCGAGGTGCAGAATCGTATTTGAGTCAACAAGGATATCAAGTAAGTCTTTACAGTACAAATAATGACATTGAAAATGAAAAGCGTATATTAGAAAGTATCTTAACCCAGCAAATTGATGGCGTTATTATTGAACCAACAAAAAGTGCCTTTACTAACCCAAATATTAATTACTATTTTAATCTTGAGCGTACAAATATCCCTTATATTATGATCAATGCTTTTTACGATGAGTTAGAGCCCTTATGTTTAATTATGGATGATGAAAAGGGTGGATTTATCCAAACGGAGCATTTAATTCAAAATGGTCATAAAAATATTGTAGGCTTTTTTAAGACCGACGATATTCAAGGTGTAAAACGGATGAAGGGTTATATTAAAGCACATCGAAAACACCGTATTCCTATCAATCCAAAAAATATTATTAGTTACTACTCGGAGGAAAAGCGAACAAAGCCCATGAAGGAGCTAGAGAGCCTTCTTTCTGACCAAACAGATCTACCAACTGGACTAGTCTGCTATAATGATGAGTTGGCACTGTTGCTTCTTGATGTACTACGTAATAAAAATCTGAAAGTACCTAATGATATTTCTATTGTAGGATACGATGATTCATTTCTGGCTGAAGCATCTGAAGTAAAGCTGACAACTATCAAACATCCTAAAAATGAAATGGGAGAAGCTGCTGCAAAATTAATTGTTAGCATAGTAGAAAAAATGAACCAAGGTAATAATGAAACGTTCGAAACGGTTGTATATGAACCGGAATTGGTGATCCGTAAATCTACTAGCAGCATTTAATACTATATAATATAATTTCAAACAAAATAGAGCCGTAAGAAGGAAAGGAAATTAAAGGGATATATTCTTTTTAATTTCCTTTTTATTTTTTTCATTATTGTACTTGTAAAAAAAAATAACTCAGTTTAAAATTAAATTGTACGTACAAATAATTGCTTATTAATGCAATGGCAATTACACGGACGTACAATTTGTTGCCTGAATACTAATAAAAGCGAGTTCAAAAACTCAGAAACCGACCTTTTTGAACAGACTCTATAATAAATACAAGGAGATGGAACGATGAAGTTTTTCTTAGACACTGGTAATATTGATGAGATTAAAAGAATTGCAAAGTTAGGATTAGTAGACGGTGTTACAACCAACCCTACATTAATTGCAAAGGAAGGTCGCCCTTTTAAAGATATTATTAAAGAAATTTGTGAAGTGGTAGATGGTCCAGTAAGTGCAGAGGTAATTGGTTTAACTGTAGAAGAGATGGTAAAGGAAGCTGAGGAATTAGCTAGTTGGGCACCAAATGTAGTTATTAAACTACCAATGACAGAAGAAGGTCTTGAAGCTACTTATGAATTAACAAAAAGAGGCATTAAAACAAACGTAACTTTAGTATTCTCCGCAGCACAAGGTCTAATGGCAGCGAAAGCAGGAGCAACTTACATAAGTCCATTTGTAGGAAGATTAGACGATATTGGGACAGAAGGAATGGCTTTAGTTAGAGATTTAAAAACGATCCTAGCAAACTATGGTTTTGAAACAGAGATTATTGCAGCTAGTATCCGTAACATTGAGCATGTAGAGAAAACGGCTGTTGCAGGTGCAGATATCGCCACTATTCCAGGATCGTTATTACCTAAGCTATGGAAGCATCCATTAACAGACAAGGGAATTGAGCAATTCTTAAAAGATTGGGAAATAGTACCGAAGTAGATCAAAGAGGGTTCATTTGCCTCTTGAGTTCTAGAATGAATTACCCTTTGAGGAGGAATAAAACAATGACAAAAGTACAAACTTCTATTGAACAACTAGCTGTAAATAGTATACGTACACTATCTATTGATATGGTTGAAAAAGCAAACTCGGGACATCCTGGAATGCCGATGGGAGCGGCACCGATGGCCTATGAATTATGGACGAATCATATGAAGCACAACCCATTGAATCCTAGCTTCTTTGACCGTGACCGTTTCGTATTATCTGCGGGGCATGGATCTGCATTACTATATAGCTTACTTCACCTAACAGGATACGATCTACCTTTAGAGGAATTAAAGAATTTTAGACAATGGGGAAGTAAAACACCAGGTCATCCAGAGTTTGGTCATACAGTTGGTGTAGAGGCGACAACAGGTCCTTTAGGTCAAGGGATTTCAACAGCAGTTGGGATGGCAATGGCAGAAGCTCATTTAGCGGCTACATATAACCGAGAAAACTTCCAACTTGTCGATCATTATACGTATACCATTTGTGGTGATGGCGATTTAATGGAAGGTATTGCATCGGAAGCAGCATCAATGGCTGGTCACATGGGTCTTGGAAAACTTATTGTACTATATGATTCAAATGATATTTCCCTAGATGGAGATCTTCACATGTCCTTTACGGAAAACGTTGAGAAACGTTTTGGATCCTATGGATGGCACTACATTCGAGTAGAAGATGGCCAAGACTTAAAAGCGATTGGAGAAGCCATTCAAGCAGCAAAAGCTGAAACTAATCGTCCAACTTTAATTGAAGTACGTACAGTAATTGGTTTCGGAAGCCCGAATAAGTCGGGGAAATCAGCTTCCCATGGCTCCCCACTAGGTCCGGATGAGGTAACGCTTACGAAGCAAGCATACGGATGGGAGCATGAGCCTTTTGAGGTTCCAGTAGATGTTCGTGACCACTTCAAACAAGTGGTGGAAAAAGGGCAAGAACAAGAAGCAGAATGGAACACTATGTTAGGGCAATATAAAGAAGCATATCCAGAACTAGCAACTCAGTTTGAGAAAGCTATTAGTGGTGAATTACCAGACGGATGGGATGAGGACTTGCCTCTTTATGAAGTAGGATCTTCCAAAATGGCAACTCGTCAATCTTCTGGTGCTGCATTAAATGCCATTGCACAAAATTTACCTACAGTATTTGGTGGTTCTGCTGACTTAGCAGGATCCAATAATACAACATTAAAAGGTTTACCGATCTTTAGTAAAGAAAATTATGCTGGAAGGAATGTTTGGTTCGGAGTAAGGGAGCATGCTATGGGAGCTGCGTTAAATGGATTAGCCCTTCATGGTGGTGTACGTCCATACGGGGGAACATTCTTTGTATTCTCTGATTACTTACGTCCATCCATTCGATTAGCGGCAATGATGAACCAACCTGTTGTTTATGTACTAACTCACGACAGTATTGCTGTTGGGGAAGACGGTCCAACACATGAACCTGTAGAGCAACTGCCATCATTACGTGTGATTCCTGGCTTAACAGTGCTGCGTCCTGCCGATGGAAATGAAACAACAGAAGCCTATCGCTATGCCTTTGAACAAAAGGAATCTCCAATAGCAATGGTACTTACTCGCCAAGCACTGCCAGTACTGGAAGGTTCTAAAGAAAAAGCTCGTGAAGGAGTAAGAAAAGGTGCTTATGTACTTTCCGATTCAGAAAAAGAAACGGATGTTATCTTATTAGCTACTGGATCTGAAGTAAGTCTTGCTATGGCAGCGAAAGAAGAACTTACAAAGCAAGGTACAGCAGTTCGTGTTGTAAGTATGCCAAGCTGGGAATTATTTGAACAGCAGTCTGAGGAATATAAAGAGTCCGTTCTACCTTCAAGCATCAAAGCTAGAGTTGGTATCGAAATGGCTTATCCATTAGGCTGGGAGCGTTATGTGGGAGACCACGGTAAAGTAATCGGTATCCAAACGTTCGGTGCATCAGCTCCTGGAAATGTAGTATTAAAGGAATACGGATTTAGTGTAGAAAATGTTGTAGCAAACGTAGAACAACTGCTAGCATCTGTTAAGTTATGAAAGGAAAAAATCTAAATACTAGGAGGTCAGATATTTATGACAAATAAAGTTGTTGTAAATGCAGACATTGAAAAAGGTACGATTAATAAGAATATCTATGGTCACTTCTCAGAGCATTTAGGAAGATGTATTTATGAAGGCTTTTGGGTTGGGGAGGATTCTCCAATTCCTAACACTAACGGTATCCGTAATGATACTGTAGCCGCTTTAAAAAACATTAATATTCCTGTTTTACGTTGGCCAGGTGGGTGCTTTGCTGATGAGTACCACTGGAAAGATGGTGTTGGACCACGTGAAAGTCGTAAACGAATGGTCAACACACATTGGGGCGGTGTTGTGGAAAATAACCACTTCGGAACGCATGAATTTATGATGCTTTGTGAAATGCTTGAAACAGAGCCATATATTTGCGGTAACGTAGGTAGTGGTACGGTTCAAGAAATGTCCGAATGGGTAGAGTATATGACATTTGACGGGGAATCCCCAATGGCTAACTGGAGACAGGAAAATGGTAGAGAAGAGCCATGGAAATTAAAGTACTTTGGTGTAGGTAATGAAAACTGGGGCTGTGGTGGAAATATGCGCCCTGAATACTATGCAGATCTATACCGTCGTTTTCAAACGTATGTAAGAAGCTATGGAGATAATAAAATCTACAAAATTGCTGGTGGAGCAAACGTAGATGACTATCGTTGGACAGAAGTACTGATGCGTGAAGCACATTGGTTAATGGATGGTTTAAGTCTTCATTATTATACAATTCCTGGTGACTTCTGGAAGGGGAAAGGTTCCGCTCTAGACCCTCGTGAAGAAGAGTGGTTCATTACAATGAAAAAAGCTCTTCATATTAATGAGTTAATTACGAAGCACTCTACGATTATGGACAAATACGATCCAGAAAAACGTATTGGAATGATTATTGATGAGTGGGGTACTTGGTTTGATGTGGAGCCAGGTACAAATCCAGGATTCCTATATCAACAAAACACGATTCGTGATGCACTAGTTGCGGGCTTACATTTCCACATTTTCCATGATCATAGTGATCGTGTCCAAATGGCAAACATTGCACAAACGATTAATGTACTTCAAGCAATGATATTAACAGAAGGAGAGAAGATGATTCTAACTCCTACTTATCACGTATTTGAAATGTTTAAAGTACACCAAGATGCAACCAAGTTAGACATTGACATTACTAGCGCGGATTATGAACTTAATGGTGAAAAGTTACCTTCTGTTAGTGCTTCCGCTTCCAAAGATAAAGAAGGTAACATTAACATCAGTTTATGTAACTTAAACCATAAAGAAGAGTCCACAATTACGATTGAGCTCCGTGGTTTAAAAGAGCAAGTTGGTCAAGTTTCTGGAAGGCTTTTAACTGCCGATGAATTAAATGCACACAATACTTTTGATAATCCAGAGAACGTAAAACCAGTAGCTCTTGAAAGCTTTACTGTGGAAAATGATGTATTAACAGTAAAGTTACCTGCAACGTCTGTAGCTATGCTAACGATTGGATAATAGGATGACCAGAATAAAAGAATGTAAAAGCTGTGGGATCAATGTTCATGTGGATATGGATGAATTAATGATTGATGAAGAGAAGTCTGTATCTGATGACATTTACGATGAGCGGTTAGCTGTTTGTATGGAATGCCCAGCGTTGCAATACGGAACGACCTGTCAGCACTCAGGAGAAATTGTTTCCTACCGAGCACTGTTTAAAGAGAAACGTTGTCCGTATCCTGGTAAGCCAAGATGGTAAATGAACGTCGGTGCAGTTCCTGAACTGCCAATGCCCTTATGAAAAGCGTGGGATAAACTATCACCACGCTTTTCTCTATTTTATAAGAATAGGATGCCAACATGGAAAGGTCTCAAAAATAAAATTTGCTTTTATTTATGTAATCTGTTACAGTTAAATAGAATTATATTTGTTCGGTATGTCAGGAAAGAATAAGTGTTGAACTTTTCGCCTTTGATATCTAATGAGCAACTATAGTAATAAAAAGTGGAAAAAAGTCCACACAGGAGGAAACAAACATGCAACAAGGTACAGTAAAATGGTTTAACTCAGAAAAAGGTTTCGGATTCATCGAAGTTGAAGGTGGAGACGATGTATTCGTACATTTCTCAGCTATCCAAGGCGAAGGCTTCAAAACTTTAGAAGAAGGTCAAGCAGTAACTTTCGACGTAGAGCAAGGTCAACGTGGACCACAAGCTACTAACGTAAACAAAGCATAATTATTGAAAGAAGCATGGATTTCCATGCTTCTTTTTTTTTTGGCTGCAACGGTATAGAAAGATTTAAGGAATGCAATTAGGCGAGGTGAGAGAAAGGATGAACGCGTTCCTAGAACAGTTTAAAGGAACACAATGAGAGGTTCTGTTAACTTGAACTGAACGGAGTCATTTATTTTTTCGATGCAATAAAAAAGCTGACTAATAAATGTATTATCCTTCTAATAGTACAGGTCCCTTTTGTAAAAAGGTATTGTACTTCAGATACTTGGATTTCAACATTTTAGTCAGCTTCGGCCAAACATGGTACAGGTGTTAAATGGTTACATACAGCATAACACGTTTAGTCGAAAATACCTAATGAAATTTATAAAATGAAGTAGAAACATGGAGATTCATTTAGTAATATCGTGACTCATCGTGTTTTTTGGTTTGAAAAAAGAAGATTTTTAGTGATTATAGGGATTTAATATTTGTGATATTTCAGTAAATTGGCTAACCTCTCGATTAAGTGGAAAAATTTATCGAAATCGGGATGGAATCTATCGGATGGAGGTAATAATCTATCGAAATTGGACTATAATCTATCGAATGGAGGTAATAATCTATCGAATTCGATCCATAATCTATCGAACTAGAATAATTATTATCTAGAAACAGACCTCCATGCATGTTTTGTCCCACTTATGAATAGCAATGAATTAAAAGGGCTAAAGTGACAAGCTGCTTGAATGTGTGAATTTGATTTTTCTAGGGGGAAGTCCAATGGTAGAAACTATCCTACGTTTTTTTATTAGTGAGCAACAAGCTCAGTCCATTTTATCTAATCCATTTATTGAATTTATTTTCATGGTGCTGTTTTTCATTTTTACAGTGGCAATTATTGCCCATTTTATCTTGTATGGAAGGTTAAGTAGAATACGGAACCATTTGAATGTAACCAATTCTTTAGACATTGATCCATTGAACAAATTCAAAGCGGAATTTGATGAGAAGAAGGAGCAGGAATCCTTAAAAGTGGAGACCTTTGTACAAAAGAAGTTCTCCAGTTGGCGAGTAGTTAATGTACCGGTGGTCAGCTTGATTAAGATGATTCAGATGACCGTTTCTATCCTCATTTTAATTGGAGTGTTAGGTACGTTCATTGGACTTGCCATGTCCCTTGGCAGCATTGATGGAACAGGGGATCAGCTTGTGGAAAATGTAGCAAGTGTTCTAGCAGGTCTTGATGTGGCTTTCTTTACAAGTATTGCCGGGATGGGATTATCTCTCATCATGACTTTGGTAACCAAAGTGGCCAATACGGAATACATGTTAACGGACATTATGTTAAAAACGGAATCGTATCTGGAGGAAAATGAACAAGATGCCATGGCAAAACTCATCGATGTATCGAAAAACATTAATGGCTCCATCGTTGAATTGAGGGAAACAAATCAAAAGTCACTGCAAAACATTGAAAAGGCCTTCCATGGTTTTCAAGAGTATACGGTGGGATTGCAGCAGTCCGCCAAGGATTTGGCTAAATTCAACGAAGGGCTGTCTGCCAATTTAAAGGATTTCACCTCTCTTTTTACTAATATCCAAAAGGTGACCGATGGCTTAGACGGATCCGTAACAAAACTGAATAAGAATTTCGATCAGCTTTTTTCCTATTTTAATAAAATGGACAAACGGAATGAGCGGATGACGAATGCCTTCCAGGAGACGTATAAGAGAATTGAAGAGCTGACTTCTTCACAGATGGAAACATTAAACAACTTCCAAGAGGCAGTGGAGGATTGGCGAGAGTATATTAATGGAATTTCTGATCGACAGGAGGCCATTCATGGCTCCTTTGAGAGAATGATCAGTCAAAGTGATAATTTGGTAAAAATTATGAAGGAAAACAACAAACAGTTCAGGGGAATATTTGGTGACGACCTCAGTGCCCGAATCGGTAATATTAATTCCTACCTTAAGGAACTGCGACATGATTTCGATAAACTAGGGAATTCAGTGGTGCGATTACCAGATGCATTAGAAGCCATTAATATTGCCCAAGGGGAGTATCGAAATATGTTTTCCGATCGCTTTGAAGAGCTCCGAGAGTTTAACAAAGACTTTAACAGCCATTTGAAAAATCATGTGGCGGAGTCGAATGCATTGGAAAAGCATTTAAGTGATGCAACGAGATCCTATGAGCAGATAGCCATGAAAAATGGTCAGCTATTGCAAGAGATTAACCGAACGGTTTCCCAAATGACAGACTCCTTCAACCATAGGGAAAATCAATTGGAATCTAGTGTAGGCGTTCTAAAAGACACGTTATCTCGTTATGTAGCTAGCTTGGAAGGGACACTAGGAGATCGTTTAGATAAAGTAGGCCGTAACATTGGTGATTACGTAGTGGATATGAATGATGCCATTAAAAAAGAATTTAAGCAAATTGGGGATATTACGGAGGATCATCAACAAAGGAGTGCTCGTCATACCCAGCAGATGATGAATGATTTGGCCCAGGAGTTCCAAAATCTCAATCGTCAGTTGCAATCCTTTATTCAAGAGGTGGCAAGGCAAAGAGTTTCTCCAGATCCTATGAGACAACCTGGAAATGGCAGAGTAAGGATTGGCAGCAATGATTAATAAATATAAACGATTATTTAAAGGGGAACAGGACGAGGGGCACTTTTGGCCGTCCTTTACAGATTTATTGACTGCGATCCTACTCTGTTTTGTCCTCATTTTTATCGTAATGATGGTGATAAAATCTTTTCAAATTGAAGAGATGAAACGTACCATTGACCAGATCATGGGTGTCCGAGTTAATCTCATAGAGGACCTAAATGAAGAGTTTGGTGGAACGGGAATAGAGATTGATGAACAAACGGGTGCCATGATTTTTGAGACGGATATTTTGTTTGAATTTGATGAGGCAGAACTAAAGCCAGAAGGATTTTCCTTTTTAGATGAATTTGTTCCTGCTTATTTAGATATTTTGTTGAAGGGCGGATATGAGGAATATATTTCTGAGATCATCATTGAAGGCCATGCGGATAACGTTGGAAGCTATTTGTACAACTTAGAGCTCTCCCAGGAAAGAGCATTTAGTGTAGCGGAATATGTGTTAAGTGAGGATTTCCCTTACCAAAACATCCAAGATCATTTAAAGGAAAAGTTAACGGTAAACGGTCGATCTTATACTGATGGACGAACCGATGAAGAAGGAAATTACAGTGCCGAAGCATCTCGAAGGGTGGAATTCAAATTCCGCCTCAAAGACCAAGAAATTTTAGAGGCAACAAGAGAGTTATTGGAGGGGAACTAATAAGGTAGCAAGAAGCATGGGGTTCCCATGCTTCTTTTCGTAGTGGAAATATAACTTTTACAACCTTATTTGTTAAAAATAGGAGTTGTTTATGTTTGTTTTGTCTTTTTTACTATATAATATAAAAAACATAAAGACTTAAAAGTGAAAGGGCGTGTTGATGTATGGCAAATGAAAATAACATTGATCAGCGTCTGAAGTTAATAAAACCCTATTTACAAGAGAAATATAAAGTAAGTAAAGTCGGTTATTTTGGTTCCTATGCTCGTGGTGAACAAACGGAGGATAGTGATATAGATATATTGGTTGAGTTTTCTCAGCCTATAGGTTTAGAATTCGTTGAACTTAAGGAATACCTTGAAGATAAATTAGGTAAAGAAGTGGACCTAGTTACGGTAAATGCATTGAAACCAAAACTAAGGAAGACTATTCTTAAAGAGGTAATATACTCATGAAAAGGGAAGGGGTATTTTATCTCGAAGACATACTTGAATGTATGAATAAAATAGAAAATTACACCTCTGACATGACTTTTGATCAATTTGAACAAAATAAATTAATCATCGATGCAGTTATTAGGAATTTAGAAGTAATTGGAGAAGCTGCAAAACATATTTCCAGAAAATATAAGATTAAAGTACACCAATTTCCCTTGGAAAAGTATTGTAGGACTTAGAAATATTCTAATTCATGAGTATTTTGGAATTGATGAACAAATTATATGGGAAATTATTTCAACTGATTTTATACACCTTTTTCGTTCGAACAGCCTTCAATACTTTCTCGAAGCTTAGTGCAGAGATGTGGTGGTTCTTTCCATTGATCAATTAGTTGGGTTCTGTGGACAATAATTAACGAATTCACTTGGTGCTTTGCAATTAACGCAGCATCTTGGTAAAACAAGAGAGCCATCCCTTAACTCAGAACAATCTATCATTTTCGGGATTCGGTGTGTAGAAAAACGTTTTGCTTGAGCTTTATAAAATTCGGGATTTCCGAAAGTAGCGAGTTTTTTTAGCTCATACAGAACTTTACTTGGAAGCTTAGATTTAGGTATATGAAATCCATTCTTTAATTCAATTTCTATTGCATCTGGTAGAGGGATATCAGAAATTGAACCTTCTTTTAGTACTAGTGGTACCTCAGTTAATACCATATTAAGGAATGATTAGATTTCCTTATCCCTAAGTTTTTTAATAGATGATAAATAAGCCCATTGATCTTCATATTCTTCAAAAGCTTCATTAACAAAAACACTGTTCCCCTTTAGCCTAGCTTCGTTTTGAAATGGCAAAGCTATTAAGTTACCCATTCCACCCCTTGGTAAAAAATCTTGGTTTGGAAATAGACGGTCAAATGAATCTAAACCGATTTCTAAACGTTTTTCATTGGTTTTTTCTAGTAGAGATAAACCAAATTTTCTTGCTAAAGTGGCTTTAATGGCTTTTTCGAAAAAGAACCAAACGTGAGCGCCCTCACCCGAACGTGATCGTTCAATATGAAAAGGAATTTTCCATTCCTTGCACGTTTGTACAAAAGCCCGGACGTCTTCTTTCCATTGTTTTTTGTCAAAATCAACCGCTAAAAAATAGCATGAATTATCTTCTAAGAGAGGGTAAATACCAATAATATGTTTTCCTTTAATATGATCAGAGATCACTTGTGAAGTTATAGGTGCAAGGGAACGGTGATTACAATCTTGACACTTAATTTGAGGTTTACGACAAAGGTGATTATCCATTCATTTGTACAAACAGGTGAGTATCCTGATCGACCATTTTTGTCACCCCATCTTTTCGCAAAAACATCCATCCTACCACGAAATAAATTTACATATAAATCCAACTTTTCTTTAGAGGTAGAATGTTTCGTTACCGTTTGACTGTCAGTATTAATTATAGGAAGAGGTGAAAAATTTAATGATTTCAATTGCTTCAGCTCTTCTTTTAACCGAGCGTTTTCATTTCTTAACCTATGAATCTCCTCATTTGCTTGTTTTAGCTGAATATACATATCCATTTGATTTGTACTCCATTAGAAAAAGTATTTACCAATTAGTTTAGCCAAGAAAAGTTTCAAATAACAATAGGTTTTAATAAATTCCTATATTTTACTAGGAGGGGCGGTTCCCATGCTATGCCAGAAACCGGCCCTCCGATTTCTTTATCTCACAGCTCCATGTGGCAAAATTGCATGAACCCCTTTTACTCCATTCACTACTTGAGTCACTCGTAAATCTACAGCGACACTGGCAAGGGCTGTTGCTTGGGTTTTATTAATTCCGTAGAATTGCTCCATGAGTTGAACCATTTCATCTAAGGCTACTGCCGTTGCTTGATTTAGGTCCTCGTTAAACCCAAAGGTAACCCAACCGGCAGGCGTGTTTGCCCGTGGCATGGAAAGGGACATATTTTCATGAACGATCAAAGTGATGTCCACTAAATCCATTGGGCATTCAATAGCCGTTCCGGAGCTTTCTCCGTCCCCTTGTACAGCATGCCCATCACCTATGGAAAACAACGCCCCTTCCACAGAGATTGGAAGAAAGAGACTGCTTCCCCTTACTAACTCCTTACAGTCAATGTTTCCGCCGCAATATCTTGGCGGGGCAGTTGGATGGATTCCAGGTTCCCCAGGTGCTACTCCCATTAATCCCATAAATGGGGAGAGGCCAACGCGAAATTCCCGCGCTCCAATTTGGCAAGTCCCTGTCATCGTGGAATGGTTAAGCTTCCAATCTAATTGAACCCTTTCACTTCCTACCAAACCAAGTTTCTCATTTTGCCAGCTTGAATTGCCTCCTGCCCAGTTTCGACCATACCATCCAGGTACAAGGTCATTTACCCTGACTTCTAATACCATTCCAGGTTTAGCATTATTAATGGCGATTGGACCGAAAATGGGATGCCCTGGCTTGTCCTCTTTCTCCCTCGATTCAAAAATAGTCCTTTCCGTTCCGTCTGAATCCGAATATCCCCATTGAATGTCGAGGGTCTTTAATTGAATGGAGTCTCCAGAATCCACTGTTAAGATTGGCTCATAGTCGCGACTAAATGAACCGTGGAGGTTTTTCGAATCTAGATCAATTTTATGTATCAACTTTTCCACTCCTTTAAAACATTTTGTGCTATTATTATAGAGTTTTTTAATGGGAAAATGAATATCCACCACCCCATTGTGGATTGAAACCTGCTTTTTCTGAAAAAACATTTGTTTTTTCTATGAATGAGGGCCTTTTGTTTCCAGTGAAATGGATAATCTATCGAAATCACAGTGTAATCTATCGATTTGAGCTAATAATCTATCGAAATATGGGGATAATCTATCGAAATCCTCAATAATCTATCGAACAATAATTATTTTAATCTAACCAACCCCGCTCCAACTCCCGTTCCCCTTCTTTTCTATACTTTTTTTGGAACAAAGTTACTCCATTTGAAGTATACATATAATATGGCACAGTCAGGAATTTGGACATATCCATTATTTTTTTAAAGGAGTGACACGGATATGCGTTCTTCCCGTACGGAGAGTACTTCGGACCTTATAAAAAAAGAGTTTGAGAATATGCATAAGGAACTTAAGCCCTTATTAATGAAATGTTTACTTTATTCGGTTATTTCTGCTCCACTATTTTCCTTTTCTTTTATGAGTTTATATTACCTGGTGTTCGAGTTTGGAGTTGATGTTATTACCTTACCAGTGATTCTTTTTTCCCTAACAGGTGCCTTTAGTTTTGCTTTACTAAGGGAAGCATTCCACAAAAATAAAGAAATGAAGGAAGCGAGTAGAGATTATATAAAGAAGAGGATTAGGGAAAGTGAGTACATGGATATTCATTATAAAGAAGATTACTTGAAAAAAATTCAAGATAAACCGAGGGATATGTTTAAAATCTTCGTGGAGTTTCTGGAGCGGGAAAATAGAACGAGAATGATAAAAAATAGAGAGTCTGATGATAAATAACAATGTGAGGGTGTCTCCTTTTGAGACACCCTCGATGCTTTAAAAAAGGGAACGGAGATTTTCCCTAAACTCTTCTGCTGGAACGGGTTTACTGAATAGAAAGCCTTGGATATTATCACAGTTATATTCCTTTAATAATTTTAATTGTTCCTCTGTTTCTACTCCTTCTCCAATTACCTTTAGATTTAAATTATGTGCTAATGTGATGATTGTCTTTACAATGTTTACGGCATTATCGTCGTTCATAATATCTCTAACGAATGTTCGATCGATCTTCAAGTAATCAAGGGGGAATTTTTTAAGATAATTTAAAGAGCTGTAACCTGTACCGAAATCGTCTATACTTATTCCAATACCAAGGTCTTTTAACTCCCTCAAGACTTTAATAGAATAATCAAAATCGACGGCCATTGATTCTGTAATTTCTAGAACGAGGTATTCAGGATCTAACTTGGTTTGTTCCAGTACTTCTTTTAAAAAAACTACTAAATTCGGTCTGAAAAATTGTTGTGTGGAAAGATTTACGGCCACCTTTATAGGTTTGCCACCTTCATCCTGCCATTGTTTATTTTGTATACAGGCTTGCTTAATGACCCATTCTCCTATTTCCGTGATTAACCCCGTTTCTTCTGAAATCCTAATAAACTTATCTGGATAAATTAATCCATGCTTCGGATGATTCCAGCGAATCAATGCCTCGACACCAATGATTGACCCGGATTTATTACAAAATTGAGGTTGATAATGTAAGATAAATTCGTCTTTTTCCAGTGCATTTCTTAAATCGGTTTCCATTTTCCAGGACTCAATGGAATGATTCAACTTATCTAGTGAATAGAAAGCGTATCGATTCTTACCTTTGGTTTTGGCTTCGTACATGGCGTTATCCGCTTGAATCATAAAGCTCTCAACAGAAAGTATTTGATCTGGATAAACAGCAATACCGATACTAACAGTTGTATGAAACTCATGGGCATCTACAGTGAACGGCAGCTTAAATTGTGCCAAAATTCGATTTGCCACTTCCGTTACATAGTCATTATCATGGTAATCTTTCAATAAGAAAATGAATTCATCTCCGCCAATACGAGCTAGCTTATCGTTTTTTCCAAGGCAAGCAAGTAATCTTTTCGTTACTTCCACAAGAAGTAAGTCTGCTTTCGAATGACCGAACGTATCGTTAATTACTTTGAATCTATCTAAGTCTAATAGCAAGATAGCTACGTTTCTTTTATTGCCAACTTTGTTGGACTTAATGATTGTTTCCATTTCTTTCTTTATATAACGTCTGTTTGGTAAATCCGTTAAATCATCATGGTAGGCTAAATAGTTATACTTTTCTTCCATTAAAAACCTTTCTGTTATATCCCTAAATTGACCAAAGGCACCTATTAAAACACCCTCTTCATAAATAGGCTGGGCGTCAAATAAACAGACTATCTGCTCTCCACGATCGTTGGTAAACTTTAATTCCTCATTTTCAAATTTAACTTGTTTTTCGAGAACTAGCTTGAAGTAATCTCCGGTCGTATGTGAATTAAAAATTTTCTTTCCAATAATCGATCTTCTACTCTGATTAAGAATTTTTTGAGCTACTCCATTAAATTCGATTGTGATCCCGTTTTTATCTGTGATGATAATGCCATTTCTTGTTTTACTCAACATGATTTGATTTAGGATGTTCAATTTCTTATTTTGTTTTCTTAATAACAGCTCTCTTTCAATGGAATCTACAACCTGTGATAGCATTGTTAAAAATAATGAGTTTTCAAAGGTGATAGGCAGCATTAAGCAGATGCTTCCTAGCAAATTATCCTCATCGGTGTAATGAAAGGCTGCCCCGTAACAAGCGACTTCATGGAGAAAGGTGTGGTAATGGTTTTCTCCTATCAAACTGATTGGTTCTTTATGCTGTAATGCTAAGCTTACTACATTTGTTCCTGTATCTTCTTGTGTAAAAAGACTTCCAACTTTAATTCCAAAGTTTTCTACAGTAGATTTAATGGTTTCGTCGCCCACTAAATCTAATAAGTACCCATCTGAATCGGATATTACCACTAGGATGGGGGTTCCCTTTAATGAATCCAAAAGCTTATTGGAGAAAAAGCTTACTACGGATAATATCTCCCTATATGATTTTCTTTTTTTACTAAGTTCTTCTTCTGTCAAAAACTTTTTTGGAGCAGGGATTACGTTGGGATCCATTCCTTTTTCTCTGTAGCGTTCCTTTGATTCTGCTATGTACTCTGGCTCTTTGCGGTTCATCCTGTCCCACCTCCCAAGATGTACATCTTCATCCACATGAATGATCTTATTATTATTCTTATTAATTCCCATATTCATCCATTTGAAACATTGTAAAGAATGGAGCTAAAGTACTAGGAGGAATTTCGTATTACTAAACGTGCGGAAATAGAAAGACCCTTTTACTACGAGTGTGAATTTAGTCACATTTTAGTCACCGTTTTGCAACGGAGTGTTCACAGTTCCCCCATTCGTAACGTGGTTTTTCGTTATATACTGATAGTGAAGAAAGAGTTAGTGATCACTAAACAACATAAACTTCATCAATTAAAAAATTTAACAAGTTGCAAAAGCCATTATCTTTTTAATTATTAAAGGCTGTTACATTTTGTTGCTAATAGCTTGGATTAACGGAAGGCGGCGACTCCAGCGTTGCCCACGGAAAGCGTCCGCCTGTAGCGTAGCCAAGCCAACTACTTAAAAAAACAGTCAATTAAATCATTCTTAGGAGGAATGGATCATGTTCATGGAATTCATTAGAAACAACAAAATTGCTGCTGGTATCTTAACGATTTTACGTGTATATCTAGGTTGGTCTTGGATGACTGCTGGTTGGGGAAAAGTCACAGGGGAACCGTTTAGTGCTGCAGGGTATTTAAACGGTGTGGTAAATAACGAATTCGTTATGGAGCAATACCCAACATATCACGCATTTATTGAAAGCTTTGCCTTACCGAACGCTGGAGTATTTAGCTTTATGGTCGCTTGGGGAGAACTATTAGTGGGGATTGGATTACTTCTTGGTGTATTAACAACAGCTGCCGCATTCTTTGGCATCATGATGAATTTCGCATTTATGTTTGCAGGTACCGTATCTTCTAATCCATGGATGATTTTATTGACCATCTTCATCTTAGCTGCAGGACACAACGCTGGACGCTATGGTGGCGACCGCTGGGTAATTCCTTACCTTCGCGCAAAGCTGTTCAAGAGCAAATCAGCTATTGAAACAACTGCATAACAACAGAATCACCTCTATTGTTCACCTCTTTACACGAGCACCCTGATGAAATCATCAGGGTGCTTTACTTATGTTATAAACCAAGCTCTGGTGGAATATATTGTTTTGTCGATTCCTAACAGAAATGTGCATTCACACTGGAGGGGGGGAACATGATGTCAAAGAAGGGGAGACTGCAGTCATGGGGGAATAGGTTTATCAAGATGATCACTAGTAGTTTGTTTATCATCCTTTTTATAATTAGTTTAACGGCAGTGATTATATTTCACATTTTATTAAACAGCAATTTTACTTTCCATTCTTCTGAAAATACTGGAGATTTTCTTATTACAATAGCAAGTCCAATCATTGCCTTGTCTGCCTTTATTGTTGCCTTTTTTACGTATAAGCAAAAGGGGTTAGAAAATGAGAAGAAACGAATCGAAAATATTTTTTTTCAGCTTCTTAACATGCACCATGAAATTGTGAACAGTTTAGAATATGAACTAAATAGTATGGAGGAGAGAGTGGTAAAGGGGAGAGGGTATTTTCGTAAAGTATATCGGGACTTAGTTAAAACATATGTGGAGCAAAGAACAGGAGAGCCGGTGTCAATGGAGGATCTGCAAAGAGCTTCATATTTTATAATGGAAGAAAAAGAAGGGGATCATTTACTACATTATTATAGAAATCTTTATCAACTTGTAAGATGGGTTACAAAACATAAAGGTATCCTTGAAAAGCATGAACGGAAGGAATATATACAGATTTTAAAGGCTCAATTATCCCAATATGAAATTAGTCTATTGTATATTAAAACAAAGCATTCTGAAAATCAGGAGTTTTACCAGTTGCTTCAGGAGTATGACTTTTTTAACGATAACTCCCGGGACAGTGCCTCGAAAATTCTGGAGAGATTTAAGGGAGATGTGAAACGAAATATAGAGTTTCAAAGAAAAAATTAAAGGCGGTACCCTCTAAATAAAGTGGGTGCTGCCTCTATTTTTTTCGGCGGCAAAGATAGGCCATTTGTTTTTATGGGCAATTTTTTTCATATCAGAATCTGGGTTAACAACGATGGGATATTTTACATAGTGAAATAATGGAATATCACTTTCACTGTCTGCATAAGCCCAGATTTCAGTTGAGCCACGGCCAGATCTTTTAACCCACTCTTGTACTTTTCTTACCTTCTCTTCACCGTTAATGATTTCTCCAACATCCCCCGTGCAAAGACCCTGTTCATTTAATTGTAATTCTGTGCTAATAACGTGAACATCTAGCTGGACTTCTTTCGTAAAGGCTTCTAAGAATGGCTGAAGGGCACCGGACAGTATAATCACTGTATCCCCTTTTTCTTGATGTTCACGTAGCTTATGTATGAGATCATGATTAAAATCCTTCTTTCCGATATTTACTAACTGCTGAAAAAATACGTCCAACTCTTCTTTTGTTTTTCCATTAAAGGTTTTGGCAAAGGCTCTAAAAAATTGTAGTCGTAGTGCGGCTTTGCCCCTTACCACCCCAACAGCTAATGCCTTTGCAATTCCGGTAAAAACAACAATCCATTCCTTTACCCCAAAGTTTTTCTTTCCCATTTGGAACATAATTTTAAAGGAATTTCCTTGATATAGTGTTCCGTCAAAATCCACTGTAACGATCGCCAACTCCATCACCTCATTTTCTAGTAATTATAATGTAGGTTGATAGAATTGTAAATAAATTGAAATACCTAGAAATAAGTAGTTAGTACCTCATATTAACACTTGGTAATGTTTTTGTTTCAAAGTATAATTATACTAACAAGAATCTTATCATGGAAGGATGATGATGATTATGTCAAAGAAGAAAATTGCGTTTGTTACCGATAGTACTGCATTTATTACAGAGGAATTAAAGGGGCACCCAGATGTTTATGTCGTGCCGATTGTGGTTATTTCGGAGGAGAAGGAATACGAGGATGGAATCGATCTATCGTCGGAGCAATTATATGACATGATCCGTAACAGTAAAGAGGTTCCGAAAACGTCGCAGCCTTCCGTAGGAAAGTTTACAGAATTATACGAAGAACTAAAACAAAATTATGATGCTGCAGTGGCCATCCACGTTTCAAATAAATTAAGTGGTACCATCTCTAGTTCAACAACAGGTAAGGATCAAGCAGAGTTTGATGTAGAAGTAGTGGACTCCTTATCCCTTTCTTATGCCATAACAACATTAATGAAAAAAGGGCTTTCAATGGCGGAAAAAGGTGTCGATGTAAAGGAAATCGCAAATGAATTAAGAGACGAAGCCACTAGATCCAGAAATTTAATTTTACTGGGCAGCTTAGAGCAGTTGTATAAAGGTGGAAGAATGTCGGGTGCTCAATTCTTATTAGGGAATGTGCTGCAAATCAAACCCATTTTAACAATCAATTCGGAAGGGGAACTCGGACTTTCGGAGCGAGTTCGTTCAGAAAAAAAGGCTACCAATAGAATAGTGGACTTATTAAAACAATCGTGTGCAGAGAATAACGTGAAGGAAGTTCAAATTATGCACGGAAATGTGCCGGAAAAGGCCAATGCATTAAAGGAAAAAATTCAGGAAGCCATTCCTGAGTTGGATATCGTTGTAGGAGAAATAAGCTCCTCCTTAGCAGTACACGCAGGAGAAGGAACACTAGCAATGTTATGGCATTTAGAAAAAGAATAGGAAGCTAGGGATGATTCTATTTTAAAAGCTCTGTTAAACTTTGATGTTGATTTTCGCTTCAGCCGTTGCTTTTCCCGTAGGAAAGAGCGTTGCTTCGTCGAATAATCTTCGATTTGTCTCGACGCATAATGCTCCAGAGCAATGCTTGCAGAGGAAGAGACAGTTCTCGCATCTTCCACTTCAATCAACTTTGTTTAAATATCAACAATATCCTTTAATAGAGCCATTAAAAAAAGCACCTATCCAACTATCTATCAAACGTTGGGTCAGGTGTTTTTTTTGTGCTGCTCTTTTAAAAAGCATTTCATAAGGCAATACTTGGTAGGTAGCATCTTATTAACAAGGGTGATCATCAGTGAAATATTATCTTCTACAAATTAAGCAAAATATATGGTTAGTCCCTAGTTTATATTGTGTTGCAGCATCCCTATTGGCTTTTGGGGTGATTTATTTAGATACGGTTCACGGGGAAACGATTGTGGACATTATTCCAGCCATTATTCTCATCAGTGTGGATTTGGCTCAAACCATTTTGGGGACTATTGCAGCAGCATTATTGACGATGATTACCATTACATTCTCTACGATCATGGTCGTTCTAACAACATACTCCACCCAGTTTTCACCTCGAACATTATCTGATTTCATTTCCAACAAAGTAACGATGCGAGTGCTAGGGGTTTATATGGGTGGCATCATGTATTCCATTCTTACCTTGCTTTTCATGCGGGAGGATTTAACTCATGAAGTAATTGCTGGGCCGATTGGTGTTTTGATAGCGATTATCTGTCTTGCCTTTTTCGCTTACTTCATTCATCATGTGGCAACAAATATACAGGTTAGTACCCTAATTAATGATGTAACCATGACTACTTTGAAAACAGTGAAGGATAGAATTACCGCTAAAAAAGGGGAAGAAATTAAAATCACTTCAGAAAAACCAAATTTTCCAGCAGGCAAAACTGCTTTTTTTCATGTGAAGAATAAGGAGCTTGGCTACATCCAACTAATTGAATTTCATCATTTGTTTAAGCTGGCCAAGGAAAAGGATCTTGTAATTGAGGTTAAAATGCCTATCGGTACCTTTGTGAAACCCGGTGATATTCTAATAACTGTATACTACGAAAGTGATTCAGCCCCCCCATTTAAATCAAAAAAGTATATTAAGATCGGTAATGATCGAACGATACTACAGGATGTAGAATTTGGGGTTCGAAAAATTGTCGAGGTCACACTACGGGCCATTTCACCGGGAATTAATGATCCCAATACGGCAATTGATTGCATTTTTCATTTAGGAAAACTTCTTGCTGAGGCTAGTAAATTAGATGGGAATTACATTAGTTACTATGATAATGACAAAGGAAGGATCGTTGCGGTACAATCGTGCTTCGATGATGTTCTCTATGCTACTTTTTATCAAATCTGCCATTATGGGCGAAAGGACATTTCCGTACTATTGGCTATTTACGAAGCACTTATCATCATTGCAGAAGAAAACGGACCTTCTATTCGAAAAAAAGTCTGGGATTGTAGTAAATATATTTATGAAAATTTCGATGTAAATCATCTCCATGAAATGGATTTACCTTATTTAGATGCGAAGAAAAATCGACTGAGGGAATTAGTGCTAGATGGTATGGAAGGAAGCATATAAGCTTTTTTCAAAGAAAATAGGAGTAAGGCTCCCCTGAACATTCGAATCTGGTTGTCATTCGCTACGGTCCACTCCCTTTCCGCGGACGACCTGTCAAGCCCCCACGGGCTTTGCCCTGTGTGGTCTTGGCTTGCTCGTTCTTCCGCAGGAGTGTCGTGGACCTTCGCTCATTCCAATGCAGACTAAAATTTTCATTGTCCTTGGTGGGAATTTTTACACATTGGGTTTATCCGAATAATCCGAGGAACCAATTCCAAATTCGTGTGAAAAATCCTGTACTTTCATTTGAAGCAGCTACTGTCACCGTCATTGCTTCCTCGGTCTCAACAGCATCTCCAGCAGGTTTTCCTTCCCTTATTAGAAGCTGCACTTCATACCCTTGAACTACATTTATCATTTCGTCACCAAAGTAATCGTACACGAACTGGGCAGTTCCATCGTTGAATGGAGAGATACCGATTTCCACTTTACTGTTTATAATATCAGGGCTAGTATGGTGGACGGTAATCCCTTCACTTTCAAAAACATTCTGTTCAAAAACTGTGGAGTCAATCTCCCGTTGTTTTTCCCTTAGTTGTTCCTCTGTGAATTTTACTACTCGGAATGCCACTTCAGAGGGCTCTTCCACTAATGCTTCAATCTCCCTTTTTGTTTCACCTGAAATGTCTTCTGTAAAGGATAAAACAATAACTCCAAGATCCCTTTCATCACGGTCAATATGAAGGCTGGCGAAGATACCAGGTGCTATGTGTCTCTCCAGGTAGCTGCGGATTTCTTCGATAGTCTCTGTATGGTTAGGATCAATCCCAGCCTCTTCCCACTCAAGTATTCGTTCTTCTAATCTGACTTTTTCTCCTTCCTCAGAAAACACCGTGGTATTGTATAAGAAACTAAAGCCTATTATCAATCCTAAAAAACAAATTTTTTTCATAAAAAAAATACCTCCCTTTTATTTTAATAGACGATAAGAGGGGGAGAAGGTTTCACTATCTTATATGTAGATCTAAAAAGGGGGGATGTAATTAGGGTCTAGCATCATGCAGTTGTGCATGGTTATGAGCAGGTAATGATGAAGCTAGGTCCATGTCCTTGTTTGAACAATAGTCTCAAGTTTTCTGCCTTTCCAATTATAATATGTTTATATTCATTCTTATTAAATTAGTTCTTTTTAGAAGGAGAATTAAAATATTTAGCGAATAGATAAAACGAGTAATATAAATACATAATCAGATTAAAATTCCGAAAATTCATACTACATATATATATTTGTATAAGTGTTTTAGGGGGTCAATTATGTCGTTTTCCGAGAAAGTTATGCAGTCATCAGTTGATACTGTTATTGAGTTTTTAGAGAGGAACGAAACTAATCTTATTCAAACGTGGGAAGAGAAAATTATTATGGAGGGTAATGTAAGTAAGGAATGTATTCAGGAAAATGGATTGCTAATGTACAAGCTCGTTCTGCAAACATTAAAAGATCTTTTAGATGAAGAGAGAATTAAACAATTAGCATTTAAATTAGCGGAAGAACGAATTGATGCTAAATCTAACATTGGGGATTTGGTCTATAATGTTAATCTAGGAAGAAGTATTATTTTAAAATATATCATTCAATCAAACATCCCTATTGATGACTTAGAGAAAATTATTGATAAAATAAACAAACAGTTTGACAACTTCAGTCATCAGGCTGTTACGAGATATACGTTAATAAAAGAAAAGGAAATTCAAGAAAAAAACCATTTCATACAACAATCTCATAAAGACCGATTATCCATTCTTGGGCAAATTTCTTCTAGTTTTGTCCACGAATTTAGAAATCCATTAACTTCGGTAATTGGCTTTTCAAAATTATTACGGAAAGAATTACCGGACCATAATTATTTAAATATAATTGATCATGAGTTGGATCAATTAAGCTACAGCATTACTCAATTTTTGCACACTTCTAAAATGGAAGTCATGGACAATAAAGTGACTGAGGTCAATCTAGGTGAATTGTTAGAAGATATTTTAAAATTCTTGTATCCTAGCATTGTAGATGAAGATGTAAGCGTTTTAACTGATGTTGATTCAAGCATTGTAGTTCATGCAAATGAATCAGAGTTAAGGCAAGTGTTTTTGAATATTCTTTTTAACTCTATTGATGCTGTAAAGCATAATGATCACTCTCGGGAAATTTATGTAAGCTGTATAGAGGAGTCTGGGAAAATCAATGTCAGTATTACAAATAATGGACCTGAAATCCCTGTAAGTGTTCAGGAAACAATCTTTGAGCCTTTTTATACTACAAAGGAATTAGGGACAGGGATTGGATTATTTGTATGCAAAAAAATTATTCAGAAGCATAATGGGGATATCATCTGTCAGTCCAATAAAAAGGAAACGAAATTTACAATATATTTATAGATGTTAGGCAAGGTTCCTGTTCCTGTACTGGGAAACAGGAACCTTTCTTTTTCATGATTAATGGAATAAAATATTATTATTTAGTAATTTTTTGTAGGTGATAGGATGACTAGAATGATAGAAAAGCTTCAAAGCTTTCCTTATTTGCTGCTTGTTTTTGCCACCTTTTTTTGGGGAACAAATTTTGTATTTAGCCGAATGATTGTAGAAGAAATTCCCCCCTTTCAATTCTCGGTACTTAGGTGGACGATTGCGAGTCTTGTTTTTTTTCCGTTTGTTTGGAAAGAATTAAGGGACAATTTTGATAGTATGAAAAGGAATTGGAAAGCTCTTTTCCTTTTAGCGTTAACAGGAGTAGCTGGTTTCAATACAACCCTTTACATAGCCATCCAGTACACTACTTCTATCAATGCGTCCTTAGTTAATTCCATGGCTCCATTGATAATTGTTCTTCTTTCTGTTTTCTTTCTAAGGGAAAAGCTTGTTGGTATCCAATATTTTGGGGTAGTAGTATCCTTAGTTGGGGTAATCATTGTAATTACAGGTGGGAGGCTAGAAACACTATTAACGTTAACAGTTAATCCTGGGGACTTAATCGTACTAGTTGCGGTACTGTTTTGGTCTGCCTATTCTGTTTTAATGAAAAAATTTGGTGTTCATTTACCGAAGAAAGCCACCTTTATCATCACGATGTATATTGCTATTCTTGTATTAATACCCTTTGCATTATTTGAGAGGACATATGAAGCTGTTTCTTTAGGAACGGTACCATTACCAGCATTGTTAGGTGTCCTTTATCTTGGAATTTTTCCAAGTATTATTTCCTTCCTTTGCTGGAATGAGGGTGTGATGCAGGTAGGACCAGGGAAAGCCTCTAACTACCTCCATTTAATCGTACTGTTTACTACTATTTTAGCCGTTGTATTTGGGGGAGAAACACTTCTACTAACCCAAATACTAGGTGGATTTTTTATTTTATCAGGCGTCCTTTTAGGCTCAAACACACATCTTTTCAAAAAAAGATTAATATCCGCAGCCAATAAAGAAAAAGGAGCATAGGACAATAAAGAGGATGTCACAGCATGTGAAACATCCTCTTTATTACATTTAAATAATTCCTAAGGAATCGATAAAAACAATTAAGATGACAACTGGTATAACGTAGCGAATTAAAAAGCTCCAAATAGAATACAGGGGAAGGGAATTTCCTTCCTTCTCTACTTCTTCCCTTACACCAGCAGGCTTCCAAATCCATCCTAAGAAAATACTTAAAATAAGTCCTGCAAATGGAAGGAGGATTTCTGCAGTAAGAAAATCCAGTATATCAAAAATGGTACGGTCAAATAGGGTAACGTGTGATAATGACCCAAAGGATAAGGCACAGAACATTCCCACTACGGTAATAATCGCTCCAGTAATAGGTGCTGCTATCTTACGTGATAAATGGAATTTTTCTTTAATAAATGCCACTACCACTTCCAGTAGAGAAATAGCAGAAGTTAATGCCGCCACGAAAATAAAGAAGAAGAAAAGAACGGCGAATAATGCACCAAATGGCATATCTGTAAAAATCGTAGGAAATGTAACGAACACTAAGTCCGGACCCCTACCAGGATCAATCCCATAGTGAAACACTGCAGGAAAAATAATTAACCCAGCCATTATGGCAACTAATAAATCAAGAAATACAATCCCACCTGCATTGGCAGGGATGCTATTTTTTTTGTTAATATAACTGCCGTAAGTAACATATAACCCTGATGCCAAGCTTAAGCTAAAGAAAGCTTGCCCTAATGCTGCGAGAATAATAGTAGAATCGATAACAGAAAAATCAGGTTTTAGAAAGAAGCTTAAACCAATATGAGCGTTTTCTAGACTTAGGCTTCTAACAACTAAAACAATGAGAAGAAGGAAAAGGGTTGGCATTAAAATATTATTCCACTTTTCAATACCTTTCTTTACTCCTCCCATCACGATAATTACAACGATGGTCATTAGAAGAACTTGAAATACGATTGGCATGATTGGATCTGTGATAAAACCACCGAAAGTACTTCCGTAATCCCTATTAGGGGCAATCAACTGTCCCGTTAATGCTTGAATAAAGTAATAAAAAGCCCAACCAGAGACAACAGAATAAAAGGATAAAATCATAAAACTGATAAGAATACCAATAAAACCGTTTAAGTACCACTTCGTTCTAGGTTGAATTGCTTTATAGCTGTCCATGGCGTTTGCTTGGCCTTTCCGTCCAATACTAATTTCACCAATTAGTAATGGCAATCCTATGAGCAGGACAAATCCTAAATAAATAAGTACAAAGGCGGCTCCGCCACCTTCTCCAACAACAAAGGGAAATCTCCATATATTCCCTAGTCCAATGGCTGATCCTGCTGCAGCAAGCATGAAGCCTAATCGTGTTCCCCATTGTTCTCTCGGTTCAAGAGAGCTGCTATTTTTTTCTGACATAAAAAATACTCCTTTGTTTTACAACTTTAGTTAAAAGCGTTAATGCAGTAAAGTGTGATGATAGTTTTATATACTAACATAGTTTTTTATGGCTAGCTACTAAGAGTTCGTGGTAATTTATAGATTTATGTTGTGAGAGAGGAAAGAAGAGGTAAGTCAAAAGGGGATATTTACCTTTTGACTTACCTCGCTTTATGAACCTTTAGTTGTTTTCCTTTTATTGTTTTTGTTTTCATTTCTTGCAGCACAAGGGACCCTTTACCATTTAGAATGTCCACATAGGTGGAATTTTCTTCGATGGAGATGATACCAATGTCTTCTGCCTGTACTCCTTGGATACTAGTGAGTGTTCCAACAAAATCAACTGGTCGAAGCTTCTTCTTCTTTCCCCCATTAAAATATAGCTTCATAATATTTTTATTTAGTTGAGACCCTTTATCTTTTTTAATAGCAGCTTTACGTTGCATTTTCTCTTCAAAGGTTTTCTTTCCTTTTTCCACGTCTTCTTTGGACGGTGGGGCCTTTCTAGTAATGGAAAACCCTAAATAGTCTTCTAATTCGTCCAAATATTTTTTCTCATAAGGAGTTATAAAGGTAATAGCTTGTCCTGTTTTACCTGCACGTCCAGTTCGACCAGTACGGTGTACATAGCTTTCTTTTTCTAAAGGAAAGTCATAATTTATGACGAGGCTAATGTTTTCAATATCAATTCCCCGTGCTGCCACATCTGTTGCAACTAAATAACGAAACTCTCCACGCTTAAATCGATTCATGACGGAAAAACGATCCTTTTGAGCAAGTGAGCCATGGATTTTTTCACAGGAGTAGTTGGCACCCTTTATTTTACGGTATAGTTGATCTACCTTTTCTTGAGTTCCGCAAAAGAGAATACAGCTGTCAGGGTTTTCAACAATGGAAATATCTTTAAGGAGAGAAAATTTCTTTTCCTCCGATACTTCTATCAAGTAGTGCTCTATTTTCGGTTTAGTAAATTCCGTACTTGCAATTTCAATTTCCTGAGGGGTGTTCATATACTTTTGGCATAGACTTTCCACATCAACAGGAAGTGTCGCAGAGAAAAGAGAAGTAACTCTGTTTTCTGTGGGGAGTTTTTGAATGATCCCTTCCACCTGATCGATAAAACCCATATTAAACATTTCATCAGCTTCGTCTATGACTAAATAATTTATTTGGCTTACATTTAAAG
Organism: Evansella vedderi; assembly: GCF_030813435.1. Taxonomy (GTDB): domain Bacteria; phylum Bacillota; class Bacilli; order Bacillales; family Salisediminibacteriaceae; genus Evansella; species Evansella vedderi. Next base: position 74,957 of record NZ_JAUSUG010000019.1, on the reverse strand, counting down.
TTCCTTTTTGAATATGGTCTAGTACTCTTCCAGGAGTACCTACGACCACATGTGTCTTTTGTTTTAAGGCTAGCTTTTGTTTATCAAAGGATTGTTTACCATAAATGGCTTCTGCATTTACCCGCTTAAATCTCCCAATATTGATAATATCGTCTTTAATTTGTGCAGCAAGCTCCCGTGTTGGAGTAAGGATAAGGGCTTGTGGTTTGTTTTCTTCCCAATCTATTAATTCACAGATGGGGATAGAAAAGGCAGCCGTTTTCCCACTACCTGTCTGAGATTTTACGATATGGTCTTTCCTTTCTAGTGCAACGGGAACGACTCTTTTTTGAACTTCAGTTGGGTGAATATATTTTAAGTCATGAAGAGCTAATTTGATTTCTTTACTTAGTTGAAATGCCTGAAAGCTTCCTTTATTCATATTGATTACCTCATTTGTTTAAATCGTATTTGCAATTTATTGTTCCCCTTTTCATTATATAGTATTTCCATCCCTGTCAGAAATAGGGGAGATCACATGACAGTCTCCAATGACCTTCGTCCACACCTTCTAAATGAAATAAAAATAGAATATAAAAGGTTGCTTGGAAAGGGTGACAGTGATGAAAGAAGAAAAACTAAGGGAGTTAGAAGTTAAGCTAGATGAGATTCGTCACGAGTTAGATCAACTGGAATCTGATATAAAATCAAAAACGACAGAAAATGATGTAAAGGTTATGCTTGATGAATACGCAAAACTGAAAAAGGTACTGACGGAGGAGGAGGCAATTGTCACAGTTGATAAAATTCTAAATGAAAAAAGATACATGACAGAAAATGATGTGAAGACGATAACAAAAGAAATGCACATAACCATCTTAAAATGGGTAGTAGGTACAACCATCAGTAGCGTCGCACTAATTATCGCTATCCTACGTGTCCTATTTTAAATTTCAGGGACCGGGTCCCGTACAATTTTTATTCCTTGTTCTACCTATTCATCACCTGTTCATATTAATAAATTATAGTAAAAGAACAATTAATGGAAATGTCAGTGATGAAAAGGGTGAGTGACCATTGAAAAAACATGGAATAAATGTAATAAAGATAATTACCCTCTTATTAAGTACCTACATTATCTATGTTCTATTGGCCGGAGTTTTGTTATTTCAATTCCATACACCCGATTCCAGTAATTACCGAGAGGCTCACGATCCGGAACGTTTTTTTGGTGATAAGGAAGTTTCTGACAGGGTTGTCCTTGTGGAAGATAGAATGGAAGCGGGACTTGTCCGTATAAATTTAATAGAAAATGCAGAGGAAACGATCGATTTAGCTTACTTTACGATCCATAAAGGTATTGCAAGTGATGTTTTATTTTCAAGTATTGTAGATGCAGCTGATAGGGGAGTAAAGGTTCGTTTTCTCTTAGATGGAATATTTCATAATTTAAGAGGGGATTTAAGGGATATTATCTATGCCTATTCCTATCATCCTAATATCGATTTGAAGTTCTACGAGCCTTTAGATTTCCTTCGTCCTTGGACATGGAACAACCGACTCCACGATAAAATGATTGTGGTGGATAATAAACTGGCCATGATTGGGGGGAGAAATATTGGGGACAAATATTATGCTCCCGAGGGGTATGAAGGGGCTTCTAACGATCGGGATGTATTAGTAATAAATACGAATGCCCCGGAAACAAATACTAGTGTGATAGAAGAGATTAATAATTATTTCCAGTATGTTTGGGATCATGAGTTCACGCATAATCCTGCAACAATCTTATCCAATCGTCAGGAGAGAAGGGCTCAGGAAGAGCTTTATTACTTAAGGGAGCTTTTTCAAGGATACCAGGCTTCCCATTCGGATCTATTTCAGAATGAATATGATTGGTTAGAAAAATCATTTCCTGCAAATAAAGTAACCTTTATTCATAACCCCATTGAGCGATTGAACAAGGAACCTTGGGTTTGGTATGAGCTTACCGGTCTAATGGAAAAAGCGGAGGACTCTATTTTTATCCAAAGTCCTTATGTTATTCCAACGGATAAAATGGTTCAATTTATAGATAAAGACAAGGTAACTGCATCTGAAATAAAAGTTTTGACCAATTCCTTAGCAGCAAGTCCTAATGTTCTAGCTTATTCGGGATATATGAGATACCGTGAAGAATTAGTTCGTTCCGGGATAGATGTTTATGAATTCCAAGGCCCAACGGAATCCTTACATGGGAAAACCTATATTTTTGACGAGCGAATTACTGCCATTGGTGCCTTTAACCTAGATCCAAGGAGTACCTTCTTAAGTACGGAAGTTATGGTTGTTATTGACAGCGAAGCGTTTGCCAGTCATTTAAAAAACAAAGTCAATACCCTTAAAAATGAAGGAAGTCTCCAAGTAAAGAGCGACGGGAGCTATAAGGAAAGTCTCTATGTAGTGGAAGAGGATGTCTCCCTAGTAAAAAGGGGAGGTACTAGAGTGTTATCATGGATTACTAGATTTGTAGAGTATTTACTATAGACGTTTTATAAGCTGGAAAACTTGAGTAATACCTTGTTGCCAGTTACTATGAATTTAAAGATTTTACAGTATTTTTTCATTCAAAATAATGAAAAGGGCAGGGGGAAAAATGAAGATTAGGGATGCATCAAAAGAAGAAAGAGAGGAAATACGAAGGCAGAGGGTGGATGCTTACAAAGAGCATGCAGATAAAATACCTGAAGCCCATTGGGAAGCACTAAAACAAGTCATCACTTCCGAGGCTGACAATCTACCTGGTGTGGAATTGATTGTGGCAGAAGAGGAAGGGGATCTTTTGGGAAGTGTAGCTTTATTCCCTGCAAAAACAGATGCCTATGAAGGCCATGTGGAAGAGTTGGATTATCCTGAAATTAGACTGCTTGCCGTTGTACCTTTTGCTCAAGGAAAAGGGGTAGCTTCCCACTTGATTACTGAATGTATTCGGCGAACGAAAGAGAAAGGCTATGATTCCATTGGCTTACATACAGGCGAGTTTATGAAAGGGGCTTTGAAACTATATGAACGGTTTGGATTTGAGCGCCAGCCCCAGTACGATTTCGAACCTGCTGATGATGGAATTATTGTAAAAGCATATAGGTTAAAGCTTACAGATTAAAAGTAAGGAGTTGATTTACGCTTCAGCCTCCTCGTACCCCTTTTGAGACACCCTTACTTTATCTAAGGGCATTAACTAAGTTAATACCTTAGAGTTTAAATAATCGTAAGGTACGAGGTTCATTGTATCGATCTGAAAAAACTGCTTCAGGGCAAATACTGCTCCACCTAGGGCACAGGCATTCCCTCGAATGTTTGAGGCCCTAATTTCCCGATAATTATTTATCTTTGATTTGAGTTTTTGATGAATTCTTTCCGTAATTGGGGAACCGCTCTTAATCATCGTTCCATTTAATATAAGTTCCTCAGGATTAAAAATATTTATTATATTATTTAAGCCTGCTGCTAAGTAATGAATATAGTGATCGATAATACTATCAAATTTATGATCCCGTAAAAGTTCTTCAAATCCATTACAAGAAGTAGCGGTAGGAAAACTATTAGAGATTCTATTTTTTAGAGCCTTCTCTGAAGCGTACAATTCCCAACAACCTTTGTTCCCACAGGAACAATGCAAACCATCTGTTTCAACTATCATATGGCCAATTTCACCTGCAAACCCATGATATCCTCGATAAATTTCATTTTTACTAATGATCCCTAATCCTATACCAGAGTATAAGGTAACACAGAATAAATCGGGGATATGTTCGTCATATACTTGTTCGGCAAATGCGCAAAGGTTAGCATTATTGTCTACAAATACCTTCGTTTGAAATGCCTTTTCTAATTTAGATGTAATTTCTACATTTGACCAATTGTGCTTTGGTGTAAAAATGATTTCATCATCATTATTAACAATGCCATGTATACCTATTCCAATCCCTATTAGACCAATAGGTTGGTACATTGAATTATGCTTCAAAATAGAGGGGGATAACCTCTTGATTATTGAATCTATAACTTGTTCTAGATTATTGGATATAACTGGTATCTGCATTTTTTTTATGGGATTTCCTTTGAGGTTTATAAAAATAACATTAATGCTATTATCATCAATATCAATACCAATGCTATAACCAGCTTGTCCATTGATTTCAAGCAAAATGGGTTTTCTGCCTCGGGTATTGGATTCCCTTTCCCTTATTTCCGTCACGATATGATCATTTAATAGATCGCTAATCTGCGTAGATACGGTTGCTTTATTCAATCCAGTGATTCTAGCTAAATCACTCCTTGATAAAGAAACGTTCTGTATCGTTTCTTCTATTAAAATCCTTCTGTTCATCTTCTTTATATAACTTGCGTCACCTGTATTCAAATTTCATACCTCCTAGAAGTGCAAGCATCCCAGTATACCTACCACATTTCAGAGGAGGAAATAATTATTCTTAAAAGAATGCTTGAAATATAAAGCCTTTACATATATCATAGTATACAACAAATAGTTTGTTTGATAAACAAATAAAAATATTGAAGTTATAATACAATATTTATTAATTTAAAATGTTAAAATAAAATAGGGGAGGAATGTTACTTACGAGGAGAATACGTGCACTAGATTATTTAGAGCTTCTATCAATTTTATTAGAAAGGTGAGATTTAAGGTGAAATCATTTATTACTGATGACTTTCTATTATACAACGAGACAGGAAAAGAGCTATACCATAACACAGCTAAGAAATTACCTATCATTGATTATCATAACCATTTGAGTCAGGTAGATATATTAACCAATAAAAATTACTCCAACTTATCGGAAATTTGGCTTGCTGGTGACCACTATAAGTGGCGTGGCATGAGAGCGAATGGAATAAGTGAAGATTTTATAACAGGGGAAAAGGATGATTACGAAAAGTTTTTAGCATGGGCGAAAACAGTACCTAATACATTGGGGAATCCTTTATATCACTGGACCCATTTAGAGCTACTGAGATATTTTGATATTGAAGATCTACTAGAAGAACAAACAGCACCAGCTATTTGGGAAGAGGCAAATGCTAAACTAGCTTCACCACAATTGTCTGTTAGGTCTATTTTACAAAAGGATAAGGTAGAATTTGTAGGTACAACGGATGACCCGACAGATGATTTAGCTAGTCATATTAAATTGGCTGAAGAGGATACCTTTTCCGTAACTGTTTCTCCTTCCTTCCGACCTGATAAAGGTTTAAATATTGAGAAGGAAGAGTTCCTTCCTTGGGTTGAAAAATTAGCACAAGTATCCAATCGACCAATTGAAGATTACGAGGCATTCTTAGGAGCCATCTCCAGTAGAGTAGATTACTTCCATGAAAATGGGTGTAAAAGTGCAGATCATGGAATAAGTGTGATGTTCTTTGAAGAAGCATCCAAAGGAGAAGTAGCAGATATTTTTCAAAAGAGAATGAATGGTCAAACATTAACAACGGAAGAAGCAGAAAAATTTAAAACGTATACCTTACTAACTCTAGGTGAATTATATAAACACAAAGGTTGGGTTATGCAGCTTCATATTGGAGCACTACGTAATAACAATACGAAAATGTTTAACAAGCTTGGAGCCGATAGTGGTTTTGACTCCATAGGAGATCGCTTAATTGCTGATAAATTATCTAAGTTCTTGGATGCACTTGAGGTAGGGGAGAATTTACCCAAGACCGTATTATATAGTTTGAATGCTAATGATAATAATGTTCTTGCTGCTATGGCTGGTAATTACCAGAGCTCAGAGATACCAGGAAAGGTGCAATTTGGGACAGCCTGGTGGTTTAATGACACGATTGATGGTATGGAAGACCAAATGAAGACATTGGCAAATATAGGGCTAATTAGCAACTTTATAGGGATGTTAACCGATTCTAGAAGTTTCCTCTCCTTCTCTCGACATGAGTATTTTAGAAGAATTTTATGTAATTTAATTGGAAGTTGGGCAGAGCAGGGGAAGGTACCAAAAGACATGAATTTATTAGAAAAATACGTATCTAACATTTGTTATTACAATGCAAAGCGCTATTTTAATCTATAAGGTAAAGCAATTTTATTATATACTAGTTCAGTACTCTTAAAAAATAACAGGGGGTTAGGAAATATGTCAAAACAACAAATCGGTGTTGTTGGTCTAGCGGTAATGGGGAAGAATTTGGCACTAAATATAGAAAGTCGAGGTTATTCCGTTTCTGTGTTTAACCGGTCTTCCGAAAAGACAGAGGAGTTTCTCAAAACAGAAGCTGTAGATAAGAACTTTGTAGGAACATATAGTATAGAAGAATTCGTAAATTCATTAGAAAAACCACGTAAGATTTTGTTAATGGTAAAAGCAGGAGCTCCAACTGATGCAACAATAGAATCCTTACAGCCTTATTTAGAAGAGGGAGATATCCTTATTGATGGGGGAAATACCCTTTTTGAAGATACGATTCGACGAAATAAAATGCTTGATGAAACAGGGATTCACTTCATTGGTACAGGAGTTTCTGGTGGAGAAGAAGGTGCTTTAAACGGTCCTTCTATTATGCCAGGAGGTCAAAAGGAAGCCTATGAGCTAGTGGCACCTATTTTTGAAGCCATTTCTGCAAAGGTAGATGGGGAGCCATGTGTAACCTATATTGGACCTAACGGAGCAGGTCATTTTGTTAAAATGGTTCATAACGGAATTGAGTATGGAGATATGCAATTAATTTCAGAAGCCTACTTTATTATGAAGCATGTTTTAGGAATAGGTGTAGAGGAACTTCATGAAATATTTAAGGAATGGAATAAAGGGGAACTTGATAGTTATCTCATTGAAATCACAGCCGATATTTTTACAAAAGTAGATGATGAGACAGGGAAACCATTGGTGGATGTAATTTTAGATAAGGCTGGTCAAAAAGGTACAGGAAAGTGGACAAGTAAAAATGCATTAGATTTAGGTGTACCCCTACCTTTGATAACTGAATCCGTATTTGCTAGATTCATCTCTGCTATGAAAGAGGAGCGAGTAAAAGCCAGTAAGGTGTTAGCTGGTCCTCAAGGGGAACAATATACAGGGGATAAAAGCGAGTTAATTGAAGCAGTTAGAAAGGCGTTATACATGAGTAAAATTTGTTCCTACGCCCAAGGCTTTGCTCAAATGAGAGCAGCATCAGAGGAAGAAGGTTGGGACCTTCAATATGGTGATATTGCTATGATTTGGCGTGGAGGATGTATTATTCGTGCACAATTCCTGCAAAAAATCAAAGAGGCTTATGATAATAATCCAGGACTAGAGAATTTATTACTAGATCCTTATTTTAAAGAGATTGTGGAAGGCTATCAAGCTTCTTTACGAGAAGTAGTATCTGTAGCCATTAAACATGGTATTGCTGTCCCTACCTTCGCTAGTGCTATTGCCTACTATGATAGCTATCGCTCCGAAGATTTACCAGCAAACCTTATTCAAGCACAACGGGATTACTTTGGTGCCCATACGTATGAACGTAAAGACAAAGAAGGTATATTCCATACAAAATGGTTCTAAATAAATAGAATGAGGGTGTGTCAGCTGTAAATAGAACGTTGACATACCCTCAAAAAAATGACAGATTTATAAATGCTTAAAGAATCCAAGGTTAAACGATCGTATCCACTTTTGTGGAAGGGATTTTTTCTTCCGTAAGTTCTAAGCTTATTTCAGAGATTTCTAAGAAGTTTTTGGAAGCGTGTGCACAAGCACCCATGACACAGGCTTTTGTTCCTAATTGTGAGATAACAAGCTCACCATATTGAGTAACGGATGAGGTGAGATAACCTTTAATTTTTTCAATAACATTAGGATAGATCCTTAGCACATTACTATTCAGAACAATGGTTTCAGGGTTACATAAATTAATGACGTTATTTAGACCGATAGAAATGTACTTAATGAATTCCTCTAGAAGTTCATATGCTTCGGGGTCACCAGTGTCAATCCATTGTTCTAAGTCCTCATACTTGACATTAGGAAGTTTCTTCTTCTCTGATAAGGCTTCAAACAGTTTCGCTTCTGAGGCATATAATTCCCAGCATCCTTTATTACCACATTTGCATTGCTTACCTTCAGGGTAAATAATCATGTGGCCAATTTCACCAGCGTAACCATGAAAGCCTTTCTGAATAGTACCGTCCATAATTAACCCTGTACCAATACCTGAATACATTGTTAAACTTAACAGATTTTGAGTATGGTGGTGTTGAAACACTTTTTCCGCAAAAGCAACTAAGTTGGCATTATTATCAATGGAAATGTTAATATCTAATTCTTTTTGGAGGTCCTCTTTTAATTTTTTATTGTGCCACTGATGTTGAGGAACGAAATTAATGACCTCATCTTTCCCTACTGTACCATGGATACCGATAACTACACCTACTAAACCGTAGCGGGTATGGGAGGATTTAGCATCATAATCCTTGATTTGCTTAATTAATTCCTTTACAACTACATCGTAGTCTGATGTGGTTAGTTCAAAAGTATTTGAATACACTGGGAAACCTAATAAATCAGATAAGGTATAAGTTATAGCTTTATAATCTAAATCAATACCTAGTACGAACCCAGTTTTTCGATTCAGAGAAAGCATAATTGGTCTTCTACCAATATTGTGATGCTCTTGTCTCGTTTCGTAAATCAACTCTTCATCTAATAAATCATTAATTTGTACAGAAATGGTAGCCTTATTTAATCCTGTGAGCTTTGATAATTCTGCCCTGGATATCATTCCATGCTCGATAATTTTTTCAAGGAGTAGGCTACGATTTAATTTTTTTATATAAGCTCCATCACCTGTTATCATAAATATCCTCCTGTTTGTGTGATAAAAATATTTTAAGAGTCTGTTCACAAAGGGGTATTTTTCCCACTTGAACACGCTCTTTAAGTATTAGTTTCTAAAATAGCAAGAATGGGGTCATGTCAAAGAGGTTAGATTAATTTGTAAAGTACCCAAATTAAATCTTGTCTTTATTATCATAAATCAATATCCTGTAATTAACAACTGTATCTAGCCACTATATTGTGTGGTTTTTTTCAAAAGGTAAAAACTTAAACTGCTACATTGACTTCATGAAGAACGGATAGTGAGTATTTATAAAAGGAGATGTAAAAAATGACAACATTATACTTTGATTGCTTTTCTGGAATTAGTGGTGACATGGTGATAGGTGCTTTGCTTGATTTAGGAGCTGATCCTGTTTATCTAGAGCAAGAACTTAAGAAACTCCAAATTGAGGAAGAGTACCAACTAAGGTGGAATAAAATTGTAAAAAATGGAATTACTAGTACTAAATTTGATGTACTACTAAACACTCATGAACACCACTCACATCATCATGACCATGGACACGACCATGAGCATGATCATCATCATGAGCATGATCACCACCATGGGCATGATCATCATCATGAGCATGATCACATACATACGCATAGTCACGATCATCATCATCACCATTCTCACCGTTCTTATAAGGATATTGTAAAGATGATTGAAGAGGCTGAATTTCATGATGAAGTAAAAGATATTGCACTTAGAATATTTAAGAAAATAGGTGAAGCAGAAGGTCACATTCATGGAATGCCCTTAGATAAGGTTCATTTTCATGAAGTGGGGGCTGTAGATTCCATCGTTGATATTGTTGGTACCGCCATATTACTCCACCAATTAAATATAAAAGATATTAAATCATCACCAGTGGCTGTAGGGTCAGGAAAAATTCATATTGATCATGGTATTTACCCTGTTCCCGCACCTGCTACCCTAGAAATTTTAAAGGGAGTGCCTGTTCAGCACAGTGACATAAAAGGTGAACTAGCTACACCAACTGGAGCGGCTATTGTAGCAGTCCTTGCTAATGAATTTTGTACTCTGCCTTCTATGAGAGTAACTGGTGTAGGCTATGGAGCAGGAACAAAAACCTTTAAAAAACACCCTAATGTACTTAGAGTCATAACGGGAGAAGAATCATTATAGGGAATGGATAATGATGAATGAGAATTTAATTACTTTTTATCGCTTATCAGGCACAGGTGACTATTCGTTTGATTACCACTCTCATCAAGAATATGAAATTTATTTCTTTCATTCCGGTTCCTGTCGATATTTAATAAATAACCATATTTATGACCTTAAGCCAGGTGATATTTTGTTAATGGATGGTATGACACTTCATAGACCGAATGTTCAACCAAATTATGAATATATCCGTAGTGTTGTTCATTTTTCACCACTTTGGATTAAAGGTGTCTTACAAGAGATGGGAAGTATGTATTTATTAGATCCGTTTCAGAATTTACAACATTGCTTAATTCGAACCAATGAAAATGATAAATCAAAGTATTTAGAAGACGTCTGTAGACGTCTCTCTCAGTTGTCAAACCCAACACTCAACATCGAAGATAACAATATACAGGTAGAGACAGAAAGGAAGGTCTTATTATTACAAGTTTTAATTATAGTGAATCAATTAGTTAAAGAAGCGCGTTTGGAAATTCCTGATAAAAAAGAAGCTAAGACAGAGCAAGCGGAAAAAATAGCCAGCTATATTCAATTGAATTATATGAAAAAATTAACTTTAGATTTCATTGCAGAAGAGCTTAATGTAAGTAAATCCTATCTATCACATGTATTTAAGGAAATCACAGGATTTACAGTGATGGAATATTTAATGAAATGTCGATTAACGCAAGTAAAATATTTGCTTGAAATGGAGCCTGATAAACCGTTAAAAGATATTGCATACGAATGCGGATTTGAAAGTGTTGCCCATTTTAGTCGTTACTTTCGTGAAAAAGTCGGGGTTACAGCAAAGGAATATCGGCGTCTACGTCTTGCGATGGAATGAGTATCTTACAAAAAAGGAGGATTCAATAAATACCAGCGGGTAATTCGCTGGTTATTTCCATCCACTTTTATAAACTTATAGACTATTATTAGTACAAGAAATATATTAGAATTAATATATTGCGCCAACAAATTAATTCTATCCCCTTTCCATAGTCCGAAAATTTATAATATTTATAATATATGGTGTTTGTTTTTTTTGGTATTGTAAATTTCTTGTCCGTTAATCTAGACAAACCTTATAGGATGTGACATTTATGGGATGGTTTAGGAAGAGTAGGAAATATATAACAAGACAATTATCATTTAGACAAAAATTAATTCTAGTTGTACTCATTTTCATGGTAATACCCATGATGGTCAGTGTCGCTAACATGAGTTATACAAGTATTCAATACGTACAGAATCAGACAGTAAAGAATGAAAAATATATGCTTGACTTGTCCCACCAATATTTTACTAACAGAGCATATGAGTTAATCGCTACTATGAACTTAGTCCTCTTTGATAATGAAATCAATAGCATTCTAAATCGGAATTTACATGGAAATTCAAATCCACAAATGTTTGTTGATATAAATGCTAGATTAAATCTATTTACGCTAAATAATAATATTTTTATTATGATTATGATTCCAAATAATGATCATTTTTTTTCAAATAAAAATTATGACAATTACTTTGATATACAAAAATTGCAAAAACATACTCCAGTTTTAGCTGAGAAACCAGCATTCTATATTCACTGGTTTGATTCCCAAGACGATTTGTTACATGAGATACGGTCCCCTGAAGGTATCAATGAACAGATGATAGTAGTAGGAAGGAAATTAACCAATTACAGTGGTAAAACAACGGGTTATATGTTTGCAGGTATTACGGAAAGGAATATTACACCTATTTTAGGTAGCGATGAATATAACGTAAGTCGAGAACTTTTACTTGTTAATGGGAGTAATAACATTATATTCAGCACGCATCCTTATAATAAAAGATTGAGTTTACTAGATAACTATTGGAAGAACACCGAACAAGAAACTCCAATCATGGAATATGAAGGGGAAAACTATATCGTGGTGGATCGTCCTCTGCCCATTTCCGATTGGAAACTTGTTAGTGTTACTCCATACCAAGAAGCTGCTGAACAACTTGATCAAGCGTATACCTTTAATGTGTTTTTACAGGTGGTAGCCTTTATATTCATGGCTATAATCTTGTTATATCTTATAAATAAATTTACACAGCCCATTACAAAATTGGCGCAAGTAGCAGGTATGGTTGAACATGGAAATTTGGAAATTCGTTCGAATATTAAACGGAATGATGAGATTGGTAGATTATCTATTGCGTTTGACCTAATGTTAGAACGTATCGAAAGTATGATTGAAGAAATTAAAATGGAGCAAAAAATAAAGAGGAAAGCGGAAATAGCAGCATTACAAGCGAAAATTAAGCCTCATTTTATTTTTAATTTATTAAATACAATACGTTTACAATTTATAAAAAATCATGATATGGAAGCAGCGAAAATCACACAATCTTTCATACAATTTTTGAGAAGTATATACCAGGGGAAGGAACTGATCACACTTCAGGAAGAAGTTAATGATACAGTTGTTTACTTAAATCTGGTAAATGCCATGCGGAAAAACCCGGTTGAAATGAAACAACTTATTGTTCCAGAAACTTTTGATATAAAAATCCCTCGTCTTATCACTCAACCAATTGTAGAAAATAGTTGTAAGCATGGATTTCGTGGACGTGATGGACGGATCACAATGGAATCTAAAAAAGAAAATGATTTCATCTATTTATCTATTTATGATAACGGAATAGGAATGGACGAGGAGACACTTTCAACCTTGAAAGAGAGTATTAAAATGAATAAAAAAATGATTGTTAATCAATTTCAGACAAATCCTAGCGATATGTTTGGTATTGGACTCAAAAATGTCTATGAAAGAATGATTTTAACATACGGTGAAGAGGCGGATATGATCATCGAAAGTGGAATTAACAAGGGAACGAAAATTACATTGGTATTTCCTATATAAAATGGAGGGATTTGAAATGAATGTATTACTTGTGGATGATAATTATCAAATGCTCCAGTTTATGAACAATTGTATTCAAGAGGCCAAAAGTGATATACGAGTGATCGGAATGTGTGAAAATGGGGAGCAGGCATTACAAGTAGTTCGCCAGAAAAAACCAGACATTTTGATTACGGATATTGATATGCCAGGAATGAATGGTTTGGAGCTTATTAGAAAGATAAAGGAATTACATCCTGAGGTTCATTCACTGATTATATCCAGTTATGATGACTTTCATTACGCTCAACAAGCTGTTCGTTTGTTAGTAAATGATTATATGTTAAAGGAATCCATTGAACCGGATACGTTACTGGATGCAATTGATAGGTTATCCAATAAAATTAAGCAAGAATCCCGTAAGTTAAATGATATCAATCAATGGAAATCAATCATTGAACAAAATAAATTTACTATAAAAAAACAATGGTTTAAAAGCATGTTGCATTCTCCAATGGTGGAGGAAAACGTATGGATGGATAAGTGTAACGATTACGGATTTGACTTATCAACCTATAGTTATATACCGGTCTTTGGGAGAGTAATGAACTTGCGATTAGCTTTGGAGCAGTTTGAATCCCCGGAGCTATTAATGTATGCCATAGATAATATTACGAACGAACTTTCTGGAGAAAAAGTGGAATGTTTTGCTTATGAGGAATTCGGTTTCTTTTTATTCTTCCCTATTCGACCTTCAATAAAAAACAACCAGTATGATGAAGTTAAAAAAATACTTTCTCAATTACAGGTTGCGTTAACTGAATATATCGATGTTAAGATGGCATTTGTTTATGAGAAAACAGTTCAAAACATACACGACTTGAAAAAAGTAACTCAAAAACTATGCTGTTTGAAGCAAGAGTGGTTCTACATGGATGAAATGGCTGTTAAAGGATATCACGAATTGTCCACTAACCTTACAACGAGTCCGGTACACGAAGATTATACTAACACTTTTCATACACTAAAGACCTTTATTGATGATAATGAGGAAACAGAAAAAGTCATCCAATGGATTAATCATTGGGGAGGTTCTATGTCCCTAAAAAAATATGATCCTGACTCCATCAAATTTTTAATATATAAAGTAATGACTGACCTTGATTACAGCTACAATTCAGTCTCCGATAAGGTTGAAAATATTCATCAAGAGATTATGGAGGCACAAACCATAGAGCAATTACAGGAATATGTTTATAGGTTTCTATTAAAGTTAATCCAAAGTAAAGAAACTCGTAAAAAAACAGAAAAACAATGTATATGGAAAGCCATCCAATACGTAGAGAACAACGTCGATCAAAAAATAACCTTAGAAGGGGTATCTCAACATCTTTATCTCAATCCAAGTTATTTTAGCAGATTGTTTAAAAAGGAAACAGGAGAATCATTCATAGAATATGTCAACCGATTTAAAATGGATAAAGCGATTCAACATTTAACTAAATCTAACGCAACAATCGAGGATATTGCCGTCAAACTTGGCTATGATAGTACAAGCTACTTTATAAAAATCTTTAAAAAGTATTATCATATGACACCAGTAAAGTATAGAAAAAAACATTAAAGAATTTAAAAAATATAGACTGTTTTCGCAAACTTTGTTGCTTTTTGGGAAGGGCTTGGAGCAACGGAAGACGGTGACATTACGCCGTTGCCCACAGGACGTGGGCTGCCTTTAGGTGTAATTCGCCGTCTGTAGCGTATCCAAGCTATATCAAAATTTACTAAAAACAACAAATCATTTCATCCGACGAGTAATCGGAGGAGCAATCTTTTAAAAACAGAAAAAATATAAAAAATCCCTTCCTGGATAAATAGTCATAATAGTTTCATTTGACATCAAAATAGTGTTATGTAAGCGTTTACTATAATTGCTAAAATAAAAGAGAAATAAATATTCAGACTATTAAAAAAACAGGAGGGGTCATATGAAAAAGAAACTTGTTTTGCTATTGTTATTTGTCGGATTTATAGCGTTACTAGCAGCTTGCGGTAACAATGGGGCAAGTGATGCAAGCAATGAAGGAGACTCTAATGCAGGGGAAGGTAATAAAGATCCTGTCACCATTAATCTCCACCATTGGTACAATGAAGAACAAGATAATTGGCATGCAGTAATTGAAGCTTTTGAGGAAGAGCATCCCCATATAAAAGTAAATACAATCACAACAGGTAACAATAATTCACAGGAGAATAGAGAGCAAGTAGACATTACGGCTGCTTCTGGTGGGAAGCTAGATGTGATTATGCTTTCCAATGAGGCTGATTTAAACCAACGAGTGGCCTATGGTATGTTTGAGCCACTTAATGATTATATCGAAAAAGTAGGGCTCAACATGGAAGAGACATTTCTCGTTGATCAAAGTATAGACGGTGTTTATTATTCCCTTCCTGCCAAATACTCAATGATGTTTGTCATGTTGAACAAAGATGCTCTTGATGAGGCTGGGTTGGATATCCCGAAAGAGTGGACATGGGATGAATTTATGGAATATGCAGCTGCATTAACACAAGGGGAAGGATCTAATAAACGTTATGGAACCTATTTTGAGTGGTGGCCTTTTTATCGAACGCTTGCTCTAACTAATCATGAGGATGCAGGATATGTGAAACCGGATGGAAAAACATCGAATATGGATCATCCTATGTTTAGGAAGTCATTAGAAATTCGTGAGCGTGGAGAGCAAGAAGGATGGGCAACGCCACACGCAGATGTTATTGGTGCAGGTCTTAATTATCGTACAGAGTATTTTAATCAAAGAGCCGCCATGCTTGTTACAGGTAGTTTTATGGTTGCTGAAGCCGGCGGTGTACCAGGTAGTCCGTCTGAATTCACAACAGCCTTTGCCCCTATCCCTACATCGGTAAAGGGTGACCCTATAACATCAGGCGGAGGCGTAGAAACGATAAGTATCTATTCTGGTTCAGAACATAAAGATGAAGCTTTCGAGTTTATTTACTGGTATACGACAAAAGGGATTCACCTTCAAGGGAAATATATTCCAGCCACTGCTGGAACGGATTATAAAGATATAGTTCAACGATTATTAGAAGATTCGCCAGCACCAGAAAAAGTAGATATTGACTCTCTTGTTCATACCCTTGAAGTAACCAATGTTATGAGACCTTTAATTGTACCATATCAACCAGAGCTAGATAGTGTTGTTCAAAATTTAACGGATGAGTTTTTACTTGGGTCAGAAGATATGGATACAACGATAGAAAAAGTCCATCAGCGTGTGCAACAGGTTATTGATGAGAATAATTAAAAGTTAGTTTGTTGAGAAGATAAATATAAAAAATTAAATGGGTGCGCATTTTCTCGCATCCATTTAATTTCTAATAATTTGATAAAAGTTGGGAGTGATACCATGGCTGGAAAAGTAGAAATAGGAGAAACGTCTACGGTTGTTAAGAAAAGACCTAAAATGAAAGACAAAACAAAGGAAACATGGGCTGGAATTCTATTTGTTTCTCCTTTAATCATCGGAACAAGTATTTTAGTTATTATTCCTATATTCATGGCACTTATTGTTAGTTTTACAGATTATGTGTTTATAAGGGGTATGGGGGAGATGACCTTTACGGGGCTTAAGAACTATACCCGAATGCTGACAGATGCTCAATTTATAAAGTCACTTGTAAATAATCTTATATTATTATGTGCCATCCCCGTGTCCATGGGTATTGCTCTATTATTAGCTACGATAATTAATAAATATGTATACTTTAAATCATTGTTTCGAGTGATCTATTTTATGCCTTTTATCTCGAGTATTGTTGCGATTGCAGTTGTATTTCAATTATTGTTTCATCCTTCCTTTGGCCCTATTAATGAGTTTTTAATGTGGTTGGGGATTTCTGATCCGCCACGCTGGTTAGCAGACACAAGATGGGCATTGGCAACAATAATTATTATTCAAATCTGGACCGGTTTAGGGTTTAATTTAATTATTTATTTAGCAGCATTACAAAATATTCCTAAAGAGTTATACGAAGCAGCGGATATGGATGGGGCAAATTTCTGGGGTAAATTCCGCCGTATTACCGTTCCTATGATTACCCCAACATCCTTCTTTCTATTTATGATGGGTATCATTGGAAGTTTTAAGTCCTTTGAGTTAATCGTTGTTTTAACAGGGGGAGGGCCTAATTATGCCACTTCTACTCTTGTCTATTATATTTATGAGCGGGCATTTCTAAACTTAAACTCCGCTTATGCAGCAGCCCTATCCATTTTTCTCTTATTGTTCTTGTTAGTGCTGACAATTATTAACTGGTATGGACAAAAAAAATGGGTACATTACTAGATTAAAAGAAGGGAGGCAACAATAAGATGAAATGGAACATATATAAATTAATAACAACAATGTTTATGATTGTAGGAGGAATTATTTTCCTTATTCCGTTCATTTGGATGCTATCAGCGTCCTTGAAACCTGAAGCAGAAGTATTTTCGTACCCAATACAATGGATTCCAAGTGTCTTTATGTGGGAAAATTATACGGCTGTTTGGACAGGAGAATTCCTATTAGCGTATTGGAATTCCATTAAAGTTACCGTTATTACAACGGTAATAGCAGTCACCTTTTCCTCAATGGCTGCTTATGGTTTTTCGAAAATTCAATTTAAAGGTCGGGATATTCTTTTCCTATTAATATTAGCTACGTTTATGATACCAGCACAAGCTATATTAGTTCCTCAGTTTATTATCTATCAATATTTAAATTTATTTGACACACATATGGGTTTAATTCTATTAAATAGCTTTAGTGTATTTGGAACTTTTTTATTAAGACAATTTTATATAAGTATACCTGATGATTATATCCATTCTGCAAAAATTGATGGAGCAGGACATTTCACCATATTTACAAGAATTATTACTCCTATGGTGTTACCGGGTATAGCTACTTATGCTATTTTAGTTTTTATATTTACTTGGAATGATTACCAAGGGCCGCTTATTTTCTTAAGATCTGATCATTTATCAACCATTCAAATATACATTGCTAAATTTGCATCGGAGAGCGGCATTATGTACAGTTTGACAATGGCTGGAACTGTTTCGGCAATTTTCCCTCTGATTTTGGCATTTATTTTAGGTCAGAGATATGTCATTGAAGGAATGGCGAGCAGTGGTGTAAAAGGATAATACTTACGGAGATATACTTCGCTTTCCGCGGGCGGCTGGTGAGTCTCCTCGCAAATTACGTCGTTGCCTATGTCCTGTGTCTGCGATTACTCGACGCAAACTACTCGAGGAAGCGTCTCAGGTCCTCGTTGTGGGCAACGGCGTAATGTTGCCATCCTGGCTCCCACTGTGGGGCCTCACCTTTGCCTTTGCTCCCGCAGGAACGAGCGTTACTTCACTGCTAATGCTTCGAGTTGTCTCGACAGATATGCTTCGAAGCATTAGCTTTTAGAGGAAGAGACAGTAGCTTGTATATTTCCTCCCCTAAGGTAGTGCATTTTTCGTATTTCCAGTTCAATACATTAGCATGTCCCAGCCTCTTACCTTATCTGTATTGGAATATTTTATAGAACTTATAAAGAAACGAAGAAACGAGGTAATAAAATGCAATTAGGCGGATTAGCAGGAGGAATTTATAAAGTATGCGAATGGATAATGAGACTGGCGTATGTCAATTTACTGTGGATCTTATTTTCTGTCATAGGATTGATTGTTTTTGGATTCATGCCAGCTACAATCGCTTTATATACCGTAATAAGGAAATGGATGATGAAAGAAATGTCAATCCCTGTATTTAGAACGTTTTTTTCGGCATATAAGAAAAACTTTATACATGGAAACATTATCGGGCTATTTGCTATGATTATCGGCTACGTTTTGTACATTAATTTCCAATTTATTAGCTTTATTAATGAATGGAATTTCGCTTATTTATTGCTTACAAGCAGTCAAATATTTATTGCAATACTTTATTTAATTTTGCTCTTATATCTTATCCCCGTATTCGTACATTACGAATTATCACTCCTCCAACAATTCAAATATGCAATTTTACTAGGATTAACAAATCTACATATAACAATTTCGATGGTTCTAATACTGATTTTAGTGTATTTCGTGTTTAACTTAATTCCAGGATTGTTGTTTTTCTTCGGTATCAGCTTAGGGGCTTATTTCATAATGGTGTTGACTTTAAGGGTATTTAATAAAATCAGTGCAAATGAAGCAAAAACATAAAATGAAAGCACTTACAGTCAATTTTACGTTATATTTAAACCATTTGAGGTAATGCATTATAAATCTAACCTATATAAGATGAATTATAGGGGGAAAAGAGGAGGTTCGTTTTCCATCCTTGGATAAGTATTTACTACATTTTCTCACGTTCATTAGTTTGAGTTAAAAAATATACCTAAATAAGTAACTAGTGAAACAGTGTGACAGGAGTTTGAGAGATGAATAAAAGACTAATAAAGGCAGCGATTCTTTCCGTTTCTCTGATAACTGTTATGGCGGGGGCTGCAGTATCCCCTGCTCTAGGGAACATTGCCCTAGCTTTTCCGGATTCAAGTGAAACAACAGTAAAATTAATCCTATCACTACCGTCAATAATGATCATACCGTTTATATTTGTCTCTAGTTATCTTACCAGTAGATATACAAAGAAACATATTCTTTACGTGGGTATGATTTTTTATTTGATTGGGGGAATAGGTGGTGGACTCGTTTCAACGATGGAATTGCTTTTGTTTTTCCGAGCGATACTAGGGATTGGTGTAGGATTGATCATGCCCATTGCCACCTCACTTGTTGCTGACTTTTTTGATGGAGAAGAAAGAACCGCGACAATGGGACTGGTAAGTGCTGCAAACAACCTAGGTGGGGTTGTTTTGTTCATAATGTCAGGAATACTGGCTTCTATAAGTTGGAGAGCCACCTTTGGCGTATACATTCTAGTAATTGTAGCAATGATCATTGTATTTCTATATTTGCCTCAGGTACAGGAAAGCCAGAATAAACGCGATGGAGTAAAAGCACGATTACCGAAAAAAATATATTTATATGGTGCAGGGATGTTGTTTATTATTTTGGCGTTCTTTTCCATTCCTTCGAATATGGCTTTTTTTATGCTGCAGGAAGGAATTGGGGATTCAAGGAATGCTGGAATTGTTATCTCTATTAGTACAATGGCAGGTTTTGTAGCGGGGGTTCTCTTAAAACGTACTACCGCATTTTTAAAGAGTTATTATATGGTGACAAATATTTTCCTCCTTTCAATAGGTTTTTTTATTATCGGCATGTCGAATCATGTTGTTATGATAGGCATCGGTGTTGGAGTTATGGGATTTGGTGTTGGAGGAATTATACCTACCGTGTTTGATCAAGTTTCACGACAAGTACCTAGAACACAAACGGTTCAGGCAATGGCGGTTGTGACAAGTATGCTGTTCTTAGGTCAGTTTTTATCACCAATTATTTTAGACAGTATTGGGATTTTATTTGCAAATCCAACAGTTAGATTTATTTACCAGTTCCTTGCAATTAGTACATTTCTTGTCGTAATTGGCTTTTTAATTATTTCTTTAAAAAATAGGAAAACGGTGGCTAAAGAAGTTGTAATAGAGCAGAAAAAACAAGTAATTGGATAAAAAAACAAACGAAAGTCTTAAAATATTACTTTTCAAAAAGCACTTACAGACAATTTTGGTGAAAATATAAGTATTTTTAGATAATGAAATTAAGCCTTTTTATATGTAAGATAAAAGTGAAATAGCACTACACTATATTTAAATGAAAAATAGCGTCTGTTTATTTTAGTAACATTGGAAGCGGTTAAATTTTTCTTTTTAGGAAATTCAATAAACGACGCTGGTGATAATTTAAGGAGGGTAATTCATGAAAAAAGTTAGATTAGGTATTATCGGTCTAGGTGCACAAGGCAGTGCGTATGCTGGTTTTATTTCAGAAGGAAAAGTTAAAAACATGGAAATTGGTGCCATTTGTGATATTGATCCAGAAAAGAAGGCGACAGCTAGCGAAAAATATCCAGATGTTCCCTTTTACGAGAACTATATTGACATGTTAGAAAGCGGAGATGTGGATGCAGTTGTAACATGTGTTCCTCACTATCTGCACCCAGAAATGGGGATCGAAGCATTAAAAAGGGATGTTCATGCTTTAGTGGAAAAACCAGCTGGTGTTTACACAAAGCAAGTAAAAGAGTTAAATGCGTTTGCAGCAACGAAACCAGAATTGACATTTGGAATTTTCTTTAACCAAAGAACAAATGAGTTATATCGAAAAGTAAAAGAAATCATTGATAACGGAGAAATTGGTGCCATCCGTCGTACCAACTGGATTATAACTACATGGTGGAGACCACAAGGGTACTATAACCAAAGTGCTTGGAGAGCAACATGGGAAGGAGAAGGTGGAGGTGTTCTTGTAAACCAAGCTCCACATCAACTCGACCTCCTTCAATGGATTTGCGGTATGCCTAAGAAGGTATATTCTAACGTAAAATACGGCTATCAACGAGACATTCCAGTTGAGGATGAAGTAACAACCATTCTTGACTATGGAAATGGCGCAACAGGTGTATTTATAACATGTACACACGATGTAATGGGAACAGATCGTTTTGAGATTCTTGGGGATAAAGGAAAAATTGTTGTAGATGATAGTAAGAAAGTTAATATTAAACGTTTGAAGCAGCCGGAATCTGAGATGAGTGCAACGATGAGTATGCAAGACGTGATGAAAATATTTATGGGTAGTGGTCCTGGCGAAATTTATGATGAGGAAGTTTTAGAGTTTGAAAGTGTTTGGGGTGGACAGCACATTGCTGTACTGGAAAACTTCGCTGCAAATATAGTAGATGGTACCCCGCTTATTGCACCAGGTAGTGATGGAATTCATGGAGTGCACTTGGCAAACGCCATTCATTTGTCTAGCTGGTTAGGAAAAGAAGTGGAGCTGCCAATTGATGAAGATCTTTACCTTGCTGAATTAAACAAAAAAATAGAAGAAGAAAAAGGTAGTCTAGTTAATAAATAAGGAAAGATGGAAACGAACTCATTTGCCGATCAGGCTAATGAGTTCGTTCTCAAAAAGGGGGAGTCTTATGCTGAATGTAGCTGTTATAGGACTTGGCGATATTTCGAAGATACACATACCAGCTATTCAAAATAACCCAAATGCCAAATTAGTTGCCGTATGTGATACGGACTTATCGTTAGAAGGTACTGTTGAAGGGGCAGCTTTTTATACTGATTATCATGATATGTTAGAGAAAGAATCATTAGATTGCGTTCATATTTGTTTGCCCCATTATCTCCATTACCGAGCAACGAAGGCTTGTGTTGAAAAAGGAGTACATGTATTTTTAGAAAAACCGTTAGCTCGAAATGCCGAAGAGGGAATGGCTTTAGTCGACTTGGAAGAGCAACATAAAGACGTAAAAATATGTGTTTGTTTACAAAATAGATTTAATGAAACGGTAGAAAAGCTGCTAGAGTTAGTTGCAAGTGGAGAGTTTGGTGAGGTTACAGGTGTCAAAGGATTAGTTACTTGGCACCGTCCGAAATCCTATTACGATGTAAAGCCATGGCGTGGGTTAATGAAATATGCCGGCGGAGGAGTAATGATCAATCAATCGATTCACACATTAGACTTAATGCAATTAATTGGCGGAGAAATTAAGTCTATTAGAGGGTCTATTGAAAATTTGGTTGATTACGGGTATGAAGTAGAAGACACAGCGATTGCTCATATTAAATATTCCAATGGTGCTACAGGGTTGTTTTTTGCAACAACTACGAATGCAGCAAACTCCTCAGTAGAATTTCAAGTTCTTTTAGAAAAAGGGAAATTGACCATAAAAGACAGTGTTTTAACAAAGGCCTTAGCTGACGGGAAAAAAGAAGAAATAATAGAAGATGCTAAATTACCTGGAGCAAAGTTCTACTATGGTGCTAGTCACGCAAAGTTGATTAATCATTTTTATGGTTGTATTGAAGAGAGTTCTAATGACTATATCCATGCAAGGGATGCTCAAAAATCAATGGAAATGATCAGTGCCATTCGTAGATCGTCAGAAATTAAAAAAGAAATTAAGATGGAGGTATATCAATGACACAAGGTAAAATTGGCGTTCAAATGATGATGCTTAAAAAGAAAGTGGAAGAGCTCGGTGTTTATGAAGTGATGAAGCAATTAAGTGAACTAGGGTACAGTGCAGTCGAAGTTTCCCAAATTCCGATGACAGAAGAAAATGTAGCTGAGCTTAAAAGGGCTAGTGAAGATTTTAATATCACGATAGCAGCAATGTCTGCTCCAGTTGAACCGATGCTTCCTGGAATGAAAGCAGAAAACTTAACAGATGATTTCGATAAGATCGTGAACGACTGTAAAACACTCAACTGCAACTATTTGCGTATTGGAATGCTTCCATTAAACATTATGGGCGATAAAGACCAAATCATGGCATTTATTGATAGAGCGGAAGCACTAGCAGAACGTTTAGCCGAACACGATATTGAACTCTATTATCATACTCACCATATTGAATTTCAAAAGTATGATGGGGAGTACTTATTAGACCTTATGAAAAATAATACGAAGAAATTAGGTTTTGAATTAGATGTTCATTGGATTCAAAGAGCCGGTGAAAATCCAATTGAGATGATTAAACAATATAAAAGTCGTATTTCCCTATTACATTTAAAAGATTACCGAATCGGAAAGTTAGATATAAAAGAAGATGATTTAAAAGACATGAAAGCTTTCTTTGGTAAATTTACGAACCTTATTGAATTTGCTGAACTTGGTGAAGGTAACCTAGATCTAAAAGGAATTATCGATGCTGGGCTTGAAAGTGGTGTAGAGTATTTCTTGATCGAGCAAGATGATACGTATGGGAAAGATCCTTTTGATTGTTTAAAAATATCAGGAGATCACTTAAGGAATTTAGGCTACGGGGATTGGTTTTAATATAGTAATATTCGAACAGTATGCAAGGAGTGGGTTTGTTTATGAGTAGTAAAGATGGTATGAATTATGCACCGAAGGGAAAGCCGAATCCTGTAGTAAAGGAAGGGGAATTTCCATTTGCAGCAGTTGCCCTTGACCATGGGCATATATATGGAATGTGCAACGGTTTAGTGGAAGCGGGGGCGACACTAAAATGGGTGTATGATCCCGACGAAAAAAAAGTGGAAGACTTCATTAAGACATTTCCTGGTGTTCAAAAAGCGGAATCACTAGATCAAATCCTAGATGACGAATCTATAAAGTTAATTGCTGCAGCAGCAATTCCATCGGAACGTGGGCCCCTTGGTGTAAAAGTGATGAAAGCTGGTAAAGATTATTTTACGGATAAGACACCTTTTACAACGATGGCTCAGCTGGAAGAAGCAAAACAGGTTGTGGAAGAAACTGGACAAAAGTATATGGTGTATTTTAGTGAACGTTTGCATGTGGAGGGAGCTGTTTTTGCCGGGGACCTTATTAAAGAAGGAGCAATTGGTCGTGTTATTCAAGTCACGGGATTTGGACCACACCGTCTAAATGCACCAAGCCGTCCTGATTGGTTTTTTAATAAAGAACAATACGGTGGTATCCTTTGTGATATTGGGAGTCACCAAATAGAACAATTCTTATATTATGCAGGATGTGCCGATGCGGAGATCTTACACAGTAAAGTAGCAAATTACAATAATCCAGATTATCCAGAGTTAGAAGACTACGGAGATGCCACCTTACGAGG
Source organism: Evansella vedderi (assembly GCF_030813435.1). Classification (GTDB taxonomy): domain Bacteria; phylum Bacillota; class Bacilli; order Bacillales; family Salisediminibacteriaceae; genus Evansella; species Evansella vedderi. The sequence goes on along the minus strand of NZ_JAUSUG010000019.1, from coordinate 50,245 downwards.
TGACAATGGTGCTACACAGTATTTTCGTGTAGATTGGTTTACCCCAGATGGATTACGTACATGGGGAGATGGACGTACATTTATTATTGGAACAGAAGGAACAATTGAAATCCGTAAATATATAGATGTTGCAAGAGAAGCTACTGGCGATCATTTATTCTTAGTGAATAAAGATGGAGAGAAACATTATGAGTTATCTGGAAAAGTAGGTTTTCCGTTTTTTGGACAACTCATATTAGATTGTATTCACCGTACGGAGAATGCGATGACACAGGCTCATGCATTTAAAGCCGCTGAGTTATGTTTAAGAGCGCAAGAACAAGCAATTGTAGTATCACAAAGATAAATAAATGAACTGTTCCATACTTAATAAATAGTAAGTAGAGGGACAGTTCTTTTCCAATTTAAACCAAATAACACCCTCCATTTTGAATAGTTTCATTAAATGTTCTATTTGACATAGGGTATCTAGAATGATATCCTTAAATCATTAATTTGTTTATTAAACAAATTAATGTAGATGTTTTAGCTTATGTAATTTTGTTAAACAGGATTTTAAAGGGTATTATAATGAATGGATAATAACTAAGATTTAAATATTTAGTAAAAAAATAGAAAGGTTGTGAGCTTAACCTGTGGGTATTATTCAAGAATTATTAAAGGATATCCCTGTCCCAAGGATGGCAAAAGTGAAGCAGAAATTTGATAGTGGAAAGATTGATGACTTGGGTGCTTCTTTATTAGAAGAATTAAATGTGGAGAAGATTAAGAATACTGTGAAACCAGGGATGGAAATTGCTATTGCTGTTGGCAGTAGAGGGATGGACAGACTTGTTGAAATGACCGCTGTCACCGTAAAATTTTTGCAGGACTTAGGAGCAAAGCCTTTTATTGTTCCCTGTATGGGAAGCCACGGTGGTGCAACGGATGAAGGACAGAAAGCAGTATTGGAGCATCTTGGTGTGACGGAAGAGAGCGTTAATGCCGAAATCCGTTCTTCTATGGAAGTTATTAAAGTGGGTGAATTGGAAAACGGATTGCCAGTATATGTTGACAAAATTTCATCCAAAGCAGATGGAATTGTTATTATTAACAGAGTGAAACCGCATACAGCATTCCGTGGTCCTGTGGAAAGCGGCATTATGAAGATGATCAGTATCGGTTTGGGGAAACAAAAAGGGGCAGAGGCTTGTCATCAATTAGGGTTTAAACATATGGCTGAGCATGTTCCAGCGATGGCTAAAATAACGATGGAAAAAATGCCTATCCTTTTCGCTGTAGCATCTGTAGAAAACGCTTTTGATAAGGTAGCAAAGATCCAAGCCTTAATACCAGAAGAGATTGAAGAGAAGGAAATGGAGCTTCAGAAATTGGCGAAAGAGCTTTTGCCGAAAATCTACTTCGATAAAATTGATGTCCTAGTTATTGATGAAATAGGTAAAAACATAAGTGGGGATGGAATGGATCCAAACATTACGGGCCGTTATCCTACACCATATGCCTATGGCGGTCCTGATGTAACAAAAATGGTAGTCCTCGACCTAACGGAAGAAACGGAAGGAAATGCAAACGGAGTAGGTACTGCAGATTTCACAACGCAGCGCCTCGTAGATAAAATGGATCGTGATAAAACTTACGCAAATGGGTTAACTTCTACCGTTGTTGGGCCAACTCATATTGCCACAACACTGCCAAACGATTTACAAGCTATCCAAGCGGCAATTAAAACATGTAATATTTTAGATTTTACAAAAGTAAAGATGGTTCGTATTAAAAACACATTAGAAATTAGTGAAATAGAAGTTTCAGAAGTATTACTGGATGAAGCAAAATCAAATAGCAATCTAGAAATTAGTTCTGATCTATATGAAATACCTTTTGATCAAGAAGGAAATTTAAAATAAACAAAGGGGAGAATAAGGATGGGAAACTTATTTGATTTAACGGGAAAAACGGCGGTTGCAATTGGTGGAAATAGTGTATTAGGAGCTTCTATTGCTAAAGGCCTAGCAGCACAAGGGGCGAAGATTGCTATCGTAGGCCGAAATATGGAAAAAGCGGAAGCTGTAACAAAAGAAATTATTGAAAATGGCGGTGAGGCAAAATCCTTTCAAGGTGATGTTAGCTCCCGTGAATCTATTGAAAAGCTGGCGAGTGAAATTGAAGCATGGTCTGGTGGATGGGATATCCTTTTAAACGCACCTGGAAAAAATAGTGCTACTCCGTTCTTTGAATTGGAAATGGAAGAATGGGATGATATTATGGATGTGAATTTAAAAGGTTTAGTATTTACGATTCAAACCTTTGCTAAGCGGATGGTGGAGCAAGAAAGAAAGGGAAGTATAATTAATATTTCCTCCGTTTCTTCCACGACACCGTTGTCAAAAGTATTTACTTATTCTGCATCAAAAGCTGGAGTTAACAGTGTCACTCAATTTTTGGCAAAGGAATTTGCCCCATATGGGATTCGCGTAAATGCCATTATTCCTGGTTTCTTTCCAGCGGAACAAAACCGTAAGATCTTAAGTAAGGACCGTATTGAATCCATTATGAATCACACACCAATGAATCGTTTTGGTGAGCCTGAAGAGCTCCAAGGAGCAGCCGTTTATTTAGCATCAGACAAAGCTTCAGGATTTGTTACTGGTACCTTTCTTCGTGTAGACGGTGGATTTGGAAGTATGACCATATAGAAACAGCATATAGATAGAAGTGAATGAAAAAATTTCACGGAGAGAGGAGATCAGACATGGTCAAGGAGAAGTATGATAAATTAACGTCGATTCTCCGGGAAATGGAACAGGTAGTGGTAGCTTTTTCAGGAGGGGTGGACAGTACATTTTTACTCAAAGCTGCAGTTGATACATTAGGTTATGAGAACGTATTAGCAGTAACAGCAGACTCCGAAACTTATCCTACCACTGAATTAGAGGAAGCAAAGGAACTGGCTCGTTTGATTGGTGTTGAACATCAAGTGGTGGAAACGTCAGAGTTGGCCATTCCAGGTTATACGGATAATGATAAGAACCGTTGTTATTTTTGTAAAAACAGCTTATTTGAGCATCTAATTCCAATCATGGAAGAAAAGGGATTTCAAAATGTTGTCTATGGTGTCATTGCCGATGACTTAAGCGAATATCGTCCTGGTATGAAAGCAGCAAAGGAAAAAGGTGTCCGCGGACCGTTGCAGGAAGCCAACTTGTTTAAGGAAGAAATTAGAGAGCTTTCCAAGGAAAGAAATTTGCCAACGTGGGATAAACCATCTTTTGCCTGTTTATCCTCCCGTATAGCTTATGGGGAGAAAATTACCCAAGAGAAGTTAACGAAAGTAGAAAAGTCAGAAGCTTACTTAAAGTCTTTGGGTATTCGTCAGGTAAGGGTAAGAACACACAATGACATTGCTAGAATTGAAGTGGAGCCGAAGGATATGGGTGTTGTTTTAAACACCCACGACCAAATTTCAAAAACACTTCAATCCTATGGTTACAAATATATAACACTAGATTTAATGGGCTACAAGAGCGGCAGCATGAATAAAGTATTATCTTAAAAGTCTAGAACGTGACGAAAAAACGATCTAATAAAATGATAATGTATATGACCTTTGAGTAGACCACTCAAGGGTCGATTTTAACAAGACTAACTAGAAGATAAAATATGTTACTAAAGGAAGATTAGTTATGTTAAGGGAATTAGTGATTGGACTGGATTTAGGAACAACGAGTGTAAAAGCAGTTCTGTTTGATTCAAAAGGAAAATTACTAGCAGAGGTAGAAGAGTTAATTACTTCTTATTATCCAAAGCTAAATTGGGTTGAACAGGATCCTGAAGAAATTGAACATTCTGCTAGGGTTGCATTAAAAAGAGTTTTGGAAACGGGAAAGGTTCAACATGGGGAACTTTTGTCAGTAGGTTTTTCTAGTGCTATGCACTCGTTAATTTGTTTAGATGAAAATGGTAACCCGCTCTCGAAGATGTTTATTTGGGCAGATGGTAGAAGCAGTGAACAGGCAGAGAAGTTAGCAAAAACGAATGGAAAAGACATTTACATGAGGACAGGAACACCCATCCATCCTATGACTCCTTTTATGAAACTATTATGGATGAAGGAGACAGGGTTTGAGCCATATGAAAAGGCAAGTTACTTCATGTCCATGAAAGAATTTTTAATCGATAAGTGGTTTGGGAAACGAGTGATTGATTATTCGATGGCATCAGCAACTGGCTTATTTAATTTAACAACCTATGATTGGGACGCAGAGGTCTTGAATATGGCAGGAATTACCAGAGAGCAACTTGCTGTTATAGTCCCTCCTACAGAAGTTATATCTCCTCTAAAACCTTCCATTAGTGATGAAATAGGTATCCCTTCGGATGTTCCTTTTGTATTAGGGGCAGCGGATGGTCAACTAGCAAACCTTGGGAGCGGTGCCATTTCCCCTGGTGAAGTAGCAATTTCTGTTGGGACAAGCGGTGCGATTAGGCAGTTTATTACTGGCTCTCAAATTAATGAAACACAAGAAACATTCAGTTACGCTTTTACAGATAACACTTCTATTATTGGCGGACCTACGAACAACGGTGGGATTACCATTCAATGGTTAAAAGAAATGATGGAGTTTAAAGGTTCTCACGATGAATTTTTAGCAGGTGCAGAGAAAGTGGAAGTTGGAGCAGAAGGAGTTGTGTTTCATCCTTATATTAATGGGGAAAGAGCACCATTATGGAATCAACATGCGAAAGGGAACTTTTTTGGTTTAAGTGTTGCCCATAAAAAGGAGCATCTCGTTAGAGCAGTTCTCGAAGGAATCACGTATAATATTTATCAAATTGGAAAATCTTTAGAGAAACTGGCCGGGGAACCGAAAAAGATTTTTGTAAATGGAGGTCTAGCTAGGTCTTCTTTATGGGTACAAATTCTGGCAGATGTTTTTGGAAAAGAAATTTATCTTACAGATACTCACCATAGTGCAGCATGGGGAGCAGCTTGGACTGCGTTAGTGGGTGTTGGAAAAAAACAATCTTTTGAAGAAATAAGAGATTCTATCCATATTGAAAGTATCGTCAAACCGAACATGGAAAACCATGAAAAATATATGACACTTTATATAAAGTATGAAAATATAGGCAAAGATATAGAAAAATATTTCACGTAAAAAATGAGGCTGGGACATAACTAAAGTGTTTAATCGGAAATACGAACAATGCACTACCTTAGGGAAGTATATTTCCGAAGCGTGTAGATTGCACCTACATCTAGTTTGTTCGGATTTCTTATTGGTAAAAATACTATTGTCCCAGCCTCATTTTTGAAAGGCGAGGTGTAGGGTAGGAAATGGAAGACATATTAAAGCAAGTTCAAGAAGGAACTTTATCCATAGAAGAGGCAAAGGCAAAATTAGCAACGTATGAAAATTTGGGGTTTGCCAAGGTCGATCATCATCGAAAAAAACGTCAAGGTTTCCCTGAGATTATTTATGGCGAAGGAAAAACAGCAGAACATATCCTTTCGATAATGGAAGCTATTAAAGGAAAAAATAATAATGTACTAGTTACACGTATTACTAAAGATAAGGCAGAAACTATTATTCAACAACACCCCGAGTTCACTTATAATGAAGGCGCACGGGTGTTATATTGGTTACAGGAAAATCAGCCTAAAGAAAAAGGTAAAGGATATATTGCTGTCGTTTGTGCTGGCACATCGGACTTGAATGTGGCAGAAGAGGCAGCTATTACGGCAGAAGTATTAGGCTGTGAGGTTCGTCGAATTTATGATGTAGGTGTAGCTGGCATTCATCGTCTGTTTGATAATATTGAAGAAATTCAAAATGCCACTGCATCAGTTGTAGTAGCAGGTATGGAGGGGGCTCTTCCAAGTGTAGTGGGCGGTCTTGTTTCCCATCCAGTTATTGCCGTTCCTACCAGTATAGGTTATGGTGCTAACTTCAACGGTCTATCCGCATTACTGACGATGTTAAATTCCTGTGCCTCTGGTATTAGTGTTGTGAATATTGATAACGGTTTTGGTGGCGGCTATAATGCAGCGTTGATTAATAAATTAGTTAATAAGGAATAATAAAGCGATACATAGAGAGGAGTGTTCTAAATGCCCTTTTACCCTCCGCCAAATGATGAGCATACAGATAATCACATGGTGAAAATGGAAGTGAATCTTGATGATATCCCTGGGGAATGGCTAGGCTATGTGATGGACTTATTATTTGATGCTGGGGCAAATGATGTGTTTTACACCCCTATTTATATGAAGAAAAACCGGCCAGGAACGTTGCTGCAATTATTATGCTCTTTAGAAAAAGTAGATAAGATGAAAGAAATATTACTTACAGAAACGACTACGCTAGGGGTCCGTTATTATCCATTAACAGTCCATCGTGCAGAGCGCCAATTTACAAAGGTAGAGACGGATTGGGGAACAGTGACAGTAAAAGAAGGAATACATAATGGACAAGTTATTCAACGGTCCCCGGAATTTGAAGAGTGCAAGCAAATTGCCGAACGGAATCAGATCCCATTAAAAAAAGTATATGAACAAGTATGGAAAAGATTGAATCCTTAGCTTAAAAGGTTACTTACAATTTGGAGCTGGTTTTCATGGAGAAAAAAGTAAAAGTTGGGACAATGGTCGTACATTTAATAAACGATAGTAATAGAAGGGAATTTATCAAGTCTGCTCATAAAGGTAGGGAACGATTGTTTGAAGCAATTGAGAGGGGAGAAAAAAAACTATTCATGATTTTATAGAAGGTTGGATACAACATACAGATGAAGATACACTAGGCATTTTAAAAAGGACCAAAAATAAATTACGTTCCTATAAAAATATTTTACTGTCACATAATACACTATATGGTTATTTTGCTGAAAAGGGTGGACTTGCCCCTTGGCAAGCACATTATATGACAGAGAAATATGCCATATTAATTGAGCATTCTGAAACCCTCTCCCAATTGGAAAAGATTCACGAAAATATGTTAGATGATTATTCTGATCTTTCCATTCGCAAAAAAGAAGAGAAAGCTTCTGCAGTTGATAAAGTAAAAGATTATATTGATATGTATTTTTCAGAGAATATATCCATTGAGGAAATTGCACGAAAGCTCTATGTTCACCCTTCCCATTTAATGCGTGCCTTTAAGAAAGAGCATGGGATTACAATCAGCCATTATCGAAATAAAAAGAGAATAAAGGAAGCGAAGGATTTACTAACCCAAACAAAATTGTCGATGACAGAAATTGCTATCATTATAGGCTTTAATACCCCGCAGTACTTTTCTACGATCTTCTTAAAAGAAGAAGGACTAACGCCAAAAGAATATAAACAACAATATACGAATTAAATCTTGCTAGTTCCTAAACAAAAGGATTTGGTAAGCTTTTTTTAAGGCTCTTTTTCATAGATTGTTGTTTATAAATTGAACGTATTCACCTTGATTGTTTGGGCACTTGTTGCAGACTGTCTGGATTATTCTGAGCTAAAAGAAGGTAGAAGATATGATGGAACGATGTATTCCATATACTCTTTCTCTAGAAAAATAGGCATGGGTATTGGTTCGGCTATTGGTGCTTATGCACTAGGCTGGGTTGGTTTTGTTTCAGGTGCTGCTTCCCAAACACCTCAAGTCGCAGAAAATATTTACCGCTTATTTACTGGTCTACCTATTGTAGCTTTTCTATTAATGGTCATTGGTACTGGTGTTATTTATCACTTGAACCAACAAAGAACAAATGAAATGTAAACAGTTTTGAAGGAAAGAAGAGGAGCATGAGAGGATAGTAATAAACAATAGTGTATGTCCCAAAGTGACTAACAATAGTCAAGTCTTTTGAGACAACTATTAAAGGAGTTTTAGTAATCTATGAAAACATTAATACCACAATTGTCTCATTTTTATTTGAGAGATGAAGCTGCGAATACCCAGGTTAGAATAACGCCAGAAAAAGGGGGGATGATCACAGGTTTTTCATTAAATGGCGCGGAATATCTTTATATTGACGAGGGAAATTTACTGTCAGACGAAAGACCGAAAAGTGCCATGCCAATATTATTTCCCATTTGTGGTCCCCTTGCGGACGATCGGTTGTATCTAAAAGGAAGGTATTACCCAATGGAGATCCACGGAATTGCACATATTCAACCGTGGAAAGTGACTTCTTTAGATGAGATAAATAATGAACTTGTTGTTGAACTTATATCTAATAATGAAACAAAAAAAGCATTCCCTTATGAGTTTAGCTTGAAATTCACTTATCGACTAAGTGGAAGAACATTAACAGTACAACAAGAGTACGAGAATCTTTCTAAGGAGACCATGCCTTTTAATTATGGCTTTCATCCATATTTTCAAATGTCAACCTTAGAACAATTGATATTTTATATAGATGCACAAACTTATTTTTCTTTGGAAGATAATCAAATGAAAGGCCTAGATGGGAATGTAGTGATGCCTGCAGGTTCTCCAAGTAGCCTGTTTTTAAGTGGAATGAAATCACCTGCTAGTTTTGAGGACAAGACTACTGGAAGAAAAGTCAGCCTTCATTTTGATTCTAACTTTAAACATTTAGTTCTCTGGTCCATACCAGAAAAAGAATTTATATGTTTGGAACCTTGGAATGGTTCCTTTAATGAACTTAATCTAGGTGGAGGTCTGAAGCTTCAACCTGGAGAAGTTCATAAAGCTGAACTATCCATAACGATAGAATAATAGAGGAGTGGTTGTATATGTCAGAAAGAGATCCGCTCACGTTTTTTAACGAAATTAACAAACGGTGAAGTGGAAGATTACTTAGAGAGAAATGATCTTATTTATATTCCTGTTGGTACAATTGAAACACACGGAGCCTTGCCACTTGATTGTGAAACGGTTCTTGCAGAGGCTTTTGCATTGAAAATGGCGGAGGCTACAGATGGTTTAGTACTTCATAACTTGCCGTATTTCTATGCTGGAGCAACCCCTGTTGGCCGCGGAACCATACAGATGAGCATTGCAGATGGAATGGCTTATTTAGATAAACTTGCCCAATCCCTGTTGAATCAAGGATTTAGACGCCAAGTGTATGTAAGCTTACATGGCCCGGCATATCTTACTGTCAGTTCCATGGTAAGGGATTTCTTTGATAAGACTAAAGCACCTGTACTTTATATGGATATGATTACCGCTATAAGTAACGTGCAAAAAAATCCGCCAAAAAATCCATTTGATAAAATAAATGAAATGCTTGTAGGCTGTTATTCCGTAATGGGACGGTTGGAAGATGTTCCATTAAACGTACCAGAATCGGAATCAGTTAGCTATGATTTAGAAGAGTGTATGAAAAAAATGGGCGGTCATCCTTCCTCTAAGCTTTCTCATCTTGCTTATCAATCTGGATCCGTAGGTTTCTATTTTGACAAGCCAGCAGATCATGCTTATACACCATTAATAAGGACGGAGGAAGAAAGGGAAGTACTTGCAGAAAAAGGTGTTGAGGCAATAAATGAAGTTGTCCAGTCGTTAGATATGCCAAAAATTTTAGAAGCACTTCGTGAAGTGGATGAATTTACACAGACAAATAGTCTTCCGAAATACGGAGAGTGGCTCCCAAAAACGAAGTAGAGTTATACATGCAAATTCAAAAAGAAAAACATCCATCCTGGTTCCTATAGGGAGGATGTTTTTATAATATAATTTTAGTTTCTTTCTTGCAATTATAAGGTTAGAGGTCTATGATTAGATTAGGTTCTCATTTTATTTGTTTGATAAACAAATAAAATGAGAACCTAAATAAGTACAGAGGTAAACCATGAAATTACAAAATTATTTGCAACATATTTATATCTTCTATTCTATTATCTTTGTTGGGAATATTGTTAATTTATTCATAGGAAATGCTAGGTTAAATTACATATTAGGGATATTTGCAATTATTATGTTATTTATTGCTTTTATTGGTGCTTCCAAGTTATTTCGGATAATGGGGTGTTTCTTTCTATTATTAGGTACACTATTATTTGTAAAATCGGGGCAATCGATCGCTGTTATCCCTCCTATGTTAACTTCCAATCTCTCCCTATTAACGCTTTTGGCCATGCTGCCGTGGATGAATAGTGTTGTGAAAACTGGGGGATTTGAACGTACATTAAACGAACTCTTGAAATTAAATGTATCCAATTTAGGGAGTCTTTATCCTCGTAGCTCTGCTTCAACCTTAACTTTAGCAGCGTTCCTAAATTTATCAGCTGTCTCCATCTCACAGGAAGTCTTAAAAGGCAACTTAGCCGCTCAAGAAAAATTAGTTAGGAATGCATTTATTAATAAAGCGGTAATAAGAGGTTATTCCTTAGCATTAATGTGGAGCCCTTTAGAAATAATGATCGCCGTTTCCATCTTTACAACGGGTGTAACTTTTGTATCGGTGCTATTTTGGCTGTTTTTTATTTCAGCTATTACTTTTATCATAGATTCCTTATGGGGCTTCTATCAGTTTAAAAAATATCCTTACGAAATATTAAATTCTGCAGTATGTATAAAGACGGATAGAAAAGTTATTGTAAGGAAGCTCATTCATTTTATAAGTGCTCTCGTTCTATTTTTAATATTGGTGATTTTTTTAGGAAATCTCTTTCAGCTAGACTTTATCTTAACGGTGACATTACTTATTTTTCCCTTTGCTTTACTGTGGGCAATCTTCCTTAAAAGGGGACGAAGGTTTTGGAAGCATGGCTGGAACAATTGGAAAATAAAAACGAATAACATGCACAATTTTATTGTCCTGTTTGTTTCCCTTTCCTTTTTTGCAGGTACCCTTGATGGCTCTTCCTTTATAAATCAATTGCAAGGACCATTATTATATTTTGGGGATTATCCTATGGTCTTATTTTTGATTATACTCATAATTTTTATTGCTTTAAGTATGTTTGGAGTTCACCCTATTGCTACTATTGGAATTTTAGGAGGATTAATCAGCCCTTTATATGGAGTTCTTAATCCAATTAGTGTTGCCATCGTTTTTATTACAAGCGCTGTTGCTACATTAACAGTAGGAACCTACGGCTTATTAGTCACTTTAACTTCCATGAATTTAAAGGAAAACCCATATCGAATTACCTTAGATAATTTACCATTTGCTTTTCTATTAGGGGGAATTGGGATTACTGTAGCTTATTTTCTCTTGTAATAGCATGAAGTCTAATTGAGTTGCAATTTGAACTTTTAAAACTTTTACAATAGGTTAAATTAAATGTATCTTTAAATCTTATAGAAACACGAAGCCAGAAATTTTTAAAAATGAGTTTGCCATTAACTCAGAAAGATTATAATTCATGCTAATACAGATGTTGATGAGCTCGGAGCGAATGAGACTCCAGCGGGAAAGCAACGAGGCCACTGAAAAAGTCATATATTTTTCGCTGAGAAAATAGCAATCGCTCCGCGCGTTGCGCGCCTGCTATGAAAAAACCACTCATAGCAGGCTTTAAAAACTTGCAACGGCTTCGCTGATTGCTTCGAGCGTTTACTTCACGACTTAGCTTCGAGTTGTCTCGACAGGTTACTAGCAGAGGAAGAGACAGAAGACCCCGCAGGAACGAGGAGGCTAAAGCGTTGCCCGCGGAAAGCAAATTCGCGCAGAGCTCATCAACATCAAGAAGAACTATAATTTATTTGAGTAAACGAATACTGAGTAAAGGGGATACTCATATTTTAAAATAATATATTAAGAAAGTATCTAATGAGAACGAGCAGGAGGAGAGTTAATGACTGAAAAAGTGGGAAATCCAAAAGTAGAAAGCCGTATAAAAAATACTTTAACGATTAATGGGAAAGAATTTCGTGATTTAAACGGTAATGGTGTATTAGATCCCTATGAAAATTGGGAGCTACCAATTGAAGAACGTGTAAAAGATTTATTGTCTAGGATGTCTTTAGAAGAAAAGGCAGGGTTAATGACTATTTCTTCCCAATTTATGCCTAATAGTAAGGCAATAAAATTTTTTGGATATGATGGGCCTTCTGAGACAGATGAAAGCGGTCTGTTAAACGAAACGGAATTGATTATTAAACACAATTTTTTTGCCAAGCCTGGCGATGAGACGTATGAACTAGAAAAACCAATCTTGCAAAAAGCTGGGACAACAAAAGGAATTAAAGAATTAAATTTGCGTTATTTTGTTATTCGTGACAACCCTTCTGCACATGATTTAGCCCTTTGGACAAACAAAATTCAGGAAGTAGCAGAAAGTACAAGATTAGGAATTCCTGTTGTAATGGTTTCAAACCCAAGAAATCATAAAGGTAATATAGCTCAAGGCTTTATGGAAGCTGCAGGTGAATTTTCACTGTGGCCTGGTGAACTAGGGCTTGCTGCAACTGGAGATGCAGAGATAGTTAAAGAATTTTCAGAAATGGCGGCAAAAGAATGGAGAGCATCCGGTATTCATAAAGCGTATGGATATATGGCTGATATTGCAACTGACCCTCTATGGATGCGTTATAACGGTACATTTGGTGAAGATACTGAATTAGTATCTGAATTAATCACTGCTATGATAAGAGGATTCCAAGGAGAAAAGCTAGGACCTAATAGTGTTTCTATGACAACAAAGCACTTCCCTGGTGGTGGAGCGCGTCATAAGGGACATGATCCCCACTATAAATGGGGAAGTTTTAATCCTTATCCTACACCTGGAAGTTTGTATAAATATCATATACCCGCTTTTAAAGCAGCTATTAAAGCTGGAACTACTTCTATAATGCCTTACTATTCGTATCCAAGTAATGAGTATAGTAAGCCTCAATTAAAAGACGGTCAATCGTTTGAAGAAGTTGGTTTTGCCTTTAACAAAGAGATTATACATGATATTTTGCGTGAAGAGCTTGGATTTAATGGCTACATAAACTCTGATACAGGGATTATAAATATGATGCCTTGGGGAGTAGAGGATTTATCAGTAGAGGAAAGATATGCAAAAGCGTTGAAAGCTGGTGTAAATATCTTTTCTGATGAAGCAGATCCTTCTACCTTAATTAATACTGTAAAAAAAGGTTTAGTATCCGAAGAAATACTTGACCAGTCAGTTACCCATTTATTAACAGAGATGATGGAACTGGGGCTATTTGAAAACCCGTATGTCGAGCCTGAACAAGCTCAGATTATAGCAAAAGATCCTGTTTCTCAGCAAAAGGCAGATGATGCACATCGGAAATCAATAGTTTTATTACGAAATGACAGTGTATTACCATTAAACGATGAAAATATTAAAGAGGTAAAATTATATGTTGAGGTATTTACAAAGGTTGATGCGGATAAACAGACAAAACAGCTTAAGGAATCCATTGCTAATTATGATACTGCTATAAACATAACAGATGATATTAACAATGCAACTCATGCACTTCTATTTGCTGTTCCAAATACTGTTCCTGATCGTCCAGATGCCCCTCTAACTGTTGCTTTAGGACCAGATACAGGCATTGATGTTAAGAAAATAAAGGCAATTGAAGAAAAGGTCCCAACTATCTTAACAATAAATATGACAAACCCTTGGCTTATTGATGAAATTGAACCAAAAGCTGCAGCTGTATTAAGTACTTTTGGTATAAAATATGAACCGTTAGTTGATATTCTTCGTGGGAAGTATAATCCAGCAGGAAAAATGCCATTTACACTTCCTGCAAACCAGGAAGCCCTTGATAATAGTGCAGGAGATGTTCCTGGATATGCAAAAGGATCTTCTTATGCTTACAAATCAGAAAACGGTAATATATATAGCTTTGGGTTCGGTCTTTCGTATGAATAAGAGATTTTAAAAGTGGATGTTCAATAAAAAACACATGTGGTTTCCTATGTGAAATTGCATGTGTTTTTGCTTGAATTTTTCTCTTGACTGTGGTGTAACTCCATCCTTTAGGATGTGAGTAATGGATATTACACTACTGGAGATGAACATAATGGCTATTTCAAAAGGAATCGAAAAAGAACATACAATGAAGTCATTACTAGCATACGCAGCTCCAACGATTGGAGTAATGGTATTTGTTTCTATTTATACAATGGTTGATGGTATCTTTGTAGCACGATATGTAAGTTCTACTGCGTTGTCCGCAGTTAATATTTTCATGCCTATTTATGCATTAATATTTGCCGTTGCTTTAATGCTTGGGACAGGGGGTAGCGCCATTATTGCAAAGAAAATGGGTGAAAATAAATACGAGGAAGCAAGAAGTAACTTTACTTTTATCGTATTATGTGGGGGTGTCCTTGGTCTTTTAATCATGAGTTATGGATTATTATTTATTCGGCCATTGTTAGAGCTGATTGGAGCTGGAGCCAGTGATCAACTGTTCGTTTACACGTACATATATGCAAAGATCATATTAGCGATGAGCCCGTTGATTATTATCCAAGCTATGTTGCAAACCCTTTTTGTGACAGCAGGAAAACCTAAGTTAAGTTTGGTCATCACCCTTATCGGTGGAAGTGCAAACATTGTTTTGGATTATGTATTCATTGTTGTAATGAAAATGGGAATGGTAGGAGCTGCCATTGCAACTGCGATAGGAATTGCAATCCCAGCACTTATTGGAATCGTGTACTTTTTATTAGTTAAGAAAAACCAGATTCGCTTTACTAGACCAAAGGTTGAATGGAAAGTCCTCCTAAACAGCTGTATCAATGGTTCCTCTGAAATGGTTACAAATCTTTCCTTATCAGTCGTAATCATTGCTTTTAACCTTTTAATGCTAAAATTTATAGGAGTAGAAGGAGTTGCTGCTATCACGATCATGCTTTATGTTATGTTTTTTCTAACTCCTATTTTTATGGGATACTCCGTTGGTATTGCTCCAATCATAAGCTATAATTATGGAAGTCAAAATATCAATCAATTAAAGCGTATTTTTAAGATTAGCATGCTATTTATTGGCGTTAGTTCCGTTATTGTGTTTGGCTTCTCCCTTTGGCTAGGACCTCTTTTGATCCAATTTATGGTAGAAAAGGGGAGCGATGTATATAACATAGCTATAGATGGATTTCGGATATTCTGCATTGGCTTTTTATTCATGGGGTTAAACATTTTTACTTCGATGTTGTTTACTGCCATATCCAATGGGAAGCTTTCAGCTATAATCTCATTACTAAGAACATTGGTATTCGTGTTAATTGCATTATTGATACTGCCAATAATAATTGGAGTGAATGGAATTTGGATAGCTATTCCATTAGCCGAATTCCTATCGATTATCGTTTGTGCCATCTTTATAATTCGAAATAGAAAAGTGTATCATTACTTTTAAAAGTGACTCGATATTTAGAGGAGAGGCGAAGATTTTATGAACTTAAACCCACAAGTTCACTTAACGACGGGCCAATTTGCGAAATTAATGGATATTAGTAAAGATACTTTACTTTATTATGATAAGGTTGGTATTTTTCCCCAGAAATTATTACTTCTAACGGCTATCGGTACTATTCAATTTATCAAGCAGATGTTTTTAATGTCATTCTTGTACTGAAAGAATTAGATATGCCATTAAAGGATATCAAAAAATTTCTTGATAATAGATCACCGAAAAGGCTTCTTCATTTACTTGAAAAAGAAGAAAAAGCTCTTACAGCTAAAATAAATCGACTCAAAAAAATGAAGAAATTGGTTGTAGACAAAATAAATGTTACTAAAGAAGCAATGGAAGTAAATACAATGGATATTATTATTGAATATAAAGAGGAGGATGAATTCATAGTTGTTACTGAATCAAAACCCCTAACAAACGATAAAAACATCTACGACTCTATACAGCTACACTACAAATATTTAGAAGGACATAATATTATTTCGTCCACCTCTGAAGGATGGATGAGACGTGCCGAAAACGTATTAAATGGAGAAAATGTTAAGTATGACTATCTTTATACAAAAGTAGATGAATCAAAATTTGCCAATCATAAAATACAAAAAGGAACTTATCTGGTTGCCTATCATGATGAAGGTTATCCTAGTATTGAGAAAACCTACAATAGGTTAGTAAAATATGCGAAAGATAATGATCTAGTTTTGAAAGGATTTTTTTATGAGGATATATTACTAGATGAGTTATCTGTTAAAGGATATGAAAAGTATTTAATAAAACTTTCTGTGCTGATCCATGACTAATTTTTGCTTTACAATGCTTTACTTACTAATGGATGTAAAAGTATATATTCCATAGCTATTTTCTAGAAGTTATCATAGTATATTTTTTCCAAAAAAAAAAGATTGATTTTTATAACGCTTACATATAATATTAAATTACTAGATTGTTTGTCTGACGAACAAACTAATAAATTGATTGGAAACGCATTCACTAAAAAAAGGGAATTATAATTTTAAGGGGGACAAAATAATGACAACTTTAGCAATGAATAATGATGAGAAGTACCATACGGCGAAACTGTGGCAAATTGGTTGTTTTGCTTTAAACAACACAGCAACAAATATTTATTTCTTTGTAATGTTCTTTGTTTCTTATTATGCAACAGGGGTAGCAGGACTAACAGTTGTTGTCGTTAGTACAATTATAACATTCATGCGAGTATTTGACGGGATAACTGATCCATTCATTGGTTATATCATTGATAAGACCGAATCAAGATTTGGGAAGTTTGGTCCGCTAATGATTATTGGAAACATCATTTTAGCGGGAAGCCTTTACGTGATGTTTACAGTTACACACCTTTTACCTGATGCACTGCAGTTTATCTTTTTCTTAGGTATTTATTTCATTCATATTATTGGATATACGTTTCAAACGGCTTGTACGAGAGCAGCACAAACTGTATTAACAAATAGTCCGAAACAACGACCACTTTTTGGAATTTTTGATGCAACGTATAACAGTATACTATTTACTGTAGCGCAAATGTTTGTTGCCATGTATCTCGTAACAAAACACGGTGGATTTAATTTAGGGTTATTTACCGAACTAAAGTATTATGCTATCATTCTTTCAGCAGTTTTTACAGTATTCGCAGTTATAGCAATTAAAGGGAAAGACCGTAAAGAGTATTATGGATTAGTTGACAAAAATGTGAAAACGAGTTTCCGTGATTATTGGCCAGTGATTAAAGGGAATCGCGCATTACAAATGCTAATTGTTGCAGCATCAACAGATAAATTAGCCAACTCTATGGTAAGACAAGGTGCAGTTGGGGTTATGTTCTTTGGTATTATGCTAGGAGATTACGCGTTAAGTGGTACGATCGGGTTAATTACATTAGTTCCAATGCTTTTAATAACATTCTTTGGGATCGGAAAAGCAAGAAAAATTGGTTTGAAACGTTCGTTTGTAATGGGAACGTGGGCAGCATTGATTACATTTGGAGTTGTTGTTGCTTACTTGTTAATGATTGATACACAGCAAATCTCTTTATCTAATCTTGGATTTATAACGATTACCTTTTTAGTTCTTTATTGTTTAGCTATGGGTTTCAATGCGTTAACTGGAAATATGGTTATTCCAATGATTGCGGATGCTTCAGACTATGAAACATATAAAACTGGTCGCTATGTTCCTGGAATGATTGCAACAATTTTCTCATTTGTTGATAAATTAATCTCATCCCTTGCACCAGCGCTAGTTGGTTTTGCGGTAGCCCTAATAGGTTATCGTGATCAGCTTCCTCAAGTAGGGGAAACATTAACGACTTCTTTATTCATTATGACATTAGTCTTAATGTTTGGTATTCCGATGTTAGGTTACATTTGTTCATTAATTGCCATGAAGTTCTATCCACTAGATGATGTGAAAATGGAAGAAATACAAAAAGCTATTGCAGAAATTAAAAATCAGCCAGATAAAGAGGCTGTTTAGAAATTTGAAAATTGCAATTAGTAAATAAAGTTAAAAAAAGGCTGCTTCAAAAAGAATTCATTTGAAGGCAGCCTCTTTTTGTTGTTTAGGAAATTATATTTTTTCTGAATGTGGATAACAGTAGCTGAATAATCGTCTAGCTTCATGCGCCATCGGCTCGAGAAAATTTCTGCCCGATCGTTGCCGCTTCGATAGGCAGGCGCATTGCGCTTTTGTTCTAAATAAATAATTGACAACTACACCTAAGTTTTCTACTAATCTATGTAATTTTGTTGTCCCTGGAATTGGAATGATCAAATAAGTGAATATTCCCGAATGTTTGGTTTTCCGCCTAAAGAAGATATAACGGGCCATAGGGAGAACTATAATCACACGATAAACGCGTAAATGCCCCACACAATAGGGGGAGTATCCTTTGTGTGGAGGTTACCATTTTTTACTGTTAAAAAAGAGAAAAAAACCTTGATTTTTAAAGCGTTTACATTTAGTATTTAATTATAGATGATTTGTTTGGTGAACAAATTAAAGTGGTTAACGGCTTAAAGGGGGAAGGATTCCATAACTCAACAAATGAGTATAAGGAAAATATTTAATATGGAGTTATCTATTAAATAATGGATAATAGGTATTAAGAAGTGATTATTACAAAAATATAGAGATCAAATCAAAAATTTCAAATTAGTTATAAAAATGTAATAAATAAGAAAACTTTACTGACATAAAAATTACGATTGTTTCTTTTGAAAGCGCCTCCTTAAGGTCATCTGTAAAATTATATAATGATTTACTCTATTAAAGGGGGATTTAAAAATGGCAAACACAGCAGTGAATAGTATAGAGCAGTATCATAGAGCAAAATTGTGGCAGATCGGTTTTTTCGCATTAAACAACACAGCAACTAATTTATATTTATTTATTATGGCTTTTGTATCATACTACGCGACTGGAATCGCAGGACTTTCAGTAGTTGTGATAAGTACGATATTGGCAGCAATGCGGGCATTTGATGCAGTAACAGATCCAATCCTTGGATTTATTATTGATAAAACCGAATCAAGATTCGGAAAGTTCCGACCGATGATGGTTATAGGTAATATTATTTTAGCTTCTACTGTTCTAATCATGTATAATGTAACGCATTTATTACCAGAATCAATGCAATTTATATTTTTTGTTTTCATATATGCTATTTATATTGTTGGTTATACACTTCAAACTGCGATAACAAGAGCAGCACAAACGGTTTTAACGAACGACCCGAAACAACGTCCCCTTTTCTCCATTTTTGACGCAACATACAATGTTGGAATATTTACTGGAGGACAAATTTTTGTAGCATCTTATTTAATAGCAAAGCACGGCGACTTCAATATGGGGTTATTCACAGAATTAAACGGTTATGCTATTGTTCTTTCAGGTTTATTTACAATTTTAGCTGTTATAGCAATTGCACCAAAAGACCGTAAAGAATTCTTTGGTTTAGCTGAAAAGTCAGTAAAAGTAAGATTCCGTGATTATTGGCCAATTTTAAAAAGCAACCGTCCATTGCAAATGTTAGTAATTGCAGCGTCCACTGATAAGTTGGCAAACTTAGCGCTTCGCCAACCAGTAGTATTCGTTATGTTCTTTGGAATCTTGCTTGGTGACTATGCATTAAGTGGAACAGTATCATTCATCGTTGTTATTCCAACCATTTTAATTACGTTCCTAGGAGTAAAATATGCAGGTAAATTAGGTTTGAAGCGAGCGTTAGTAGGAGCAACTTGGGGTGGGTTAATCTCTGCGCTTGTGCTTACAGGATATTTCTTAGTTATTGACCCTTCAACCATTTCACTTACGAACATTGGGTTGACTACTATTGGATTCTTGATTTTATATGCACTTCTTAAAGGATTAACTGGTCTATCAAGTGCCATTGTTATTCCGATGATTGCAGACGTATCTGATTATGAAACATACAAAACTGGTCATTATGTACCAGGGATGATAGCAACACTCTTCTCGTTTGTTGATAAAATGGTATCATCTTTGGCCCCAGCTATAGTTGGTTTCTTAGTAGCAACAATCGGTTATACAGATACATTACCGCAAATTGGGGAAGCATTAACACCATCGTTATTGATAATGACATTAGTACTCATGTTTGGTATCCCAGCTGTAGGTTTGGCGATTTCACTACTTGCAATGAAGTTCTATAACTTAGACGGGAAGAAGATGGAAGAAATTCAAGCTGCCATTGCAGAGGTAAAACGTGAAGCAAAGCAGGAAAATAAACAAGCAGTATAATTTACAAAGCTATTTAGAGGAGTATTTTTAGGTAAGTAAGGGGTATCAACTGAATAAGACGCGATAATGGAGAGTTCCCGTTGAAATTTGGGAACTCTTTTTCGTTTTCGGAATACCTGCCCATTTTATGTATAGACGGAAGTTTACCATTGGAATGAAGTGTAATAGCCTTTTTTGTAAGCGGAATTAGTAGAAGGTGCAACTAAAATCCTAGTTTTGATACAAATATCCTTTTTATATATGGGGGGAGTTGATTATAATTTAAATGTAAACACTTACAATAAAAAAGGAGTGTCATGATGTTATATCCTATTAATACAGATACCCGTGGAGTTATTGATTTAAATGGAATTTGGAATTTTAAACTAGATGAAGGAAAGGGGTTGGAAGAAAAATGGTATTCATCTAAATTAACAGAAACGATGAATATGGCAGTTCCTTCCTCCTATAATGATATTGCCGTTGTTGGGGAGATTAGAAATCATGTAGGCTGGATTTGGTATGAACGTGAATTTTCTGTACCAACCTATTTGAAAGAGGAAAGAGTAGTCTTAAGATTTGGTTCTGCAACACATACAGCGAAAGTATTTGTGAATGGTGATCTTGTTGTGGAACATAAAGGTGGCTTTACCCCATTTGAAGCAGAAATAAATAGCTATTTAACTGAAGGGAAAAATAGATTAACTGTCGCTGTAAATAATGTCGTTGATGACTCCACATTACCAGTTGGAGATTATCAGGAGAAAGAAGTGGACGAGCTTGGAAAAGTAGTACGAAATACCCCGAACTTTGACTTTTTCAATTATGCTGGAATACATCGACCAGTAAAAATTTATACAACGCCTAAAACATATGTAAAGGATGTTACCATTGTAACTGATTTTGAAGATACAATTGGTCAGGTGAATTATAAGGTTGATACAGTTGGAGATAGTGTAACCATTAAGGCGAGTGTAGTAGACGAAATGGATACAGTGATAGCAGTAGGAGAAGGAGATCGTGGTACCATTACGATTCCTGAAGTGAAATTATGGGAGCCATTAAACGCTTACTTATATACACTAAAAGTTGAACTGTTGAAGGATGGTAAAACAGTAGATATTTACGAACTGCCTTTCGGAGTAAGAACTGTAGAAGTAAAGGACGGCAAGTTTTTAATTAACAACAAGCCTTTTTATTTTAAAGGCTTTGGCAAGCATGAAGATACTCCAATCCATGGACGAGGTATTAGTGAAGCAGCAAATATCATGGACTTCAACTTAATGAAATGGATTGGGGCGAACTCATTCCGTACTGCTCACTATCCTTATTCCGAAGAAATTATGCGTTTGGCCGATCGAGAAGGTCTTGTAGTTATAGATGAAACTCCAGCAGTAGGGGTCCATTTGAATTTTATAGCTACACTATTAGGATCAGCGGAAAAACGAGACACATGGAAAGAGATAAGAACCTTTGAACATCATCAAGATGTGATTCGAGAGCTTATTGAACGGGATAAAAACCATCCATCTGTTGTGATGTGGTCTGTAGCCAATGAACCAGCTTCGGAAGAAGAAGGAGCTTATGAATATTTCAAGCCTCTTGTGGAATTAACAAAAGAGCTTGATCCTCAAAAGAGACCAGTAACGATTGTCACTCATTTAATGTCGACACCAGAGACGGATAAAATTGCAGAGTTACTAGATGTTCTTGCATTAAACCGCTACTATGGCTGGTATGTTGAAGGTGGGGACTTTGATGTTGCAAAAGTGAAGTTACGACAAGAGTTTGAAGGATGGAATAAGCGTTGTCCAGGAAAACCAATCATTATGACAGAGTATGGCGCAGATACTGTTGCCGGAATGCATGATGTGGACCCGGTTATGTTTACGGAAGAATATCAAGTGGAATACCTTAGAGTAAACCATGAAGTTTTTGATGAATTTGATAACTTTGTGGGTGAGCAAGTATGGAATTTCGCTGACTTTGCAACGAGCCAAGGAATTTTAAGGGTACAAGGAAACAAAAAAGGTATCTTTACAAGGGAACGTAAGCCAAAATATGCAGCACATGAATTACGTAAGCGTTGGAAAGAAATTCCTGAATTTGGTTATAAATCATAATAGAAAAGAGTTCTCTAAAGGTATACTATTAGCCTTTGGAGAACCCTTTAAGTATTTACGTCGAGTAAAGTAAATACTATTCATGACAATTAAATTCTTTTTATATCTATTGCTGAGTAGCTAACTTTTTCAAGAATTGTGAAGGGGTTATTCCCAATTCTTTCTTAAAAACTCTTGTAAAATAAGAAGAGTCTTCGTAACCAACTGTCCAGGCAATTTCTTCAATAGACATTTTTTCGTGCTTTAATAAATATTTTGCTTTTTCCATACGAATCTTTTGTTGATACATGGTTATTGTCGTGCCAGTTTCTTGTTTAAATTTGCGTGATAAATGACTTCGGTGTGTAAAACAAAGCTCGGCTAATTCTTCGATATTAATTTGTTGGTCATAATTCGTCATGAGATATTCAATAACTTGCTGCGTTACTTTAGAATAATTCGATAAGGAATTCGCTTTCACAATTTCACAATATTCGACGATCATTTCATCGTATAATTGTTTTAATTCAGACAACTGGTTCGAGTATTCAATTAGTAAAGCATATTTTTCTGATATTCGGTGCAATATAATTGCAGGGACCTTACTTTTTTTTGCAGCTGTTCTTAACAATGTATTTAAGACAATTGCTAAATTCTTCACTCTGCGCAGTGGTTGGCTAGGGAATCGGTCAGAAAAGGAAAATAAAAGATCTTTATGTTTTATTAATTTCATAGCATTTTCTTTATCTCCTTGTTCCACCGCATGTAAGAAATCTGATTCAACTTTATACCGTAAATTTATTACCTCTATCTTTTCTGTACTTTCCTTATTTACCGATTCAAATAGAGTACTTTCATTATATTGTGAACGAATGTGTTTCATTGAAACTTCTTTTTCAATCATACTGTCAAAATGTTGAAGAACACTAGCAAAGCTAAGGGTTTTTTCTACATTTAGAAGTTTCGTTTGATTACAGAAAGTCCGTATCTCTTCACTTTCGTTACTATTTAGTAAATATTCTCTAGATAAGTTGTAAACGTTAACTGTTAGTTCTAAATAAGGACCGATAATAATAGCATACTTACTCCCTTCTTTACAAATAAAGGAATATCCCAAATAGTTTAAGCCCCATTTGTTTGAATAGGAATACAAATCATAATCTTTATGAAGCATTTGTTTATGGAGGTAAAAGATATCTTCCTGATCAGCTCCTGGCATGAAAGAGGGAATTGTAATTTGTTCATGGTAAAAGGTTAATTTCCCATCACCATTAATTAAATACGTATTCAAATCTGTTAAATGATATATTTTCATTGCGGCTTCGATAAGATATGGTTGTTCCATTTTTAATTTCCTCCCCCCACGATCTTTGAAAGCGATTTAAATAAAGCGCTTTATAAGTCCGTAAAATGATAATATTATCCTAATGAAAATGCTACTGATTTAGTATAATTCAATTGTGAAATCGATTGCAAGTCAGGGGGAGATTTAATTGCAAAGTCAGAAAGAGGTAATTACTATGGAAAATATAGAAAACAATAAATCAGAAGAAAGGTTAGGTTTAAAAGAGAAAGTATCCTATGCGATAGGGGACACGGCAAATAATTTAACATTTGCGATGGTGACAACGTACCTGTTAGTTTTCTATACAGATGTATTTGGGATAACCGCTGCAGCGGTAGGGACATTGTTTTTAGTTGCGAGGATCTGGGATGCTGTTAATGATCCAATGATGGGGGCATTAATTGACCGCTATGGTAGAAATAATCCAGAGGGAAGATTCAGACCCTATATGAAATGGGCTGGTATCCCAGTAGTGGTGATGGCTGTATTATTATTTATTACACCAGATTTTCCCTATACTGGAAAACTAATTTATGCCTATATTACCTATATTTTGTTCGGTATGGCATATACAGCAATAAATATTCCTTATGGGTCACTTGCTTCGGTTATGACTAGAAATCCAGTGGATCGCTCTGCTTTATCTTCATTCCGTGGATTAGGTTCCATGGTAGGTATGTTTGCAGTTGGGGTGCTAGTCATTCCTCTTGTTTCGTTGTTTCCTTCTGAACAAATAGGTTATCCTGCTGTTGTAGCTATGTTCGGGGTAGTTGCTGTAATTTGCTATTTTGTGACATATAAGAATACGAAGGAGCGAATCAAACCTGTTGAATCAGCTAAGCCTGAAAAAATGAACTTCAAAATGTTTACCCGAGTAGTGAAAAATGGTCCGTTTTTAGCCTTATCCATTATGTCCTTTTTCATTTTAATGGCAATGTTAATAAACCAATCAGTCGGACTTTTTTACTTCACTTATAATTTAGGGAATCAAATGCTATTTCCAATATACAATGTACTAAATATCGTTGGTACAGTAGTCATCGTCCTCTTTATACCGAAGTTAGCAGCGAAGTTTGGTAAGAAAACAATTACATTAGCTGGATTTTTAGTTGGAACGATTGCGATGGCTCTCTTATTTATTTTACCAACAACTCCTTTAACCGTGTTCACCCTTTTAGTTATCGGTATGTTAGGTATAATGGTTCCGAATATGCTCGTTTGGGCATTTATCTCTGACGTTATTGATTATGGAGAGTGGAAAACGGGAGTCAGACAAGAAGGGACAACTTATTCAATGTACAGTTTTATGAGGAAAATGTCTCAAGCAGCCGCTGGGTTTGTCGCTGCAATGGGGCTAGCTGTTATCGGTTATGTTCCTAATGTAGAGCAAACTCTTGATACGTTAATAGGAATTGAAGTCATGATGGTACTCTTTCCAGCCATTGCATGTCTTATCTGCTTCCTTATCTTTAAATTTGGTTACACATTAGATGATAAAAAATTTGAAAAAATTGCTGCAGATCTTTCAGATAAATAAAAGAATGGACAGCCTTCCAGGGACTTGAAAAAGTTGTTAGGAAGGCTGTTTTTATTCAAAATCTTATTTTAAATTTAAAATGAGAAAAAATACTTATTTAGCCATGAAACTTTAAATGTATTTTAACTTTTGTGTGTTTAGTACTATTGATTTTAGTACAATCTACGTATAATATGTGAAATTTTAAAAATAGAGTAACAGGATAAAAGTCTGATTAATATTATTCGGAAAATTAATTCAAAAAACGCTTGAACAACCTAATAAAATCTATCTTCTAAAACTTATAAAATTTTCACATCTACAACCTCACACATTTTTATAAAAAGGGCTTTTCATGTTACAGTGGTTGCCAGTGGTATGAAGGAAGGGAGTTGAATATTCAATAAATAGCACTTAAATTGTCGAACAAGTAGGATTTTTTAAAAAAGTGTAAAAAAAACAAAAAAACAGTTGAAAAATGAAGCGTTTACATTTAATATAAGGTCATAGATTGTTTGTTTTTCAAACAAACTAATGGAATCTAATAAAATCTTAATTAGATTTAAAATTCTTTCTTTAAAATAAGCCTATGTTTAAAGGATACTGTTGATTTTTTTACACTGTTGATTTGAGCAGAAGATACGAGACTCCTGCGGGAAATGCAAGAGGCCACTGAAAAAGTCTTATATTTTTCGCCGAGAAAATAGCAATCGCTCCGCGCGTTGCGCGCCGGCTATGAAAAAACCACTCATAGCAGGCTTTAAAAACTTGCAACGGCTTCGCTGATTGCTTCGAGGCCACTGAAAAAGGGAAAAAACGTCCTTATTCAGTGGCCTCGAAATGCAACGGCTGAAGCGTTGCCCGGGGAAAGCAAGTATCTGCAGCGAAAATCAACATCAAAGTTTAACATAGCTTAAAATAAAAAGTTTTTTATATAATCTTAATCTATGATCTCTCGTTGTATTAATTCTCTATCACTTTATTATAATACATATTTTGGGAATATTTAAGTTTCTCAGAATTTAAATTTCTAATACTAATTGTTAGAATAAAAATATTTTCTGCAGTTCTATTATTATATTTCAGTATATTTATAATTTACTGAAAAAAATCATTAACAATAATAGTTGGAAATGGGATTGGTTTAATATTAAATACTAGTTTTCGTATGTTTTTAGTTGGTTTAAATGAGTGTTTCCTCTTTATCACGATAATAAGACTTTTACGAGCTTTTAAAGGGTTTTAAAGGGGAAATATCTCTTTAATAAAACAAAACTCATCATTTAATTTTAAGGAGGTGACGATTTTTAGTTCTATCAGTTCGTAATAAATAGAATAACCATTAAAGGAGAGGAATGTTGAGATGAAGTTTTTTAACAAACAAAAAATAACGAAAATTAAGAAACAGATGAAAAAAGTTATCGTATCTACTCTTGCTGTGTCCTTATTTGTACCGTACATGTCCGTTAGTGCTGATTGGAGAGAAGAATTTGGTTACGTTCCTCCTGAACAGCGTGAGTCTGGTGGAGAAAATAGTTTTACTTACGATGAAATCATTTACCTAAATGCCGGTGGTGAAGTTACACTTGGTATAGCGGATGAAGACATCATTATTTCTTCCGATGGACTACCTTTCAAGGATTTAAATCGTAACGGTGTACTTGATCCTTACGAGGACTGGAGACTACCAATTGAAGAGCGTGTCGAAGACTTACTATCACAAATGACTCTTAGACAAAAAGCATCATTAATGAACATTAATACCCATCGAATGAATCATGATCTTGGACCAGGAAAGTTTGTAGCTGATGATGACAATTTAATCATCGATCGAGGTATGCGACATACGATCTTCCGTACAACGGAAAGGGCTGATATAGTAGCACAATATGTGAACCAGCTACAAGAATTGGCAGAGAGTGAACCACTGGGGATTCCAGTAGTGGTTACATCCAACCCGCGTAACCATCCATCAACTGATTATACAGATGTTGTTGATGAGCCGGGTCAACACTCTTATTGGCCTGGACAATTAGGTTTAGCAGCTACACGTGATGTAGGACTTGTAAGAGAGTTTGCTGAATTTGCAAGGGAAGAATGGAGAGCGATGGGAATCCGCAAAATTTATGGATATACTGCTGACCTTGCAACAGATCCGTTATGGTCTAGAATTGAGGAAACTTTCGGTGAAGAACCTTACCTTGCTGCAGATATGATGGTAGCATTAGTAAAAGGGTTCCAAGGAGAAGAACTTGGTCCACATAGTATTGCTAAAACAGTAAAACACTTCCCAGGTGGAGGGGCTCGTGAAGATGGTATTGACCCGCACTTCCCAGAAGGACAAAGAAATCCATACCCAACTCCAGGAAGTTTACTAGATTACCATCTCGTACCTTTTAAAGCAGTTGTTAACGCTGGTGTTAGCTCACTTATGCCTTACTACTCATTTCCAAGTAATGAGCTAAGTGCAGATCAAGGACTGCCTTGGTTTAGTGAAAATCAGCAGTTTGAAGAAGTAGGGTTTACGTTTAATAAAGCCTTTATCAATGACCTTTTACGTGAAGAATGGGGCTTTAAAGGATATATTAACTCTGATACAAGTGCCGTTAATAGAAGAGCTTTTGGTCTCGAACATTTACCAGAAGTAGAAAGATTTGCAATAGCCATTAATGCAGGAACAGATATTATTTCTGGAAATTCTAATCCAGACATTATTGTTGAAACAGTTGAAAAAGGATTAGTTTCAGAAGAAAGAATTGATGAAGCTGTATCTCGCTTACTTACAGATATGTTTAAATTAGGTTTATTTGAAAACCCTTACGTAGATCCATTGAATGCACTTGAAGTTGTAGACCGACCAGAAGCCCAAGAAAGAGCAGATGAAGCACACCGTCAGGCTATTACACTAATGAAAAATGAGGACAATATATTACCATTAAGTGATGATATTGCTGATGAAGTTGTACTCTACGTTGAAAGGATCTCTCATAGGGATGATGACACTGAAGCAACAAAAGGGTTAATCGAATTATTTAAGACTTATGATGGTGCTATCACAATAACTCAGGATCTTGAAGAAGCAACTCATGCTTTACTGATGGTAGAACCAGTTCAAGCTATGTGGGACAATAATGTTACGATCACAGTAGGGCCAGGAACTGGCATTGAAGATGTTGATAGAATCGTAGAAATTCAACAAACAGTTCCAACAATTACAGCTATTAATTTGACAAGCCCATGGCTATTTGAGTCAATTGAAGAAAATGCTGCAGCTGTTATTGGAACTTATGGTACTAAAGCTGAAGCATTATGGGATGTAGTCCGAGGCCATCATAACCCAACAGGTTTATTACCATTCACGATTCCTTCAAGTGCAGAAGCAATTGCAAACGCTGCAGGAGATATTCCTGGATACGTTAATAATGAGCTAGATCCATCTTATGCTTATACTAACTCTGCTGGTGATCAGTACTTGTATGGATTTGGTCTCTCCTATGAAGAGGATCAAGATGGCCAAGATGGTCAAGATGGCCAAGATGGTCAAGACGGCCAAGATGGCCAAGATGGTCAAGATGGTCAAGATGGCCAAGATGGTCAAGATGGCCAAGATGGTCAAGACGGTAAAGATGGTCAAGATGGCCAAGACGGTAAAGATGGAAAAGATGGAAAAGATGGAAAAGATGGAAAAGATAGAAAAGATGGAAAAGACACTAAAAAGGTAGCAAAAGATAAAGATGAGAAAGAGAATAAAGGTGATGAAGTAGGGGGTAGACTTCCGGATACTTCTACTAATTACCCTAATATGGTTTTAATAGGACTCTTAATCACTCTAGCTGGTATTGGTGGTTTGTTGTTCTATAGACGTAAGCGTGCACTACAAGTTTAGAAACTAAGTAGACTCGATAGGGTTAGTCTAAATGTATATGAAGGGGGAACTTGTAATTAGGTCCCCCTATCCTATTAATAAATGGGGCAGGATATATGAATAAACTCCTTATTGTTGTCATAGTGATAGGGTTAAGTGTTTCTGGTTACAGTGGTTTCCAATGGTATGAAGGTAGGAAAGCGGTGAAAAATATAGCAGCAGAAGAAGTTGTAGTGCAAGCAAAACCTATCAAACAATTAAATAAAAACCGCGAGGAAATCTCGTTCCCTGACATTCCAATTATGAGTGATGAAATGAGTCGTTTTTACAAAGGTGAGGAAATGGCAGAACTTCGTATACCGGTAATTGGAAAATCCTATTCCGTGTATTGGGGTACTGATGACGACACTTTAGATCAAGGGGTAGGTATGTATGTTAGTGAATGGACAACAACGCCTGACCAGCTTCGCCATACAGTAGTAAGCGGCCATCGAGATACTGTATTTCGAGAGTTAGGGGATGTAAAAGAAGGTGACGAGATTACCGTTGTTTATGATGGTGTACATTATATATATGAAGTAAAAGATATATGGATAACGGATGCTGAAGATCGTACAGTTATTGTTAGAAAAGATAATGCAATATTAACTTTAACAACCTGCTATCCATTTAACTTTATTGGTAATGCGCCGGACCGATATATTATCCAAGCAGAATTGATAGGGAAAGAGATTTAGGATCAAAAAAATAATATTTTTTAAAAATTTAAAATAAAGCTTGAAAAGGTAAAGCGGTTACATTTATAATAGACTTACAT
Source organism: Evansella vedderi (assembly GCF_030813435.1). Lineage (GTDB taxonomy): Bacteria > Bacillota > Bacilli > Bacillales > Salisediminibacteriaceae > Evansella > Evansella vedderi. The sequence continues at coordinate 20,489 of NZ_JAUSUG010000019.1, read as the reverse complement.
TATAGTTTGTTCGCCAAACAAACTATAATGTTGAGATTAATAATTATCAAGGGGGATTAAAGGATGAAGAAAAGGTTACTTACTTTATTATCCATGCTGTTCTTAGCAGCAATCGTGCTAGTAGCATGTGGAGGAAATGATTCACCAGCAAATGACACTGAAACTGATAATGGAAACGGAAGCGCTGATGAAGAAACATCGGAAGGGACAGAAGAAGCTGTCGAAACGGTAACGTTAAGACTAGCTGAAAATCACCCTGAAGATTATCCAACTACAATAGGTAATAAAGAATTTGCTAGATTGGTAGAAGAAAAGACAAACGGTAGATATAAAATTGAAGTATATGCAGGTGGACAATTAGGACAAGAATCACAGGTCCTTGAGCAAGTACAGCTAGGGACTATTGAGCTTGCACGTGTTAACGCTATTCCATTAACGCAGTTCTCCGACCAAATTGGAGTTCTTTCCATGCCATACTTATTTGATGATGAAGAAGCAAAATGGGAAAAGCTAAACGGGGAAGTTGGTCAAGATCTTTTGGCTACACTTGATGGATCTAATTTAGTAGGACTTGCCTTTTATGACTCAGGAGAAAGAAGCTTCTATAATTCGGAGCGTCCAATTCGCACTCCAGAAGATATGAAAGGGTTGCAAATTCGCGTACAGTCATCTGAACTTGCCATTGATATTGTAGAAGCTCTAGGCGGTTCAGCAACACCAATGGAGTTTGGTGAGGTATATTCGGCACTACAAACAGGCGTAATTGATGGAGCGGAAAATAACTTCCCGAGCTATTACACAACCAACCATTATCAAGTTGCTAAATATTTTACAGTAAATGGTTACCAGGGAACACCTGAAGTATTGTTAGCATCACAAAGCTTATGGGACAAATTAAGTGAAGAAGATCAACAAATTTTCCGCGAAGCAGCATTAGAATCAGTCGCTGTCCAACGTGCAGCATGGGCTGAGCTAACGGAGAAAGCTAAAAATGCAGTTGTTGAAGGAGGAAGTGAGCTTATTGAAGTGGATGATATTACACCATGGAGAGAAGCAGTTCAACCTGTTTATGACAAATACGGTGCTCAATTTGAAGAATGGATTGAAAGATTAACACAATAAATATTTATTGAAAGTGGAAGGTGGGATGTATTCCCACTTTCCTGTTTATATGAAGGAGGATTCAACGATGAAGGTTGTAAAAATGATCAAAACCGGTCTTGACCGCATACTTTTAGTATCTTCCTTAACGCTGCTAACGGCAATGGTAGTGGTTATTATTTATCAAGTATTTTCTAGGCAAGTTCTTGGTACGGCACCTGCATGGAGTGAGGAAGTTTCACGCTTACTGTTTGTATGGGTGAGCTTCTTAGGTATTGCTTACGGGTTTAAAGAAAAAGTCCATATTGGTGTTGGTCTTGTGGTCAATAAGCTTCCTGAAAAAGTACAGGATGCATTCGATTATTTTGCAAAAATATTGGTCATTGGATTTGGAATTCTTATGATTCACTACGGATGGCAATTTACTGTCTTGACTAGTACTTCTACGATGCCAGGTACAGGAATGCCTTCTAGTATGTTATATGTTGTCATTCCTATAGCGGGAGCCTTTGTTACTTTCAATGGAATAGAGTTGTTATTTAGAAAAGGGATGCATCAGAAGCTAGATGACGTAATCGAGGAGTGAGAAAATGGATGTTTTAATTTTATTAGGCAGTTTTTTACTATTAATTATGTTTAGAGTTCCAATTGCCCTTGCCCTTATTTTATCTTCCTTAATTACAGGACTTTATATGGATATAAATCTAGCTGCCCTTATGCAAAGAATGGTAGGGGGATTAAATTCCTTTTCTTTATTGGCGATACCTTTCTTTGTTTTAGCAGGGGAAATAATGAATGAGGGTGGAATTTCTCGAAGGTTAATAAATTTATCTAACGTTATTATCGGTAAGATCAGGGGCGGTCTCGCAATGATGAATGTATTGGCTAGTACCTTTTTTGGCGGTATTTCAGGTTCTGCTATCGCTGATACATCGTCTGTAGGTTCCGTTATGATTCCTATGATGAAAAAGCAAGGTTATGATTCCAATTTTGCTGTTGCTACAACCATTTCTAGTTCTGCTCAAGGAGTTATGATTCCTCCAAGTCATAACATGATTATTTACTCAACAGCTGCTGGTGGTATATCCGTTGGGGCTCTATTTATGGGAGGACTAGTTCCAGGGTTGTTACTTGGTTTTGCATTAATGGTAATTACCTACATTCTTTCAGTTAAAAGAAACTATCCAAAAGGAGAAGCTGTTCAAGCAAAAGATATTCCCAGAATTGTATGGGAAGGTTTGTTAGGTCTTTTTACTGCAGTCATTATTCTTGGTGGTATTATTAGCGGTTTTTTTACTGTTACTGAATCTGCTGCAATCGGAACATTGTACGCATTTATCATTACTTTCTTTGTATATAGAGATATAAAGATCACTAGAATGGGAGTTATTTTACAGCGTACATTTAAAACCCTTTCCATGGTACTATTCTTAATTGCTGCATCTTCTGCATTTGGATGGCTGTTGGCTTTATTAAAAGTACCTGCAATGGTGTCGAACACATTAATAAGTCTTTCACCAAATGATATCGTAACAATCTTACTAATTGTTATTATCCTATTAGCATTAGGAATGATCATGGACATGGCACCGTTAATTTTAATTGCAACGCCAATTTTATTACCAGTAGCAACTGCGGTAGGGATGGACCCTGTACATTTTGGGGTAGTCTTAATTCTATGTTTAGCCATTGGATTAATTACTCCTCCAGTTGGTACAGTTTTGTTTGTTGGGTCAGCAATCGGCAGAATATCTATTGAAGAATCTACCAAAGGTCTATTACCATTTTATATAGTAATGCTTGTTATTTTATTTATCGTTGCATTTGTTCCAGAACTTACCTTATTTTTACCTAATATATTAGGAGAATAGCTAGATAATTAAAAGGGATTTCTAATAGGGTGGGTCAAAGAATGGTTTTCAACCATTTTGACTCACCCTTATTTATTTGAAGAAAAAGTAAGAGAATTTTAACTATTGGCCGATTAGGATTGACTAATAAACAAAATAGTGATACTCTACAATTAATTAATTTGTTTATCAAACAAATTAATTAATAAAATGTCTACATAAAGTCTTTATGCAGGACTAAATTATAGAGCCAAAAAGGTGGTAGTTGATCGTGAAAATTGGATTGATAACAATAGAAGCAGGTGTTTCTATTGTTAATCAACTAACCTATGAAATAGTGAAAAAAAATCTTCATAAACATAAGTTTTATCGATTTGATGAAAAAGAAACCATCAGACCGTTCGGTGAAGAAGATTTGTACAATTGGAAAAAACTTGGAGGAAATTTACTTCGTAGTATTTCCTTGGAGGATGCACAGAAATTAAATAAAATTCAAGTTTCCTCACTGGATGGAGTCGTTGTAATGGGGGGAGAGGAGGCACTTCGTTTTTCCAAACAGCTTAGGGATATAAATAATATAAAGATATTATTTATTCCTGTATCCATCTATAACGAAATACCTGAGTCTCCAAGATCTCTTGGATACGATTCTGCACTAAATGCAGCCATAGAAGACATTTTTAAAGTAGAAGATACTGTATCATCGTGCAGGTATGATCAGTTCCGTCTTTTTGGTATTCAGTTGCCTGGAAAGCCAGGGAGTTTGTTAGAAAAGGATGTGGCCGATGCTGCGGGAGATGTAATTCGTTATTTAGATGTGGATTCACCAGATCGTTTATCCCATATATTACGTGAAAAAATAGATGCAGGACTAAACCACTCTTTACTAATTTTTGATGATATGACGGAATTAACACGATTAGAAGAATTAATAGAAGCTACACAACTGGATCTGTCCTGGAAAATAACCCAAATTAATGAGGCGCAATGTAGTGGGATGCACCCTACTGCCAGTGATCGAATTCTAGCTAACAAAATTGCAGATGTGCTGATCCAGTGGGTAGAGGGTGAAAAAAATTCAGGCTTACTTATACTTCAAGATAACAAAGTTACATTTAAAAATAATTAAAAGTGAACGAGGGGAGATTTCATTTTATGCAAAAGGTACTAAGTGAAAAACAACTGGAACAAATGGCTATTAACACGATTCGAACATTATCTATCGATGGGATTGAAAAGGCGAACTCTGGACACCCTGGTATGCCAATGGGAGCAGCTCCGATGGCGTATACTCTATGGGCAAAGGAGATGAACCATAATCCAGCAAACCCAGATTGGTTTAATCGAGACCGTTTTGTTTTGTCAGCTGGGCATGGTTCCATGTTATTGTACAGTATGCTTCATCTATTTGGTTACGATGTAACAATGGAAGATTTAAAAAGCTTCCGCCAATGGGGGAGTAAAACACCAGGACATCCAGAACTTGGTCACACTCCTGGAGTAGAAGCTACAACGGGTCCTTTAGGACAAGGAATCGCGATGGCTGTTGGTATGGCAATGGCAGAAAGACATTTAGCGAAAACCTACAATAAGGAAAAATTTAATATTGTAGATCACTTTACTTACGCTATTTGCGGTGATGGAGATTTAATGGAGGGAGTGTCAGCAGAAGCAGCTTCCCTTGCTGGTCACCTCAAGCTAGGACGTCTTGTAGTAATGTATGATTCCAACGATATTTCTTTAGACGGAGATTTGAATTTATCTTTCTCCGAAAGTGTAGAAGACCGTTTTAAAGCATATGGCTGGCAGGTTATTCGAGTAGAGGATGGAAATGATACATCGTCTATTCAGCAAGCAATACAAGAAGCGAAGGCTGATTTAAATCGTCCTACTTTAATTGAAGTAAAAACGGTGATTGGTTTCGGGTCTCCTAATAAGTCTGGTAAATCTGCCTCCCATGGTGCTCCACTAGGGAAGGACGAAGTTAAATTAACAAAAGAAGCGTATCATTGGCATGAACAAGAACCATTTTTTGTTCCGGAGGAAGTAGCTGATCATTACCGAGAGTTATCCGATCTTGGACAGCAAAAAGAGGAAGCATGGAATGAACTGTTTAGCCAGTATAAAAAAGCTTATCCTCTACTAGCAGAACAATTTGAAAAAGCAATTAAAGGAGAGCTTCCTGAAAATTGGGTGGATGCACTACCTGTTTTTGAAGAAGGAGAAGCATTAGCTACTAGAGCATCTTCTGGAAAAGCACTAAATGCTGCTGCCAATGCTGTTCCACAATTAATCGGTGGTTCTGCTGACTTAGCAGGTTCAAATAAAACTTTATTAACCTCTGAAAAAAACTATGGTATCGATAATTTTGCAGCACGAAATATATGGTTTGGGGTAAGGGAATTTGCCATGGGTGCTGCTATTAACGGAATGGCAATTCACGGAGGGGTAAAAGTATTCGGTGCTACGTTCTTTGTTTTCTCTGATTACTTGCGCCCGGCTATACGTTTAGCAGCATTAATGAAGCTTCCTGTCATTTATGTGTTTACACACGACAGCATTGCTGTTGGAGAGGATGGTCCGACACATGAACCGGTTGAACAGCTAGCATCTTTACGGGCAATGCCGGGACTTTCCATCATACGTCCAGCTGATGCCAATGAGACAGTGGCGGCATGGCGTTTAGCCATTGAAAGCACCGATACTCCTACGGCACTAGTATTAACTCGTCAAGACTTACCTACATTGACGAATGATAAAGAAGTTGTTTATGAGGGAGTTAAGAAAGGGGCTTATGTAGTTTCTAAAGCAAAAGGAGATACAGATGGTATATTACTTGCTTCCGGGTCAGAAGTGCCCCTAGCTTATGAAGCACAAAAAGAACTAGAGAAAGAAAATATATTCGTATCAGTTGTTAGTATGCCAAGCTGGGACCGTTTCAATAAACAGTCCCAACAATATAAGGAACAACTATTACCAAAAGATGTTAAAGCACGCCTTGCCATTGAAATGGGTTCCTCCCTTGGATGGAGAGAATATGTAGGCGATGGAGGAGCGGTCCTTGCTATTGACCAGTTTGGAGCGTCAGCACCAGCTAGTAAGCTCCTTGAGGAATACGGGTTTACCGTTGAAAACGTAGTTAGAAACTTTAAAGAAGTATTATCGAAACAATAATAATTAATAGTGGGTGGGTGAAGAGGTTTAAACAACCTTTTGACTCACCCATTTCTCTATGTATATACTAAATACAATATTTTAAGATTTATAGGAATAGTCGAATTATTCTTGAAAAATAACATTCTTACATTCGTTAAGTCAAACAAGAAAATAAAATTGTACAAGGAGAGACACATAATGAAAAACACACGTTTCCTTATTTTTTTACTATTCATTGCAGCTATTCTTGTGAGCGGATGCTCACGAGACTCCAATGAGAGTGAAGCATCATTAATAGAAAATAAAAGGGATGAATTAATTCTGGCAATTGGGGCGGAGCCGGAAACAGGCTTTGATCCTACTACCGGTTGGGGGCGCTACGGTTCCCCACTGTTTCAAAGTACACTACTAAAACGGGACCATAACTTAGCTGTGAAAAAGGACTTGGCTGAAAACTACGAAATTAGCAGCGATGGTCTCGTATGGACAGTGGAACTCCGGGATGATGTAGTATTTTCTGATGGAGAAGCTCTCACTGCGAGAGATGTGAAATTTACTTTTGAAACAGCTTTAAAGAACGGATCTATTTTAGACCTTACGATTCTTGACAGCATAGAGGTGAAAGATGACTACACCGTTTATTTTCATTTGAAAAAACCACAATCTACTTTTATTGACTCTTTAATTACACTAGGGATAGTTCCGGAACATGCTTATGATGAAACCTATGCTGAAAATCCGATTGGTTCAGGACCATACAAGCTTTTGCAATGGGATAAAGGCCAGCAAATTATTGTGGAAGCTAATCCTTACTATTATAATAGTCTTCCTTTTTTCCAAAAGGTTACATTCTTGTTTTTAAACGAAGACGCTGCCTTCGGGGCAGCTAGGTCTGGGCAGGTGGATATGGCTTCTATTCCAGCGACCTTTAGTCTTCAAGACGTACCAGGAATGCGCTTAGAATCTATCAATAGTGTGGATAACCGGGGAATAATGTTTCCATATAAAGCAAGTGGGCAGCAAACGGAAGAGGGTCATGCTATCGGAAATGACGTAACAGCAGACCTTGCCATTCGTAAAGCCATTAATATTGCTGTTAATAGACAAGCATTAGTTGAAGGAGTTTTAGAAAGTCACGGAACACCGGCCTATACAATCGCTGATCAGCTTCCTTGGTGGAACCCAGATACGGTTATTGTAGACAATGATATGGAACTGGCGTCTCTCATTTTAGAAGAGGATGGATGGGAAGATGTGAACGGTGATGGAATTCTCCAGAAGGATTCCTTAAAGGCAGAGTTTACCCTTCTTTATCCTGCAAGTGATTCTACGAGACAATCTCTCGCTATTGCTGTTGCTGATATGATCAAGCCTTTAGGAATTAATATAATTGTGGAAGGTAAGAGCTGGGATGAGATTCAATCCTCTATGCACGCCAATGCTGTTTTAATGGGCTGGGGAAGTCATGATCCTTTAGAGATGTACCATGTATACAGCGGAGAAATGATGGGTGTAGAGTGGTTTAACCCAGGCTATTATTCAAATGAAACTGTGGACCAGTATTTTCTGAAGGCATTAGCTGCCACTAGTGAAGAAGAAGCTATAAACTATTGGAAAAAAGCCCAATGGGATGGTAAAACGGGTTTTAGTACAAAGGGAGATTCCCCTTGGGCATGGCTTGTGAATATTAATCACCTGTTCTTAGTAAATGAGAAATTGGATATTGGCCAGCAAAAAATTCAGCCTCACGCCCACGGTTGGCCTATTACAGACAATATAGTAGAGTGGAAATGGAAAGAGTAGGAGGTAAGAACTTGCTCCTCCCTTTGCTTTTTCTAAAAAAATTTATTCGCCTTGCTTCCCTTTTATTTGCTGTTTGTATCCTTTCTTTTTTCCTTGTAAACAAGTCACCTGTAGATCCTATTCAAGCTTATGTTGGTGCAGATATGATGAGGGTTGGACCAGAACAGCGAGAAAAAATTGCCGAGCATTGGGGTCTAGATAAAACTCCAGTGGAACAGTTTTACCACTGGAGCTCCGCGATTGTGCGGGGGGATTTTGGTACATCTATGATATATAGGCAGCCTGTATTAGATGTCATTAAAGATAAATTTATTTATTCCTTTGCCCTAATGCTTGCAGCTTGGATTCTTTCTGGTGTAATTGGTTTTTTACTGGGAATTATTGCAGCAGTAAAAAGAGATTCATGGATTGATAGACTAATTAAACTCTATTGCTACACATTGGCATCTACACCTGCCTTTTGGATAGGAATTCTCCTACTCTTAATTTTTGCTGTCGGGTTAGGGTGGCTGCCAATTGGGCTTGGAGTTCCTGCTGGTGTCCTTACAGAAGAGGTAACTGTAATAGACAGGGTTAGACATTTTATTTTACCAGCAATTACATTAAGTATAGTTGGTGTGGTTAATGTGGCACTCCATACGAGGCAGAAGCTTATAGATGTCCTTCAAAGTGATTACGTGTTGTTCGCAAGAGCAAGAGGGGAGAAAGGTTTTTCATTAATTTGGAGACACGGAATTCGTAACATTGCCTTGCCAGCCCTCACATTACAGTTTGCCGCTTTTGGTGAATTGTTTGGGGGAGCGGTGCTAGTGGAACTGGTCTTTTCCTATCCTGGATTGGGGCAAGCAACTGTGGAAGCTGGCTTAAGAGGAGATGTGCCTCTCTTGCTAGGGTTAGTCATCTTTAGTACCTTATTTGTGTTCATTGGAAATCTTCTTGCGGATCTTATTTATCTTGTTGTGGACCCGAGGACTAAAGAGAGGGAAGCAATATGAGTAGTATGATGAAAATGGTGAAGTTTAGTATACAACCTTTTATTTCATTAAATGGAAGACAGCGCTCTTTTATGACATTGGTAATCGTATCCCTTCTATTATTATGTGTTATTCTTGGGGGATTGGTATTAAGTAATGAACGAATTGCAACGGATTTAGGAAATCGTAATCTAGGCCCATCCCTTGCCCATCCCTTTGGAACAGACTGGCTTGGCAGGGATATGCTTACCCGTACCCTAAAAGGGCTGACTTTAAGTATTGGTGTGGGGTTAACGGCTGCTGCAGCGAGTGTAACCATTGCTCTTATTTTAGGGATGCTGGCTGCAACGATGGGGAAAGTAGTGGACAGCATTATTTCATGGTTAGTGGATTTATTTTTAAGTGTTCCTCATTTAGTTATGTTAATGTTAATCTCCTTTGCTTTAGGAGGAGGAATAAAAGGAGTAGTCATTGGACTCGCCCTTACCCATTGGCCAAGCTTAACTCGCGTGATTCGGGCAGAGGTAATGCAGCTGAGGTCTGCTGAATATGTGGAAGTATCGAAACGCTTAGGGAAATCCCGATGGTTTATTGGAAGGAAGCATCTCTTCCCCCATGTTGCTCCACAGTTAATGGTAGGTTTATTCTTACTGTTTCCTCATGCTATTCTTCACGAAGCGGCAATTACTTTTATAGGGATGGGCTTATCTCCACACCAACCAGCTATTGGTATCATTCTCTCGGAGTCAATGCGTTATTTATCAACAGAAATGTGGTGGCTCGCCATATTCCCAGGACTTTCTTTATTACTTGTTGTACGGTCGTTCGATATCATTGGTGAGCATCTACGATCCAGATTGGATCCCCATCGGGCTCATGACTAAATTAATCTTATGGGGGAGAAAAGAATGCCACTAGTAGAAGTAGATGATTTATCCGTTTCCTTTAAACAGTATACAAAGGGATTCAAACATAAAGAGGTAAAGGTGATTCATAATTTAAGTTTTTCTATAAACGCAGGAGAAATTGTTGCTGTTGTAGGATCTAGCGGCTCCGGAAAAAGCTTGCTAGCACATGCCATACTTGGAATTTTACCAAGAAACGCAAATGTTAGTGGAACAATCCATTATGATGGTAAAGAACTTACCCCTTCTTTACAAGAGAAATTACGTGGGAAGGAGCTAGCTTTTGTCCCTCAGTCAGTAAATTTTTTAAATCCATTAATGGAAGTGGAGAAACAGGTAAGGGGAGCGTTAAAGGGTAAAGACTCTTTTAAAACGCAAAAAGAGATTTTTGAGAAATATAATTTATCTACCGACGTAGAGAAGCTGTATCCCTTCCAGTTATCTGGGGGAATGGCTCGTCGTATTCTTGTATCAACAGCAGTAATCAATAAGGCAAAATTCATTATCGCCGATGAACCAACGCCTGGCCTAGACCAAACAGTAGTAAAGGAGGCACTATCCTCTTTTAAGGCATTTGCAGACAATGGAACTGCTGTTATGTTCATTACCCATGACATTCAATCGGCCTTAAGTGTTGCAGATAAAATTGCAGTCTTTTATGCTGGGACAACAGTTGAAGTTGCCCCAGTTGAAGACTTCACTGGTAGTGGAGAAAGGTTAAGACATCCTTATTCTAAAGCTTTATGGAGAGCTCTGCCACAAAATGAGTTTCGCCCGATCCCAGGTTCTCAACCAAAAGGGGATGAATTGCCAAGGGGATGTTTGTTTGCACCAAGATGTGACATGACCACAACGGAATGCCTTGAACACTTGCCAGAAAAAAGAGTACTTCGAAATGGAATGGTGAGGTGTATTCATGCAACTTGAAGCTAGAAATGTAAGTTTTCGTTACAGGAGAAAAAAATGGCTTTTTCGTGATATAAATCTTACTGTTCAACCTGGTGAAGTGGTAGGACTAGCCGGTCCAAGCGGGTGTGGTAAAACTACATTAGCGAGGATACTAGCAGGATATGAAAAGCCCAGTAACGGGACAGTTTTATTTAATGATGCCCCGTTACCAAAAACAGGTTATCATCCTATTCAGCTTGTATTTCAACATCCAGAAAAGGCAATCAACCCAAAATGGCCTATGAAAGCAGTATTAGAGGAAGCGGGGAATTTAGATGTTGAACTTCTGGAACGACTAGGTATACAGGAAAATTGGCTCCAACGTTGGCCGAATGAATTATCAGGGGGAGAGCTGCAGCGATTTTGTATAGCAAGGGCCCTTGGTCCCGGTACCCAGTTTCTCATCGCTGATGAAATGACAACGATGCTTGATACTATTACCCAAGCACAAATTTGGCATGGGGTAATGGATATAGTGAGAAATCGTAATATAGGGATTATTATTATTAGTCATGATACCGTTCTTCTGAAACGATTAGTATCTAGATATATTGATTTTCCTTTATTAAATAAGGACAAAGTAAGTTATTAAATGGAATAGATGGTAACTTTATAGGACAATATTTCCTTGTAAAGCTACCACCTAATTATATGAATCCTTTTGGGTCTAAGGCTTTCTCTATTTTTTTCGACAACATGCCTTTTTCTTCTAGGACTTGCTTCAGTGTTTTCTTTTCTTCGTCTGCTTGCATACCAATTTGTGAAGCTTTATCGTAGCCAAGGATTGGACTTAACCCTGTCACTAAAGCAAGGCTTGCTTCCATCCAGTGGTTACACGTATCTTCATTTGCTTGTATCCCTGCGATACACTTCTCCACTAGTGTGGCAACGGCATTCGTTAATATTTCAATGGAATCTAAAAACGTATGGGCTATAACAGGCATCATCACATTGATCTCCAATTGGCTTGCTGTTCCAGCTGTTGTTACAGAGGCTTCCGCACCGATTATTTGACAGCATACCATATGAGTCATTTCTAGTATGGCCGGATTTACCTTTCCTGGCATAATCGTAGAACCCGGTTGTACAGAAGGGAGAGTAATTTCCTCTAACCCCGTACGTGGACCTGAGCTTAATAGTCGCAAATCACTGGTTATCTTTATTAGATGAACGGCCAATTCTTTCATGGCCATCATTACACGAATAGGAGCGTTTCGATTTTGCATAAAGCTAAACATGTTTTCCGGTTCCCGGAAAGGAAGGTTCGTTCGACTGCTAATCTCCTTTATTATTTTCGGAGGATAATTAGGATCTAAATTTCCTAATGTTCCAATGGCTTTTCCACCTAAACCAAGTTCATACAATGCGTCTGTTGTTCGATTAATTTGCTCATAGCATTCCTTAATTGTCCCTGCATAGCCGTAGAACTCCTGCCCTAAACGTATGGGAATAGCATCATGTAGGTGTGTCCGTCCGCTTTTTAATACATCTTTAAATTCTTCGGATTTCTTCTCGAGCGATTGTTGTAATTCAAATAAGGCAGGCAACAAACCATGGACGATATTTTCTACCGCAGCTATATTTAATGCTGATGGAAAGGTATCATTCGTGGATTGGGACATATTTACATGGTCGTTTGGATGAATTCGGCCAGTATCAGTTGCACCACCTGCGATTTCTGAAGCACGGTTCGCAATCACTTCGTTGGCATTCATGTTCTGGGAGGTTCCTGCTCCTGCTTGGTACACATCAATAACAAAGTGTTCATCCCATTTTCCTTCTATTACTTCTTCTGATGCGGTTATAATTGCTTGTCCAACGGCATCAGGAAGCAAGCCTAATTCCATATTTGTTTTTGCAGCAGCAGCTTTAATGATCCCTTGGGCTTTGATAAAGGAACGGGGAAATCTTCTACCGCTAATTTGAAAGTTATCTAGAGCACGTTGGGTTTGAGATCCGTAATAGGCCTTTTCAGGAAGTGGAATTTTTCCTAAAGGATCTTTTTCTGTACGGTAGTTCTGAGAACTCATGATATTTCTCCTTTGATCTATAATATGTATATAAAATATCGTACTTATTGTTTCCATTGTGAGTGTTAACATTCGTCTAGTAACGGAGCAGATAATTTGTTTTAGCCAAATCAATATCTTATGATGATAGCTAATAAGAAGAAGAGGAGTTGTCCGCTTTTTTAAGCCATTTAGTAGAGAACGGTGTACAAATAGGGGCATCCGATCATTTAGTTAGTGAAGCTTTTAATAAGCTTGGAGAAGCGGAAGGCGGCGACTCCAACGACGAGCGTGGCATCTAGAGAAAAACTAGCCTAAATAAAAATTGGCATAGAAAGGGATTCATTTAGATGAAGAAAATTAAGTTAGGTAACAGTGATTTACAGGTTGGTGAAATCTCATTAGGCTGCATGCGGATGGCAAGCCTTTCGAATGAAGAGGCAGCCCATGTTATTGAAACCGCTTTGGAGGTTGGGGTCCATTTATTTGACCACGCAGATATTTATGGGGGTGGGAAATCGGAAGAAGTTTTTGCCGATGCCGTGGGAATGACTCCATCTGTTCGTGAAAAAATGATACTCCAAACGAAATGTGGTATTCGCAAGGGATTCTTTGATTTTTCTAAGGAGCATATTCTAAATTCAGTAGATGGCAGTTTGCAGCGATTAAAGACCGATTACATAGACATTTTACTTCTTCACCGCCCAGATGCTCTAATGGAACCGGAAGAAGTTGCGGAAGCTTTCTCTCAACTGAAGGAAAGTGGTAAGGTCCGTCATTTTGGTGTTAGTAACCAAAATCCAATGCAAATAGAATTGTTGAAAAAATATTTGGATGTGGATTTAATCGTTAATCAGCTTCAATTAAGTATTATGCATACACCAATGATTGATGCAGGTTTGAACGTCAATATGCAGAACGATCCATCCATTGTTCGTGACAGTGGGGTACTGGAATACTGCCGGTTGAACAACATTACCATTCAACCGTGGTCACCTTTCCAATATGGAATGATAAAGGGGTCGTTTGTAGGGAATGCTGATTTCCCAGAGGTAAATGCTAAATTGCAGGAAATGGCTGAAAAATACGGAGTCACTGATTCTACCATAGCTATTGCCTGGCTTTTACGTCACCCTGCAAAAATGCAGCCAGTTGTTGGAACGATGAATCCTGAGAGACTAAAGGTTATTGCAGCAGCATCAGGTATTGAGTTAACAAGGGAAGAATGGTATGAACTTTACCGTTCGGCAGGAAATGTATTACCTTAAGCAATTGGGAATACGGCTAACTTATTATAAGTTAGTCGTATTTTATTTGGTGGTATTTTGTTGTTTTTTGTCGAAAATGGTCTGATCGCACATAGGAGGTTAATAATCGCACATATAAGCGTGGAAATAGCACATACAGGGGCCAAAATCGCACATAGCCCCATTAGAATTGCACATATAAATTATCTCCCCCCAATTAAGAGCCAATTGTTTAACATAAAATGTTAAAAACATATAATAAGGTTACAGAAATTCACTTTTAAATAAAAAAATGAACCTTCCCCATATCTTTTTTTGCCTCTCGATCGTTTAAGAGGTGAGAGGAACAAAGGAGTGAGTAGATTGTCTGTTAAAATAACGAAAAAAAGTGACCGTAATGTACAAGAGCAGGAGAACTTAAACCAAAACCAGATGAAGGAGCTTTATCAGCAATTGATCCGCTACTGCCATTTTTTATCCCGTGATAAATGGAGCGGTGAAGACTTAGCTCAGGAATCCATTTACAAAGCGATAAAGCAATATGGGCAAGTACCGGAAGAACTGAATGGAGCCCTCCTAAAGAGGATTGCTTACAACCATTGGGTAGATCAATCAAGAAAAATGGCTAGAGAAGTTATTGGTGAGGTCTCCGAGCAGCAAATAGTGAATAGAGCATTCCATATGGAGGCGACCAATTTCTTGGTCCAAGACCTTGTACAAAAGCTAACCCCAAAACAGTTAATTGTCTTTACATTGAAGGAAGCCTTTCAATATAAGATTTCAGAAGTTGCCCACATCCTTCGTATGACGGAACCAGCTGTGAAAGCTGCTTTAAAAAGGGCAAGGGTTAGATTGAAGACTCAATTCTATGAAGATCTAGCACCAATAACGGAGGTCCAATCGCAGTGGACAAAGGAGCTAGAAGAAATATTGCCTGAGGTTCTCGCTAAATGCTTAAAAGAACAGGACCCAACAAAGCTAATAAAAATCATTCCAAGCTTATTGAAGCCTGCGTCATCTGAACCAAGTCTGCTATTGCAACAGAACAAATCTGTACAGTCACACTCCTTCCATAATTGTTCCCTCTCCATGGCAGCATAAATGTAAAAGAATGTGGGAGGTAAAATAAAATGAATACCATTCCTTATGTTATTGAGCAATCCAACCGTGGGGAACGTTCCTATGATATTTATTCGAGGCTGTTAAAGGACCGTATTGTGATGGTCAGTGATGAAATCAATGATCATATGGCTAATAGTATTGTCGCTCAGTTACTATTTTTAGCTGCTGATGACCCGGAAAAGGATATTTCTCTTTATATTAATAGTCCTGGCGGCTCTACCTCCGCAGGGTTTGCCATCTACGATACGATGCAATTTATTAAGCCGGATGTTAGTACCATTTGTACTGGGATCGCTGCATCCATGGGGGCTATGCTCCTTCTTGCAGGGACAGAGGGAAAACGTTTCGCTCTCCAGAACAGCGAGATCATGATCCACCAACCATTAGGTGGTGCCCGTGGGCAGGCTTCCGACATAGAAATTTCCGCAAGACGCATTCTCAAGGTCCGGGAAAAACTCAACGAGATTATTTCAGAAAGAACCGGCCAGCCCTTGGAAAAAGTAGATCGAGATACGGACAGGGACTATTTCCTATCAGCCAAGGAAGCGAAAGATTATGGGATTATTGATGGTATTATAGGGGGAAAAAAATGAGGAGTGCCCAACCACGGGCACTCCTTCTTTCCTTTTATGACATCAATCGTTTTTCTCCGGTGATTTCTTGAATAGGCTTTATGTTTTGCGTAAACTCTAGTGTGCCACGGTAAGTACCTTCTCCATCCCTAACAGCAAAGTAACGGATCAACACATATTTATCTTTAAACGGAATCCAAAAGTCCTCCGACTCTTTTTTTCCAGACTTAAAGTCGTCTAGTAATGCCTCTACAATATGGGCACTATGCGGCGGGTGACAGTTCTGAACGGTTCGACCAATGACTGATTTCGTACGATGAAAAATACGTTCCTTCCCGTGTGAAAAATAGCGGACAACATCATTTTCATCTATAAACGTAATATCTACAGGAAGATGATTCATCATCAGCTCCAGCTGTTCCACCTTCAATACCCCAGTTTCTAGTTGTATTGTCCCATCCTTTACGATACCCTCTTCGGAAAAATCTGCACGTCGAGGCTCCCACTTTGCAGGAGGATCAATAAAGGTATAGCCAATTACATGCTCCTCATTAGCAATTTTGATCCACTCGTCTTCCGTAAGTTTCTCTATGGACATAGGCAGAAGAATATTTTCTTCTCTAAAAATCATTAGGAGGACCTCATCATGGATGAACTGTAAGGACTTGATTACTTCCTCTTTCGTCCATTGACCAGTTTCCAGCTGCTTTTTCAAGTCTTTAATTGCCCCTCGAATAAAGTCATCAATACTCCACATCATTTTGGAGGGACCGTTAATGCCGTATTTTTCGAGATAAGGGAAGAGTAGATTTTCCTTCCGACTATAATGTTTATCGATTTCCAAAAGGTCAGTTAAATCGGTATACAGGCTTTCGATGGTTTCCTTTTTGTCCTTTTCTTTAAACTGATCCGTATGTGGTTTTAACCTGTTATTGATGAGATTCGCTATTTCTTTATTTTCTAGAAAAAATGTGTGTACAGGATGACCAACCTGGTATTGAGGCTCCGTTTTTTCTTTTTTCGTCTCAGCAAACCCGAAAGCTTCCTTGAAAAATTCCGTATGGACCGAACAAACTCGTCGAACCTCTTCAGGACTGATCCCTTCTTCCTGCATAAGCTCATGCTCCATTTTGGAAAGTTCACTTATCAAAATTTTATCTATTTTTCCATCATAACGCTTCTTCACTTCATCAGGATCCACCCCAGAGTGAAGTTCCTTAAGAATTTGCTTTAACAATTGCTGTCTTTCCGTTATTTCCGTTGTTAACACTTCACGATTATTTATCATTTCGCTCATGGCTAGCCCCCCTTATATCCTCTATTGGTCTAAATCTTATCATGGAGTTGAGCCTGAGGATGTGACCAGCATCACCAGCAAGAATTTTGTGAAAAATCGGTTGGAGGGATTGTCAGTCGGGAAACTTGGCTTTTATGGTCGAATTTTGACTAATTTCATCGAATCGCACATAGGAGGTGGAAAATCGCACATAGAAAATATGTTATCGCACATAGAACTAAGTTTATCGCACATATACAGCCCGAAATCGCACATAGAAAAACTAAAATTATAGGGAATCCTCAAAAAAGACAAATTTTGTTCACAATTAGGGGAAATTTCTATAGGAAACGTAACCTAAAACCTCGAATTAAAACAAAAAATAGAAGGAGTGTGTTATTTTGATTAAAAAACCCCGTACAATGCCTCTTAGCATTCGTAAACTTCAAGCTATTCTTCGCAGGTTACCCTACCACCATCCAATGAGAGCTAAGCTTGAGGAAGATTTAAGAAAACGGTTATCGGGACAAAAAGGTGAGGCGTCTTTAGACTACATTTTGAGTTTTTTACCAGAGGAGGATTATCTCATTTTTCACGGTCTCCGGCTTACGGCGGACGGAAAATATTTTTTTCAAATGGATACCTTGCTAGTATCACCTTATTTTCTATTAAACCTCGAAGCTAAAAATTTGAGAGGGGAGCTTTATTTCGATGATGTAATTAAACAGCTTGTACAGCGGGTCGATGGTGATCAGAAAACCTATGCTGATCCTATCATTCAGGTGAAAAATCAGGTTGTTCAGCTGAATAGATGGTTGCGCAAAAACAAATTTGCCCAAATTCCTATTGAGTCCCACGTTGTAAATACAAATTCCAATACCCATATTTCCAGATCCCCAACTTATGATGAATGTTCCAAAAAGGTAATCCAAAGTAGTCAAATTTATGAAAAAATTAAGCAATATGAAAAGATCCACCATAATGAAAAGCTCTCCAAAAGAGATCTCCGCGGATTAACAAGCTGTCTACTTAAACAACATACTCCCCATATCCCAGATTTACTAACTAAATACAACATCCAAAAGGAAGAGCTAAAAAAGGGGGTTCATTGTCCTAAATGCCAGGCTATTCCTATGATTAGAAGTAAAGGTATTTGGACCTGCAGCAATCATCAATGTCATTTCGAATCCAAGATTACTCATATTGAGGCTATAAAAGATTATGCTCTTATTTATGGACGTACTATAACCGTCAAACAACTAAGGGCTTTTTTAAACATTAAATCAAGATATACTGCGAATAGAATAATAAAATCCTTAAACTTCCCATTTGAGGGGAAAAATAAATGGCGGGTGTATACTATTCCTTTTGCATTTTTAGATCCATAAGGTATGAAACTTTTCCTGAAACTAAACGTAGAATTGATCAGGTAAATTTAAGAGAGGAGTAGGGAAGATGAGTAAATATTCGATTGATGAATTTATAAGGCAGACGGTACAGAATGAACGGAGTACGGAGTTTTTTGAGTTAGAAACGCCAAGAATTCTAGAGGTGAATTTGAAAGATAAGGTCTGGGCAAAAATGGGTTCCATGGTCGCATATAATGGAAGAATTAAATTTGAAAGGGAAGGTATATTGGAGCATGGGGTTGGCCGCATGCTAAAGAAGGCTTTCACTAATGAAGGAATTCAATTAATGAAAGCCCAAGGGAATGGAGAATTATATTTAGCGGACCAAGGTAAAAAAATTTCCATACTGGAATTAGATAATGATACTATAACGGTTAATGGAAATGATTTGTTAGCTTTTGAGCCAGGAATTGATTGGGATATTAAGATGATGAAAAAAATAGCTGGGATGATGTCCGGGGGATTGTTTAATATAACCCTGTCTGGACGGGGAATGGTAGCAATCACTTCCCACTACGAACCGTTGACTTTACTTGTTCGCCCGGGGATTCCCGTTATGACAGACCCACAGGCTACTGTTGCTTGGTCTGGCCATTTAGAGCCTAAAATCAGAACCGATATAAGCTACCGCACCTTACTAGGTCGAGGAAGTGGTGAGTCTTTCCAAATGGAGTTTTCCGGAGAAGGATTTATCATCGTCCAGTCGGTAGAGGAAGGTGTTCAATCAAAAGAATAATAAACAAAAAGGCGTCCATTGGCAAAAATTTATCAATGGGCGCTTATTTGTATCTTAATTATACAACTAAATAGAAATAGTTTCGGAAAAATTTGGATAAAAAATGGTAAAATAGATTAAAAGATTGTAACGTAATACGAAGGAGTTTTTTGATGGGGGTCATCCGTTCTATTTCTTTATTAATAGTTAGCTTCATTTTTACAATTCTAATACTAGTGGGAAGTTATCTCCTTCTAAGTGCCATGTGGGGAACGGTTGTTTCATTAATAGGGCTAGCTATTTTGTTTTCTTTCATTATATATTCCATTATTGGTTTAATTAGAGGGAGAATGAAATTGTTTCGATTAAAAACAAGGTTTAGTATCTTTCTAATTTTTACATATTTCACAGGAACAACAATCTTATTATTTATCGTGTGGTTAATTAATTACACCTTATATGACATTACTGGTGAAAATTTAACGGCAGAGGAGTTACTTAAGTTTATCCTATTTACTTACAATGTTTGACCTTGAAGAAGCAAAGGAGATGGCTCAAATTGCACTTGAGTTAACAAAAGACGAGCTATACGGAAATGTATCCTTTCATGAACAATGGCTGAATGAGATTTTAGAATTTAAATGCTTATTTAATGAAGGAAATAAATTGGAGGCATATAAAAGAATTCTGGAAAGTGAGCAGTTAGCCGTTCATGAAACGATTATGATAGAATTACTTTATCGTGCTCAGCAAGAGTTTCCGGAACAATTTTGATATTACTAAAACAAGTTTCTCCTTGAAACTTGTTTTTTTGCTTATATAAGACTTTTTAGGTTAAAGGTTTAGGAATAGCAATTTAAGACGAAAATGAATTTTGGGTAATCTTCTGATTTTACGATAAAACTCTTGAGAAAATTGTTCATTGAATGTTTTTAAGTTCGGAATTTGTGGAATATTATATGTGGTTGGTGAGGACAATTAACGGTTATATAACTTTTTTAGAAAGTAGTTGCGTGGAATTACTAAAGTGTGCTATAGTATATTCATGCCGTTAACGAAAGGAACTAAATAATTCTTTTGAAAAAAATGTTGCGGTTTGTTATTATTTGTGTTATGATAATTCTTGTCGCTAAAAAGCGATAAATTAATTTTATATTTTTAGCTTTCAGCTAAAAGAAATAAGTTGCGCAGAACCAGATCATTTGATATAATAGATTTTGTCGCAAAGGAAATAAAAAAAGTTGTTGACAACAAAATGTTATCCTGATATAATATAAGAGTTGTCGCTAAAACAACAAATTGACATTTTGACCTTTGAAAACTAAACAAAAAGCCAAGCGAAGTGGGATATGAACGTCGTATTTATACGACCGATCGAATATCCCGTCAATGAATTTTTAAA
>NZ_JAUSUG010000018.1 GCF_030813435.1 Evansella vedderi | reverse complement strand
ACCAAAAAAGCACTCAAAAAGCGTTTATGTTATATGTGCGCTTTAACAAGTTTATGTTCCTTAAAAGAATTGTTCAGTTTAGTGTTGACATACCAGAATGCTTGATGAGACAGGTATGTAGTGTTTCCGTTTCGTTACGCGTTTCATGAACGCTTTATGAGACAGGTATGTAGTCTTTCCGTTTCGTTACGCGTTTCATGAACGCTTGATGAGACAGGTATGTAGTGTTTCCGTTTCGTTACGCGTTTCATGAACGCTTGATGAGACAGGTATGTAGCCTTTCCACTTCGTTACGCGTTTCATGAACGCTTGATGAGACAGGTATCTAGTGTTTCCGTTTCTTTACGCGTTTCATGAATGCTTGATGAGACAGGTATGTAGTGTTTCCGTTTCGTTACACGTTTCATGAATGCTTGATGAGACAGGTATGTAACGTTTCCGTTTCGTTACACGTTTCATGATTGCTTGATGAGACAGGTATGTAGCGTTTCCGTTTCGTTACGCGTTTCATGATTGCTTGATGAAACAGGTATGTAACGTTTCCGTTTCGTTACGCGTTTCATGATTGCTTGATGAGACAGATATGTAGTGTTTCCGTTTCGTTACGCGTTTCATGATTGCTTGATGAGACAGGTATGTAGTGTTTCCGTTTCGTTACGCGTTTCATGAATGCTTGATGAGACAGGTATGTAGTGTTTCCGTTTCGTTACGCGTTTCATGAACGCTTTAAGAAACAGGTCACTAATGCTTCTGGTACAATACATGTTCCATGAATTTGTTTATGAGACAAGTAAACTTCTAACTAGTCTTCCATTTTCTTTTCAAAATAGAAGAAGAGTAAAACAGACATTTGGGGAGGACTCCTTTTTCATGCTAAAAAAGCTTTGGTATATAAGGGTATATATTTTTTGAAATTCATTCAAAAGTATATTAAAAAAACTTTATTTTTCGTATTAGATATTTTAGACTGATACTAAGTACCCGTTAAAGGTGACTAATTTGAAAGTGCGAGGTTAAGATGAGTAAATTAATTCCATTAATAAACAAAATTGAATCTATTAGATCAGCCATGATTTCTACAGCAGAGGAGAAAGGGGTTACTCACCCTCAAACCTTAAAATACAGCAGGGAGTTAGATAAACTAATTATTCAATACTATCAGTGTAGTACTAAATAATATTATTTTTATTAACTAATTGCTATTGGATAATAATTTGTGTAGCGTCTTTAAATTACACCTAAACATTTTTCGAACTCTAATGCTGGTTGTAATACTTTATTGAAAAACTTTGAATTTCCTAACCAATTTTCTTGGTTAGTTTTTTTTAACCTGAATCCCTTTCCTTTTCTTGAGTTCCTGAATGATATAAATCATCTCCGTCTTGATTTCTGAAGCTCTATCAAATTCAAAGGCATTTCTGGCAAATTTCAATTCTTCTAATAAATGGCTATATCTTTCTTTTAGACTTTCGGTCGTTTCGTCTGGTAACTTCATCATTTTCTTTAAATTAGGTTCTACTTTATACAACGTATTTCACCTTCCCCTACCATATATATAAGAAAAAGGTGGATACCAAAAAAAGGATATCCACCTTATAATCCGTTCCTTGGTTACCCCGGCTACCATGACATTAGGCCCGGTCATTAAACAATATCCCATTTTCACCATTTCGTTACCATTGTACCATATTCTTGTATTAATCGAGCCATCCCCCCTTATTTCGACAATAACGAGTATAAATGACCTATGTAGATTATTAAAAAATACTGCAAATAGTTGCGATCTATTAAACCATATAAAAAAACACTGCGCTCAGTATAAAAAGCACAGTGTTTTTTTAGTTCTAGTTCTATAGGTATTTACTAAACCTATATTGCAGGCTTACTTCACCGCATCTTTAAGTGATTTACCAGGTTTAAAAGCAGGAACCTTTGATGCAGCTATTTCAATTTCTTCTCCCGTTTGAGGATTACGTCCTTTTCTTGCCGCTCTTTCACGAACTTCAAAATTACCAAAACCTATAAGTTGAACGGACTCTCCTTTTTTTAATGAATCAGTAATAGATTCGATTAATGCATCCACTACTGCTGTAGCATCTTTCTTCGTAAGTTCTGTTTTTTCTGTTACTTCTGCCACTAATTCTGTCTTATTCATGTTAAAAACTCTCCTTTATTATGTAAATAAACCATTCTTTAAATGGCTAATATTATCATACACGATTTTACTCCCAAAGGAAATTATTGTCGTATATTGTTGCTAATTAGATCCTACCATACCGCTTCCACCGCAATAATGTGCTCATGGAAATATTCGCTATATTAGATACTTCACTTAAAGTAATAGAGGGATTTCCTCTAATAATAGATGTCACTTTTCTATATTCTTCATTATCCTTTTGGAAGCATTTAGGACAAATTTCACGTGTTCGTTTAATAAGTGCTTTATTACATTTCGGACAAGGTATGATATCCATTTTGTTTCCCCTTTTTTCTCACTAACGTTTTACAGAACCTTCTTCCCAATACATCCTTGGCTCTTTCATATTAAAGGACTGACTACAATTAACACATGCTATAAAGGGATCGTGAATCGGTATGCGATAACATATTTCCTGATGTACAAATGGCTTTGAGCAAATTTTACAGGAAGTTTGATAGCTTATTCTAATAGCTACACATTCTAAATGATCTATTTTAATTTTCTTCATTTACTCACCTCATACCCGATACGTTCTTTTCGTCCTAAGTTAACTATTAGAGTCGTAAATTATCCTTATAAGATAATTTGTCGGTTATTTATTTACAAATTAATACTATCTCTTTTGTACTTCCTTTAACGAGATAGGTGGATCAAAATAGTATCCTTGTCCTTCATCACATTGATACTTCTTTAGAATATTCAATTGTCTCTCCGTTTCTATCCCTTCTGCAAGTACTTTTAGTTTTAAATCTTTTCCTAGTCGAATAATTGTCTTTAAAATTGCTAAATCTCTATCGTCATACTCAATGTTACGTATAAACGAACGATCAATTTTAATGATATCCATTGGAAAATGCTTTAGGTAATTTAAGGAAGAGTATAAAGTACCAAAGTCATCTAAGGCGATTTGAACACCTATTGCTTTTAATTTGTTTAATTGTTCTACTGTAAACTCAATATTCTCTACAAGGGTACTTTCTGTTACTTCTAGTACCAAATTTGTTGGATCCATCCCAGTATCTGAGATTATTCCTTGAATCATCTCAACTAATCCCCGTTGAGAAAATTGAATGCTTGAAAGATTAACAGATAATCTAAAGCTTGAATAGCCTCTAGAGTTTAAGCTATTAATTTGTTCACAAGCATTACGTAAAACCCACTCACCAATAGAGACAATTAATCCTGTCTCTTCCGCAATACGAATAAATTTATTGGGCGGTATAAGACCTAATTTAGGGTGTTGCCATCTTATAAGTGCTTCTAATCCAACAGTGTTTTCATTCATTAAATTGATTTGAGGCTGGTAATGTACAACAAATTGGTTCTCTTTAATAGCCTGGCGAAGATATTTTTCTATCATCACCTGCTCATATAGTGTTTCATTAATGGAGGGTGTATAAAATACGTATGTATTTTTCTCTTCCCTTTTTGCTTTCTTCATTGCTATCTCTGCATTTTTCACTAGTGATTCCGAATCCGCACCATCTTGTGGAAAACAGCTTATTCCTATACTGGGAGTAACTAAGAACTCATGATTATTGACTTCGAAAGGGTCTAGAAATTTTTTCAAAATAGCTTCAATAACCATTTTAATGTCTTCGGAGTGTTCATAAGGGATTACACCAATAAATTTATCACTATTCCAACGTGCTAATATCCCTTCCTCATCAATACACTGGGATATCTTGTTGGATATTTTCTTCAATACCCCATCCCCAACTTCATAGCCACCGATATTGTTTATGACACTAAATCGGTCAAGATCAAAAAACACTACAGCGAAAGGATTGCCCTTTTCCTTTATGCGTTCTTCTAAATGACTTTTAAATTGAATGGCATCAGGTAATCCAGTAAGGAAATCTATGTTTTGTGAATGGCCCTTTTCAGCTTCTGATTTCTTGTAATCAATTACAATTCCCGCTAAACGGATATAAGACTCCAGTTTTTCCAATTCTACTGAAGAATGCAAATTTCTTTCTTTAAAATACAGAGCAAATATACCAACGACTTCTTTCATCGGTGAAAAAATGGGTATAGACCAACAAGATTTAAACCCGAATTGTAATGCTAAACCTTTATCATTTTTCCAAAATGGATGTGATGTAATATCTGAAACGACCACCGTTTTTCCATGGTATGCCGCAGGCCCACAAGACCCCTTTTCTGGGCTAATTTTCAAACCATTTATAGCCTCTATATATTTTTGTGGAAGGTTTGGTCCAACTGCATTACCTAGTTCACTTTGTTTTTTGTTTGTTAAGAGAATAACACCTACTGCACCTGGAACTTGTTCTTCTACTATATAGACTAATTCTTTAAGTACTTTGAATATGGAAGTATTGGTGGCAAGCATTTCTAAAATACGATTTTGAGCACTATACACTGTCTCTCTATGCTTTTTTTGTTTGCTTTTTTTAAACATTTTATAAACCACCTCTTCATTTCCATAAAAATAGCACACCCCGATTTAACACAGGATGTGCTATCCTGAAACGGTAACTGGCTGGCTTAGCCTCTGCTTTAGCCCCTATAGCTTTGCGTCACTATGTTTCCATAGTTTTGCCATTTTCATTTCAACTTTATTATTGTACTTTTGGAACACTTTAAATGATTTAATACTTATACTATACCAAATCAAACGTCATTTTTAAACAAAATATGACATTTTTCTCAATGGTTTTCTTTTTTACATATAAACGAAGATTTCGTGTTAGATTGAAAAGTTATTCATCATTTTATTTGGTTTTTTACACAAATAGACAATCCTAGCATTCATCCTCTTCATTACGCATTTGATATCCTGTTTCTTTCCCGTAAATAGAAGAATATTGTTCTAACTTGTCGGAAGTTAAACAATTCAAAAATCAAGGGATTGTTCTAAACCTATGGTATTGTTAAGGTGAAAAAAAGGTTTGGATATAAGGGGGAATCATTATGTTAGAAGCGTTGATTGACAGGTTTATTAAGCAAAAACACTATCAGCCGTCTCATGCCAATGAATTATTAGATTTACTCCAACGAGAATATATCCTCGGGTCCATTACTATTGTGGAATATCGGAATGTGTACAGAGAACTAAACGAACGGGGCGCAAGTAAGCCAAGCTAATTTGTTGTTGCGTTGCTCGAGAAACGGGTCCGCCTGTAACGGATTCAAATGAAAAACTTATCTCTTGTAAAAATCAATATAAAGGATGTATCAGAGGCCCTTTCCTTCGATTAACGGGTTCCGTTAACAATCGCAAACATTAAAAAAGTAGCTTAATTTGACTAGCAAATTGCAACCAATTTGTTAGTCTTTTTATGTTGTTATATAAAAGCCAAAAAACACCTTACTACATAACAACGGAATTAATATGTGAAGTATTGTACTTAAGGTTACGGGTAAGCAAAAGTAGAAGAAGTAATGTCATATAGTTTTTCTGTATTCTAATTCTCTAAAATATAAGCAATATGAGAAAATAAGAACTACAGGTATTATGGAGGGATGAATAATGGATTGGGGATTAGTACGTGAACAATTTCCCGATAAATTAGTATTAGTCGAAGCATTATCTTCTACCTCAAGAGATAGTATAAGAACAGTCGAAGAAATGTCCATCATTTCAACTTTTGACGATAATATGGAAGCATGGAAAGCATACAAGAAAACTCATAAAGAAAATCCAGAAAAAGAGTTATAGGTATTCCATACCTCTAAAGAAAAACCTGAAGTTATTGAAAAGTATTTCACTGGAGTCCGTGGGCAATGATGGAGCTAAGAGTTGAAGAAGGTCTATTAATAGCCAAAGTGAGTATAGAGTACCAAGGGATTGACTTTTCCCTTTTAGGAGTAAGTTATAAAGATTCAATGCATTATATAAACCTCACCGTCATCTTGACGGTTTTTTGTTACTCATTTTTTAATTAAGTCAGTGTTTATAAATAATAGATGTATGTGACAATCCGTACTTATACGGGCAAGCGTTAGTTAAATAAGAAATGTAGAAAGACAAAAAAATGCTCCCTTAAGTTAACGGGTTTACTTCAGAGGTGCAAACAAGTAATTCACAAGCAAAAACACATGCGATTTCACAGCAGGAATCACCTGTGTTTTTTTGATGTTATATCAGTGTTTTATAGTTAAACATACAGGAAATCACACAGTAATTCCCCCCCTATTCACGTAGGTGGAAATAAATATTTCCTTCTTGTGATTTCGATGTGATTTGCCATGTGAATTCTAATGTGAAAGAGAAGGTTTTGGATATTTGTGTTAAATTAAATGAAAGGAATACAAAGGTTTGTGAAAAGCAATGTACTTAAAGAAACGGAGAGTTTAGTGAAAGATGATATAATTAAATAAATCTGATTTTTTTTAAGGAGAAGTATAGTTTTGGATGCAAAATGTATTAAATTCTATGAATTCGGTAGCCCTAAAGATGTGTTAAGAATTGAGTCGAAAAGTATTGAACCACCAAAAGATAATGAAGTTCTAGTGCGAATGTTAGCTCGCCCTATCAATCCTTCTGACCTAATACCAATTAGAGGTTCATATGCTCATCGTATTTCCTTACCTAATATTCCGGGATATGAAGGGGTAGGTATAGTAGAAGATGTCGGTCCATTAGTTTCTCAAAATCTTATTGGTAAACGTGTTTCACCTTTACGCGGGGAAGGTACATGGCAAGAATTTGTTAAGACATCAACAGAATTTGTCGTTCCTATCCCTGATTTAATTGATGATTTTACGGCATCTCAAATGTATATCAATCCAGTTACAGCATGGGTAGTTTGTAAGGAAGTTATAAAATTAAGACCGAATGATGTTTTATTGGTTAATGCCTGTGGTTCTTCTATCGGGCATATTTTTGCTCAATTATCCAAGATTTTAGGTTTCCGATTGCTTGCAGTAACTAGAAATAATAAATATACAGATGATTTACTTTATCTAGGTGCCTCTTATGTGATAGATACGTCTAAAGTTTCCCTTAATGAAACGGTTATGGAATTAACAAATGGAATGGGTGCAGATGCTGCCATTGATTCTGTTGGGGGTTCTGATGGAAATGAATTAGCTTTTAGTGTCCGCCCTAATGGCAATTTCCTAACAATTGGTCTCTTATCTGGGATACAAGTAAATTGGGTAGATATTGTAAACAAGGCAAAAGTAAATGCAAACATGTTTCACTTACGAAATTGGAATAAATATGTCTCAGCAGATAAATGGCAAGAAACCTTTAATCATTTAATAAATCTAATAAGTAATAAAAAACTACGTTTAATGACGGTAGATTCTCATTATGATTTATTGGATGTAAAAAGGGCTATTGAAGTTGTTGAATCTTCTAAATTGACCAAAGGGAAAGTGTTTTTAACAAGCTATTGAGGTGAGTTTTGTTCAACTATAGGGAGCGATGATCCAAGAAGGATTACCGTTTTTTATATTGAAGTAATTGTACTAACGGTGCAGTTATGTGTAATAAGAATTCTTTAATATTTTTTCGAATCAATACATTTAATCTAATCATTTAGGGAAAATTTTAAATAAATTCGGTTATTATTGATAAGGAGAATTAATGTGAAACAAATAATACTATGGCTTATGTTTCTAATTCCTATTGCATCACTGGTGCTAATTGGTGACAGGACTCTCAGAAGATTTCTTCCAGTTGCATTGTTTGTTACTGTAGTCAACACTCTTTTTTATCAAGCTGCATATCATTACAATTGGTGGAGAGAACCTGGACTGTTTGAATGGGACAAAGTTGCAAATATTCCTTGGGTATATAGTGCTTATTTAGTAGCAACACTATGGATTTTCAAGTTTACATACGGAAAATTTATTGTTTATTTAATAACAAACCTAATATTGGATGGTGTATATGTATATTTATGGTATCCATTCCAACAAAAACTTGGATTAGCTTCAGGCGAAATGTCACCACATATGACATATATAATCATGATCGGAGTAGCCCTTTTAATATATGCTTTTCAGATTTGGTATGAAAAAGGTTTACAAAGTTATAAAGAGACTAACTAAAACTTTCATCATTTTTTATTAAACTAACGCACCCTGATATACTACATATAAGGAAGCGTTAGTTCGATAAGCAAATATGAAAACTACGGCACGAAGAATGTTCTTCGTGCCGTTTTTATATGCGAATTATACTGTGATTTCGGTTGTGAAAGTTGTGTGATTTAGCATGTGAAATCCCATGCGTTTTTCTGTTTTGCACCTCACTAGTAAACCCGTTACCCTTAAGCAAACAGATTTATTTTTTAATCTGTCTACCTTAAGGGGAGCATATCAAAAATATGCAAACTGAGCCATCTTTAAATTGAATTTCCACAAATTAATCTGCAATTACACAGTTACAAATAAGTCACCATGTTCCATTGTAACTTACAATTTTGCGATAGGATACGGAACCCGTTATCCTTCGATACATCCTTCTTTTTTATTCGTCTTGTTGGAGACTTCCCCTAGTTGGGGTATGAACTGCCCTTGTGAAGTCCTTTTCCGGTCCACCATGGCAATCTGCACAAGATTTGTCTTTGTTTTGTCTGTGAACGGATCCCTCTTCTTCCATGTAAGAAGGATTCAATCCATACAGCTCTGTTGTTTCGTTATGGCAGCTTAAGCAAAAATCCCGTTGTGCCTTAACCGTGTCTCTTGGGCCGCTCCAACTGAATTTAATACGATTCCCATCTTTATCCCTTTCACCATTATGGCCTAGTACGGAATTAATGAGCATCTCATTATTAGAGCCATGCCTGTTATGACAATCGTCGCAAGCAAGGTTGCCATTAAGGAGACTGCCATCTTTAACCCGGTCGTTTGTAATGAAATGTCCAGAGCTCGCAGCGCTTGCATCTTTATAATACTTCAAAATATCTGAAACGTTAGGGTACTGTTTTTGATAATCTGCATTGTGACATCTTACGCATAGAGAGTAATTCTCCGTTGACCCAAACATGACAGGATTTCCATTTTTATCAACGGAGTATGAATTTCGATTTTCGTATTGAAATAGGATAAACTCCCCATCCCCATACCTTTCAAAGCTATCATTTATATGACATGTTTCACATAGAGTGATTTTACTATCTATTTTTCCAATTCCTTCAGTATTAGGGTTATGAAGTTTGTCGTGGTCAAACGTGAAATGGCTTTGTAAATGATGTGTGTTACGGTTTCCCTCTACTGTTTGAACGTGGGGGTCATGACAAGATGAACATGTTCCTATCTTTTCTTCTCCCCCTTCCGTAATTAAAGTTTTATCATGAATATAGGTAGCATTCACATCTTGTGCCATTGGTGCCGCAGTCGTACCGTCATGACATGCCAGACAGTAGGCCTGAATCGGATCCATACTAACTCCCCCGTCAGGTTCTTGTATTGCTCCCTCCTTATTTTCCTCCTCTAAACGAGGCAGATCCATGTTTCCCTTAACTAGGTTTCTGCTATCTGCTGTATGTGTGCTATGGCATGTTGCACATGTATTTGTATTATTTGCAATTACTACATGGGCTGACGTTACCTTTCGTGATTCGGTCGTAAAAGACCAAATTCTTGGGTTGATATAATTACCTGCGATATCCTTTAACAATGGGTCAATGATCACTTCATATCTCGTATTTACACTCAGTACACCCTTCGTTGGTTCAAACCTAATTTCCCCTGTTTTTTCTTCAAAGGTAACTGTTCCTTCTATCACTTTATTCTCTTTTAGTACCTTCATCATCTTTTGAATTTCATACTCAGGGTCAATCTCTAACCCAACATAGTTTGCCGTTATGGCTTCGATCGTTATTGGAACCTGGGTTGCTTTATGTTTCGGTGTTACATTTGGTGTAATATAAGGTCGTGCAGTGTGATAAGTAAACATAAAAGGCTCTATTTCATCCGCTTCTTCCTTTGCAGGCAAAACTCGTTCATTTCCAGCAGCATCTATCGTTTTCAAATAAAAATAGTATTCTCCGTCCTCAAAATCTAATTCCATTTCTAATTCTTCTTTTATCTTCTCCATGGAGATTTCCCAGTTCCAAACACCGTTGTCATCTATGGAATCTTCTTTATCAGCAAGGATAATAACGGCTTCTGTATTCCCAATTTCTTTTTCTTCCTTAAATAAGTAAAATTCAATAGATGGCACAAAATCGGACTCAAACTCAGGCCCTAGTTCAATAGACGATTCCCACGTTCCTGAAAAAAATAATTGGTTAGTATACGAATGGTGCTCCGGGGTTTGAACAGTTAAAATAGGGGCTATTGTATGAATAACTAGAATTCTAGAATCACTTACGACATTTTCTATAGGCCCCTCTTCATCGTAGGCTTGAACGTAAAATTCGTATGTTCCGTCCTTCAAATTTTCTAATTCAATCTGCCAAGTCCCCTCTGAGAAGTTAAGTATCTTTATATTTTCTTCTGACACTCCTATCAAATGAAGCTCATACGGGGTATTTGTATACGTACCACTAACAAGCAATGTTTGTTCGTTTGTTAGTGTATAATTGTCAGGAGAATGAATCGTAATCGTCCCTTCACCTGTACCTTCACTTTGGGAAGTCATTTCTTTTTTTCCTTCTTCATCTTGTTCCTCTTTTCCTTCATCATTAGTGGATGGGTCTATAATATAATCTTCCGCTTTCAGGTCTTCTTCTGCCTTTTCGTCACTAAGACCTGTTCCATCCTCTGCCAACGTTATCTGAAATGATGGAGTAAAACCAGCTAGTAATAGAACGAAAATCAAGAAGAAAGATGAAATATTTCTAAACGATGGCTTCACCATGGTGACTCCCCCTTACCTACATGAAAAACACAATTTTACATGATTGTTTTACTTTCTCAACATAAAAATATGTTTTATAATTATAGAATATAGGGAACCGAGTCTCGATTCCCCATATTTAAATGAAAATTTCAAAACCGTAATACGTTGTGGACTAAAGTAAGGAACTCTGAAAGTTGCCTACTTTAGCTATTTATTTTTCTTGAGCTAACCATTAGTTGCAGCTAATGTGTTAGCTTTCTTTATCTTTGTGTGCCGTCAGAAGATCTTGGCATACCACTTGGAGCATCGCCAGTTTTCTGATCCGTATTTTTAAATGGTGTTGCCCTTGAGCTTTGGTGACAAGCAAAGCATGATGTCATATTGGTAAACTTCTTCAGTGCGGAAGAAGAGTTTTGATCCATCATGTAATTGATTGCTTCCTCATGGCTCTTATCACCACTTGCTACCCAATCCTCTACAGTCAACCCATTAGCATCCAACATAATCTCCACATCCGTACCGTGTGCATAGTGACAGCGGACACAAGAGAAACGATCAGAGTTTGCTGAGTGACGGTATGCAGCAGTGTCATCTCCCCATAGGGAACCTCCACTATTAGACCTCGACGTAAAGTAGTCTGTATGACAAGTCGCACAATATTGATTCATTCTTACCCCTAGGTTAGACGTTCTAAATGTTGTTGCATTTACAGTGTAACCAGCATTCGTAAACTCCGCTCTTCTATCTTCAGGAACAACAAATCCATCCCAATAAGCAGCTTGGTTCGTTTCATAGATTTTTAGATCACCAATCTGATCCACTACGTTTAAATCCATTTTTACAATGTACGGTCTAGCAACATTAGCTGTAATAGTGGATTTATTCAGGATTTCATTTCCAAATTCCGTTCTTGCTTGGAAATAACCTTTATCGAAGCTAACATATACATGCTCGTTTCCGTATTGGTAATTCGTTGAACCATCTATTATTCTTGTAAAATGTGGTTGGTTATGTGCTGGATACCCATATAACCAAGGACCAACTTGCTTCGTATTTCCGTTAAATAGCTCTAGTCTCACAAATCCGTCTACTGTCGTTCTTCTTAAATGCATTCCAGATGATTGGTTACCTACAGTTAAAGCCGTTAAATAGGTTCCCCCTTGGCTTGCTGGTGTGATTGCCATGTTGTTAGGGTTCGTGTGCAAGATGCGGTCACTATAAGATCCGTGTGGTGCGTGGCAGCTTGCACAGTTAAATGTTCCAGCCCATGAACCACTTCCATTTGGGTTCCCACCAGGAGCTGCTCTAATGGTTAATGTATCATTTGCCATGTGCACACTCATGTTGGTAGCATGGCTGCCCCCAAATGTTCCAGCACCATTGATGGAAGCATTCTCCCCTGTTTCAAAAACATTGTAAAATCCTAATGTACCGTCGTGACATGATGCACAAGTTTGATAAACACTGTCAGCAAATAACAAATATCTATCGGATGATGCTGTATGTGTTTGGTGGCAGCTTGCACACGAGTTCGTATTGTTTTGATAATATCCGTGAGTTTTATGACCATCGATAGCTTTGATTACTTCATCAAAATTATCCATTTCGTTAATACCACTTCCCGTATTATTTGCATTGGGATTTGGTGGATCCACGACTTCTCCGTCTATTTCCGCATTATGGTCTAGAAATAAATTTGGCGGATCTTGTACTGGATTTGCTAGTGCAACGGAGCTAAACACGATCATTAAAAACAACATGCCTAGTAAACTAAAACTAAACTTTTTCAACGCCTTCCCCTCCTCTTCTACCTCTTTTTTGTAATAGGAATATCAACTATTATGTTTGCTGCTCTCACCCCCTTCATGAAATTCAACCTATCTATTAACGATACATAACCACTCGCTGATTAAGTGTATCGGTAATAAAAATAGTATTTTGCTGGTCGATGAACAGCCCATTTGGTAAGAAGAAATCATTCACTCCTTGCCCCATTCCACCTAAGGTAAATAGCTGATTTCCATCTAGATCAAACCCATGAACCGTATGGGATAAGTTATTTACTACATATAACGTATCCCTTGCATCCACTGCCAGTCCCCTTGGGTTGACAAAGATAGAGTTACCAATGCCACCCTCTGAACCATTTATAACTCTAAGGAATTCACCTTCTTTGGTAAAAACTTGTACTCTATGATTTCCACTATCGGATACATAGATATTAGCTTCAGAGTCTAGTGCAATAGCATTAGGAGCAACAAATTCACCCGGTTCGGAACCACCATTTCCAAATGTTAATAGAAGATTACCAGCAAGATCAAAAACATAGATGGCATTGTTTTGAATGTCTGTTACATAAACTTTTTCGTCTACAATTCGTAATCCTCCAGGTGATCGTAAAGACTCTTCCCCTTCGAGGCCGGGCTCAAAATAGGAGATAAACTCTCCTTTATCTGTAAAAATGGAGATTTTTCCTGTATACATATCTGCTACATACAAGGTAGCCGTAGCTTGGTGAAAATCTAAACCGTAAGGAAATTGAAACTCCCCCTCCCCACTGCCACGTCCTCCGAAAGCAAATATGGTAGCTCCTAAGTTATCCAGTATCTGCACTTGATGATTATTTGGATCAGATACATAGATAAATTGTCCGTTTGTTGCAACATCCATTGGTTTTTCTAAGGGGTTATTAAAGTCACCATACAGTGTTCCTGTATATCTTGGTTCTTGGCCGATTGCCCCTAATCCTGGCATCGTTGGAATTGCCCTGGATTGGTTGGTGAAAATAAAGGCAAAAACAGCAACGGTTGTTAACACAATTCCAGCCATCATGATATAAACGTTTCTTCGTTTCATTCGGCAGCCCCCTCCTCTGCTTGGTTTCTTAATTCTGCTACCCTAGTCAAGCCATCTAATGCTTGGTTATTCATAGGGTCATATTGTAATGCCTCGCGATAAACCGTTTCAGCAAATTCATAATCTCCCGTTCGCTCTCCAACTAATCCAATGTGGTAAATAATATTCGTATTTGCTCGACTCAATTGATTAGCTTCATTAAGTACCTCTAACGCCTCGGCATACATTTCTAATTCAATATAGACACGCCCTAAATTCATAAACCCTTTATAATCAAGTGGAGCTAGTTTCGTGCATTCCCTAAAGGCAAACATGGCTTCATTTAATCGACCTTGTTCCAGGTAGATGATTCCTATATTTAAGTGTGCATCAAAATATTTCGGATCTTGGTTTATCACCCAATTCAATTCCTTTATTGCTTCTGAATAATTACCTAATAGGTAGTTCGTATACGCATAGGCAACTCTATGTCCAAGATTGTTAGGATCTAACTGCATCCTTTCTTCATAAAAAGCAAGTTGTTCCTTTACGCGCCTCATATCAAGGTCAGAGTCAACAAACATATTTCCAAAAGTTATACCACCACCGATGGATAGAAACAATGTCACGCCAAGTAGTAAAGCGGCTTGCCACTTTTTAAATACTTTCGGCTGTTTTTTATCCATTGCTTCTTCCATTTGGGAAATTATTTTCTCCTCTCGTTCATTCTCCATCTCCGTCTCCGTTTTCGTATTCCTCTTCTTCTCGTCCATCGATGTTATCCTCCTTAACGTTCTCTCGTTTTTCTTGAGGGGAAGTGTGACAGCTTAAGCATTTTCTTTCCACGTGACAAGTTAGACATGATTGTTCCACTGTTGATGCATTAGATACATCAATAGGGTGTTTTGTCCTCCACCGATCCCCGTGACTGCTTGGATGACAGGTTGAGCAATAAACGGCATTTTCTAATTTCGGATTATCTATTGGCCGTAATTCGTGACACGCTAAACAGTTAGCATCCTCTGAGTTGTAATTTGACCCATGCAGTTGAAAGAAAGCAGGTTTTTCATGGGAAGGAGGTCGTTCACTATGACAATCCACACAATATTGATTGTTTTTTGCATATTCAAAATGGTTTACGGTAAATCCACTTGTTTTTTCTCCAGATAAAACGAGTTCATATGTTTTGGTATTATCTTCGAACTGTTCTAACGGATCAGGGTCCATATAGCTATGACAGAAGATACATTCCCCACTGTTTTTTTCCATAAGCTTTCCATGGTATTCCATAAAATCCGGCTGTTCATGGGAGTCCGGATACATGCCCGTCGTATGGCAAGCTGCACATTCTAATGGTCCATCCCTTAGTTCGTGACAGTCCATGCACACTTTCATTTGCGGTTTGATTAATGGAGTATCCATCATGTATCGCCCTAAATCTCCTGTCCATCTTTCCCAATCTGTTTTATAAGCTGCTCCCCGCTCCACTACTTTTCCGTGGGCTACACCGTCATGACAGGTCACACAGGATACCCCTTCTTCCTCATGGATTCGGTGATCCATGATTAGGTCACCAGAAGTGGTCTCTTCCCGGTTGTTCATGTTATGACATCTGCTGCATGCATCGTTTGAGATGGGATAGGGACTGTGAATAATCGGCCGCTCTGTGCCTGTAACCGTGACATAAAGCTCCTTAAGGCCGAACAGCTTAGCTTCCACATAATTCACAAACCCAGGTTCTATATGACACGACACGCAGTCTATATTGCTGTGGGAGGACGCCTCAAAGGTATAATATTGAGGTGCCATACTATGACAGCTGGCGCAAAACTCATTCGTTGATGTTGCTTTCATCGTGCCGTAAGTTCCGAAAAATGCGATGACAATAAACAGGAGAGCGAATGTCAGAAAACGGTATTTTTTAAGTTGGTTATAGATCTGTTCCCCCATCTGTCATTCCCCTCCTTCGTAGTAGAATTACTCAACATCTAACCCCGTGCGGTGACAGTACCCACACGTCACATTCGTTGGTGCCGTAATATTTAAATTAACTAAATCTGTTTCTTCAATAACAATATCCTCTGCTTCGTCAAAGTCGTGACAAACTAAGCAGCGATTTACATCCTGTCTTGAATCGACTTCCTTTGCGTGCCCCGTTAACCAATAGGAACTCGTTTGGTGACTATCTGGACGTTCTTCATGGCAAGAGAAGCAGAAGCTGTTTTCCTTCGATAAGCTTTGAACCACATACACATCAGGCGTATAGTGTTCAAGGTTCGGTTGCTTAGAGTCAAAAAGGATGGTGTAGCTTTGCTGATTGATATTTTTTTGCCATTTCCCTTGATCGTGACAAGTCATACAACTGTCAAACGCATTCACTGCATCATCCCCGTGGTTATTAACAAAATTCTTTTTATAGTGATTTTCAGGAATATCTATTTCTAAATGACAAGTTGCACACTCCATAGAAATTTGATTCTCTTTCGGATTTTCACGTTGCTCTTTGATTCTTTCAAAGACCTCATAGATTGCCATGGACTGATTTTTTTCATGATCTGGAGGAAAAGACAAGGAGTAATACTTATCCTCCCAAGGGGTTTCCCCTTCGTTGTATCGGATATGACAGTCGATACACGTTCCCATGTTAGGTCTTGTATATTCCGTTGAAATTATTTCCTCTCCATTTTCCTCTGTCCAATAATCAAAGTCTTTCGATTCATTTAACCCCCGCTCCACTACTTTCCCGTGGGCTACCCCCGAGTGACACGTGACACATAGGATGCCTTCGTCTATATGACCGTTATGGTTTACAATTAAATCTCCTGATGCTGTAACATTCCTGTTCTGTGAGTGACACTCTTGACAAGTGACATTTGGAATAGGCTCCTTCTTCATAAAAATAGGATCCGGTATTTCCCCCAGCGTCACTTTATACATTTTAGGTGACGCGGCAACCTTACTCATTAAATAATTATCTAATCCTGGCTCAACGTGACAGTCCGTACAATATAATTCCTTGTGCGTTGTTAGTTCATGGGATATGGCTTCCGGTGGATGTACATGGCAACTTGCGCAAAATTGATTTGTCCCCGTAGCTTTCAACGCTCCATAAGACCCACCAAAGGCAAGAACTAAAAACACGATGATAAAGAAGGCTAATTGCCACCTATGGAGTGGATTGCGCCAGTCTATTTTTCTCCAAAGATTTTTTATTTTATCTCTTAATCTAACTTTCTCCGTTTCTTTCCTTTCATTCTCACTCATCCTTTACACCGCCCTGTCTCACTTCTCTTTTTTGTGTGAGTAGTTGTTACCTACATTATCAAACTAAAATGTGTAAAAATCTATAATGCAAACAGCTAAAATATCAAACAATGTGTGAAAGTGTGAATTTTATCACACCCTCCCGTTTGTGAACAATAAGGGGAACGTTGGTAATAAAGGGATTCAATACAGTATAAGCTTTTTTAAAAGTATGGGAATTGTGGTTAAATTGTGGGATTCCATTACACAATTCGGTTAAAGGGGGGACTAAAAAAAGTCCTATACAATAGGGGACTTTCCTATTTTTATGGTTAAAAAGGCTTAACATTTTCCCTAAAAGCTTTATAATAATAGAGTATATTGTTGAAGCGTGTCGAAAAATTGTGATCGAGGTGTCAATAATGGGGTTTTTACTGTTAAAGAGCAAAGTTTTAAATAGTACTCATGCCGTTTGTCCTACTTGTGGAGAAGAAAGTACCGTTGAGGAGTGGAATGAAATTGTCATAAAAACGTACGGGGAGCACAGTCCAGACATCCGATCAGCAGCAGATAAAAAAAGCTCCTTTCCATTCCAATGTCCGAAATGTTACTGCGGATATTCGGCACATTTGTTGGGGTTTAAAGTAAAATAAGATTTATAGATCCATGCAAAAAAAGTAGCCTTTGGGCTGCTTTTTTACTACACTAAGCGAAGATTTTTTCAAAATACACAATATATTCTGTTATTATTGTTTGCAATATCATGCAACATCAATAGGGGCATGAAACACTTCAAATTCCGAACCCTCTAATAATTGAAAGAGTTGGGCATGAGATATCCTTTGATGCTTTGATGCTTTGTGGATAGAGAAGGAGACATAAAAATTACCCCATCTATATACTCAATCATTTTATCAGAGTTATCTCTTAACTTATAAAATTCATCCATTGTCAAATTTCTTTTCTCCGGTGAACTCAATACACTCACCCTTTCATCATAAAGAGTATGCTTTCTTGTAATTATAGTACATTCTAGAATCTATTACACAAATAGAGTAGATAAACTCCTCAGATAAACTTATTACTCTTCTTTTACATTTACACTTCGGCACGTTTAGATCATCGAAGTGTCAATACTCCTCCTAACCTTTGACACTTCAACACGAGTCGAACAACGAAATGTCAATACTCCTCTTAACCTTTGACACTTCAACACGATTTCAACTACGAAATGTCAATACTCTTCTTAACCTTTGACACTTCAGCCCGGTTCCAACTACCAAATGTAGTTACTTAGTATTTAACTATATAACTTTCAAAGAAAAAGTTTAACACCTCCGAATCTTGCCCACACTGCTACATATATACGGGGGATGATTTCAATGAAGGATAATGGCGAGTTTTTTGTAGGACTCATGTGGGGAGTCATTTTCAGCATCCCATTATGGGTGTCCATCTTTGGCTGGATGAAGCTGCTGATCCAGTAAAATCAAAAAAGCCGATTCTTAAGGTTCAACTTAGAATCGGCTTTTTATTATATTGCTTTTGTAAGCTGCAGCTTTGCAGATAATGGATTGTAAAACATCTGAATGATTGGCCCGATGAATATGGCTACGATAATTGTACCTACACCAATCGGCCCTCCCACCAAAATGGCGAGGATGAGTGCCGTTACTTCCACAATTGTTTTGGATATTGTCATACTTTTCCCAGTGCGCTTTTGTACTGCTAGCATTAACCCGTCGATCGGATTTCTTGCAAAGTTTGCTTGGAGATATAATGCCACCCCTAATCCGATGATCACGATTCCCCCTAGGAGAAAGAATACCCTAACATACATCAATGATAATACAAATTCGGAAAAAACAACGAGCTGCCAAAAGTCAATGAGTAATCCTAATATGAACATGGTTAACATTCCAATTAATTCCGGTCTCTTCCAAACTATTAAGCTATTAATTAGTACAAGAAGAAATCCGATAATAAATACCCAGCTTCCTGTTGTTAATCCTACTCTTGAGGCCAACCCAACAAAAAAAGCATCCCACGGTCCAACCCCTAAATCAGATTTAATCATGGACATAACTCCCAAGGATAAAAACACCAAACCAAATATATAACAAAAAGTACGTATGAAAGCCGTCTTCATATATTACCACCTATTTCTACTAAATTTTGTTTTAGATCAATCACAACAAAATTCGAGCATTTCAATTTAATTTTTATTAACTCCCAGCTAGGTTAATGCCAAAAATCATATCTTATTATCTTACACCCATTTTTATTAAGAAACAAGGTCCTAGCTTGAGGAGGGTTTTGGTAAGTTCAGCCTCCATTGCGTTCCTTAAACGTCAAGCGGCTTCCTTGCAACCCCCCCCTCCCCTTAAGAAAACCAAAATTACCTTTTTTCACACAAAAGAAAACACCAACCGCATTAAACGATTGGTATTTCCGTTTCCATTAATGATTAACTGCTGTCTCTGTTGCTACTGGTCGGGCATTTAATATATAGCGCTCCGGGGCGTTGCCCACAAAGCGGAATGGGTAACAGGTGGATACGGTGAGGAGCTCCTCGTCGATGGTGTAATCGATCACCGTTCGGTCGTCTGCATCCACGATGAACGTCTCAAAAATCTCATATTGGAAGGTACCGTAGCCCATTCGGACTTCAAAAATATCTCCAACCTCTAGCTCCCCTAAATTGCGGAACACCGTGTCCCGATGGCCCGATAATAGGATTTGTCTTCCTTGTGTGGGGAAGGCCGTTCCTGTGAAATGCCCCACTCCCCGTGCAAGTTCGTCCTCATCGGTGCCAGATACGATCGGGAGCTCTGCTTCTAATCTGGGAATGGATAGAATACCGATGACGTCCCCTTGGCCAGGGTCGAAATCTGCCAACAGCTCAGTATAATCACCGGCTTCGTCTTCAAAGATAATTTTTTCACCGGATCCAACAACATCCTTTGCTACATTCAATGCTTCATTCTGTTGTGCGTTTGTTTCGTACAATTCATAACCAGCAAAACCGATGACTAGCAGTCCTGCTGTAATGAAAAGTATCCCAATCCATTTCCCCATACTGTCCCCTCACTCTATCACATTATTGAGCTCTTGATAAAAACTCGTTTACTTTGTTGACGACATAGCCGCTTCCCCCGCGGCCTTCTACGTTTTCTATCATCATTGTAACAAGAATGTCCTTATTTTCATAGTCCAAAGCTACGTACCAGCCGAGCTGTTCTCCGTCTTCTGCTTGCTGGGACTTCTTCAACTCTGCTGTTCCTGTTTTTCCAGCAATAGAGCGGTTGTGCCCTGGGTCTGTACGGTAGGCGGTTCCGTTGGTGTCCTCCACTACGGGCACCAGGCTGTCTAAAACGGTACCAGCTGTTTCAGGAGAGACAATGTTTTCCAACCAAGCTTCTCCCATTTCCTCATCACTGAATAAAACGGGCTGTACCACTGTTCCATCATTTACAAACATCGTGTATAGGGCCGTTAAGTGGAGTGGATTCATCAATACTTCCCCTTGCCCATAACCAGTGTCCCCTAGTAGAATGTCAGAGTTTA
This sequence comes from Evansella vedderi, assembly GCF_030813435.1. Classification (GTDB taxonomy): domain Bacteria; phylum Bacillota; class Bacilli; order Bacillales; family Salisediminibacteriaceae; genus Evansella; species Evansella vedderi. The sequence continues at coordinate 109,873 of NZ_JAUSUG010000018.1, read as the reverse complement.
ACCCCTCATTTGCGATCGTGGAGGCGTACATTGGGAAAGAAAATGGAATAGGGGAGCCAAACCCTAGTTTTTCCGCCCAGGCCTCAAAGGTGCTATCCCCAATAGCCAGTGCCTGTTGGGCAAAATAAATGTTATCGGAATACTTCATTCCCGTCTCTAAATCCACACTGCTTATATGTTCGTTCACCCGGGTAATTTGGTAGCTTCCCCAGCTGCTGTCCGGCTGCCACTGCCTGCCATTAATGGATAGGCTCTCGTTCGGGTCTAATGTGCCCTCTTCTAAACCGATGGCGGCCGTAAACGGCTTGAACACGGAACCGGGTGAATAGCTGTTTTGGAAGCGACGGTCGTAAAGGATGCTCGTATCCTCAAAGTTGTCGGCCCGTGAGTCCCTTATTCCTAAATATCGTATGTTTGAATCGAAGGATGGCTGGCTCACCAATGCCAACACTTCCCCGGTCATGGGGTTCATGACTACACCTGTTCCAGCATCGGACCCGAGGGTGGCTGAAAGCTGTGCCTGCAGCCGAGCATCGATTGTAAGGTGAATGTCCTCCCCGTGCACAGGCTCTGTTTTTAATACCACATGCCGTGTATTACCCTCCTCATCTAAAATGGTAACACTAACCCCCGCTTCCCCACGGAGAAGATCTTCATACTCTAGCTCTAACCCCCTTTTTCCAATGGTGGACTGAGCGTTATATCCCTTTCCTTCGTGCTTTTCCAGTTCTTCTGCTGTAATAGGGCCTATATGTCCAACAAGATGAGCAAGCTCGATTCCATATGGGTATTCACGGCCCTCCATGCTCTCCCATCCTGTACCTCTAGGAAGGTTGGCGAGCTCCTGGACCCTTGGATCATTCACAGGAACTTGGAAAGCCGGTGCCCTCCAATCGGGATTGTCTGGGTACTGGTTAACAATCTCTTGAACCGCTTCTACATCCATATCAAACAGTTCTGCAAAGGCCTCTGCATAGGCATCCACATCTTCCATCACTTCTGGAACCATCCAAATATCATAAATTTGGCCGTTAATGGCAAGCCCTTCCCCATTACGGTCATAAATTTCTCCTCGAACAGGCTGTTCTGTTGAAATGCGGATGCGGTCCGTTGCCTTTTCCATTCCTGCAAAAACATGATTCGGCAGCCATTGAACAAGCCACTTTTCCGTTTCGTTGTCGTTTTCATCTGTCTCCAGCACTTTCACAAGCTTAATTTCCGTGTCGTAATCTAACTCCCCTGCGATGGTAGGCATGGTCACTTGCACCGGATAGACAAGCTCTTCCACCTCGTCTAGATCTATCTCCTCTTCTTCAAAATCACGAGGTTCGTAGCTTACCTGAATGTTATCCACCCCAAGATCCCCGTAAACCTTCTCCATTCTTTCCTCAAGCGTCCACTCCTGGTTTTCCAAAACGTCCATGGATTCTCCGTTCATTACCGTTAACATTTCGGCAAATGCAAAGTTTTCCCAAGCCCGTATGTATGCTTCAAGGGTATCCTCTGGGTTGACTCTCTCGTCATCGGAACAAGCTGCAATAAATAGAATACTCATAATAACAAACACCGACAGAAATAAGTGCTTCTTCATCCATACCACTCCTCCGACTTGAATTCATTGGTTTTATTATAACTAATTTTGGAAATTGTTTGTTAAAAAAAACTTATTTAATTGGAATTTAAAAGCCATCAAGAGCCAGACTAACCTGACTCCTGATGGCCTCTACTTTCATTTATTTAAAAGCGTAGCAATGATGTAGTACCCTTCTGCCTTTGTGATATAAGGACTTTGAGAAAAATGAACCTCGTACTCCTCATTTTTGAAAATTTCGTTCCATTTATCTCCCACTTTAGGTATTGAACTAATCAGCTTTTCTGCTTTCCTTTTGGTGACCTTCTTATCGTATTTGGAATCTCTGACTTCCTCATGAACTCTTTTGGCAAACTTATCGTACTCTTTTTGATTCGATCTAGACAAAGAGTCTGCAATAAGTTTTGTAAATTCATTGACACTCATTTGCTTATCCGGGTTAAAGTCATTGTCGTAGCTTGCTTCCACGACCCCAAGGACCATTAACTCCCTTAGTGCGGGATAAAACCATTCCCCTTCATATGGGTAAGAAAGATCAAAAGGATAGAGGAGAGCTCCCTGATCCTTTAATACCGTTTGTAGTTCTTCGATAAATTTCTTATTTTTTGACAAATCACGGAATTCCTCGTTTTTTTCAATGGAGAGGGCTGCCGCTGTCCCTGCCGCCTCTGCAACAGATACGCCAGTCGGTACTACTCGAGCACTTCCCGCAGCAAGGGAGGAATATCCACTTGCTTTACTGGCCACTAGTAATCGATCCACCTCCAGTGGAACAATACTACGAAAAGGAATGGCATATTGAACGGGATTTACCACAACTAATTCCCCTTCCCCTTTATTACTAGCTTGTACATCTACTGGGTAGGAACCTAGTGCAATAGCATCCCACTGGTCCCGATTCTCCCAAACATCCACGATGGACAGCTGATACTCCGCCTTTATATGTCTCGATTCCCTAATGTACAATTCCTCGGGAAATGCTGCAATCGTTGCTTTTTCAAAACCAGGTAACTCACGCTGTAAAAATTCTAATATATGGTATGTTTCCCGTTTTCCTCGCTCTAGCCCCACTTCAATGGACTTTTCGTCAAAGGGATCCACACCAAAAATTTGTAATGCATTGATAGCCACCAAGCCATCCTTCTGCCTGGATATGTTTAACCCCCGCAGTCGAGTCTTCTCTTCCACTGGCTTATACTGTCTAATTGTTCCAGAAAATCCCCAGATAACGTTCTTATATTGCTCCGCTCCTTCTAACACTCCAAGTTGAGCCGCCTTCGTTACTCTGTCCCAGTCTACATTTTCAAATAACATGACAATAGTAGCGGACATGAACTGCCCCCTTTTCCCTATGTCCTCCTGTCCAAGGTAATAGGGTACACCGGCAAGGGCAGCAAGATCCGCATCAGCAGTGGAATCAATGAACCTTTTAGCAGTATAGGTCCTTTCACCACTCGGCGTTTTCACTTTGATAGCCTCTAACGCAGACCCAGATTTTACAGCCTTCTTCACGGTCGTTTCCATCAGAAGAGTGAGATTAGCTTCCCCTTCCACCATCTCGGAAAAAGCCTGTTCGGCCTCTTTCACATCGAAGGCTATAGGTGCTCCGATTTTATCGTGCCACTCTTTAAATATCCCTTGATTGATCCACTGTTTGTGTTGGTCCATACTAAGATCTAAGTAGTTTAAATGACCATACGTAAAGAGCCCACCAAGGTTTTTCCGTTCCTCTATTAATAAGGTCTTGGCCCCATTACGCGCTGCCGAAACAGCCGCAGCCACCCCCTCCGGCTCCCCCCCAACCACAATCACATCGTAATCATAATCCTCAGCGAATGTCCCTTGCATGGTAATAAAGAAAGATAACGAAAGAAGAATCAGGTAAAGTAATTTTTTCATCGTTTTCCGCACCTCCTAAACTCCTATTATCCTTCCAATTATTACAATTACTTATGTGGAAATAATTTGACAATTTAAAAAGCAACTCAAGGGGCGATTTGAGTTGCTTCCTTATGTCCTTCTTGATTTCCAAAACACCCAAAGGGAAATTCCGATGACTCCACCAATGGAATCCAGGATGACGTCTTCCACCATTCCAGAACGGTTTGGATGAAGCATTTGGCGGAATTCATCAATACCTGCGTAAATGGTGACGAAAAGCCAAGCGTAGATGGCACAGTGTGCTCGCTTTTTTAGGAATTGATTAAGGAGTCTGTAGGCTAATATCCCTAATACAGCAAAGACAAATAAATGAGCCCCTTTTCGGATAAAAAATTCGATGAATGCCTCTGGGGATCGTGTTTGTAAGCTCACCACGGAATCGCCGTATTGAAAAGAGACCCACCAAAATAATGACTCTACCCAATCGAGTGGGAGCCCTTGAAGGATTGGCTGAACATTTTGGTCCTCATACGATTGGGAAGAAGAATAGTGTATTAATCCGACCCATGCTGCGAATGGTAATATATAGTGAATAAGTAACCGTCTTTTTTCTTTCGTAAACAATTTTATTGCCCCTTTTCTTTTTTTCAAGCTACGTACTATTTTACTATACTTTAGCCCTGATCTTCATCAAAAGAAGTAAGTATTGACAGTTGGTTGTTGTAATCCGTTTGAAGTGTCAAAGCTTTAGGGAAGTATTGACACTTCGGTGTTCGAACCGCACTGAAGTGTCAAAGCCTTAGGAAAGTTTTTATGCGTCAAGACAACTCGTAGCTATTTCGTGAATCCTCTCTTGTCGCTGGAGTCGCCGCCTTTCGCTTCATCAAGCTTTTTTTAAGGCTCTGTTAAATTTTGATGTTGATTTTCGCTTCAGATACTCCCTTTCCGCGGGCAACGCTTCAGCCCCCTCGTCCCTGCGGGGTCTTCAGCCGTTGCTTTTCCCGCAGGAGTCTCGTATCTTACTCTTCAAACAACTATGTTAAAAAATTCAACATTATCCTTTAACAGAGCTTTTTTAAAAAAAGCAATATCATTTAAGAAAACAGTCTTCCAAAAGAGAGGAGAATAAACATGACATCTAGTCCGTGGAAGGTGCTTCAATCAGAGGAAATTAATGTCCACCGGTTTAACATTACAAAGGAGCAAATCGAGCTTCCGAACGAGGAGGAGATTACCTTCTCCTACATCAACTTCCACCACGGGATATGCGTGCTGGCGTTGACGCCTGAGTTGGAGGTTGTCCTATTAAAGGAATACCGCCATGCGGTGAAAACATGGGAGTGGCAGCTGCCATCGGGAATGATCGAGGAAGGGGAGGATCCAGGGGAGGCAGCCAAACGAGAGTTACTGGAAGAAACGGGTTATGAAGCTGGCCGTTGGATATCGTTGGGGGAATTCCACCCATCACCTGGATCTACATCGGAAACCATCCACCTCTTTACCGCTATGGATGCTGAAAAAAAGTCGGAAAAACATTTGGAGTCCAGCGAAGAAATCGACGTTCATTTGATGGATTGGCAACAGGTGCTAGACTTAGTTAGTTCAGGAGAGTTCAAGCACGGCGGCGGATTGGCTGCTATCTTGAAGTATTTGTTGATCGTGGACAAAGGTGCTGCAGAACCTCTGGACTAATTGAGGGAATACCCCCTGGGAAAATTGGTAAGGATGAGTGAGGTAATCATATTTAATATAGCAGGGGGTTTTTCGTGTGAAAATCGGAATTGTCTTATCTGCCGTTATGGTGGTTCTAGGGTTGACCGCTGTGATCGGGGGCCAATTTGTGGATAGGGGTAACCTTAAGGAACAAATGGAAAAGGAGCTTTCTTTTGAAGGAAATGAGGCAGCTGTTAGTGACGTTATAGTTGAAGGGGATGTGCTTGATTCTGAATGGACGCCGTTGTTGGAGGGCTTGAAGTCTTTCGATGACTTTCAAGATATGACCAGCGATGGAGAAGCTGTAGTTGCAAGTGCCTCACAAATTAAAGACGAATATGAGGAAAAATTTAGCAACCTGCAGGAAGAAGCCATCGCACTCATTAGGGACTTAGTGGATGAAGCCATCGCTGACTATCAGGAAAAAGCAGCTAATGATGAGGGCATCTCCCTATGGTATTTCTACCGAACCTACTATGGAACAGCACGAGACATTGAAGCTCAAATCGACGAGCGGTTTTATACGAAATATGCGGAGCTGGAGTCGGAGTTAGCTGCAAACGGCCATTCATTAACGAAAGCGGAGACCTTTCGAAATAAGTATGAGGAAACGAAAAGTGAACTGTTGAATACGTTCATATCTATGGTGTTTTAGAAGAAGATACTGTCTGGTGGTCGCCAGTGGAATGGCTTTCGCGACATTTTGGTCCCTATTCTATTCCAAACTTTTCACGATCCGATTTCCTTGGTGCTAGATCATAAAGAAATAAGGATAGTTCCTCCATCATTTGGAACTATCCTTTCTATCATTTTGCCACTCCAGACCTAAGCTCCGCGGGGGTTACCCCTTCTACCTTCTTGAAAACTTTAATGAAATACTTGTCATTTTGGTACCCTACTACACTAGCAATTTCATATACCTTTAAATAGGGATTCTTCAATAGCTCCTTCGCCTTTTCCACCCTGATTCTAGTTAGATAATCGGTGATAGTTTCGTTATATTCCTGTTTGAACTTTCTCGAAATATACTCCCTGCTTAGGAAAAATTGATCGGCAATGTCTTGGAGCTTAATGTCCTTCTGGTAATTGGCCCGAATATACTCCTCGATCATTTGCACACTATTTTTCTCCTTTTGATATTGGCCGTTTACAACGCTTTCGAATAGTTCGTGGAATTCCTTTGTTTTTTCCTGGAAAAAATCCGTTAAAGAAAAATTACCTTGCTCATCCCAATAGCTCCCTGTCTTCCACAACGGTGAATTCCTTGGAATGTTGTACTCCTTTAGCCAATGCTCCTTGAGAATCTCGAATTGCGACTCCCAAAGCTCCAGTTGCTCCATGCTAAACCATTGTTTTTCGCGGAAAACCTTGAAAATACTCTCCAAAATCTCGTCTACATTCTTTACACTGTTGCTCTGGATGGCCCACTTTATTTCCTCCGAGTAATCAAAAAGGTGTACAAGCTCCACAGAATGTCTGCCTTCATTAATTACCTCTTCCAGCTGAAAGCCTTCAGATTCGGTACACAACAAATTCTTACGATTCAAACACCTTCTTGCCGATTGATACGCTTCCTGGAGACTGTCCGATGGGTTACCACAAACGAATATACAATGGAGTCCCGTAGTCTTTTTTAGTTTGCAATGAAGCTCCGGTAGCATCTCCTTCATGTTCTTCCAAAATAGAATCACCATTTCATCTTCATTCGTAATATTTCGAAAGGCCACGCCACAATTCCAATGGGACAACGTTTTATTTAACATGGTCAATAGGGAGGAAAAACCTTTGCCACCATCCCCAGCAATTTTTTTCCCAATGGCCTTCTTCACTGGGATAATGGCAATCGTGTACTCATTAAAGGAAATATCCGGGGAAAAGGCCGCCCTTATTTGCTCCATGACCCGAGGAGGAAGGGTTTGCTCATGTAACACATCGGAAAGGAGATGATCCCAAATGAGTTGATCCGTTTCCACTTGGTTTACGCGCTCCCTATTCTCTTCCTTCCATTTCGCCACCACACGCTCCAAGGTTTCATTCAATTCCACAGGATTAATGGGCTTTAACAGGTAGTCGAAACTGCCGTAGGTGATGGCGTTTTTTGTATATTTGAAATCATCATACCCGCTTACCACTATAGTTTTGGCATGGATCTCGGAGTTATGGATCCATTTTAATAGATCAATCCCGTCACATCTTGGCATACGCATATCCGTGAAGATGATTTCCGGCTCGTACTCCCGAATCAACTGCATCGCTTCCTGACCATCGGCCGCTTCATACAAAGAGGTAATTCCATATTTTTCCCAATCACCCAATAGCTTTAGGCCATCCCTAACGTGTTGCTCATCATCAATAATCATTGCCTTCATGATTTATCCCCTCCATTTCTACGGGAAGTTTCATGGACACGCGAAAGCCCCTTTCACGAAGATTCCCAAACTCAAATTCGGCTTTACCAGAATAGTAGAGTCGTAACCGTTCGTACACATTCTTCAGTCCGATTTGTTCGCCATTAGCCCTTCGTACACCACCGTCAATTAGTTTTTTCTTCAACTTATGAAGCTTTTCTTCACTGACACCAGTGCCATTGTCGGTCACATGTATCGTTAAAAAGTCTTCTTCTTTTCTGCATTCTAGTTTAATTATTCCAATAGATTCTCTCCTATCAAAACCATGTTTAAAATAGTTTTCTATCATTGGTTGCAAAATCATTTTCGGCACATGAATGTGGAGCGTATCCTCATCGATTTTTAACGTATACTCTAGTTCATCACCGAAACGCTGCTTCTGCAAGAGCATATAGGCCTTCGTATAATTGATTTCCTTCACCAACGGGACCGTATCCTCTTCCGTATTCATGCAGTATCTCATAATCTGGGAAAGATCATTGAGCGATCCATAGATTTCCGGAACATCCTTCTTCAGGGCCATCGTCCCAATGGATTGCAGCGTATTGTATAGAAAGTGGGGATTGATCTGGGAATAGAGCACCTTCAATTGATTGGTTTTATTCTCTATTTCCAGCTTGTACTCCCTATTAATATGGTGGTTGATTCGATCAATCATCATCTTGAACCGTTGGCCAAGGATGCCAATTTCATCATTTCCTAGGGACTGAAACTTGACTTCCATATTCCCTTGCTCCACTTTTTTAATATTATCGAGAAGCTCTCGAATGGGTGTGGTGATTCGTACCGATACAAGGAGTGTCGCAAAAATCACTAATAACAGTCCAACCACACCGTAAATAATGTTGATAATAGCCACATCATAAGCACTCTCATAAAGAGTAGTGAAGGGAATCCTTTTCACTAACATCCAGCCACCCGCAGTAGGGGCAACAGAATCATAAACAATCACCCCATGGAACGACGAATCCTGCCATTCCATCGTACCACTGTCAGTCCCAGACCCTAACAGTTCCCGTGGCCAGTCTTCCTCCTCAGGAGCACCATTCCTGGAGCTATATATGAACTGACCTTCCGGGGTAATGATATAAAACTCCTCTGTGGCGCCGTTATACAGATAGTTGCTTAATTCTTGTACTTTATCCGGCCTTATTTCCAGCGAAAAATAGGCGAGTACCTCATCCGAGGGAACGTTCTTGAAGGCTCGGTGCAAATTAAAACGGTCCGAATAGGGAATGGTTTCAATATACAGATTACTGAAACTGTTCGTCGCCGTGTTGTAATAATCTGTGTCTGTGTCCGCTACCTGTTCTGAATAAATGATGGAGGATTGCCGTGAAATGGTCACGAGTCGATTATTTCCAACGATGGACATGGATACCTTTGAAACACTGGCGTCTCCATACAAAATCGAATGCAACACTTGGTTCACTGGCCGCATAGATAAATGATCGTCGGACCGGTTGGCTTTTTTAAGAAATTGCATATATTCTGAATTATTGTAGTTCGTTAAAATGAGGTGATTTAATTCTTTTAAGTATGTTTCCATATTGATTTTCCCGTGATAGAGAAGGTTTACGTTTTCTTGAACGGATTGGTCCTTGAGGGACTCCTTCGTATAGAGAAACGTGACGACAATGGACGTTCCAAAAGGAATGATTGTAATTAATAATAGGAGAATGATTAGTTTGTTGCGAATGCTTTTCTTGATCTTATTAAACAATTGGGCGCCCCCCAATATCTTTTTATATACTTGAGTATATATAGAAAGCATGCCTACGTATAGACATGCTTTCATGAAATTTTATAGAAGGCAGGCACCTGTTTTCCCCTATACCTACTTACTTGAGGTTATCCCAAGTGGCCTGGAACTTCTCTAATAGCTCATCATAGCTGATTTGGCCGGCGGCATATTCTTGAATGGCTGCTGCAAAATCTTGGTTCGCACCGTCTGGCCAACGGAACCAAGTCCATGGAATCGTCTTATCTTGAACAGAGTATTCTAAGATAGACTCCCCAAGGGCTCCTAACCCAGAAGGCTCAATGTTGTCAAATGCCGGAATGAAAGCAAATACCTCTGTCATATAGCGCTTACCAGTTTCAGAGGATACCATCCAATCTAGTAAAAGCTTCGCTTCTTCTAGATGCGGTGAGTTCTTATAAAGGACGTAGTTGTTTGGTACCCCAACAGGGATACGGTTAGCACCAGGATCGTCATTTAGTGCAATAGGTAAAAATGCCATGTTGATGTCTGGATTGATTTCATAAATCATATTCTCCGTCCAATTACCTTGTTGTAACATTGCCGTTTGGCCTGTAGCAAATTGTGTTACTTGTGTATTGTAATCTGTCGTTAACGGATTTGCGTTTCCGAAGTTAATCTCTAAATCAATCAGACGTTGGAATTCTTCAAATCGTGGGTTTCCTAAGATAGATTCTGTTCCTTCGTTAAGGCCTTCAATAAAGGCAACTGGATCATCTTGCTGTGCAAAGGCAATGTTTAATAAATGCTGCCCGATTACCCACCATTCCGCATAACCTGCAGAGAACGCTGTAATGCCTGCCGCTTCTAATTTTTCCGCAGCCGCAAGTAATTCCGAATAATTCGTTGGTGCCTCTGTGATACCTGCTTCTTCAAATAAATCTTTATTATAAATGAATCCATAGCCTTCTAGGTTTACTGGCATTCCGTACAGGGTGCCCTCCTCATCTGTCATCGGTACTTTCCCTATTTCAAGTAAATGGTCTACCCAAGGCTCGTCAGAAAGGTCCGCTAAATGCTCTTTCCAAAGCTCCAACTCATTGAATCCACCGTTGTTAAAAATGTCAGGTCTTTCTCCGGATGCAAACTTGGCTCTCAATGCCGCACCGTAATCCGCCCCTCCCCCAACTGTTTCCAAGTTCACTTTAATATGAGGGTATTCAGCTTCGAATTCCTTTAACATTTCCCCTAAATCATCGGCGATTTCCACTTTAAATTGGAAGAAATTAAGGGTCACTTCTTCTTGTTGCTGCCCTTCACTTCCACCATTGTTAGAATCGCCACTGCCACCTTCGTTTCCAGTGTTCGTTTCTGAGTCCCCGGACGAACACCCTGATAAAAGCCCTACAATGAACAACAAAGAAAGAAGCATAATAGATAAACGTTTCATTTGATAATTGACCTCCTCTTAGTGATTAAGACACTTTTTATTTAGATTTGCAAGCAGGAATTTGCTGGCAAAAGTGGATAACAAGTTATTTTGTAACTACCGTGAAAACATATGAATCTGGTTGTCATTCGCTACGGACCTTCGCTCATTCCAAGCAGACTAAAATTTTCATTTTCCATGGTGGGAATTATCATTTCCATGGAGGTCTATCCTGAAAATAGGTGGCACAAAAGATCGCACTTTATCTTTTGTGCCACCGAAGCAATGAGCGAAGCCGCCGTAATCTTTACAAAGGTATCTATGAGCGCTCTTCTCATAGATACCGCGCGGCGAGCGGAGCCATTGCCGGTACTTTTCATAATCCATGTTGCCGTTTGCACTCTCGGAGAAGTGGACGGCGACGTGAAGGCTGAAGCATTGCCCGTGGAAAGCGTCCGCCTGTAACGGATTCGAGAGACATGATTAAAACATTCTCATACTCCATGGTGCAAATTTCAGTTGTCTTATTTGATAGATCCTGATGCGATTCCTTTAATGATGTGTTTTTGTAAAAATAGGAAGAAGATGATTATCGGCGTGATACCCATTACGAGTGCTGCTAACCCCATATCCCACTGCTTCGTGTATTGGGCAAAGAAGGAGCTTGTTGCTAGCGGGATTGTCCTTAAGGATGCATCCTGTAAAACTAGTAATGGAAGTAGATAGTCATTCCAAATCCATAATGTGTTGAGAATAACTACTGTAACTGTAATCGGTTTTAACAATGGGAACACAATTCTCCAGAACACACCGAATGGCGAACAGCCGTCAATTCTAGCTGATTCCTCCACTTCCACCGGGACCGTTTTCACAAATCCGTGGTACAGGAACAAGGAAAGCGGTACCCCGAAGCCAAAGTACATAATGATAATTCCTGGAATACTGTTCATGATTCCTAACATTCCACCAAGCTTTACTAACGGAATCATCACCGTTTGGAAAGGTATCACCATCGCGGATACAAAGAAGATAAATAGAATTTTGCTGAAATTGCCTGGCGTTCTCACCATCTTCCACGCTGCCATGGAACTGATGATGACAATCCCAATATTACTGAACACCGTAATGATCAGGGAGTTGATGAATGGTCTTGGGAAATTGAGAATATCCCAAACCTTCACATAGTTAGAAAAGAGTAGTTCACTTGGTAATGCTGCTGCATCAACAAGAATCTCGGAAAAGCTTTTCAAAGAATTCACGATGACGAAATAAAAGGGAACCATGAATAAGATAGCTAATAAAATAGCAACTATTTCTAAGGCGAAGGTTTTCTTCGTATATCGGCTGCCCATTACGCCTCCACCTCCCGTTTTTTCGTAAACATTACTTGCGCTGTTGTGAAGATGGCTACGATGACAAAGAAGATAATCGCTTTCGCGGAGCCAACTCCATAGTTATTGTTGGTGAACGCCTCTTGATAAATGTTGATGGCCACCGACTGAGTGGAGTTAAATGGCCCACCGCCCGTTAATGATAGATTTAGGTCGAAGATTTTAAAGGCCATGGCGATCGTTAGGAAAAAGCAAATGGTGAACGCCGGTAAAATTAGCGGTATAATTATATTTTTCAACGTTTGGAATGCCGTTGCCCCATCAATTTTTGCTGCTTCCAACAAGGAATTATCTACTCCCTGTAATGCCGCTATGTAAATGACCATCATATACCCGCTGATTTGCCACGCGAAAACAATAACGATTCCCCAAAAGGCTGTCGTTGCATCACCAAGCCAAGGAAGCTGGAAAAACCCGATATTGGTGAGGTCCCCAACCGCTGCAAATCCCCTTACAAAAATAAATTGCCAGATGAATCCAAGTAGTAATCCCCCAATAACATTAGGGACGAAAAATACCGTTCTAAGAATGTTCTTCGTTTTTAATGCGGCGTTGAGGATTAATGCTAAAGAAAATCCAATAAAGTTACTGATGATAACGGCCGCAAACATGAATTTTGTTGTAAATAGAAAGGAGTTAAAGAAGCGCTCATCATTGGTGAATATGCGCTTAAAGTTTTCGAAGCCCACCCACTCCACTGTGGAGCTAACCCCATTCCAGGAGGTAAAAGAATAATAGATTCCCATGAAAAAAGGAATGATTTGAATGACAACAAAAAACAATAACGCCGGTCCAACAAACGCCGCATAGGTTAGGATTTTGTTTAATTTCGCTCTACGTTTGGAAACTGATCTTAATTTCGTAATAGGCGTTGGTTGCGGGTGGGGGGACAGTTGCCCTTCCCCTACGGGTGTAGTTTTAGTTGTAGTTGTGCTTGTGTTTGTGTTTGTGTTCAATTCGTCCTCACCACCTTGTGTTTTGTAACCGCTTTCTTTATTGATTATAAAGAAGTATCCCTGGGTTGAATAGAAACGGTATTGACTAAAAAGGTGCACAATTGTGACCTTTATTTTTTTATGGTGTGGGATTCATTACTCGTTTTCCTTTTCGTTTCCAACTTGTCGCGATCCCATGCCTTTCCCGATGACTCTTCGCGCTCTTTTTATTCACCCCTATCCGTCATCGCACACAAAAAAAAAACACACACTTCCAAATACACTCAATTAAGAGCGCAAAGAAAAGTGTGTGTTTCCATTTATTTATTCCGTAAGTTATTCCAGTCGTCGAAAGCTCCACTGCCGTCACATCCTGGGCACTCTTGGTGTGAGGACATGTAGAAGTACTCGCTCGCAAACATATGGTAACCGTGGCCATGGCAATCAGGGCATAATCCCTTCTCTTCCATCTGAGCTAACCGCTTTTCATATCTTTGGTTATTCCACTCTGCCAGAGCATTTAATAGACCCATTTTAACCCACCTCATTCAATCTTTTTTTGTAGTATGTGGAAAAATGAGGATATTTATACAAAAACATTGTTAGATCGGTTAATTCATAATATTCTTACAACGTATGGTTGGTGCTCTTTTTATGGGTAAAATGTCTATCTTTTAAGCTAATATAAGCGGAGTTTTTAATCGATAAGATTGTTACCTAAATCCATTTTCTGCTTCCATTTCGGTAACTTAATCAGCCTTCTTGTTACCCAAATTCAATAGTAACCCCTGTTTCGGTCACTTTCCTCCCCCTTCAAAATTAACCTCCAAACATTAAATGGGTAAAACTAGTTTTCCCATGGAAACGAGTTTGGAAGCGCCGGTTGCTGATGGGACGTTGTTGGGTTGCTGGCGTAAGAATTCATTTCCTAGGATGGCAAATGCAATGGCTTCTTTAGCATCGCTTGAGAAGCCCACCTCTTCCATGGACATGACGGGTCTTCCCAATTCCTTTTCTAACCGCTCCATGAGAAAACGGTTATGGACTCCGCCTCCGCCAATGAGAACTTCGTCTAGTTCGCCATTAAAGTGAGGGTCCAGCTGCTCCACAATCGTATACGAAATCGACCGTACCGTATATGCGGTTACGGTTGCAATAATATCTTCAAAGGAATACCCCTTATCCTGGCCTTCCTTCCACAGTTTTTCTGCCATTCCTTTGTTGTAATATTCACGACCTGTGCTCTTAGGGAATGGCTGGGTTAAGTAGCTGTCTCCGTTCACCATCTCAGCTAACCACTTTTCTTTTATTTCACCTGCTTCAGCCAGCTCACCCCCGTTGTCGAAAGCCTTCGCTCCATTGGTGCCTAACCTGACTACTTCATCGATAAGTACATTTCCGGGGCCCGTATCAAAGGCTAGAATATCGGCTCCTTGCTCCAAGCCTTTAGGTAAAACCGTTAAGTTACCCATTCCACCAATATTTACGAGAACTCGTCCTTTTTTAGCACTAGTGAACAAAACCATATCTACAAAGGGAACGAGGGGCGCACCTTGGCCACCTACGGCCATATCACTTGGGCGGAAATCTCCTACTGTGACACAGCCTGTCTTCTTTGCAATAACAGCCAGTTCTCCAATTTGAAGGGTGGCAGCCTCATCTGGGAGATGATAAATGGTTTGTCCGTGAGAGCTAACAAAGTCAACATCCCCCAAAGATAAACCAGCTTCTGTCACCACCTTAATGGCAGCTTCAGCCATTTTTTCTCCTAAAACCACATTCAACCTACAAACCTCATCCACAGAAGAGGTCTTCGGTTCACAAACTTTAAAGATTCTTTCCTTCAAGGCATTATCATAATTCACTGTTTCAAAATGGATTAACTCCACTTCCGTTTCAAATCCGGAACCGTTAATTTTCACTAGAGCCGCATCAATACCATCTACAGAGGTTCCTGACATAAGACCAACGGCTAATACACTTTCTTTTTCCAGAGGTAAATGAAGCTTAGTCATCGATCCGTTCCCCTCTTCTCGAAGACTTGTGTCTTTTTCCTTGAATAAACTTTACTGCTTCACGTGTTTCACTTAGGTGTGTCATCACTTCATTGTAGGATTTATTCGCTACACAAATAAATAGAATATCAATAACGTGGAGCTGGGCTAGCCTGGAGGAAGTGGCACCACTTCTAAAGGTTGCTTCCTTAGAAATCGATGTATATAAAGATATGTCAGCAGCTTCTGCAACAGGAGAAGGCCCAAATTTGGAAATACTGACCGTTGTAGCCCCTTTGCTGTTCGCGAGCGCTAATATGCGTTCTACTTCGTACGTATTACCGGAAAAGGAGATGCCGAATACAACATCCTTTTCCGATACGTTAGCTACCTGCATTGCTGCTAAATGAAAATCGGAATTGGCTGTTGCTCTCTTATTAATACGTGAAAACTTTAATTGGGCATCTTGTGCAATAATGTTGGAAGCACCTACACCAAAGAAGTGGAGATTTTCCCCCTCAACAATAGCGTCTACCGCCTTTGAAAGCTCTTCCTGATCAATAATTTCCATTGTCTCCTTCAGGGTTTGAATACTATTATTCGTCATCTTCGTGAGAACTTCTGATTGGGATTCCCCTGGCTGAATGTCACTATATCCTTCCCCACCATTTTTCTGCAGATCTCCTGCTATACGTAGCTTTAATTGTTGAAAACCTTTAAATCCCAGGGATTTACATAGCCGAATGACAGCAGCACTGCTCGTATTGCTTTGTTCCCCAAGCTTAGCTGCCGTAAGAGAAATGGTCTCATTAGGATTTTTTATAATAAATTCTGCAATTTTCCGCTCCGATGGTGGGAGTTTTGAAAGCATTTCTGATAATATCATTAAAGCTCCAGATGTAGGTGACATGGCCTTCCCTTCTTTCCTATTGTTTATTGTTTATATTTTACTACTTTAAAAATAAGCGTAGTTAAACTTTGATGTTGATTTCCGCTTCAGGATACTCGCTATCCGCGGGCAACGCTTCAGCCTCCTTATCTTATCAAAAACAATAATCTTGTTATTTATTTCTAATGGTGACTGGTAGTTTTCCTGTGACTTGTTTTTTTCCGTAGATGGCTTGTGCTGCTACGCGCAGTGCTGGTGTTGTGAATTCATAGCTGCAAACGTAGGCGTCTAATTTTGGTAAGTGCATGCTGTCATACGGACTTCTCATGGCAACGACTACTAGTTTTTTTCCTAACTGGGTGAGGTCCTGAATAAAGGACTGCTGCCATTTGGATCCACTTGCTGATATGGTGCCTACTATTATTGTATCAAAAGATTTTCCTTTCTCTAGTATTCTAGAGAGAACTTCTGGATCTTCTTTTAATAGGCCTAGTTCTGCTTCAGGGTGAATTTCCTGTACAACCTGCCCTAATGCGTGGGAGGAGTAGCGCTTATCTTCTGCCATGGTTAAATAGGTATTCTCCGGATAGACAACAAGGACCCGATGATCCGAAGTGCTTGATAAAGGGAGGGTATTCCCGTTATTTTCTACGATTGTTATTCCTTGAGCAATTATATCTAAGGCTTCTTTTCTATGTTCTTCACATCCTACCAGCTCTGGAACGCTAATTTGATCTAAATCTAGGTCGTCCCAGGATAGATAACGATCCTTTAGTTTATTAATTCTCTGTGCAGACTCATGGACCCTCTGTTCATCTAAACCTCCCCCTTCAACAGCTTGAACAATAGCCTCAATGGCGTCGTGCTGCAGGTTCGGCATGTGAGAGATCATCACTAAATCCACACCTGCTTTCACTGCCTCGACGGCACCATTAGCGGTTCCTACTGTATCGGCAATGGCGTTCATTTCCATACAATCTGTCGTAATAACGCCATCGTAACCTAGTTTTTCCCGCAATAGGCCTGTAATGACCCCATGGGAGAGGGTAGCCGGTACTCCTTCTCGCTCTTCAATAGCGGGAAAATACACATGAGATGTCATGACCACGTCTGCTCCCTCTTCGATACATGCCCTAAAAGGAACTAATTCCACCTCTTCTAATCTTTCCATGGAATGCTTAATAGTGGGGAGGGCTAAATGGGAGTCTACATTTGTATCCCCATGTCCTGGGAAATGCTTCAACGCCGTTATGATTCCAGCCTCTTGCATCCCCTTCATAGAAGCTTTTCCGAACTGAGCTACCATATCTGGGTTTTCACCAAAGGAACGAACGCCGATTACCGGGTTTTCTGGATTATTATTTACGTCCACAATGGGAGCTAAATTCCAATTAATCCCCAATGCCTTCAATTCTTTTCCTGTTGCGACACCTGTTACATAGGCATTCTCCGGATTTCTAGTTGCCCCTAGTAACATTGCTCCGGGAAAAACAGTAGTCCCCTCTCCTAATCGTCTTACCACACCATTTTCCTGGTCGATGCAAATGAGAAGGGGCTTTTCGTGCCCCGACTCCTTTGCTAGCTTTTGGAGCTTCGTTGTTAACGTTAAAATCTCTTCAGGGGTACCGATGTTTCGGCCAAAGAGAATAATACCCCCGACGTGATGGTTTACTATAAGCTCTTCCATTTCCTTTGAGATATTTGCTGGGTGATCCCCTTTAAAGCCAAATACCATCATTTGTCCAATTTCTTTTCGTAGTTTTTGTGTATCCATTTATTCTTTCACCCCGCCTAGTGTTAAGCCTTTAATAATGTAGCGTTGGAAGATAAGGAAGAAAATAATCATTGGTACGGCAGCAATGGTTGCCCCTGTCATTAATAGCTTGAAATCCGCTAAGTTAGCATCCTGCAATGTTTTTAAACCTGCAGGTAATGTCATAAGCTCCGTGCTGTTAATGACGATAATCGGCCATAGGAAGGAGTTCCACATTTGTACAAATGTAAAGATCCCTAAAACAGCCATGGCTGGTGCAGCTAATGGGAGCACAATAGATCTAAATATCTTCCACTCTGAGGCCCCATCAATTTTGGCTGCTTCCAACAATTCATCTGGTATAGACAATAGGAACTGCCTCATTAAAAACACACCAAAGGCCAACGCTAACCCTGGAAAAATTAGGGCTAAGTGGTTATCAAATAAGTTTAAGTTTTGAATGATAATAAAGGTTGGCACGAGGGTCACTTGCTCCGGTATCATCATCGTAGAGATAATGACCCAAAAGATGATCCACTTGCCTGGAAAATCTTTTTTCGCTAGGACATAGCCTGCCATCGTGTCAAAAAGAACAATTAATGCCGTTGTCAAAAGGGCGATATATAAGCTGTTAAATAACCAGCGCATAATGTCTGTTCGTTCAAATAGTCTTGTAAAGGAACCAAAGGTCTTCTGACGGACTTCCGTCATTAAACTAGCATGTACTTCCGCTTGTTCGTAATCCCCCATTCGTTCTGCTTCACGCTTCTTTTGCCACTGGGAGATATATTCTGGAATCCCCTTAGGATATAAAACTGGCGGATTCGATTCCACATAGGAAACTGGACGGTCCATTTCTTCATTTTGATAACTCGGAAGTTGGAAAGCCGTCACAAAAACCCAGTAAAGAGGAAGCAAAGACACAATTGCAAACGAAAGTAAAAGCGTGTATATAATAGGTTTTTTCACTTTACTTAACACTGAATTTTGTTTCATAAAACTCACCAACTTCCTTTATTTCTCTGTTCGCAAGGATTTAAATTGAACAATTGCAAATCCCATGATGATAAAGAATAAGATAACGGATTGGGCAGATGCCAGTCCAAAGTTAAAGTCCCTGAAGGCTGTTTTATAAATAACATGCACCAGCGTTTCCGTGGAATAACCCGGTCCCCCGCCGGTCATCATAATGATTTGAGTAAATACTTGGAATGACCCAATCGTACTTAAAATAACTAAATATAATGTTGTTGGTTTTAAGAGTGGAATGGTGATTCTTATCCACTTCTGGAAGGCATTCGCCCCATCAATATCTGCTGCTTCATAAAGGGATGGATTAATGTTGTTCATTGCCGCTAAATAAATGATAATTCCGGCACCTGGCGGTATAAGTATCGCCATGATCATTAAAGACGGTAAAGCTGTCGATGTTTGTCCCAGCCAGTTGACCGGTTCAAATCCAAAGAAACCTATGATGTAGTTAAATAATCCAAAACGATAGTTATACATCCAACGCCAAACCATTGCAATAATTACCATGGAGGTTACTGTTGGTAAATAAAATGCAGAACGGAAGAATGCTTGTGAAACTTGACCTAATGGATAAATGAAGGATGCAATAATTAATGCAGTTATGATAAATGCAGGTACTGTTACAATCGTATAAAGTAAGGTATTCCACAGTGCTGCTCTGAATATCGGGCTTTGAAATGCTTCGAAATAATGCTTAAAGCCCACGTAATCTACGTCAAATACCCCTCGATCTTGGAAGGATATAACAAACGCCCATAGTATTGGTATTAACATGAAAACAGTAAAGAAGATGAGCTTTGGCAAAAGGAATAGATAAGCAACCTTATTCTCTTTCATCCTCATCCATACAGTTTTCTTCGGTATTATAATTTTTTCTCCAGTATTATTTACTGTGTTTGAGTTCTGCTGTGCAGCCATCCTAACTCCTCCTTACACATAAACACATCACATACTTTTTATTGAGGAAGATATATTTAAAGACTGTTTGATTGTTGTTTTGGAAGAATAGTATATTGCTTCGATAAGCGGAAGGCGGCGACTCCAGTGGGAAAAGCAACGGCTGAAGCGTTGCCCGCGGAAAGCGTCCGCCTGAAGCTTATTCAAGCTATTCAAAAAAAAGCCCAAAGTTTACAATATCAGCCTTTTTAAATAAAGGCCCTTTCCTCCCCTTACTTGTGGAAGGAAAGAGCCTTCGACTTCTACAATATTAGTTGTTTAAAATTCTTTCTACTTCGGATCTTGCGCTTTCTAATGCTTCTTGGGCTGTTTTTTCACCATTTAACGCAAGTTGTAATTCACTTTGAATAACCTCGTCAATTCTTGCCCAATCTGGGTGCATTGGTACGGAGATTACTTGCTCCGTTAATTCTTGCGCTGCAGCCATGTGTGGGTTTTCAGCATGTGGATTCATCTCTGCAGATGATTCACGTGCAGGGAATGTTCCGTAGTTCTTCGCTGTTACATATTGCTCTTCTGTAGATGTGATATACTTCATAAATTCAGCAACCATTTGGCGTTTAAATTCATCCTCTTGCTTGAACATTACGTAACCGCCGACACCACCGATGGTTACTGGCTCACCAAGGTCCCCAATTGGATATTCTGCAACCATGAAATTCATTTGGTATTCTTCCGTTTGAAGGGTATTGATTGCCCAAGTAGACCAAGGTTGAACAGCAATCGTACGTTGATCTAATGCAGCAAAGGCTTGGAAAGTTCCACCAACATCTGCTCCACCCATTTCCATCGGTGCAACTCCGTATTCAAATTTAAGGTCCATTAATTTCTGTAAACCGCTGATTGCCTCAGGGGAATCAAATGTATATTCTGTCATATCTTCATTTAATGGATATCCACCATCCATAAATAGAAACGGCCATGCTTCATAATAAGAATCTAAAATATAAGTGGAGAAACCGTATACCTCGTCGTCTGTTAAAGCAATCATTGTTTCCACAAACTCATCGTATGTCCAACGACCATCTACAGGGGGTTCCACACCTTTTTCTTCAAAGATTTCTAGATTTAATAGCATTGTTTGAACACTAACTCCTGAAGGAATACCGTACAAGCTGCCGTTATACTCATATGCTTCTAATGTATTAGGGTAGAAATCTGTCAACTCTTCTTCCGTAAAGAAATCATCCGTTGATTCAATTACACCACTTTCAATGTGGTTAATACTAATGGCTCCACCACTAATATCGACAGGTGCAATATCAGGCCATGTTTGACCGGCGATAGCAATACTTAAAGCATCGCCAAGCTCAGCCCACGGCTGTTGAACAATCTCAATTTCAACACCAGGATACATCTCTTCAAATTCTGCAGCTTTTTCTTCAATCCAGTGGTATTGATTTTCGTCTTCATCTGCCCATCTTGGTCCATCCCAAATGGTGATGGTACCTGTCCAATCTTCCCAGCTGTCTATATCTTCTGAGCCACCGGAAGAAGACCCTCCACAAGCAGTTAATGCAGTAAGACCAATGGTTAATACTCCAGCCGCCATCAACTTTTTCATGCTTTTCATTGTAAATCCCCCTTAAATATAGATAATTTTAATAAAATTATAAATATATTAACCTTAACAACTGGACCTTCCTGCTATTAAGATTTTTATAGAATATAATAAACCTTGATGTGATCCAATTTCTCCTAAACTTTCCTTATTAAACACTTCCAAAAAGAATGATTTAAATTTAATTTGGTAATCCCCCCACTTGGGGGAATTCCCGTCTTCCTATCTATTATTTTAACGCTTCTTCGATTGCCTGCCGTACGAAACCATCGTGCTTTTCCAAAAGCTTTTTGGCTTCTCGAAGACTTACCCCTGCCTTTATCATGACAATAGCGTATTTTACATCGTGATTTGCAGTATATAAAACTTTCTCCGCTTCTTCAGCTGTAACGCCAGTAACGGTTGTCACTATTCTCTTCGCTCTTTCCTTCAACTTATAATTACTTGCATTAACATCGACCATGAGATTTTCATAGACTTTTCCAAACTTTATCATTGTTGCTGTCGTCAGCATATTCAAAACCATTTTGTGAGCTGTAGCTGCCTTTAATCGTGTGGATCCCGTCAATACTTCTGGACCCACTACAACTTCTATTGCTTCGTGAGAAACTTGGCTGAGCTCCGATTCCTTGTTACAGGAAAGGCCTATTGTTTTAGCCCCAAGGGTCCTTGCATACTTTAATGCCCCTATTACATAAGGCGTCCTTCCACTGGCGGCAATCCCAACCACTACATCTTCCTGTTTAAAGCCTGCTTTCTTTAAATCTGTTGCTCCTTTGACTGGATCGTCTTCGGCTCCTTCCACAGCCGTAAAAATTGCTTTTTCACCACCTGCAATGAGTGCTTGAACCATTTCTGGCGGCGTACGGAAAGTCGGAGGACATTCAGACGCATCTAAAACACCTAATCGGCCACTTGTACCAGCTCCGACATAAAAGAGTCTACCATTATTTTTTAGCGTTTCAAAAATAATATCTACTGAACGCTCGATTTGCGGAAGTGCCCGTTTTACTGCAATTGCCACCGTTTGATCCTCTTTATTCATTACGGAGAGGATTTCCCCCGTTGACATTTGATCAATATGTTTTGTAGCTTCGTTTCTTTGTTCTGTTATTAAAGTTGATAGATTTAGTTCCATTCTGTTATCACCAAATTTCATAAGAGGTTTAAATCTATTAAAATAAAATTTCATTACATGTATATCTTAATACTTATGAAATGTTATTTCAAGTATTTTGTTATATTTTTAAAATTTTTATTCGACAGGTTTGGAAACCAGTAATTACGCATAAAAAAAAGCCTGTTATAGAAGGCTTTTTTCGTACTGTTTATATTGAAATAAAATTTTAAAACCGAATTTTTTATAAAAATCATTTAGTTCTGTCTAATCAATAATAATACTTCGCCTTTCTACTTACATGAACATTGATGGCACCTTGTACTAATTAGAAAACAGGCATTAATATAGAAGATACTTCTTTCTTAATGCTGCGAATTTCTTTGCTTCTGTTTTCTTCTGGCGTATCCATTCTAGGGATGCTTCTCCTTGGTCGCTTCCTTTTCTGAGCTCATTTGTCCCGCTTAATAAATCAATAAAATAACGACTGTTAATCGGTGCCAACCATTCAAAGTGATCGGGATATAGTTTTCTTAACGTATCGATGATCCCCATGGCAATCTCAATTGGCTCTAGTTTTTCAAAATCATTCACGTGTATTTGAATTCCCTCACATAGCTCCCCTTTATGTTTGGATGTATAGGGGGTAAAGGTAATAGGGCGGAAGGTTACACTTTGGAAGTCGTACCGGCGCAACTCAGCTACGAGCTCGTAGGAATGAATCCAAGGTGCTCCTATCCATTCAAAGGGTGCCGTTGTTCCCCTGCCTTCGGAAACATTGGTCCCCTCGAAAAAGCATGTACCAGGATATAAAGCGGCCATCCCTTTCCCAGTGGCATTTGGGGATGGCATCACCCAATGGAGGCCCGTTTCTTCATACCAAAAGTGACGCTCCCAACCATCCATTGAGACAACCGTTAAATCTACATTCATTTTATATTGCTCATTAAAATATAGTGCTAGCTCTCCAACGGTCATTCCGTGACGAATGGGCAAGCCGTACTGCCCTACAAAGGAATGAAAGGACTCCTCTACTATATTTCCGTCCACGGTTATACCGTTAATGGGGTTAGGCCTATCTAAAACAAATACTTCTACCCCTGCCTTTTGTGCTTCTTCCATACAATAGGCCAGCGTATAAATGTACGTATAGAAACGAACCCCTAAGTCCTGGATATCGAACACCAACGTATCTATTTCTTGAAGCATTTTCTCTGATGGACGCTTTTGTTTACCGTATAAGCTATAGACAGGAAGCCCTGTTATTGGATCCTTTTGATCCTCTATCACTTCGCCGGCAGTAACATTTCCACGAAACCCATGCTCCGGGGCAAAAATCGCTTTTACATCTAACCCCACTTCTAAAAACCGATCCACACTTAACTGTAGTGAAGCATCAACGGAAGTATGGTTAATGATTAACCCTAATTTTTTCCCCTTTAAAAGCTCCCTTTTCTCTCCCAAAACCTTTTCTAAACCTGTCCGTACCATGTTTTCACCAACCCATCTGTTTTGTCCAATCATCACGGACAATGTTTATCCCCTTTTCCTTTAATGCACCAACTACTGCTCCTGCCACTGGGGAAAGTTCAGGTACGATAATCCGAACGTCATGCTCCCCCTCCAATTCCTTTTCCATTAGGGGAATGAGTACGTCCCTCTGTTGAAACAACCCCCCAGTACAAACGACCGTAATTGGCTCCTTTTCTTCTGAAAAAAGTCTATTTAACAGCACCTTCACGGACTCTGCAATCTCTTTACTCGCTGTGGTAATAATTTTTTTAGCATGAACGTCCCCTTCCGTTGCCGCTTGAAAAACATCGGGGGCAAGGGAAGCAATATGATGACGAAATTCAGAAGGGTGATAAATTAGATTAAGGGCTTCAGGGGCAGCATTGATTTTTAACCGCTGTTTTATTAATTTTGTAAGAATGGAGTCCCCCATTTGCTCGTCGTATTCCTTAAATAACACCTTTAATCCTTCTAGACCTAAACCATATCCACACCCAGAATGATCAATTAAATAACCCCATCCCCCAGCCCTTCCCATTTCGTTTTTACCGTTAATGCCAAAGGTAATTGCCCCGGTACCTGCAATGTTAACAATTCCCGGCCTACCTAATGTTGCAGAGTAGAGGGCAGTGATGGCATCATTGGTAATGATGATTTCAACTGAATCACTCGTGTGAACTCTAATTATTTCTTCTAGCGCCTGGATGTCCTCTTCTGTAAACTTCGACATTCCAGACATTCCTGCAAAAACAGAGGTAACCTCCGTTAAGTTACCATTTTTGCTTGCCAACTTTTTTATAAGGTGTTGTAATCGTTGCTGAATCGTTTCTTTTTCCACATGGGTAGGGTTCGTTGCCCCTACCGTTTCTTTCGCTACTATTTCAATAGAGGGGGTGGGGGCATTTTCTCCGCTGCGGACATGGCATAGAACGCCAGTCGTTTTTGTTCCTCCACCGTCAATCCCGATGATGTACATAAATCCAGCTCCTTAGCTATATTATTAGAGCGTGTGCAGAAATTGTGTTGCAACGGCTCCGTACTGCGCGCTTTCTTGAAGAAAAACACTCCTAGAAAGCTTTGAAGAAGATCAGCGACTCTACTCATTGCATCGATTCCTTTCAAAAAGTTGAAAACCAAGCCTTTTGACAAGAATCTATTCTACTAAGCTAGCATATACCACATTATGGAATCCCTTGTGAATATAATTTATATTTACATCTCTGCCGAAATGGACTCGATTCGTTAGAAGAGAAGTCGCCAGATGCATCGATCATCTATCTAATTACTCTACAGTTGCAACTGTTATTTTATTTTATTTAAATTATATTTTATTTAAAATAATATTTCAACCATGTTCCCATACCTCTATAAAAAGAAAGGGAGAGTTAAAAGGTCTGTTTTTAACCTTCTATCTCTCCCTTTCGGCGATCTATTCTTTAATCCCTTTCCATCACACGAGCAACTTCTGCGCCTTGACGGTAAAACACTCCCGGCTCTCCTATTGGTGCATAAACCTCCACATATTCCCCCATAGAGTCAACGGAAATAGTTTCCCCGCTCCAGTGGTGAATCCATTCTCCTTCTGGTAGGTATACACTCACTTCCTCTACACCCTCATCCAGCACTGGAGCAACAATCATATACGGCCCAAGCATAAATTGTTCATAGTTGATTTTATAAGTCTCAGGATCATCAAAATAATGGAAAAACATCGGCCGTACAACGGGTGCCCCAGTCGTCGCTGCCTCTTCCATCAATTCCTGACGATAAGGAGCCAATGCCGCAAAAATATCACCAAACTCCTTCACATGCCCAATAATCCGCTCATTACTATACAACTGAATATTTTCATCTGGCCGGTTCCCTTCATGACTACGGAACAGAGCAGTAAAGGCATTCAACTCGATCCAGCGCAAAAGGAGTTCCTCTGAACGAACATAGTTCAACGGAAAATCCGTAATAGAAGTATAGCCTCCAATATCACTATGGTTCAAGCTGAATCCAGACAAACCACTGGATAACAGCCCCGTCACTGCCGTTTTGATCCCATCATGCTCGTCCCAGGTCACTAGCTGATCTCCCAGCCAGAAGGCACTGGCATACCGAGGACTTTCACTGTAGGCAGCCCGGACAAAGAACATCCCTTCATCAAGAAGCCCCACCTCTTCCAGGACCTCCCGATTCAGCTTCGCCCACTCCTCCGGGTAACGGTGATGGAACGTATCTCCCAGTTCCCCGCTGGCCATCTCCGCATCTAACGGCAAGGCCTCCCCAAAGTCAGCCATCCAGCCGCTGAACCCATTTTCCACTAGCTCTTCTTTTATAATCCCCTTTAACCACTCCCTTGCTTCTGGAATGGTTAAATCTATGAGAGCAGCACTAAAACTAGTAATCTGGAAATCTTTTGGCTCACCATCCGCATTTTTCACAAGAAAACCCTTCGCCTGAGCTTCACTATATAAGTCCCTGCTAACATTCCTTTTGTCACTCGTGTCCACCAGGAAAGGATTCACATATCCCAATAAGCGGATCTCCTCTTCCTCCAGCATTCCAAGGAAGTCATCCCAATCATTATAATGATCCCGGTCCAGCTCCCAATTCCACCAAAGCTGTTTTCCAAAGGACGTCCGACGCTGACCAACCCAATCCTGAATCCAAAGCCCTACTACAGGGACCTCCGCCTCCAAAAGGGAGTCCAACTTCTCCGACACCACAGCCGTTCCCCCTTGAGCCCCAAGGATCAAGCCCTCCTGCGTCCATGCCGGCAACGGCTCCATTCGCCCAACCACCGACGTATGCTCACGGACAAGATCGGCAGGAGAGGCCCCAGCATAAATCCTCCCAATGGCTTCTGCCGAGTAAACCTCCAGCTGTGCCACATCCTTCTCCGTAAAATGAAACACCTGATACTCCTTATTCTCACTAAAGAGAGACCTCAGCTTACTGCTAACGAATTGTGGCACCGGCGCATAAGTATGGTACCACGTCCCACCAGCCCTATTCGTCAAATCCGCTAAAAACGTCAACGGCTGCAACCCCCGGCCAACACCCTGCTCCTGCACAAGGATCGGCAGCCGCCTCCCCTTCATATCAAAGGTAGAATACTGCTCACCAAACCCAAAGAAATGCTCATCCCCATCCGAATGCCAGCTAAGAAACGTCCGATTAACCAACGGATGATCAAAGCTCACCGCATATTGAAGCTGAAAGTCCGACTTCACCGTAAGCGTAAACTCAAACGGCACCGACTCCCCATTCTCACAACCCAAATCCCCCACTATCGTAACGGCCCCAGGTGATTCCACAATCCCCGAAACCCACTGCTCCTCACAAACAAAACGCCGCTCCTCATCAATCGTAAAATACCCACGACTCTCCTCCGACTCCATCACCCCATACCCCGCCGCAAGAAATCCCCGGTTTTTTGGCGTGGAAAAAATAAGATGATCCGGAATATCATCATGTGTTATTTCAAAGCGGGCCTCCGATCCCAACCACGTTAATTGGAACGGACCTAACGGGAACTCCAGCGTATCCAGAATATCATCCGCAGCCTCTATCGTGCTAAACACCGGGGGATCAACCTTGTAAGCATAATAAATAACTCCTCCACCAATCACCATGATCGCACTTAAAACTAATCCAATTATGACTCGATTTCTCATTGAAGATCCCCCATCATATTTATCCCTTTCTTTCATTTTAGCGATTTACGAGAAGATTACTAGAGGTAGATAGTATTAAATGAAAAGAGTGGAAGTTTTGTTTGTCAACGAAAAGGGCACACCCTGATTGTTGGTGTGCCTAAGCTTTGTTTATCTTAAATAAGCTTGATAAAATCTTGTCATTGCTACTGCAAAGTCTCCGCGGGTTACTTCTTCCTGTGGTGAGAAGGAAGCGTGAACGGTTGGGCGCAAGTCAAAGCGTCCTTGCGTCACGGAGAACTGGGCATTCAAAATATTTAAATCTAGTGCCACCTGCACATAGCCCTTCAAATGATCGGAAACTTGATTCCCGTCATCCAATTTAATTCTATCATTCCCGTATTGAACAGTGAGGTCCCCTTCATGTTCTAAAGCTAGCTCCTGCAGCCCTAAGCTTTGGACAAGGGAATAGGCTAATTCTTCTCTTGTGACGCTGCTATTTGGTGCAAATTTACCCTCTTCCTTAGGAAGTACCACTGGGTTTTGCTGATGGAAAATGTCACGTAGGGCTGAGCCTTTAGCTGTAACAGCTTCAATATAGGACGACTCTATTTTTCTTAGATCGCTGAAGGAATGACCCTTTGATTGACGAATTCCTGCTCCCATGACTAAAAATTTCGCTAAGTCTGCACGACTTAGTTTTTCATCAGGGGCAAAGGTTCCGTCCCCTTTCCCATCAAAAAGTCGTTCGCTGATTCCTAATTGGATAGCCCCTTCTGCCTCATGGCCTGCGATGTCATCGAGACCTGAATACTCGCCAACAGTGGTGAACCGCAGCGTTCCATTCACGGTTTCAGGGAGTGCAGTTCCGAATGGATTGATTTCATCTCCTCGAAGACCGCGGATTTCCGCCTGCCACTTCCCAGGGATTGGAGAGCTAACGGATACGGTTCTCGTCCAATCAATGGCAAACAGCAGGCTAATACCGGAACTGTACTCTTCCCCATTTGGATCAATTAAAACAAGGTTAATTGGATTACCCGTTTCCTCCATTAACCCCCTTCCATCTACTTGGGCAGTAATGTTGGCCACTCCCTCTGCTACTTCGAATTCATAGCTGTTGTCAGAGAGAAAAAGTAATGGATTGAAATCCACCTCAAATGAAGACTCCTCCACTTGTGTTTTTACAGAGCTGTTAAAGGTTTGATTCATGTTTAATGTTTGCCCATATTCCGTTCCATTTATGGCTGCATCCACTGCAGCATAGGCATTTACGTAGCCGGCTCCCACTTCCCAAGGCTCCATCCCAGGCATGTTCGTCGCTGTCTGCTCGAGAATTTCCTTTACCTCCGATGGAGAAAGGAGTGGATTTGCTTCTAGCATAAGTGCCACAATCCCTGCCACATGCGGCGCTGCCATGGAAGTTCCACTCATAGTTGTATAGTAAGGGAGATATGCTGTTTCAATCATTTCTGCGTCGTTATCCACTGCTAGGGCCGATAGAGGTGCTAGGACTCTCGTAGAAATGATGTCTACTCCCGGAGCCGTTACCGTAGGGCGGTCCGTCCATGTCCACTCTTCCCCATCCATTTCAAAGGTCCCCCCTTTGCCTTGGGTACCCCTTGAAGAAAAGTTAGCTAAGGAACCATCCTTTACACCGGCACCAACGGAGATAACCCATGGAGCCTTTGCATATGGATTGTGTGTGTTTTCCCCTGGCCCACTATTTCCGGCCGCAAAAACAGTAACAATTCCCCGGTCATACGCCTTCTTACTAGCTACATTGATAGGGTGATACGGATCAAAGCTTCCTGAAGATCCCCATGAATTGTTAATGACGCGAATACCATATTTAGCTTGGTTCGTAATGGCATAGTCAAAGCCGCCAATCCCATCGAGAATGAGGAGCACACCACCGGAACCGTAGCCAATAAGGTCTGCTCCAGGAGCAACACCTTCGTATTTCCCTCCAGATTGTGCACCCGTTCCCCCGATCGTACCGGCAACATGCGTACCGTGACCAGAGTTCGTGTCCGTGTTAATGACGTTTTCTGTGTAGGTCACTGGGAGCAGAGATGAAACTGCATTAAGATTCGTTGTGGCAAGGACATTTTGCACAAGGTTTTCCCCGAATTTGTGGTCATTGTGCGTCCCATCTACACCACTGTCGTTCACGACAACACCGATGCCTTTTCCGGAAACAGGCAGACCCCCATTCGCTCTACGGAAGTCGTCATCCGTACGAACCTTTTGCACTCCTGTAAGTTCCGTTGAATCTTGGTTCAGGAGTTCTAGGGGAGTGTTTTTATAAACAGAAAGGACCTCATCACTTTGCTGCAGCTTTTCAATTTGTGATTTCGTTGCAACCACACCGGCAATTGGCAAGCTTTCCATGGAAAGTCCGGTAGAGATACCTAAATCCTCTAATAAATTGATTTGGTTTTCTGTCGGCGGACCGTCCCCTTTGAAAGTAACGATGACCTCGAGACTAGTACTCGAGGAAACAGTTTTCAATGTCTCCTCCAATAAAGGATCAAGGGAGACTTTGTCTAGTAATCTCGCTTGTGAATTGCCTGGTTGTGTGAATAAATACGGTACCATCAATAACACAGCAAGAAACCCAATAAATACACGTTTCACTAATAACCCACTCCTTTTGTTGATTGTTGTTGTTTTTGTAAAAACTAGCTGGTTTTCTAACTCTATTTTCCTTTGTTTTGTGGGGTGGAACAATTGAGCAAAGGGTATAAATATGGGGTCTGGAGGTACTAACCTGGGGGTGTACTAAAGTAGTAGGTGGTGTACCTTTTGTATTAGTTCATTTCTGGAAAATATTTCGTTGTTTTCCCATTTCGTTACGCGTTCCATGAACGCTTTATGAGACAGGTAAGTGGCATTTCCAGTTCGTTACGCGTTCCATGAACGCTTTATGAGACAGGTAAGTGGCATTTCCAGTTCGTTACGCGTTCCATGAACGCTTTATGAGGCAGGTAAGTGGCGTTTCCTTTTCGTTACGCGTTTCATGAACGCTTTATGAAACAGGTAAGTGGCATTTCCAGTTCGTTACGCGTTCCATGAACGCTTTATGAAACAGGTAAGTGGCATTTCCAGTTCGTTACGCGTTCCATGAACGCTTTATGAGGCAGGTAAGTGGCGTTTCCTTTTCGTTACTCGTTTCATGAACGCTTTATGAAACAGGTAAGTGGCATTTCCAGTTCGTTACGCGTTTCATGAACGCTTTATGAGACAGGTAAGGCAAGCTTCCGTTTCGTTACGCGTTCCATGAACGCTTTATGAGACAGGTAAGGCATGCTTCCGTTTCGTTACGCGTTCCATGAACGCTTTATGAAACCAGACAAAAACGGATGGTGCACGCTTTACCGCACCATCCGAAAAACTAACTCGTTCTTTTCTATTAATCTAAAAACGCTCCATAAAATCTTGTAATTCCTACCGCATAGTCAGCACGGGTCATCGTTTCACCTGGTTCGAAAACAGCCTCAATAGTCGGTGTTAAATCAAAGCGACCTTGGGTTACGCTAAATTGGGCATTCATAATATTTAAATCTAACGCCAGCTGCACATATCCCCTAAACTCCGAGGAGATGTCATCTGAATCCTTCAATTTCACACGCTCTCCATTATAGACAACCGTTACATCACCAGTGTGCTCCCGGGCTTCCTTCTGAAGCCCTAAGCTTTGAACGAGGCTATAGGCCAGTTCTTCTCTTGTAACCTCTTGGTTAGGCCGGAACTTGCCGTTATCACGAAGAAGCATAACACCATCTTGTACTTGATGAACATCACGCAAAGCTCCTCCGTCGGCCACTACCGAATGAATATAAGGAGCAAATTCACCACGGGCATCCTGTATGCTTCCCCCGGATGCTTGACGAATCCCTGCACCCATCGTTAAATACTTCGCTAAGTCCTTCCTAGTCAATCGATGGTCTGGGCGGAAATGATTGTCATTAAAGCTGTCCACAAGTCGATGGAATACCGCCACTCGAATGGCATCCTCTGCTTCATGTCCGGCAATATCATCTAGTCCTGTATAATTTCCAGCTGTTTTAAAGGTCAATTCTCCATTAATGGATTCCGGAGAAGCAAGACCGTAAAGTCCTTCTATTTTCATCTCCCACGTTCCAGGCTGAGGAGATAACACTTGCACCGTCCGATCCGTAAACAAGGTAAACAAAGCACTTATCCCAGATCGATATTCGTTCCCATCTGGATCTACTAATATTAGATTTACTGGGTTACCTGTTAAACCTATTACACCATAGGCATTAATTCTTGCTAAAAGCTCCGTTAACCCCTCTTCCACCTCGAACTTATAAGAGTTTCCAGTTAAAGATAAAGGACTATAATTGATCGTAACAGGTTTTCTTTCCACTTCTACCTCTGCATTTGCGTGAAATTCACGGTTCATATTTAAGGTTGCGCCATATTCTGTACCATTAAAAATATGGTCCACAGCAGCATAAGCATTCACGTATCCTGCTCCAACTTCCCATGCTTCATAACCAGGCATGTTTGTAGCCGTCGCTTGGATAATCTCTTTAACCTCTAAAGGGGATAAAGTTGGATCTGCTTCTAGCATTAATGCCACAATTCCTGCCACGTGAGGCGCTGCCATGGATGTTCCACTCTTCATGGAGTAATAAGGTAAATAAGCCAATTCAATATGTTCTGCATCCCTATCTAACGATAAGGCATCTAACGGGTTAAGGGTACGAGTAGAAATAATATTGACTCCAGGAGCTGTCACTGTTGGGCGGTCCTCCCACGTCCACTCTTCCCCATCGACCACTACTGTTCCACCTTTTCCATCCACACCTCTTGAAGAGAAATTAGCTAACTTCCCATCCTTTGTTCCTGCAGCTACCGTAATGACCCACGGGGCCTTTTTATAGTTTCCAGTAATACTAGATTCTCCAGGCCCTGAGTTCCCAGCGGAAAAAATTGTTACAATTCCTCTGTCAAAAAGTTTTTTCGTTGCCACATTAATTGGGTTATCTGGATTAAAGTCACTTCCCGTGTCTCCCGTGGTACCCCATGAATTTGTAATGACACGAATGCCATATCGATGCTGATGGGTTAAAGCATAATCAAATCCACCAATGGTATCTAAAATAGCAACACCCGCTCCAGATCCATAACCAATTAAATCTGCACCAGGGGCTACCCCTTCATATTTCCCACCAGATTTTGCTCCCGTTCCACCGACAGTACCGGCTACATGGGTACCATGTCCAGAATCGGAATCCGTATTTGGAACGTTCTCCACATACGTGATTGGGAGTAAGTCACTTAATGCATTTAAATTCGTTGCAGCCATAACGTTTTGGACAAGGTTTTCCCCTAATTTATGGTCGTCATGGGTCCCGTCCACTCCACTGTCGTTCACCACCACACCAACACCTTTCCCCGATACAGGGAGTCCGCCGTTGGCTTTTCGGAATCCATCATCTGTACGAACCCTATCTACTCCTGTGATAGCCGTTGATACATGATTTTCATAGCTAATGGTTTGATTTAAGTAAATGGATCGAATTTGATCCGATTCCGTTAAGGTAATGATTTGATCAGGTGTTGCAATGACACCTGCAATGGGGAAGTTCTGAAAGGATACTCCTACATCAATTCCTACACTTTTTAGTAGATTCATGTTGTCGTCTGTAGGAGCACCATCTCCCGTAAATGTAACAACAACTTCTAACGGATTGGTCGCAGCCGTAGCTAAAATATCCGTTAATTGCTCATCCAAAGTAACTAGTAAACTTTTCTCTTCTGCTGTTCCCTTCATCACCCCAGCAGGATAAAACAAGGAAAATACGAGCACAATCGCTAAAAATAACGTAACTACCTTCTTCATCATACCTCTCCCCCATATTTGAATATTTCAACAATTACCTTTATTATCCCAAGTAATTGTAGGACTCTCTATTCAACAGAAGGTATAATCTTATGCCCGGAAGTTGTATTTTCAACTAATACGAAAGTAGTAGACGTTGAAAAAAGAATGGACGTATTCATATTGTAAAAAGGCACGAAGAGTTCCGTTCTTCATGCCTTTTTTCATGTTTGCTTGTTTCCTGGTATAGGAAGCTATTATTCTGTGGACTCCAATACCATTATTAAATTTTTCAGTAGCTACTATATTATACTATTCCGCATTTAATGATAATAAAGGAATTCGTTTATGATACTTTTCAATTAATGCTTCATTATGTCTGTCAGATCCTTCCATATTTCCACTCAAAAATACCGGTGGATCAAATTCCTGATCGGTCATTAACTTAATAGATTCCGCAAATATACTATTAAGGATTGTTGCACCTATTACGGTGGATGTCGGTGCAAATGGCTCTTTTACTTTTTCGTAAGAAAGAACGGCATCCCCTTTAACGGAGAAGTTGTTAATTACTATGTCTACCGAGCTATATAAGTGTTTTCCACTTTTGTGTCTAGAAGGTTGACTTCGTGAATACTCAAGAGACGTAATTCCAATGACAAAGGCACCTTTTTCCTTTGCATACTGCAACTGCCTCTTACCAAGATTACATGAACCCAGCAGCATTTTATTTGTTGTTTCGGATTTTCTCCACTTCATCTGCAACAAACTGTACATTTGTACCGACAACAACTTGAATGCTTTGGCTTCCGACAATTTTGATTCCCGGTACACCTGTGGCTTTAATCTTATCCTGATCGACAGCATCCATATCTTTCACATCAACACGTAAGCGAGTAACACAATTATCAACAGAAACGACATTGTCATCTCCACCAAGACCTTCGTAGATTTTAGCTGCCATATCCGCAAACTTATCTTTTACAGGGGCTGTTTCTACACTAACACCACCTTTATCTTCTTCACGTCCCGGCGTCATTAAGTTAAACTTCGCAATGATAAAACGGAAAAGAAAATAGTAAATAACCGCAAATACTAACCCCTGAATAATTAACATATACGGCTGATTCGCCATCGGTAAGTTAAAGCTTAATACAAAGTCGACAAGACCCGCACTAAATCCAAACCCAGCGGTCCACTGGAATGTTGCAGCTATTGCCAAGGAAAGTCCAGTTAATACTGCGTGAACAACATAAAGTAATGGAGCAACAAACATGAATGAAAATTCGAGTGGCTCCGTAACACCGGTGAAAAATGCTGCGAAACCTGCTGCCATCATTAATGATGCGACTTCTTTTTTCTTCTGCGTTTTAGCTGCATGATACATTGCTAAACCAGCTGCCGGAAGTCCAAACATCATGATCGGGAAGAACCCGGCTTGGTACCTACCAGTAATACCGACTTCCCCTTGTCCGGACCAGAATTTACCAATATCATTTATACCTGCAACATCAAACCAGAACACAGCGTTTAATGCATGGTGTAAACCTGTAGGAATTAAAATTCGGTTAAAGAATCCATACAATCCAGCACCAGCTGCCCCTAGATTACTAATGGACGTACCAAATGCCACTAATCCGGAATAAACTACTGGCCAGATAAAGAACATAGCCGCTGAAATAAGCAGCATGGAAACAGCTGACATGATTGGAACTAAACGTTTTCCACTAAAGAATGCTAACGCATCCGGTAACTTCACATGACTAAATCGGTTGTAGTTCATAGACGCGATAATACCTGAAATAATACCCACAAAAGCGTTCTCAATTTGTCCAAATCCGATGTTAACGCTTTCAGGATCAGTACCTTGAAGCATTGCGACCGTATCGGTTGATAATAGAGTGGTAATAACAAGGTAAGCCACCAAACCACTCAATGCAGCGGAACCGTCCTTGTCTTTTGACATCCCTAACGCTACACCAACTGCAAATAAAATTGGTATATGGTCAATAATAGAAGCCCCTGCACTTATTAAGAATGCAGCGATTGCATTATCAGCACCCCATCCGGTAGGATCGATCCAATAACCGATCCCCATTAAAATGGCCGCTGCTGGTAAAACTGCTACCGGAAGCATTAAGGAACGACCTAGTCGTTGTACATATTTCATCATTTTGAATAACCTCCTGATTTTTTACTAATGAACGTCGAAACCTCTAAGTGAAAAGTATATTTTCGATACACATCATACAGTCAAACACAAAGTACTATA
This sequence comes from Evansella vedderi, assembly GCF_030813435.1. Classification (GTDB taxonomy): domain Bacteria; phylum Bacillota; class Bacilli; order Bacillales; family Salisediminibacteriaceae; genus Evansella; species Evansella vedderi. The sequence continues at coordinate 74,235 of NZ_JAUSUG010000018.1, read as the reverse complement.
TATATCATTCCTGTTTGAATCCGCTACCAATTTAAATAAAAATGATTGAACTGTGCAGCAAGAATAATAAGTTGGTAACCTTTTCAAAATTTAAAATTTTCTCAAACGTTCAATATGAAGTGTAATATAGCCTAACTCTTCTTCTGGCAGATCAATACCATAGCTGGAAGACAACTCCCTTGCCACTTCCTGAGCACAGCGGAAAGAAAGTGAAAACTTCCTTTTAATCATTTCAAGCATTTCCTCATCCATGGAATGAGTCTCAAAATGTTCTGCTCTCGTCAGCGAAAAGCGAAGGTGTGTAATTAAGCGCTCGTAAGAAAGATCGACTTCATTAATCGTAATGTTTAAAAATCTCTTAATTGTTTCTACCATATCCCTTATAATCGTTGTCTGCCTGACCGTTCTCCGTAAATCACCCCCTTTCATTTTCATGGTATGGATATGAAGTGCAATAAAAGCAGCCTCATCAACAGGCATTTCAATATCAAATTTCTTTTTGATCTCTTCGATCGCCCATAATCCAATTTGAAATTCCTGGTTGTAAAGTATTTTTATTTCTTGCAGTAACTTATTTTTTAATTGAATCCCATCTTTTTCCCTCTCAATCGCAAATGAGAGGTGATCTGTTAAAACTAATAGGATCCGGTCGTTCAGTGTTGTTCCAAGCTGCTTTTCCGCATAGGAAATGATTTCCTTTGAAAGTGTAAAATGTTCTTCCGGAATACGAAGCAATAGTTGCTGTAATTGCTCATGCTCCCTTAATACGAATATCTTATCTATTTTATTGACATTAACGATGTCGTTTTTCTTCTTATTAAAGCCGACACCGGTCCCTATAGCGATTTTCTCCTGGTCATCGTCCTTAATAATAACAGCATTATTATTTAAGATTTTTGTTATCTTCATAAGAAAGTCACGTCCTTATCTAGTAGTTATAGTGACTAACTACTTACTTCCCTGAGGAGATAATTATGGTTTCCCCAGCTGCAGCACTTTTCTCATTAGTTATTTCATAGGATTTCCCACTTTCCTGACTGTTTGTAATTACAATCGGAGTGATGATATTTTCCGCATTCTCCCGGATATAGTTTAAGTCAACTTCCATAAGCGAATCCCCAACTGACACCTTATCTCCCACATTGACATTTAAGGAAAAGCCGTTTCCTTTTAATTCAACCGTTTCTAAACCAACATGAATTAAAACTTCTGTGCCATCTTCGGCCCGCAATCCCACCGCATGCTTCGTAGGTGCTACTTGTACAACCTCTCCTTCAACCGGTGAAGAAACGTTACCATTATTTGGGATGATCGCAACTCCTTCTCCCATCATTTTTTGACTGAATACAGGGTCAGGAACGCTTTCCAACGGAACGATTTCCCCATTGATTGGGGCATATATTTTCAATAACTTTGCTTTTTTAAAGAGCTTATTTAACATAAGTTGTTTCACCTGTCCTTTTAACTTCTTTAAAATCGTTGTATAAATAAGACTTATTAATTCGACTTGAACCTATTATTTTTTATAAAAAATGGTCTTATACACTTTGCAGAGTTTAACAGTAAAATCGTCATGTTTACCTTCTTATTCCCCCCTTAGGATGGTGTGTTAATTTCATATGTCCACAAAAAAAGTAGATGCCTAATGGGATTTACTATGAGCCCACTAGTCTAAAATTTGAGGAAGCAAGTCATCTTCTTTCGACAATACAAAAAGGCATGGGGGTACACAAGAGAATACACTACTCCTTCTCTCACATATACCACCATGCCTGATCTGATCAGTAACATAGATGCAAATATTTAATTATTTTTATCGTACATGATATTTACGGAAAAATCAACAAATAAAAAACTGGAGTTTGTGTCAATCATTAGTGGGCATTTTTTTCGGTTTTCCATTGACTTCCCACCCTTGATGAACACTAGCTATCTTAATCTATCTACCCTTTTCGTTTTTCTCCTGGCTCTTCGTATATAGGCCATTACTCTTATTGTTCGATCTTTATAATATCTTCGTTTGAGTTCAATTCGACCAAAAATAGGCTTAACTATAATTCACACGTCTTTTATGAATATTCTCAAAATAACGTTAATTAACTAGACGACAAAAAGATAATAAATTATAATAAAACAATACAAAATGTATGTATTTATTTCTTATTATCACTTAAAAGGGAAGTAATTATGCATTTTTACTTACATTTAAAAATATAACTTAATTATGGAGGCGATTGATTTGTTAAATAATGATTCACTTTATTACCCATATGCTTCTCAGCGGAATGTTGTTTATGGTCAAAAGGGAATGGTAGCAACCTCTCAACCATTAGCTGCTCAAGCTGGTTTGCAAATACTAAAAGAAGGCGGAAATGCTATTGATGCAGCGATTGCAACAGCGGCATGCTTAACAGTAGTAGAACCAACATCCAATGGAATTGGTTCTGATGCATTTGCATTAGTATGGGTAAAAGGAGAGCTTCATGGATTAAATGCTAGTGGACAAGCTCCTGAAAAGTTAACCGTTGAAGCAGTAAATGAAGCAGGGTTTACAAAAGAAATGCCTAAATATGGATTAATTCCAGTAACGGTGCCAGGAGCTCCTGGGGCATGGGCTGAACTATCGAAAAAATTTGGAAAGCTCCCATTAACACAAGTATTAGCTCCAGCTATTGAATACGCTGAAAATGGATATCCCCTTTCCCCAACCCTTGCCAAGTATTGGAAAAAAGCGTATGAACAGTTTTCCAAAGTACTAAAAGGAGAAGAGTTTACTTCTTGGTTTGACACCTTTATTCCAGAGGGCAAAGTTCCAAAAGCTGGCGATGTGTGGAAATCTCAAGGACATGCAGATACATTGCGTCTCATCGCAGAAACGAATGGGGAAGCCTTTTATAAAGGAGAACTTGCCGATAAAATAGATGCCTTTTCAAAAGAGTATGGCGGTCTCATTCGAAAAAGTGATTTGGCTGCCTATACTCCAGAATGGGTAAAACCAATCAATGTGAATTACCGTGGCTATAACGTTTGGGAAATCCCTCCGAATGGACAAGGTTTAATCGCGTTACAGGCATTGAATATACTTAAAGGGTTTACCTTCAATAGCAAAGATGAGGTTGAGACATACCATAAGCAAATTGAAGCAATGAAACTAGCATTTACAGATGGGCTAAAATATATTACCCAACCAAGCTCTATGTCTGTATCTGTAGATGATATTTTATCTGAAGATTATGCTCAAACTCGTCGTGCACTAATTAGTGAAACGGCACTTACTCCAGAGCCTGGGATCCCGCCAAAAGGTGGAACGGTTTATCTTTCCACTGCCGATGGTGAAGGAAATATGGTTTCATTTATTCAAAGTAATTATATGGGCTTTGGCTCAGGAATTGTTATTCCTAATACAGGGATCTCCCTTCAAAATCGTGGTAATAACTTTTCACTTGACCCAACGCACGACAATTATCTTGAGCCTGGGAAAAAGACTTATCATACGATTATTCCTGGTTTCCTTACAAAGGATAATGAGCCAATTGGACCATTCGGTGTAATGGGCGGCTTTATGCAGCCTCAAGGTCATGTACAAGTAATAATGAATACCATTGATTTTCATTTAAATCCACAGGCAGCCTTGGATGCTCCACGTTGGTTATGGACGGAAGGGAAAACAGTGGTTGTTGAGCCTCACTTCCCAGATCATATTGCAAGGGCATTGGAAAGAAAAGGACATAATATAGTGAGAAATCTAGACGAGGGTGGCTTTGGTCGCGGCCAAATTATTTGGAGAAATAATAAAACAGGAGTCCTTTGTGGTGCTACAGAACCACGCACCGACGGAGAAGTCGCTGCATGGTAAGTCGAAGATAATTGATTTTTGTAAATACACTTAATGTTGATGATGACTCAAAAGGTCGTTTACCTTCTAAGTCATCCTCTATAGTGAGTGGTCAAATCTTCCATGTCTTTACAGACACCACGATAAATGAAAACTTGTTTTACTAATACTAATATTGGAAGTTGATTTACGCTCCAGACACTCGCTTTCCGCGGGCAACGCTTCAGCCTCCTCGGGAAACCCACCCTGCGGTGTCTTCAGCTGTTGCTTTTCCCGCAGGAGTCTCGTGCCTTACGCTCCAATCAACTCAGTTGAAAATCAACTATGTACCAAAACAAAGTTTTCTTATAAAAGGTCTGTTCAAAGGGGGAGAAACATCCTCTTTTTGAACAGACCTTATAGTTTAAGTCCACTTCTACTTTTAAAACGCCGAAGGAGAATATGACTTTCCACTCGAGTAATCCCTTTTAAAGCATACAGCTCTTCGTTAATAAAATACTCTAATTCCTCGAAATCTTCAACAAGAACATGCATATGTAGTGTACTTGGTCCAGTCATTTGATAACAGCTGGCTACTCTAGGATTTTCCACTAAGGTTTCTGCCACGGAGACTAATGATTTAGGTTCGCAGTCGACCTCAAAAAAAGCGGATACTTTTTTTCCAACTTTATCAGAGTTAACGACAACACTAAATTTTTCAATTACGTCTTCTTCTATCAACTGATTGATACGTTCGCGAATGGCCACACGGGATAAACCAAGCTCTTTTGCAATATCCACATATGACATCCGGCCATTGTCTATTAATAATTGAAGAATTTTCTTGTCTGTCTGATCAATTGCCATTAGATTCACCACTTATAAAATAGAATTTAAATTTAATTATAACCAATTTTATCCTACTAAAAAAGTAAAACATCATTTAAGTCTAAAAGTTATCTTTATTATTGGCTCTGTTAAACTTTGATGTTGATTTTCGCTTCAGGACGCTCGCTACAATCAACCTTGTTTAAAAATCAACAATGACCTTTAACAGAGCCTTATTATTAGAAATATGATTCTTTTTCTACTCTTTTACAAAAGGAAATATAAAAACAAAAATAAATTTCATTTGTAAATTCAAACATGATTATATACAATCATAAATATATTATTATTATATTTTTCATTACATTTAGTAAGAGGGGAGTGTGTGAGTTTGGTTTGGAAAACTCAGAGGAATATCTTTATTGCTTTTTTTCGATCTGGAATACTCGGATTTGGAGGTGGCCCGTCAACCATTCCATTAGTTCATAAAGAAGTTGTACAACAGTTTAAGTGGATGAACGATGAAGAATTTGCCGATGTGCTTGCATTAGGGAATACATTACCAGGTCCTATTGCTACGAAAATGGCTGGTTATATTGGCTACAGGGTCGGCGGATGGCTTGGACTAGTTAATGCCATTTTGGCAACCATATTGCCAACAGTGTTTTTTTTAATAGGATTAATTGGAATTTTATCAACCTATCGTGATTCAAGAATAGTAATCGGCATGACACAAGCCATTACACCAGTTGTTGGTATAATGATGATCGTCTTATGTTATCAGTTTTTGAAACAATCAAAAAAAGGGCTTGGTTCGATTCAAACAATTTTATTAACAGTCATCAGTATCATTGCTTATTCTTTATTAAATATTCATCCAGCAATTGTTATTGGAATCCTCATTATCTACGACCTTACAAAGGGAGAAGCAAAGAAAAAAGATTCGATAAAATCCGAAGAAAAGAAACAAAAAGTACCTAGTTAGGAGGTAAAACAATGCTTTACATTGAAATTTTCATTGCATTTTTCATACCAGGAATTGTGGGCTACGGTGGCGGACCAGCTTCTATTCCACTCATTCAAGCAGAAGTAGTTGACCGATATGAATGGGTAACTGTTGAAGAATTTGGGGAACTATTAGCCATTGCAAATGCACTCCCAGGACCTATTGCTACGAAAATGGCTGGCTATATTGGCTATGAAGTTGGAGGTGCTTTCGGATCTTTTGTAGCTCTATTTGCAACGGTTGCTCCTTCTTTAATCGCCATGTTGTTTTTATTAGGTCTATTATATAAATTTAAAGACTCACCTAGAGTGAAGAGAATGACCGCCCTAATTAAACCAACGATAGCTGTATTATTAGGAGTACTTGCATTTCAATTTTTCTCTACCTCTTGGTATACTACGGGACTCATTCAAACTATTATTATCGCTATTGTGAGCTTAATGCTATTAGAAAAAATGAACGTTCATCCATCCATCGTTATTGTCGGTGCATTACTATATGGGGCAATATTTCTTGGAGCTTAATTATTACTTGATTATAAAGATAATAATATTCTAGAATATAAATTCTCCTTTATTTTTCAAAAAAAGATAAGTTATTAGAGTTACGCATTATGGTTTATTTGAATTATAAAATAAAACATATTGTAACCTATTAATAAATTTTTATATCTTTTAGAAAGAATTTTTGACAAATTTCATATTGACTGAAAATTCGGATTGGATTATACTGATAAAAACATATTTTATATTTATAAACCGAATTAATTATTTATTAATTCCAATCTATATCCGCAGAAAACGAAGTGGACTGAAGCAAATGATTAACAAACACTATATTTTTCTATCCTATTCAATCACGGCCTATAGCTAATGCGTATTTTCTGGATAGCCATTAAGAAAGAGACGAACTTTTTTGATCAATTATTAGGAAATGGAATAAAACACCATGTTTTACTTACCAAGAACTAAACGCAACAAATTATCGGAAAAGTTTGTAAATTAACAAAGTGGATTTATTACCGAATGGTAATTTCCTATAAAAATATACATTTACTAAAAAGGGGAAATAATAATGATTAAAAAACTTATAAAAACTGCCACAAAAGTATCTGTTGCTTCACTAATTGGATTATCCTTAGTTGCTTGTAACAATTCAGAAGCATCCATTGATGATTTTCCAACAAAAGAGATTGAAATGATTATTCCGTGGGCACCAGGTGGCGGAAGTGATATCGAAGGAAGAATTGTAATTGAACATGTACAAAACCACCTTGAAAGTAATATTGTTCCTATTAACCTTCCTGGAGTTGGGGGAACAGTTGGTCTAGAAGAACTTGAAGAGAAAACAGCAGATGGATACACACTCGGACAAATTCATGAAGGACTAATTGTTGCACACCACTCTGGTATTACACCAATTAATTATGACAGCTTCGAACCAATTGCAGCTATGTCCTCTACCGATCAAATTTTAGCTGTAGCTAGCCATCTTAATATCAATACATTAGAAGAATTTGTTGAATATGGTCAGACGGAAGAAGTTCGATTTGGTGGAACTGTTGCAGGTATCCCTCGTGTTTGGGTCGAGCAAATGGGACAAGCACTAGGCATTAATTATAATCTTGTTGGTTATGAAGGATTGGGTGAAGCAATTCAAGCACTTGCCGGTGGCCATATTGATGCAGCTATCGTTGACTATGCGTCTGCTAGTGATTTTGTTGAAGCAGGTCATATGAAATTTATTGCAATTGGTACAGAAGAAAGAGTTGAGATTGCACCTGATTTACCTACATTTGTAGAAAATGGCTATGATATTACACTTGGTCTTCACAGAGGATATGTTGCTCCAAAAGGTACACCACAAGAAATTATCGAGAAATTAGGGAAAGTTTTTGAAGAAGCTGCCAATAACCCAGAATTCCTTGAAGCAATTGGAAATGTTGGAGCTTCCGTAAGTTTTATGGGACCTGAAGCTTATAAAGAGCACTTAGATAGACAAAATGCAATTATCAAAGAAATTATTCAAGAAATTTCAGAATAAAGCTACTAGCTTTATTTCATTAAAGGGGTCAAGACCTGGCCCCTTTTTTTCCTTTAAGAGCGCCTTACTGAAAGGAGGATAAACATGGGAGAGATACTTATTGGGATTGTTATTATCATATTATGCATTATTATTTACTTTCAATCTGGAGATTTTCCCTATTTTAATGAAGTCCATTTAAATGCAGGGTCATTTCCAAAGCTAATTGCCATATTACTAGCGTTTCTATCACTCATCTTAGTAATCTCAAAAGTAAAGGAATTACTTAGTAAACGTGCCGAATTGGAAAAAGTAGATGTCAAAGTGTACGTGAAAAAATTAATAAAAGAATACAAGCTAGTTTTTTTTACCTTGTTCAGTCTTTTAGGATATATCTTCCTTATGCAATATATAGGATTTATTGTAACAACCATCCTATTCATTATTGTAACCGGGTACGTAATTGGTCCAAAATCAAAAAAAGACCTGTTGATTATTTCACTTGTGTCTGTGATTATTACGTTTAGTGTTTATGCATTCTTTCAAAATGTACTACATGTCAGATTCCCGACAGGGGTATTGTTCTAGAAACTAGGAAAGGAGGTTATTACCATGTTTGATTTATTAATTCTAGGATTTTCGGAAATATTTCAACTTAGAATATTAATTATTATTTTCTTAGGGGTTATTGTAGGAGTTTTAGCAGGATTAATCCCTGGATTTACAGTAGCTATGGCGATTGTACTTACATTACCACTTACCTTTGGAATGGACCCTATAGCAGGTGTAGCGGCAATGATCGGTGTATTTGTTGGTGGTATGTCAGGCGGTCTTATAAGTGCAGCCTTACTAGGAATTCCGGGAACCCCTTCCTCTATAGCCACTACCTTTGACGCATATCCCATGGCTAAAAATGGAGAACCAGGTAAAGCACTCTCTATCGGAATTTGGGCCTCATTTTTAAGTTCTATTATTAGTTTATTTTTATTAGTTTCGATAGCACCACAAATAGCTAGGTTTGCATTAATGTTTGGTCCTTGGGAAATGTTTTCACTTATTATTGCCTCATTAACGATTATCGCTAGTGTGACTGGGAAGTCGATTATTAAAGGTTTAATTGCAGGACTATTCGGACTGTTAATTGCAACCGTTGGAGCGGATCCGATATCAGGAATCTCACGTTTTTCTTTTGATTTGCGAGCATTAAGAGCAGGTATACCTTTTTTAATCGTCCTAATCGGTATGTTTGCCATTTCTCGCTTGCTAGTATTACTAGAACAGAAAGAATTGACGAAGGATAGTGCTGAAAAGCAAAAGGACAAGCTCGAAAGTGTGAAATTTGTCCTTCAACCATTAAAAACATTGCGTATTGTTTTATCTAAGCCTGGTAACTTAATAGGGGCTTCCACTATTGGTTCCATAATCGGAGCAATTCCTGGTGCAGGAGGAAGCATTGCTAATATTGTTGCATATGACCAAGCTAAAAAGTGGTCCAAGAAACCAGAGAAATTCGGAACTGGCTGTGAAGAAGGTGTTATTGCCTCTGAAGCTGGAAATAACTCTACTGTAGGTGGAGATTTAATTCCAACTGTTGCTTTAGGTATACCAGGATCAGCAGTTACCGCCGTATTGCTTTCCGCATTAATGGTACATGGTATTTCCCCTGGACCTTTATTAATTGTTAATGAGCCTAATATAGTAGGTGGAATCTTTTTTGCCTTTTTCGTTGCTTCCTTTTGGATGTTAATTACACAATTTTTTGGAATTCGCTACTTCATGAAAGTAACGCTTGTCCCGACACATGTGTTAGTCCCTATTATTTTATTCTTATGTGTAGTTGGGACGTTCGTGTTAAACAACCGCTTGACAGATTTATACATCTTATTGATCATGGGGATAATTGGATATCTTTTTACAAAGTATGATTTTGCTTTAGCTCCTGCAATTATCGGTGTAATCTTAGGACCTATAGCAGAAGTAAATTTAAGAAGGGCATTTATGTCTGATCCAGATTGGACATTATTCTTGACAAGACCAATTTCATTAACCTTTTTAATTCTTGCAGCATTGTCCATTGCCTTTACTATTTGGCAAACAAAAAAATCAAACGCCAGAACGAAAATGATTAATTAAAAAAAGGTGCGAGTGATGGCTAACAAGTTCCGTTTCCCATCGCAAAACACACAAAAAACGTAAAATTCAAATATAGAATGAAAATCGTTTTGCACCGCATTTTGCGGTGTTTTTTGTATTTTTTAATAAAAAATCCCAATCATCATAAGCTATTCCTTGTAGAGGAAAAAACATGGTCCTAGGACTCTGTCTCTTCCTCTGCTAGTTATGCTCTGTCGTTGAGGCGTATTGATCCGCCTGTAGCGTAACCAAGCCGAATTATATCCTCTTAAAAACAACATTTTTAGAGAACAGCCCAAAACACATCTATCAACAATGGTTGTTTAAGGTACCAGGATCTATGGTAATGGCACAAGCTTTTCCTGGACGGCGTGGATGACTGCTTGGGACCTGGACTTCACCTTTAATTTTTTAAAAATTTTACTAACATGTATTTTTACTGTTTTTTCACTGATAAATAGTTTTTCCCCTATTTCCTTGTTACTGAGACCCTCCACAAGGCAGACGAGGACTTCCTTTTCCCTCTCTGTCAAAACCGTTTCCTTTTCCTTGTTATTTTCTTCATGGTGGAAGCTAATGAGCTTTTTTGTCATCACTGGATGGATGACCGATTCTCCTCGCATGATTGTCCGTACTGCTTCCACTACTTGATCCGATGGGGAATCCTTCAATAAATAACCATCGGCACCTTCCCGGATGGCAGACATAAAATACTCTTTATGACTGTGCATCGTCAAAATTAAGGTTTTCATATCTTCCTTGTTTTCCTTGAACTCCTTAATCATATCCACTCCATTTACATCGGGGAGGTTAATATCGAGAACGATAATATCTGCCTTGGAATCCTTCAGTTTCCTCCGGGCATCGGCACCGCTCACGGCCTCCCCCACTACAGTCATATCCTCTTCCATCTCAAATATATTTTTCAGCCCGTCCCGTAAAACGCCGTGATCGTCAACTAGCATGATTTTAATCATCCAAATCATCCCCTTCTATTTTTTCCAGTGGTATCGTCAAGATGATATCCGTACCTTCTCCAGGTTTACTGTCGATCTGCAAAGAGGCATCAATCTTTTCTGCCTCTTCATTCATACTCAACAGGCCGAAATGGGGTTCCTCCCTTGCCTTTAACAGGGCATCATATAAGGAAAAACCGCGACCATTGTCCTTCACCTTTAACAGCACATGTTTGCTTTGATAGCTTAATAAAACATCCACCTTCGTAGCTTCCGCATGTTTCATCGTATTTTGTACACTCTCTTGGAATGTTTCAAACATGACCTTCTCCACTTCACCAGGGAGGAGCCTTATTTTTCCACGGACCTCAAAGGAAATGTTTAACGATGCTTGTCGAATGATTTCAATTCTTTTTCTAATGGCTTGCTCCAGCCCTACCCTTTCCGATCCCTTTGGCCGCAGGGCGTAAATGGATTGGCGAATTTCCTTTAACCCATTCCGGAGTCCACTTAAGCTTTTTTCAACGAGAGTCAAGGAATCACTTGGGCTTTTGGAAAACTTCTTTTGCGCCGTTTCCAAGTTCATGACGGCTCCAGCAAGGGTTTGTGCTACCCCATCGTGAATCTCCCTAGCAATGCGATTCCGCTCTTCTAACACTCTTTTCTCCTTCTGTTCAGAGATTAATAGCTTTGTTTTAATAGCGACAGCAAGCTGGTTTGCGAGGGTGGAAATCGACCTCACATCTTCATCGTCAAAGCTGAAGGTACGGGTTTTTCCAACCACAAGCAATCCAACGGGCTCCTCGTCTAGAAGCAGAGGAGCATAGACCAAGGCGTTAATACTTGGGTGAAAATAAGTGTCCAAGGGACCTGATTTCTTTCGCCGATTCATAATGAGTTCTGTTTCCATTAATGGCTCCAGATGGCTCGTATCTATTTTTTTCCCAAGGACAAGGCCTTCCTTATACTCCTGCTGCCATTCTCCGTCGCGGCTGAGTAGCATGATGGCCTGCACATCCAGAAGCTCCTGCAAATGATGGGCGGAGGAAGAGATCCATTCCTGGGAAGGAAGTGTCTTGTTGAGATCATTCGTAAAGGCAAACATGGCCTTCAGGCGATTTCTCTCCTTTCGCAACCTTGCAATGCTAGAAGACAGGAGAGAAAAGCCCACTAATGGGGAGAAAAAGAAAAAGGCGGCGAATATATCGAGATGGGACCTCCCTTGAGCCCCTAGAAAAATCATGAGCGCCACGTAAAAGTAGGCAATGCCTGCGCTAAAAACTTCCGATCCCCATTTTTGCAACCAAACGGTGAGACGATAGGGCTGCGGGCGAATCCATAAAACGATATCCACGATAATATTGTTGATAAGATAGAAGAAAAACACGAGCAGCGTCAGTTCAAAAAGCAAATGTCCAACGGGCTGGGAAAAGTTTGCTGTAACATTGGTTAAAAAATCGGTGAGGTTTTTCGCTAGAAAATAGCTCACCACTAGCTGTGCGGGGTTAAAAAATATTATTCTTATTGGCCGTCTATGTAAATAGTTAATAAGGAAAACAATGACCGCGTAGCTCATGAGCAGCACGGGCAGACCGAAAACAAGGTCCATTGCGTAGATGATTGGAAAACTAATGGAACTGTTCCCCTTCCACACTGGAATGGGGAAATACTCTGTAAGCGCTAGAAATGCCACAAGCATAAGGTATAAAAGAATTTGACTTGTTGCAGGCAGTTCCATATAAAAAAAGCTTCCCGCTACCACACACCAGCCTCCTATAGAAAGGCCCATCATATAAACTTTTGCCAATTGTTCTCGTTTTGAAGTATTCATGGTGGTTACGCTCCATTTGATTTGTACTGAATTTTCCGTATATTTATTTTACTAGTAAACCACAGAAAAACAAACAAAGTTGCCATTTTATTTGACTAGAAATCTATGGTAAACCTATTGATGGTGGCAAAAAAATGTGGAAATGACAATTAATTTATCCGGAATGAGCGAAGGTCCACGACACTCCTGCGGGAGAACGAGCCAGGCAAGACCACACAGGGCAAATTCCGTGGGGGCTTGACAGGTCGTCCGCGGAAAGGGAGTGGCCCGTAGCGAATGACAACCTGATTTGTATTTCAGGTTAGACCTTCATGCAATAGAAAGCTTGCACCATGGAGAATGAAAATTGTACATTGTCTCTCGAATCCGTTTCAGGCGGACGCTTTCCGCGGGGCAATGCCTCAGCCTCCTCGGGAAGTGCACCCTGCGGTGTCTTCGCCTATTGCTTTTCCCACTGGAGTCGCCGCCTTTCTCTCCTTTGAGAGGGCAAACGGCAACATGGAGTTTGTATTTTCAGGTTAGACTCCCATCGTGGGTTTTCAAAGGAAAAAAAATCCCGAACTGGTCTAATGGGGGTTCCACTAACCAATGTCGGGATGAACCTTTCCCTGGATGAAAGGTTCCCTTTTATTATGCAACAGGGGAAAGCGCTAATCTATTGCCCCAACGATATAGATTAATAGTACTTTAGTTGTATTATGGAAAACGTTGTTTAACTCGCATAGATTATCGCTCGAACTCGTTACAGGCGGGCTAAGCTCCTTTGGTTGCTGGTTTTACTGTTGATCGTGGAAGGCTGATGACGAATGTCGTTCCCTCTTCCGGTGAAGATGCTTTTAATTCGATTTTCCCTTTGTGGTTTTCTATAATTCGCTGAACAATGGTTAATCCTAATCCTGTTCCCGTCTCTTTTAATGTTAAGAATGGGTCGAAAATGGAGGACTGCACGCTCTCCGGGATGCCTGGTCCTTCGTCTTTCAAATAAATAAAATACCATCCTCCAATCACCTTAGAGGTAAGGGTGATCGTTCCCTTTGCTTCCATAGCCTCCACGCTATTGCGTATTAAATTATGAAAGACCTGTTTCATCTGTTTTTCATCGATAGTCAATGCTTCTCGATGAAGGTTAACATGAAAAGAAATATCCTTGTACTCTACCAAATCAGACATAAGGGGTACGATGTCATTTATGATATCTTCTACATAAACCTCTTTAAAATGCGGTGCGCTTGGCTTCGTAAGGAGGAGCATCTCCTCAATGATGGAGTTAATTCGTTCTAGCTCCTTTTTCAAAAGGGGGAGGTGATACTGATCCTTCTCCTTATCTGAAAAGGAATAATTCATTAAGGATAGGAAACCGTCAATAACGGCTAATGGATTGCGAATTTCATGGGCGGCTCCCGCTGCCAACTCCCCTAAGAGAGCAAGCTTGTCCTTTTGATGTATTTTCTGTTCTAACTCCTCTGTTTCCGTAATATCAATAAATTGCAAAATACGCCCAATCACTTCCCCACGCTCGTTCAATAACTTTGATTTTGAAAGGAGAAGTGCACGCTTTTCTTCTCCGTATACAAAAGGAACCTTCACGTTTTGCATGATTTCCTGGGATTGAAAATACTCCCAGAAAACATTATTCCCTTTAAGGGGAGCCCCCTTCTCAAGTAAATCTTTAACGGCTTTTTCCGTCCCTAATAGATTTTTTGCCGCTGTGTTGAAGGAGAACTCCGTCCCTTCTTGATCATAGGTGACGATACCTATAGGCATGGAATTTAAGATTTGCTCCCGATACATTTTATCGTTCATGATCGTATGAAAGGACTGTTTTAAACGGACGGACATTTCATTAATAGAGGTCGTTAAGAGATTTAATTCTACCTGTGACGCTTCTTTAATCGTTAACCCATAATCCCCGTTCGCAATACGATCTACCTTTTTCACCATATTTTCTATTGGGTACGTTAAATTCTCACTAATTCGATAGGAAAAATAAATGGATAGGGCAATAACCAATATGGTAACTAGCAATAGCATGCCCAATGCGTCGCGAATAATCGCGGTAAAGGAATCGGCATGGGTATGCAGACTCACAAAAACACCATTTTTTACAGCTCCCATTTCATCCTTTATTTGATGCAGATTGGGAATATACTCCCTATTAACAAAATGGGCTGCTGCTTCTTGATCATTCATATCAAGAAGTCCCTGTACATTATTAATGATTAGAAAATCTAGTCTGTTTATTTCACGTTGGATTTTTTCTAACGAAGGAGGGACTTCCCCATACTTCTCGTAAAGCTCAGTTAAAGAATTTCTTGTGATAGCTTCATAGTTTTCAATAAAGTCACAGCAAAATTCATTGTTTATAGATCGATTCACAAATTGTTCCTTCGCCTTAAGGTCCTCATCCCAATGGGAAAGCCAGACTAATTCCGGAATATTGCTGTAAATAATTTCATTACTAACCTCGTTCATCTTCCCTACAGAGGTAATGAGTACGAGGGAGAAGCTACTTAAAAGTATCGTAGCTAGGAGAAGGACAGATAAGATCTTGCTTCGAAATGTTAAGTTTCTTAGAAAATTTTTCATACCCTCTCCTCCTTTATTATTTCGGTGTATTCAAGATTTATAGGATATAATTTGGCTTGGATAGGCTTCAGGCGGACGCCTTCCGCTTCTCCAAGCTTTTTAAAAAATAGCATTATATTTTCTAAAACAGTTTGCTTCAATTTGTTTCGGGGAAGGTTAATTTGCCTTGGGAAAATTTTTGCATTTCCCCTTGGATAAATTCTTTTTCTTCCTCAGTAAACATTGGTCCAAATGGCGCTAAGCTATATACTCCGTGTGTCTCGTCCAATATATTTTTTCCAGAAGGTATACCTGCTTCACTGAAAAAATCATTCATAATCTCCACATAGGCTTGGGAGACATCATTTAACATGGAGGTTAACACGAGGTTCTCCGCCATATAGGACTGGTCATCTAAATAACCAATAACATATATTCCATGTTTTTTCGCATGTTCAATGACGTCTCTATTGTACGCGTTCCCCTTTGTGTAGATGACGTCAACCCCATTGTCGATCATCTCCTGAAACAGTTCCACGGCTTTTTCCCCATCTTCCCTGCTCCCAACAGTACTATAGTAAAGGGAAGCATCAGGGTTATAAAACTGTAAGCCTATTTCAAATTGGGGATCTTGCTCCCTCGGGTGAATAGGGTCAAGTACACCAACCTTATTCGTTTCTGTTTTTAGGGCCGCTGCCAAGCCGAGGAAATACTCCATTTCATTTTGCCAGTACGTATAAACCGATTGATTCGGGTGTTCGCTGTTACCGTGAATAGTGACGAAATGAATGTCTGGGTAGGACGGAGCCACTTCTGTAAACACACCAGAAAATTCTCGACCGTGACCAATGATCACCTCAGCCCCAGCATCGATAGCCTCCATAGTTGCCATCTCCATCCGTTCCTCCGTATTTTTTTCACTAGAAAAGCTCACTATCACGGGAAACTGCTCCTCGATTTTTAACTGGCCCAAATAGGCAAGACTTCCCCAGCTTTGGTCCACCACCTCATCGGAGGTAATAATCGCGACCATCGTTCTATTATCTTCAGCTTCGTTCGTGCTGTGTAGGATATCCCTCATTTTAAACATCATTACTAGTATAAAAATGATAGCAACAATTGTTGATATGATAATAATTCCTCTAAGCTGTCTGGATTGCTGCATTCTCGTTCTCTCCTTTAATTACAATACTTCTATTCTATCGAAAAAAAGGATAGTGGTCTACTTGAACTAGAATACTTTTCTTTCATTTTCGACAAAGGAAGTGCCAGGAGCATTGCTGTTTAAAAAGTGAGTCATATGTTGATACTTTACCATGTAAAGTATGGACGGACTTTAGAATGAAAGGAGGGATTTGGATGGGAAATATTTGCATGCTCGTTGGTAACGGGTTCACCATTGATTTTAGCGAAAAAGTTGGTTTAAACCCATCTCAACCATTGTCTAAATTTGAAAATGAAGGAATCTCCTACAGTCATTTCCTTCCCAAATTACCTGCCATTAGGGAAGAGCTGTTTCCCTTGGCCAAGGGGGAGAAGAACGATTACCTGGCCATTGAAAAATTTATGGGCAGTCCCTCTTATAATTGGGATAAAGACTGTCAATTGCGACGGTTTCTTTCCTTATCCTACGCTACTTTGCAGCTGCAATTGGAGCATCACAACATCTCCCAATGGCATTGGACGAAGTGGTTTCGGGAGCACCGAGATGAGTTAGGAATGTTCGTTTCCTTTAATTACGACTTACTGTTGGAAAAATCATTAAAGGTAGCTGGAGTTCGGTATTACCGAACTGGATCTGATGAGGAGCCGGTTGGCGTCCCCATCGTGAAGCCCCACGGCTCCATCGACTTCGATATTGACTCTGACCATCGCAGTAGTGAGCGTTGGGAGTATACGACCGCGTTGCTTGATGAAGGAAAAGTAGAAACGGTTCCGAAGCAAGAATGGCTGGAGCCTCGTTTTGAAGCAGACATCATTCCTCCCCACAAAGAAAATTATCAACGTTCACTGCGGTGGGTGAAGGAAGGAATAGCTACCTTCAAGGAGGCGGCAGGTGAATTTGATACCTTTATCATTGTGGGGCATTCCTACAATGAAGCGGACCGCCAAGAAATCGATCAATACTTGGAGAATTTACATCCCGGCACGAGGATAGAAATTGTGGACCCCGAACCAAACAAATTACTGGTGGCTAAAATAAATGCATTAGGATTAGAGTTGCATCGTGCTGGAGATCAATAGGATAGGAAAAATAATTTAGTTTGAAAAAATGTTGCCACTACAGTCCTTGGTTCTCATTCAACTGTTAATGCTTTTGGTAAGCTTTGACACTTCGACTTTTATGCTTGCTGAAGTGTCAATTCTTCTTCTAAGCTTTGACACTTCAGCCTTTCATGCTCGCTTAACTGTCAATACTTCTGTCTACCTTTGACACTTCAACCTTTCATGCTCGCTCAACTGTCAATACTTCTGCCATCCTTTGACACTTTAACCTTTCATGCTCGCTCAACTGTCAACGCTTCTGCCTACCTTTGACACTTCAGCCTTCCTTCCTCCTTTAACTGTAATAAACCTCCAGAATAGACCGGACTCACATACTAATTTTCGAAAGTTTTGTTACCATTTACAAATAATCTTGAACTCTCCAATCTATTGTTTAAAATTATAATAATAGGTTCATAGAACACCTTCTATTTACTTCATATTTTACTTCTCATGGTCATATGTATTTACTTCAACGCTATATTTTTTTATAACAAGCCTTTTCAATTTGCAGCATGATCAACTTCATAACTTGTCACGCCCAAATGATTTTTCAGGAGATTAGATTCCTATTTTCAAAGAATCATCGAGCAAAAATTGAATGGAGGGGTGAATCTTGTCATGAGCATCACACATAATGAGGTTACTGTTTTAGACTTTGATCACACGTATGTATCGCAAAAATTTCTACATGACTCAACCTTTGAATGGATTCCCATGGAGGACATTCCGTCCACCAGCAGGTATTGTTCCAATGAAGCTCGTGCAGAAATCTATGAGAGGCTGCAGCACCGCCGCAACAAAGGCATTACCTTCATTGGTAACGGCAATTACCATTATGTCAGTTTGCTGCTCCTTCAGGAAATTGACTCGCCATTTACATTAGTCCTTTTAGACAACCATACAGACCTACAGGAGCCATCCTTTATGCCGCTGCTCTCATGCGGTTCGTGGGTACTTCACGCACTCGAGAGCTTACCCAACCTGGAAAAGGTCGTTATTGTAGGCATCCGACCAGATTTCACAACAGAACAAATCCCAGCACACCTTCGCAGCAAAATTTCCATTATTCCACACAACCACATTCTTTTTCAAAAGGAAACTAAACTTCTCTCCCACATTCAATCACTCATACCAACGGCCAACATTTACATAAGCATTGACAAGGATGTCCTTGATGAAACGGCAGCAAAAACCAATTGGGATCACGGGAAAATGCAGCTCGCCACCCTCCGATCAATACTCCAAAGTCTTTCAGAGCATAAGTCCATCATCGGAGTCGATATTTGTGGCGAATATCCTGCCATTGATTTTTTTGATAAAGAAGGGTTACTGGCCACACACTTAAACGAGCAAGCAAATCGTACCCTACTGCAAACGGTAAAAAGCTGTTCCCGCATCGCACATGCGAGAGTAAATTAGGGGACTGCAGTTTGCAGTCCCCAATTATAAATCGAAATGGTTAAAGAATAAGACACCGTTCATAGACCCAATACCGTTCTAACCTTAATTGTTACCCAATTCCTTGCTGCTCTCCCTTTTCGGGATCATTTTTACCCTTAATGTTACCTAAATCCTGCCGACTCTCCCTTTTCGGGATCATTTCTACCCTTAATGTTACCCAATGCCTTGCTGCTCTCCCTTTTCGGGATCATTTCAACCCTTAATGTTACCTAAACCCTGCTGGCTCTCCCTTTTCGGGATCATTCCAACCCTTAATGTTACCTAAACCCTGCTGACTCTCCCTTTTCGGGATCATTTCAACCCTTAATGTTACCCAATTCTTGCTGGCTCTCTCTTTTCGGGATCATTTCTACCCTTAATGTTACCTAAATCCTGCTGGCTCTCCCTTTTCGGGATCATTTCAACCCTTAATGTTACCCAATTCTTGCTGGCTCTCTCTTTTCGGGATCATTTCTACCCTTAATGTTACCTAAACCCAGCTAGCTCTTCCTTTTCGGGATCATTTCTACCCTTAAGGTTACCTAAACCCAGCTGGCTCTTCCTTTTCGGGATCATTCCAACCCTTAATGTTACCTAAACCCTGCTGGCTCTCCCTTTTCGGGAACAATCGTGTTCTTCCACCGAGGAACGTGACATATTGTAGTAAAATCACGTTCCAAGAAGGGTGCTTTCAAATGCACCGTACACATTTAATCATCTTAAACGCTAAAATACCTTCCTTGCGGGTGGGCGAATACCATGGCGGTGACCGACGCCTCCGGTTCCATCATAAAACCTTCTGTCAGCTGCACCCCAATGTCCTCCGGCCGAAGCAAGCCAAACAACTTCCCTTGGTCCTCTAAATCCGGACAGGCGGGATAGCCGTACGATACGCGGATCCCTTGATATTTAGCGGCGAATCGGTCCTTCATGGAAAAATCGATAGGGTCCGCAATCCCCCATTGGTCTCGCATCAAATGGTGGACGTATTCTGCACTGGCTTCCGCCAACTCCAAAGCTAGCGCCTGAACGGCATGACTCTTCAAATACTCTCCTTCTTCTTTCCACCGCTGCCCAAGATCCCGAACACCCTTGCCGGCAGTGACAGACAAGAAGCCCACATAATCCATTTCACCACTGTCCACTGATTTCAGAAAATCAGCTAAACATAAATAAGGGGCTTTTCCTTGCCGCGGGAAGGTAAACCGTTCCAACACCCTTCCCTCATCCTTAGGATCATAAATGATAATATCATTCCCCTCCGACTGGGCTGGGAAAAACTGATAGATGCCGTTCAATGAGAGGAGCTTCTCCTTCACCCCTAACTGCAGAAGATCATCGACTACTTCCTTCAGCTGCACAGCTTTCTCGTCTCCATCCTGTAAACGTTGTTCCACCTTCCCCTGAAGACCGAGGTGCTTCCCCAATAGCATTTGCCAGTTTATATAGGAAGCAACATGGGGCAGGGAGATATCCCGAAGGATGTGACGGGACAAATCTGCTGGCTTATGAACAGGCACATCCGATGCAACAGCCGTCGATCGTGTCCGAACCGCCGTAGCAGTTGCAGTTTCAGTGGCTGCAGCCCCCGAACCCGAACCTGTACCAGTACCAGAACCTCCATCCGAAGAAGCCCCACCAACTGCTTCCGCCCTTTTAGCCTGCTTATCCCTCAATTGAACAACGAATTGCTCCCGTTCCTCCAAGCTAGAGCTTCGCAACCGATTGGCAATATTCAACCCGTCCATGGCATCCTTTGCGTAAATAACAGGACCGGTGTACTCTGGGGAAATTTTTGTGTCTGTAAATTTCCTTGATAAGGCGGCGCCTCCTACGAGAATAGGAATGGAAATGTTCGACTGCCGTAAATCCTGGGCTGTGAGCATCATTTGCTGGGCGGATTTTACTAACAGTCCCGACAGTCCAATAATATCCGGTTTCTCCTTCTGAATGGCTTCAATTAAAAGCTGTGGCGTTACCTTAATTCCTAGATCTACCACCTTAAAGCCATTATTGCTTAAAATGATCTCCACTAAATTTTTTCCAATATCGTGGACGTCCCCTTTGACGGTTGCTAACAACACCTTCCCTTTTCCACTCTCATCCTTCGTTTCCATGTGAGGCTCCAGGAAGGCAACGGCCGTTTTCATCACTTCGGCGCTCTGCAGCACTTCTGCCACAATCAGTTGATTTTGGTCAAAAAGCTCCCCTACTTTTGCCATTCCCTTCATTAAAGGACCGTTAATGATTTCCAGTGGATCTGGATACGATCCCAGTGCCTCCTCCAAGTCCGGCAACAAACCTTCCTTCGTCCCTTCCACCACATAGTGGGCAAGGCGGTCCTCAAGATTCATGGACGAAACAGGCTTCACCTTATCCGTGGACTTTTTCCCCCGATAAAACTGAACAAGCTCAGCCAGTGACTCATCCGTTGTTTCAAATAATAACCGCTCCGCCATCTCCCGTTCTGCCTCCGGGATGGAAGCAAATCGCTCCAGTTTTTCCGTATTAACGATGGCGTAGTCGAGGCCCGCTTTCGTGCAGTGGTATAAATACACCGCATTGACGATTTCCCGGCCCACGGGTGGCAACCCGAAGGAGACATTACTCACCCCAAGGATAGTTAAGCACTCTGGCAGCTCTTCCTTAATCAAGCGGAGACTTTCCACCGTTTCCTTGGCGGCCCCAATATACTGCTCATCCCCTGTTCCTACTGGAAAGACTAACGGGTCAAAAATAATGTCGGAAGGCTCCAAGCCGTATTTATTTACTAATAAATCATACGACCGCTTCGCCACCGCCAACTTCCGCTCCGCTGTCGTGGCCATTCCTTCCTCATCAATGGTTCCAACTACTACCGCAGCACCGAAGCGATGCACCAAGGGAACAACTTTTTCAAAGCGCTCTTCCCCGTCCTCTAGATTAATAGAGTTGATGATGGCCTTCCCTTGGCAATACGTAAGGGCCTGTTCCAGCACCTTTTCATCAGTGGAGTCAATCATCAGGGGAACCTTCACCTTATTAATCACCTGCTTCAGGAAAGCCTCCATGTCCTCTAACTCATCACGGTCGGGATCCGCTAAACAAATATCAATTACATGGGCTCCACCCTTCACTTGTGCCCGGGCAATTTCCGATGCCTCTTCGTATTTCCCTTCCGCGATCATTCCTTTAAACTTCCGGGAACCAATAACATTCGTCCGCTCCCCTACTAACAACGGGCGCATTCCTTCGTCATAGACTAACGGTTCAATCCCAGATACTACATGAGGATGGCCGGCAGGAATTTCCCTTGGGGCAAAACCTGCCACTGCTTTTGCAATAGAACGGATATGCTCTGGCGTTGTGCCGCAGCAGCCCCCTACCATGTTAAGCCAGCCCTTTTCCGCGAATCCTGCTACTTTTTTTGCCAAGGAATCGGGGGATTCATGGTAATTCCCCTCTTCATCGGGAAGGCCAGCATTGGGGTAACAGCTTACTGCCGTTGTGGCGAGCTCCGACAAAGACCTTAAATGATCACGCATAAACTCCGGACCGGTGGCACAATTCAAACCGACCATAACTGGCTTCATGTGCTCTAAAGAAATATAGAAGGACTCGATGTTTTGCCCTGCCAATGTGGTTCCCATGGGCTCGATCGTCCCAGATACAATGATCGGCAATTCCTTCTCTTGCTCTTCAAAGACCCGCTTGATGGCAATGAAGGCCGCCTTCACATTCCGCATATCCTGGCACGTTTCCACTAAAAGAACGTCCACTCCTCCAAGGAGCAAGCCCCGGACCTGGCCCACATATGTTTCTATTAAGCCTTCAAAGGTAATACCTCCAGTAACAGACAAAGATTTCGTCGTTGGCCCCATGGATCCAGCCACAAAGCGAGGCCATTCAGGAGTAGCTACCTTATCCGCTGCCTTCCGAGCGATTTGCGCAGAAACAAAGTTAATCTCCTCGGCACGGTGCCCAAGGTCGTAATCATCTAAAACAATGCTCGTAGCACCGAACGTATTCGTTTCAATCATATCGGCCCCTGCATCCAAATATTGCAGGTGAATATCCTCCACGATATGGGGGGCCGTAATATTTAGAAATTCATTACAGCCCTCGTATTCCTCGCCGCCAAAATCCTCTGCAGTGAGCCCTGCCTGTTGAAACATCGTCCCTGTGGCTCCGTCGAAAATCAATATTTTCTTTTTCAGCTGTTCCTCAAATAATGTTATAGCCATCTGATACCTTCCTTTTTTCTCCTAGTTGTTGGTTAGCATTTGTCCCCGTTTTCTCCCGAATATACTCCGTTAACTCCACAGTCATTTCATAATTCATAAATGGTGTAACAAGATAAATCCCCTTAAAATAGTTCAGTGCTCCGTCAATTAAATTTTTGGCAATGGCAATCCCTTCCCTTTTGGATTGGGCCTTATCCCCTTGATGACGCTCCATCACCTGACGGATGTCGTCTGTGAGGGTAATGCCTGGGACTTCATGGTGCAA
Organism: Evansella vedderi; assembly: GCF_030813435.1. GTDB lineage: Bacteria > Bacillota > Bacilli > Bacillales > Salisediminibacteriaceae > Evansella > Evansella vedderi. The sequence continues at coordinate 50,884 of NZ_JAUSUG010000018.1, read as the reverse complement.
AAACTCTGCATTGCGGTGGCTAGTGAGTGGCATGACGCCTAAATAAATGGGCGCCTTCAAGTCCTTTGTTTGGTCAAAAATCTCTTCCATCTGTTTTACAGAAAACACTGGCTGTGTTAAAAAGTAGTCGGCCCCGCAGGCAATCTTTTTCTCCAGCCGTTCCACCGCTTTATCTAAATATTTCACATTGGGATTAAAAGCTGCCCCCACGGTGAAATTTGTTTTTCTCCCTAGGGATTTCCCCGTGAAGGACTGCCCTTCATTACACTGTTTTATCAATTGAATTAGTTCGAAGGAGGACAGGTCATAAACGGAGGAGGCCCCCGGAAAATCCCCCACCTTCGCCGGATCCCCTGTGATCGCCAATATATTCTCTAATCCTAGTGCCGACAGCCCCATGAGATGGGATTGGAGACCAATTAAATTTCGATCCCGGCAAGTGAGATGAACAACGGACGGAACATCTACCTTTTCCTTCACGAGCATGGACATGCTTAAATTACATACCCGCGGTGACGCCAGGGAATTGTCTGCCATCGTCATGGCATCCACACCCGCGTCCTTCAACGCCTTGGCCCCTTCTAAAAATTTTCCAGTAATTAAATTCTTCGGCGGGTCCAACTCTACGATAATGGACTCTCGCTGAAATGGAAGCTCGTGAAGAGGCACGTTTCCCTTTGATGGCTTCCCCTCCCCATCCACTTCCACTTCGATCTTCGTCACAATAGGACTGATTTGTTTCTCCTTTAACGGATCCTTGCCTTTTACCGCACTGGCAATGGCTTTAATATGCTCCGGAGTTGTACCGCAGCACCCTCCAAACAGGCGAACCCCCTGCTCCCACAGATCCGACGCAGATTTTCGAAAATACTCCGAATTGGATGAGTAATGAAACCGCCCGTCATTGTAGCTCGGTAAGCTGGCGTTTGGGTACGCCGAAAGATAGGCTCGGGCCGGAAGGGGAACTCCTTCTAGTGACCGGATCATATGATGCGGTCCCATCCGGCAATTGAGCCCTACCACATCTGTCCCCATATCTTCTAATCTCTTAAAGGCCTCCGTAACGGAAAGGCCCCCCTGGACCATGCCCACCTCCTGCAACGAAAGCTGGGAAACTATCGGCAGCGTGGATTCCTTCCGAGCAATAGCCAAAACCGTGCTCAACTCTTCCAAATCGTAAAAGGTTTCTAGTAAAATACCATCAACCTCTTCAAGCAAAAGGCAATATAGCTGTTCACGGAAATTCCGCTTGATCTCGGAGATAGGAATGTCTCTCCCCGGTATGCTCCTATTTCCACCGATCGTACCAAACACATACTTGTTTTCCCCAACGGGACCAGCCTTCTCGCCGTATTCCCTTACCGCTTCACGGGCAAGGCGTACAGCTGCCGAATTGATCGCCTTCACCTGATCTTCTAATCCATAGCGGAGAAGCTTTTCGTAATTGGCACCATACGTATTCGTTTGAATAACCTGGGCCCCCGCCTCTAAATATTCCACGTGAATCCCCTTCACCTGCTCCGGATCAGAAAGGTTCAACTCCTCAAAGCAATTTCCAATCCCATTGGAATAAAGGAGCGTCCCCATAGCACCGTCCGCAATAATCGTCCCCTTTTGAATGTCCTCTAAAAATCCCATATCAGATCGCTCCCCTATTCCAAGCGCCAAGCTCCTGCGACTCCCTTTTTAAAGCAGCAAACGCCCCCTCAAAATCCTCGATCAAATCCTCCGCCCTCTCTAAGCCGACAGACAACCTCAGGAGCCCATCGTGAATTCCCCGCTTCTCCCGCTCCTCCACCGGCATGGCCCCATGGGACATTTTCGAAGGATAAGACAAAATGGACTCCACCGCCCCCAAACTCACAGCAAACACCGGAATTCGCAACTCCTCCACAAACGTTTTTACCGCCCGAGCATCCTTTAAGGAAAAGGAGAGCACAGCCCCCGGCCCCTCCGCCTGCTCCTCATGAAGACGTCTTCCCGGATGACTTTTGAGCCCTGGAAAAAATACATCGGTCACCTCTGGTACGGTGGTTAAGTAGGCTGCGATTTGCCGCGCCGACTCCTGGGATTGCCGCAGACGAACGTGGAGAGTCTTGAGGCCACGAAGAACTAACCAACAATCCTGAACACCTAGAACCGCTCCGAATGTATTTTGCAAAAAGCCAATCTTATCCGCTAGTTCAGGGTCCTTCACAACAGCCAAGCCCGCAACCACATCACTATGGCCTGAGAGAAACTTCGTTGCACTGTGCAGGACCACGTCCGCTCCCAATTCTAACGGGCGGTGCAAGGCTGGAGTTAAGAATGTATTATCCACAAAGGTTAAACAGTTGTGCTGTTTAGCTAATTGACAAATTCCTTTTATATCTGAAATTTTAAGAAGTGGATTGGACGGTGTTTCCACATAAATGACCCTCGTGTTTGGTTGGAGATTCGACTCGATTTTTCCCAAGTCCGTCGTATCCACAAAGCTGTACTCCACCCCAAAACGGGAGAGAACTTCCGTAATCATCCGGTACGTTCCACCGTACACATCCTCTGAAATGAGAACGTGGTCACCTTTGGAAAGGAGTAAAAAAGCGGTAGAAATGGCAGCCATCCCTGAGGAAAAGGCAAACCCCTTTACTCCCCCTTCCAAATGAGCAATGGTTTCTTCAAGGGCCTCCCGCGTCGGGTTCCCCGAACGGGAATAATCATATTTCCCAAAGCTCTCGAAATCCCCTTGGTGAAAGGTGGAGGAATGTTGTATCGGAACACTTACCGCTCCTGTCCACGGGTCCACCGAATGTTGATTATGAATGAGTTTCGTTTCAAAGCTAAAATTCTCCCTAACCATTGGAAAGTCCAACTCCTTCCTCAGATTGAATAGATGACGCCGCCTTTAGGGCTTGCTCCAAATCCCTTATGATATCGTTGTGATCCTCCACCCCGACGGAAAAACGGAGGAGTCGGTTGCAAACACCATTAGCGATTCGAATTTCCTCTGGAATGTCTGCATGGGTCTGTGTTGCCGGAAAGGTAATAAAGCTTTCCACTCCCCCTAAACTCTCGGCAAAAGTGATGAGCTTAAGGTTTTGGAGGAATGGGTTGATGACGGATTCTCGTTTTACTCGGAAGGAAATCATTCCCCCGCGCCCCGGATAAAGAACGTCTTCCACATAAGGACTTTGTTCTAAATGTTGCTGGATCGCTTTTGCATTTTCCTCATGTTTTTTCATCCTGAGGGAGAGGGTTTTCATCCCACGGATCAGGAGCCAGGAGTCAAATGGAGACAACACAGCTCCAATTCCGTTATGCAGCATTGCTAATTTTTCACATAAAGCCTCCCCCTTCGCAACAATGAGTCCCGCCAGCACATCATTATGTCCACCTAAATATTTGGTGGCGCTGTGAATGACGATATGAGCCCCATGGCGAATAGGCTGCTGGAGAATCGGTGTATAGAAAGTGTTATCAACGATCAGGATTAGGTCGTTTTCCCTGACAATTTGCCCGTATGTAGTAAGGTCTGCCTCCTGCATTAATGGATTTGTCGGTGTTTCAATAAATAATGCCTTTGTATTTTCGTTAATGAGTTGTTCAAATTGGTCCGGCCGGCGGATGTCCGCATAGTGAAAGACGAGTCCGTAATGTTGAAGGATTTGCTGGAAAAGTCGATAGGACCCACCATACAGGTCATGGGAAACAATAATTTCATCCCCCTGTTTAAACAGCCCAAAGATCGTTTGTATCGCCGCCATTCCTGAGCTCGTGGCAAAACCTTGGTCCCCAAGCTCTAATTGTGTGATAGCCTCCTCTACAATTTGGCGCGTAGGATTCCCCGTTCTCGTATAATCATAACCGGTGGACTGCCCGATTCCTTGATGGCGATAGGCTGATGATAAGTATATTGGAGCACTTACCGTCCCAGTTGTTTTCTCACTTCGATTTCCCATTTGAACTAATTGCGTTTCGATACTGTTGGTGGAGTGATGCGGTGCTGTAGTTGCATGTTGGTTTTCATTCGTACATCGTGCCGGTACATCTTCTTTGGATTCTTTCATTTTCTTAAACCTCCCTGGCATAAAGCCTCTTTTGTTTCATTTGGAAAAACTCAATTGTCGGAGGTCTTACCTTAGTTATTTGGCAAAATAAAACGTCGACCTCCACAAAGAGGTCGACGATAAACTAACAGAAATGTCTTAAGCTAGATTTCCCGTCGGACCTCTTATCTTTCAGAACGTGTTTAGTTCCGTTCTGCTGGAATTGGCACCTGTTGAATGTATGCTTTATACATCCAATGGTTGCCGAGGTGTCATAGGGCCAGATCCCTCAACCTCTCTGAATAAGAGTCCTTCAATATTTAATTAAGTTCCATTATATGGATTAATTGGATAGGAGTCAATTGTTTTTTCTAAATTATTCTAATTTTTATTTAAATTTGTTTTTCCTCTTTCGGAGACTCATGTTTGCAGCTGATTTTTTTCTTGGATTTAAAAACGCGAGTTCTTTTAGTTACCTCGCTTTCGCGTTTCATAAACCCCTTTTGAAACGCGAGTTCTTTCCGTTTCCTCGCTTTCGCGTTTCTTTAACCTTTCTATGAACGTGTTTGGCTCTTCTTCTGCTTCAATTTCGTTCCTTAAGCATTTCTAAGAACACTTCATAGTTACCTTTTCCCCGGCTTCCCCTTGATTTCGGGCTTCATATCCCCCGTCTCTAAAAAGAAATTCGCGTTTCATGGGTTTTTCATGAAACGCGAACGACTAATCATAAACAGAAATCCAGCTACAACAGCAACTCCCTAAGCCATATTAAACCGTCTTCTGCGCTTCTTCCTCTTGGAACAATGCAGTGGATAGGTATCTTTCCCCTGTGTCTGGAAGGATAACAACAATTGTTTTCCCTTTATTTTCAGGCCTTTCCGCAATAAGTTTTGCCGCGTGTAAAGCAGCTCCAGAGGAAATCCCCACTAACAGTCCTTCCTCCTTCGCCACAACTCGAGATGCTTTAAAAGAGTCTTCGTTAGCAACTGTTACTACCTCATCGAACACTTCTGTGTTCAATATATCTGGTACGAATCCTGGTCCGATACCTTGGATTTTGTGTGGTCCTGGAGTTCCACCGCTTAAAACAGGGGAATCCGTCGGCTCGATGGCAATAGCTTTGAACTCAGGGTTGCGCTCACGTAGTACCTCTGTTACACCGGTTATCGTACCACCAGTTCCAATTCCGCTGATCAAAATATCCACATTTCCTGATGTATCTTCCCAAATTTCCTCCGCAGTCGTTAAGCGGTGTACTTCCGGGTTGGCAGGGTTAGAGAACTGCTGCGGCATGAAGGCGTTTGGCGTTTCCTTCACTAGTTCGTTCGCCTTGGCAATTGCCCCTTTCATCCCCTTCGGACCTTCTGTTAATACAATCTTCGCCCCAAGTGCCTTAAGCAAATTACGGCGCTCAATACTCATTGTTTCTGGCATAACTAACGTTAAGTCATAGCCCTTCGCAGCAGCAACGAATGCCAACGCAATCCCAGTGTTTCCACTTGTGGGCTCAATGATTACAGAGTCTTCATTCAACAATCCTGCTTCTTCTGCAGCGGTGATCATCGCGTTCCCAATACGGTCTTTAACACTTCCAAGCGGGTTGAAGTACTCTAATTTTCCTAAAACTTCAGCACCTGTTGCGTCACTAATCCCATTCAAACGTAAAAGGGGTGTTCTCCCAATTAACTCTGTTAAGTTTTTTGCAATTTTTGGTCTCTCTAATGGATTGCTCATGTCATAATTCCTCCTAAATATTAATTATAGATTTTTAAACAAGGCTCTGTTAAAGAACAGTGTTGATTTATAAACAGCATTGATTGAAGCGGAAGGCGCGAGACTCCTGCGGGAGAAGCAACAGCTGAAGACCCCGCAGGAACGAGGAGGCTGAAGCGTTGCCCGTGGAAAGCGAGCGCCTGAAGCGAAAATCAACATCAAAGTTTAACAGAGCTTTAGAAAAAAGCTTATGTAACAGCTTCCACACAACTTCATAATAATCCTTTTAATTCCGTGTAAATTTATCAACAATCTCAGTTATAAGATTATCTCCGGCTTCAATCTTTTCCTGCCTAAACTTTTCGACAATCCCTTTATGATTTACTACTGCCTTCAGAATCTCTCTCCTAACTTCCGAATCCTCTACTTCCTTTAAAACCTTTTCCCGTAAAACCCCTAGGCGCTGCAGAAAAACACCATATTCTTCTCCATACGCTTCCGATAGCTCCTCCACTATTTTTTTCCCCAAGAGGGGGCTTAATCCAGAAGTGGTGACGGCTATTTGTAAGGGTCCCTGCTCCATGACAGCTGGAAAGTGGAAGGTGCTAGCAGCTTGATTGTCCACAATATTGATCAAGGGAACCACTTCTTTGCATTGCTGAAAAACCCGTTCATTGACGGACCTCGAGTTGGTGGCGGCTACAACGAGAAACGGGGGCTTCTGAAGAAACCATTCCGCAAACTTCTCTTCCTCGTAGCTCCCTTCTACATAGTCGAATTCACCCTTCTCCAGACGCAAACGTAAGCCGGGAGTGAGTTCTGGACTTAACACCGTTACTGCGGCACCGCCATGAAGCAAAATCCCTGTTCTTCTTTCTGCAACGGCACCACCGCCAACGACGACACAGGGGCGCCCCTGTAAATGAACAGCTAATGGTGTTTTCAACGGTGATCCACTCCCTCTAATCTCAATAAAGCGCTGCGAACCCTTTCTTCAACCCACTTCGTAACGAACGGATGGGGTAGAAAGGTCCGCCCCGACCACTGAAAATCTATTCCTGCTAATTTCTGCGGAATAACCTTTTTTGTAAAATAGCCTTCGCTTAAAAAAACAGGGACTACCAGCAGTTTTTTATGGGCAGAGACAATAAGCTGAGCCTGTTCAGCAACTGTGTCAGGATGAAGGGTTCCGTAAATGACATCGTGAAAAGGAAATCTACTTTTTACGGCATGGGTCATTTGTTTTAAGGTGAACTCCCACAAATGATGAAAACCAGGCTTTTCGCTCCCGTGGGCCACGAGCATGACCACCTCTTTCGCTGGCTCCTCTGATAACTCCTTGACCCGTTCCAACAATATCTCGATCATCAACGGATGATCATCCATGGCATCGCACCAAATAATCTCCGCTGCCGGATGGATTTTTTCCAAAGAAGTTTCTATCCGGCAATGGGAGGTCACCCCGAGGGAGTATTTAATTTCTTCTAAATGCGTACTTCCGGAACAAATGAACAGGGGGACGGCGATGATTACAGTCGCCCCTTGCCTTTCCAAAGAACGAACCGCCTCGGGGATGCTTTTCCCTTCCACTAGCTCCAAATAACCGATGGAGATCGGCACCTCTAAGGCCAATTGTTCCACCGCTTCCTCAATTTCCTTTACCCATCTAGTATCCCGCGATCCGTGGGCGATCACAAGAACACCAACTGAAGCTTCTACTTTCATACGAAAAACTCCCTTAACTAGTCATTGCTTCCTTTAATAAAATTTCCTGGTTACCCTCTTCTTCAAACCAAGCTAGCTTTTCCCTTAAGGAAACAACCTCCCCAACCACAATTATAGCGGGAGATTGAAAGTTACGGGCCTCCACAAGTTCAACAATATTGTGAAGTTTCCCCACTAGCGTTTCTTGATGATCATACGTACCCCAGCGAACCAAGGCGACCGGCGTGTTCTGGTCCCTTCCATGAAGCAGCAGGTTTTCCCGAATATAAGGAAGATTCTTTACCCCCATGTAAAAAACTAAAGTGTCAACGGCCTTAGCGAGCCCTTCCCAACGGATTTCATCTCCTTTTGGATCATGATCCTTTCGTTTTTGCCCAGTCACAACAGCAAAGGATGAACTGAATTCTCGATGTGTGAGGGGAATACCGGCATAGGTGGGAGCAGCGATACCCGACGTTATTCCAGGAACAATTTCATAGGATATTCCGTGCTCCAAACAGAAGGACGCTTCCTCTCCAACTCGCCCGAAAACGGTTGGATCTCCCCCCTTTAATCTCACCACTGCCTTGCCTTCCAATGCATGCTCCACAATAATTTCATTGATCTCCTCTTGAGAGATAGAAGGATAGTTGGGAGTTTTACCGCAATAAATCCGATGTGCCTCTTTTTTACCATAGTTTAATAGTTCTAAATTGACGAGCCGGTCGTAAATAATCACATCGGCCTGCGCCAATAATTCGGCGCCCTTAACGGTGATTAGTTTAGGGTCCCCCGGTCCTGCCCCAACGAAATAAACTTTCCCTGCACGCCCCTTCACAATACCAGCTCCTTTTCGACACAGTGGCGCCATTTTTCCAAATGGTCCGCTCCCTTTTGCTGCTCCAATTGAGTGTTGGCCCCTTCGATTCCTTCATCAATCGTTTCGGTCACCCCAAATAGGTAATAGCGAATCCCCGCATTTAGTAACACCTGATCCCGGTAATACTGAATCGCCTCCGTATTGTCCCCCTCTAAAATGGAACGAATGAGCCGAGCCTGCTCTGCTGCCGTAAGATTTTCCTTTTCTTCCTCCCGTTTATGGCAAAAACCGTATTCCTTCGGATCCACCTGGAAGGAACGAGTTTTCTCATCTTTCACTTCGTAAAAAATACTTTTTCGATAGACAGGGAGATCCTCCGTCCCTTCCACCCCTTGCACAATATAGCCTTCTTGAAAACCTTGCTGTTCTATTAAACTGGCATTTAAATCTACCACCGTTTTATGAAAAATACCTGTCATTCCTCTAGTGGATCCTGTTAAATTCAACAGCTTCTCCACCGTATTGATAAAGCTCCTTACTCCAATCTCTTCCCTTACAGAGCGAATAGCTGCTAATGGAGGAACGAATTTTTCCGTCCAGCCAAAGCCAATGTTTACTTGTTCAATACTTCGCCCCACCTGCTCAGAGCTTAGGTCCGTCTCTATGCCCAATTGAGTCACGATGTCCTTTAAGGAAACACCGTTTCTCGGAGGAAGGGAATCACTGCTGTGAAAATAAACAGGGAGTCCATTTGCTGCTAACAAAATGGAAACGGGTATCGTTGCGGCAAAGGTATTCCGCCCCGTGTAAGCTCCTGCAAAATCGATACAGCGCTCCCTTATTCCTTCCTTTAAGGGAATGGTTTCAGATGCATCCCGAAAGCTTTTCGTAAAAGCGAGAACTTCGTTTACGGACTCGGTTTTTAACCGTTGGGCAACTAAAAATGCCGCCACCTGTGCCTCTGTTGCTTCCCCTGCTGCTATTGTCTTTGCTGCCTCCAGCGCCTGTTCATAGGTTAAATCCCTCGAATTTTTCTTGCCCCGGGCCACTATCTTAATCCATTCCTTCACTCTAATCCCTTCCTTCCGTACCTTCTATAACAAATCCGCCTCCTGAGGTAAGCTTCTTTTTCTCCAGGAGCGTTAATTCTTCAATAACTGGTTTTTTCAAATAATTGGACTCTATCTCTATCTCCGCCCGATCAAAGGCCGCATCGTCGTCCTTCGCAGCAACAATCACAGTCACTTTCTTTGTTTCATTAATAATTCCTTCAAAACGATAGATTTGCATGTGAGCTCTTATCCTCTTCTCTAAGTTGTTATGTGCTTACGATTTCTTCCTCTACTTCCTGAATGGCAGCGTCTAAATATTGCTGCAGTTCTTCTATCCCTGCCCTTTGGAAAAACTGTTGGAAGCTCTCTCCAGCTATTTTTTCTTCCTTTACCCTTTGGAGAAGCCCCACAAGGACTTGCCCCAGTTGGTTTGCTGGAATTTTCCCCTTTAACTTTTCGTTAAATCTAGCATCTTCTGTCAAGGTTCCCCCAACATAAATTTCGAAGGCTTCTACCAGCTGTTTATCCTTCGTCTTCATCTTGATTCCTTGGAGGCCGATATCGGCAATTTGCCGTTGTCCGCAAGAGTTCGGGCAGCCTACCATATGAATACGTACTGGTACATCCAGTTCCACCTCTTCATCCAGAAGATGGGCAATCTTCCGCATCCTTTCCTTCGTCTCTACCAATGCTAGATTGCAATATTCAATCCCAGTACATGATACGGAGTAACCGATAAAGTTTTTCGGCTCGAAGGAAAATTGTTGTAAAATCTCTTCCCCTAAGAAAGCTTCAATAGATTCCTGAGGAAGATTCGGGATAATAATATTTTGGGAGTTGGACGTTCTAACCTCCCCGTTACCATACTTTTTTGACGCTTCCGCAAGGGCGAGAAATTGCTCCGAATGGAGGCGCCCAACGGGAATGTTTAGTCCAACATAGGATAGCCCCTCCTGCTTTTGAGGATGGATCCCGTAAAAATACCCAGCATTCCAATCCTTTAAGACCGTCTTCCCTTTAGAAGGGAGGTCCACATATTCCAGGAGCTTCTCCGTTACCTTTTCAGGCCCCCAATCCGCCACTAAAAACTTCAAACGTGCTCGATGGCGTTTTTCCCGATAACCATAATCTCGATAAATGGTCGTCATGGCAATGGTAACTTCCTTCACCTGCTCTGGAGTTACAAAAACATCTAATTCTTGAGCTAAATATGGTTTTGCAGACAAACCTCCACCGGCTAGTAAATGGAACCCAACTATCTCTTCTCCATCTATCTCTTTTACTGCCGGAACAAAAGATAAGCAGTTGATTTCCGCATTTTGTGCATTGTTTACGTTGGATGAAATGGAAATCTTGTATTTTCTCGGCAAGTTAGAGAACTCTAGGTTTCTTTGAAAATGCCAATACACATCCTGAACAATTTCACTAGTGTCCAGGAGTTCATTCGGGTCAATCCCCGCCAGAGGGTTCCCCACAATCGTTCGCATGATGTCGCCGCACGCCCCCACGGAGGAGAGGCCGACACTCTCCAACCGCTCATAAATGGATGGAATGTTTTCAATGGTTAACCAATGAAATTGGATGGCTTGGCGGGTGGTGATATCCACCACATCCCGGCCGAAATCCTTTGCAATTCCAGAAAGGACCTTCACCTGCTCGTAGGAAAGAATGCCAGATGGGACATTCACCCGCATCATGAAGTAGCCGTCTTCCTTCGGCTTTTGTAAATAAAGCCCTGCCCATTTAAAGTGACTCCAATCCTCCTTTGGAATGGATTCGAAGCCTTCCTTTGCGTACTTCGGGATGTCGTTTAATATATCGAGGCCGTCTTTTTCTAGTTTCCTTTGTTCTTCTTTGCTGAGCTTTTCGTTATCAGCCCAAACTTTTGTATATGTCACGGAATAATACCTCCTGTTTTTTATAATGTTACCCTGAAAATCCAAATCTTGTTGTTCATTCGCTACGGCCCGCTCCCTTTCCGTGGGTGACCTGCCAAGCCTCCTCGCGACTTCGTCGCTGCGGTGTCTCGTCTAGGCCATTCTCCCACAGGAGTCTCGCAGGCCTTCGCTCATTCTAAGCAGACTCAAATTTTCATTGCATGTTGAGAATTGTCATTTCCATGGTGTTCTCCAAAAAAGCAACAATGTTTGCGAAAACAGTCTTATAATTTACCTTTTAAATAATTCCTTGTTCTTTTAGTTGTTGTATTATTTTTTCTACGGATTGTTCAATGGTTTGTGTGTCTGTTTGTACTATTATCTCAGGGTGATCTGGCTCCTCGTATGGGGCGCTGATTCCTGTGAATTCTTTGATAACTCCTGAGCGGGCTTTTTTGTACAGTCCCTTCGGATCCCGTTTTTCACATTCATCTAGAGTACATTTCGTGTACACTTCTATAAATTCCTGCTCCTCCAGAAGATTTCTCACTAATTGTCGATCCTCCCGATAAGGGGAGATAAAGGCTGTTAGTACGATGACGCCGCTATCTACAAAGAGTTTGGCTACCTCACCAATTCGGCGGATATTTTCCGTTCTGGCCTCTGGACTAAATCCCAAATCCTTATTCAAGCCATGGCGGATATTATCCCCGTCCAGTACATATGTCCTCACTTCCAGTTCATGAAGCCTCTTCGCCACCGCATTGGCGAGGGTGGATTTTCCCGATCCAGAGAGGCCTGTGAACCAAACAGTACAGCTTTTATGATTATTTAACTGCTGACGATCGGCCTTTGTCACTGCCGTATCATGCCAAAAAATATTCTTTGCTCCTACTCCGCTCATACGGTCACCTTCATTCCTTTAATGAGTACTTGCACCACTTCATAACGACTGAATTCCGGCGGCGGTACTTGACCGCTTCTCAACATTTCCCTTACCTTCGTCCCCGATAAAATGATGTGATCCTCCTTGTCATGTGGACATGTTTTCGTGGAGGTCATGTTCCCGCACTTACTGCAAAAAAAGCTATGCTCGAAAAACAACGGGGTAATTCCCAATTCCAGCTCCGTAAAATGACGGAAAATAAGTTGGGCATCGTACGTTCCATAATAGTTGCCTACACCAGCATGGTCCCTTCCCACAATGAAGTGCGTGCAGCCATAATTTTTTCTCACTAGTGCATGGAAGATGGCTTCCCTCGGTCCTGCATAGCGCATGGCCGCTGGAAAAACCGCTAGGAATACTCGGTCTAGTGGATAGTAGTTTTCCAGTAGCACTTCATAGCTTTCCATTCTCACATCCGCCGGAATATCATCGGATTTCGTTTCACCCACTAATGGATTTAAGAAAAGACCGTCGACAATTTCTAATGCCGATTTCTGAATGTATTCGTGGGCCCGGTGAACAGGGTTTCTCGTTTGGAAACCTACAACCGTCTTCCAGCCACGCTTTTGAAACTCTTCCCGGGTTTCTGCCGGCGTCAAGTAATAGGATTGAAACTTATCCTTTGGTGGGATTTTCACTAGAGTAATAGGTCCACCTAAATACGTAATTCCCCGAGAAAATAATTTGTTCACCCCTGGGTGCTCCAGGTCCGTCGTCCCGTAAACCTTTTCCGCTTCGACGGTTTTATCTGGGGAGAACTTTTCTGTGAGTTCTAAAATCCCGTAAACGATACCATCGTATGTAAGCTTAATTTTCTCCCCGATTTTTAGTACCTCGGCAATGTCAGGGGATACTGGTAATGTAATGGGAATGCTCCAAACGGTTCCATCGGCTAATCGCATATTCTGCACAACCGATTCATAATCCTCTTTTCCTAAAAAACCTGTTAAGGGACTGTAAGCACCATTTCCTATTAATTCGAGATCGGAAAGCCCCATTTTGTCTAGCTCCACCGTTTGAAAAACTGCGGAATAATTATAATTTACGTTTACTAGCTGCTGTAATTTTCCTCCGTGAGGTTGACTAAGACTCATTTTATCTACTCCTTTTTTTGATAGTTTTTGAAAGTTACCTTTCTATTCGAATTCTTTCTATTTCGGTCGCCATGACAGCTTCATCGTTACCTTTTGCTTCAACTCTTTACCTATTTGGGCTCTATGACGACTCTCATAACCTATGATGTTTGGTTACTTTGTGTGGAGGCCGCATTCTGTTTTTTGCAGGCCGGTCCATCTGCCTGATCGTAAATCCTCTCCTTCGGCAACTGGGAAGGTACACTTGCTGCAGCCGATACTTGGGTAGGATTGGTCGTGCAACACATTGTAAGGAAGCTGGAACAGTTTAATGTACTGCCATACTTCGTCCCACGTCCAATGAATCAATGGACAAATTTTAATCGCTTGAAACTTATGATCCTTATTTACAAACTGCGTGTTGGCCCTTGTTGGGGACTGTTCCCTTCTTAAGCCGGAAACCCATGCTTTTTTTCCAAACAAAGCCTTTTTTAATGGTTGATTCTTTCGGAGCTTACAGCACAAGTCAGGGTCCCGCTCCCACAATTTCTCCCCGTACTCCTCCCTTTGTGCCTCTAAGGAAATTTCCGGTTCGGCAAGGTGAATTTGCAGATCTGGGTATTTTGCCTTTACTTTTTCAATGAGGTCGTACGTTTCTTGAAAGTGAAGATGGGTATCGAGAAAAACAATGTTCGCGTCCCTTTTCACCTTACTGATTAAATCAATGAGAACGATCCCTTCAGCACCGAAGCTGCAGGCGTAGACTAGTTCGTCCCCATAGGTTTCATAGGCCCATTTAATAACTCCGAGGGTATCGGTTTTTCCCAATTTCTCATTGAGTTGGGCGTAATCCTCCTCCGTTAACTGATCATAATAGGGCTTTTTTGAAGCAAATGTCATGGTCTAAATTCCTCCTCCTTGATCGTGAATAGAAGCTTTCTCTTCTTTTATAGATCCATACAGGCTGATGGAGCCGAATGTGGCAACAAACATGCTGATTACAACAACCATAATGTATGGGTTTGGCAACAATAGCACATGAATAAGACTAAAAGACATGACCAGTGAAATGACCGGTGAAACAATCCAAACCTTAATGATCTTCTTAATTACTGTTTTTTGCCATAGTCGGAAGCCGTTCTCCGCTGTACCTATTCCCACAATAGCCGAAGTGGTTGCCTGGGTTAGGGGGACAGGAATTCCAAGAATGGAAGCGACGATCACGAGGGATCCCCCAGTCCCAGATACAGCAATTCCTTGTGTTAGGGATAGTTTCGTAATTTTTTTCCCATTCGTTTCTAGCACCCGTCCTCCTAGCAAAAGGGCACCTAGGGCCACGAATAAGGCCCCGAGCCAAATTCCTAGGCTTTCTTCAAGAATCCCGGCTCCAATGAGGGGACCGACGGCATTGGCTACATTGTTCATTCCCGCAGAGAAGGCTTCCACAAATCCTACAAAGATTAAGATAAGGGCTAATGGCTTTTTCCACTTCCCCTCTCCCTTCAACTCAGGCCATCTCTTCTCCAGGACCTTTATGAGCTTTTGGAGAAAAAATGCCATGATGAAGGCAACAGCAGGAACGAGTATCCAAAAGGAAACAATATACAGAACCTGGTTGATATACAACGCTTGAAAGGCGATCCCCACCCCAACAATGGAACCAATGGTTACCTCACTGGTGGAAAGGGGAATGCCAATAATGTTGGCAATAAATAAGGTGGACGTTGCCGCTATCAAAATGATCAGCACCGTTTCCACGGACAAAACATTTTGCGGAATGATCCCTTGCCCAACGGTTTTTACTACGTTCCCACTTCCAATGACGGCCCCAAGAAATGCCCCCACCCCCACAATGAGAAGGGCCACCCTCTGTCTTACTACGGCTCCTGCTCCGTATGCGGCACCCATCGTGGCAGCAGCACCGCTCGCTCCAATATTCATGGCAAAAAACAAGGCAATCGCAATTGCAAATATCGTTAACACCATTTCCCTCATCCACCTTTTTATGTACTATTCTTATAAAACTACTAATTCCTATCAACTTACTAAGAATTATACAAAATAAAAAATCAAACCTATTAACCTCTCACTAAGAGGCCGACAAGTTTGATTAATGATTGATCGTATGCCGAACCCCTTATCTCTCAGAATGCATTCTGCTGGAATTGGCACCTATTGATAAAAATCAACGGTTGCCGAGACGTCATAGGGCCAGATCCCTCAGCCTCTCTTGATAAGAGTTCATATGATTAAATTTTCCATTTTTGTAAATGTTAATTTACACTTTACAGCCTTAAAATGTAAAAGTCAACTAACTTTTTGAATTTTTTTGATAATTTTATGTGAAAAAATTATGAACCCCTGCCCTATCAAGGAACATTCGTTCTAATATATCACCAGTTCGTATTGATAGGGATATAAGTTTGTCATATAATGAAAATGATGTGCTAGCTCTTTTAAACACTATTAATAAAAAGGTATATCCTTTAAACTTTGATATTGATTATTTGAGAAATATATCAAGCAAACACGATATGGAAATCCAACGAATGAAAGAGAAATTGCAGTAAAAAAATAGGTGTATTAATACAAACCATCAACCCATCAGATTACATTTCTTATTATCCTATCAAACTACTATTCCTTAAACTCATACTCCCTCACTGATAAACTTATTCCAGCGATCACAGCCTTATTTTTTCAACAAAAAGAAAAAGCCTCCAAGAAAACTTGGAGACATTCCGCGGCATTAGCAAGCTTTCGTTCCTTGCTTAACCGCAAATTTATTTATTTCAATGGGGGAGTATACTAGCATTCTCGCCAAGGTCCTTAAATAATATACACGGAAATGAAAGTTTTTTTATATTAGTAGATTTGTTAATAAATATAAAAAAGAGCAGCTTTGCTTAGCTGCCCTGATAACCTAAATGTTTGGTAAACTTAGTTAGCTTCCCTTTGTTCCATATTTACCTCAATATTCGCTGACCTTCTCAGGCGGTCTAATATGAGGTAAACAGAACGAATTTCTTCCTTCAACTCTTGATTCTCCTTTAAGAGCGCGTCCTTTTCCCTTTTCATTTTTTCAATATCAGCGATGGAAAGCTCCTTATCAAAGGATTCTAGCACTGCCAATAAGTGTTTTACTTTAATTTCCTCAACCTCTGATACAGACGGTAAGGCTGAAGGTCCAGAAGCAGTTACTGATTTAGCCTGCTGTTTAGAAGTGTCCTTTTTAGACTCTGTCTTAGAAGGAGCAGCTGACTTAACTTCCTTTAACACTGGCTCTGAAGTCTTCTTATTAGCAAATTTACTTTTGCTAACCTTTTCTGCCTTCGCTTGCTTAATTTCCTCTTTATACTCCTGACGCAATGAAGCGTTCCAACGGAAACCACACGCTGCCGTGGTCCTATTTAACTTTTCCGCAGCCTCCTCAAACGCTTTCGTTTGGGTGCTTCCACTTGTTAAGTGCTCCAATACTATTTTCGCTAATAGGTCATCCTGTTCTTCTGTCCACGTATCTTTTCTCTCTTTTGCCATGTAAAAATAGCTCCTCTCAAATTACGTTTGTTAGAATTATAGTCTGATAGAGCCTGTTTTATACATGAATTCTAGAATTTTTCTAGCAAAAAAGAATTATTTTTCTAAAATCTAGCAGAGGATGATGGTTGTTATCTTTCTAATTTGTGATCTTTCATAATTTCCTTATGGTGCAACGATGCGCGAACACCTTTAAAAAACGTAAAGACAATTCCTGCTAGAAGAATTGCTAGAATAATGGACTCTACATAATAGAAAACAGAGAAACCAACAAAAAAACTAAGGATGTATTTTATAAAAATAAGTACAGTGGTTGATGAAGTCATAAAGTAATTGCCACAATATTAATTTCGTGACCCTGCCTCCTTTAATTTTAGATATTTTTTCCCTTTATCCTGAAACTCTAAACTTTAATATTTTTTATTTTTTGATAATTACTATACTAACATTAAGTACGGAATTAACTGACTATTTAGCTTTAAAAATGAATGGAAACTTTTGGTCACTATGTAACAAATCATTTTAGTTTCTAACTTCTCATGTCGCGATAGAAGCGTTTTTCCAACACTTCGGCCTTTTCTTCCTTCCAACTTGTCGCGATACCAATCCTTTCGCGACACTTCAACTCAACTTCCTCTTCAACTTGTCGCGATTGCCTTCCTTTCCCGCCAAATAATCCGGGAGAGATAAGCATTTTAATGCAACGTTCTTTATTTATAAATAGACAACGATAAAATATAGGATCGGCAGAACGAAAATTAGCATGACTGTGTTGATGAGCCAGCTGGAGTTGGCTAGGTCCATGTCTAGCTTGAATAGTTGCGGTGGAACTAGGGATGTGAATCCAGGTGGCATTGCAGCTAACAAAATGAGTACCTTCAACACCATTCCGTCGTGAATCTCGTGTAAGTTGAAAAGGACAGCAAGCAAAACAATAATAACTGGGACAACAACAAACTTTATAGCGGATATGGTGAAGCTTTCCTTCAAAAAGCCTTTAACTGCGGTAATTCGCATGTTGAAACCAGTTGGCACTACTAACAAAATGGTAAATAGCGGGACTAACAGGCTGTTTAAATCTCCATAAACGGCAGGTCTTTCCCATGCGGACAAATTTAATAGTCCGCCGATCAAAATGCATGAGAAGGTGATCATAATGAAAGGGTTCGTAATGATTTTTTTAAAACGAGATTGTGGCTTTACTGGCTCCTTTTTTTCCCCGTAGGACTGTGCGATTGGAAAGGCCACTGTATAATATAGCAAGTCTTCAAAAAGGCGGAACATGGCCACAAAGACTAAGCTTTCCTCTCCTAAAAATACAAAACAAAAGAGGGCCCCGAAGCTTCCTAAGTTTGTGAAGGTTCCGGAGGCAAACATGGAACCAGTTTGACCGCGATTCAGCTTATAAAGCTTGGCGGCCCATAGTGCAAATGCTCCCCCTAAAATTAGGGTCAATCCCCCTAATATAGGAATGAGGGTGAGCCTTATATCATCCAATTGTACGTACCAAAATGCCCCTAAAATGATTAAAGGGTTAACACCAAGTAATGCGGCCATTGTACAGCCTTTTAAAATTTGATGCATTTTCTTAGGCGAAGGAATGGTTCCTTTATCCAGTAGAACCCGTAAGCCTCTACCAAATAAAAGACCAATCACAATTATCGTTAATGCAAATATAAAATTACCCATCATAATACGGACTCCTCAAATCTATGGGATCTAATTTTTTTGAGATAGTGTATAGTATACACCTTTGACGAGGATCTGTTAATGCTAGGGAGGAATGAATAAGTGAGCGAGCTGCTAAAAAAAGAAATCGGGTGGCACCAATGTGCACATTAGTAGTAAATCACTCTAACAACTGGATATCAAAAAAGTTAAAGGCTACTTTACCATGGATGAAATGGTTCCTATCCGGGTAATTTATAGAGGTAATCTTTGCAAAAGGAGAGTGTTGTATGTGTCTGATAAAGAATATATAACCATTCACGATGAGGATGGGAACGAAAAGATTTTTGAGGTAGAAGCTATGTTTGATATGGGGAATCATTCCTATGCTATGATTTCCTCCGGCGATGACACATTAGTCATGCGCATTGAGGAAGAGGACGGAGAGCAAGTGCTCGTTTCCGCTACGGAAGAGGAAGTAGAAAACTTAATGGATGCTTACAATATCGCCATTGATGAAGACATGGATGATGATAGAATAAAACATTAAGTTCTAATAATAACTTTCCTTCTATAATGTTAATAAAATGCCGTTTTCTAAAAGCTTGTTGTTTTAAAGAAATATATATGGCTTGGAAAAGCTACAGATGGTCGCTTTCCGCGGGCAGCACTTCAGCCTCTTCGGGAAACCCAGCCTCAGGGTCGTCAGCCGTTATACCTGTCTCTTCCATTACAAGCCTTGCTTCGTAGGTCCACCCGTCGAGTCAACTTGTAGCAAATTCAAGAAGCGATGCTCGTCGCTGGAGTCGCCGTCTTCCGCTTTTCCAAGCCTTTTAAAAAGTTTCCGAAATTAAGATTATCCTTTCTTTTTCCAGAACTAAATTCTTTTCCCTTTGCCGGTTTTGAGGTACGATTAAACTGGTAAAAGAAAGGGAGAATGAAGACTTATGCAAGGAGCTCAAAAACAAGTAACCTCAGTATCTGCCAGTTCGCCTGAACAAAAAACGATGTATAAAATTCTTGTTATCATCGGATTTGTACATCTATTAAACGATTCTATCCAAGCGGTTATTCCGGCCATGTTCCCAGTGCTGCAACAATCCATGGGACTTACCTTTACCCAGCTTGGATTAATTGCATTTGCGTTAAATTTAACGGCATCAATTATACAGCCGGTCGTCGGTTTATACACCGATAAGAAACCCTCTCCATACGCCCTGCCTATTGGGCTCTGCTTTACCTTTGTGGGAGTCATCGGTCTTGCCTTTGCCCCATCTTTTTGGTTTCTTATTCTATCGGTAATCTTTGTAGGATTAGGCTCTGCCACCTTCCACCCAGAGGGGTCACGGGTTGCCTATATGGCTGCAGGAAGCAGACGTGGATTAGCCCAGTCCATCTTTCAGGTTGGGGGAAATACCGGTCAAGCCTTAGCTCCACTTATCACAGCCCTCATCCTTGTACCATTGGGACAATTCGGTGCCATCTGGTTTGCCATTGTCGCCGCCCTTGCTGTTGCATTATTGATGTACATAGCAAGATGGTATTCCGACCAGGTAAAAAATAGGCCATTACCTGTGAAAAAAGTGAAAAAGCCCGCGACTGTGGAAACGAGCGCAAAGGAGCAATCTGGCGGGAAACGCAAAATTGTTTTATTCGCCATTAGCTTATTGATTTTCTTAGTTTTTGCCCGATCATGGTTCCATGCTGGAATTACCAACTATTATGCTTTTTACTTAATCGATCAATTTAACTTATCTATCGCACAAGCACAAGTGTATATTTTTATCTTCTTAGGTACAGGAGCCATCGGAACCTTTGCAGGCGGACCATTGGCGGACCGCTTTGGAAAACGGAACATGATCATGCTTTCCATGGTCGGTTCAGCGCCATTGGCGTTAATTCTGCCCCACGCAGGTCCAGCACTCTCGTATGTTTTATTAGGAATTATCGGATTTATTATTCTATCTAGCTTTTCCGTTACTGTTGTGTATGCTCAAGAGCTCGTACCTGGAAAAATCGGTACCGTCTCCGGATTAATTATTGGGTTAGCATTCGGAATGGGTGCAGTGGGATCCATTGCCCTTGGCTGGTTCATTGACCTATTCGGTCTCACAAGCACTATCTTGTTTGCCGTAGCCCTACCGTTAATCGGAATTCTAACCATGTTCCTCCCATCAGATCAACGGTTGAAGGAAATAAATGAATCATAATAATGGTAGCCTATCCATAGATGTATACGAAAAAACTCCTTAAGACGTAATATCTTAAGGAGTTTTTCCGTATTCGACATGCTATAAAAGGAAATTGAAGGTAGTATCGGTGTTTGCAGATAATAATTATTCTAGTTCGATAGATTATTACCGCAATTCGATAGATTATCCCCTTCAATCGATAGATTATCACCTCCAATCGATAGATTATCCCCTCCAATTAAAAATAGTCCTCACCAAATGGTGAGGACTATTTTCACTTCTCCCTATTTCTGCAAGAAATACTGCTGGAGATATTCGCCGGCCTTCTTTTTTTCCAAAGGACGACTAAAGTAGTATCCTTGGACGATGTCGCACTGTAGAGATTGGAGGTACATTAATTGGGGCGCTTCTTCCACTCCTTCTGCCACCACGTTCAATTCAAGATTATGTGCTAATGTAATAACAGCCAGGATGATAGCTTGATTGGCCTTATCTATATCACAATCAAAGATGAAGGATTTATCTATTTTTATGGTATCGATTGGGAAATGCTTTAAATAGCTTAAGGAGGAGAACCCCTTTCCAAAATCATCAATAGAAATTTTTACACCGAGTGCCTTTAAGTTCCGGAGGGTTTCCGCTGCCTCTTCCGGTTGTTTCATTAAAATACTCTCAGTTAGCTCTAACTCCAAAAATTGGGCTTCTAGTCCTGTTTCCCTTAGTATTTCCTCAATCGTCTTTTCCAACTTCTGTTTGTAAAATTGAACGGCAGAGATGTTAACGGAGATGCTGATGAGGGGCATTCCCTCATCGTGCCACTTCTTACATTGGGTGCAAGCTTCCCTCAACACCCATTCTCCAATTTCCACAATGATCCCTGTTTCTTCCGCTACTTGAATAAACTCAGCAGGACTAATTAAACCTAGGTCCTTTCGTTTCCATCGAATGAGTGCTTCCATGCCAACAGGTCTTCCAGTGTCCCCACCAACTTTCGGTTGATAATGGAGAACTAATTCATCATTAAAAACAGCCTTCCTCAGAAGCAGCTCCATTCCTAAACGCTTTTCGGCGGATTTTTTCATCTCAAATTTAAAGATTTCGTAGCCATTTCTTCCATCGTCCTTGGAATGGTACATGGCAATATCTGCGTTTTTAATTAATGTATGAATGTTCTTTCCATGGTCTGGGTATAAACTGACCCCAATACTGGTGGTAATATTAAACTGCTGCCCCTCAAGAAGGAAAGGCTCCTCCATTACCCGCAAAATGTACTCGCTAATGGCAGACAGCTCTTCCACAATGCTTACATTAGGTACAAGAATTACAAACTCATCCCCACCTAACCGGACAAGAATCCTGTCCGGATCGCAGACACGTTGCAAACGTTCAGCAACTTGTTTTAGCAAGTCATCCCCTGCTTGATGACCTAAGCTGTCATTGATCACCTTAAAATGATCTAAATCTAACAGGAAAACTCCGAAACTCTCTCCCATGTCAATGTTAGAAATTGACTCTTCCAGAAAAGAATTAATATACCAACGGTTCGGCAGTCCCGTTAAGGCATCGTGATACGCCATATGTTTAACCCTTTCCTCCGCTTGCTTCCTTTCGGTTATATCTAAGGAGAAACCCAGGAGGTAGTCCTCTTCTATGTCATCATCCGATTTAATGATCGTTTTCCCACAATACATATAGGTTTTCTTCCCCTGAAAACCGGCAGGCTCCTCCTTGGTAATAAGTTCCTGTCTATCCCATACCTCTAGATCACGTTTCCTCGTATATTTCGCAATATAATCGGGGAAAAAATCAAATACGGTCTTCCCTATAAGTTCTTCCTTCGTTTGATTATTCATAAGGCAGGTTTGTTGATTGACAAATACGGTTCGCCCAGCCCTATCCTCTAAAAAAATATTGATTGGTAAAGAATCTAATATTTTTTCATATAATGCTTCTTTTGCACGTAACTTGTTACTTAGCTCCTTTTCCCGGTCCTCCAGTTGTCGTATCCGGTCCTGCAAATGTTTCCATTCTATATCCTTTTGCTCTCCCATCAACAACCCCCCCCTGGAAAATGTGGATATGTTACCTATTACCTACAACAAAATCCCTCTTGTTTCTACATTTTAATACATTTTCGTTAAAAAAGGCAGAAGTAAGTTTAAATTTATATGATTATTGAAGGATAAAATAATGGAATTAAAAAGACTTTAGGGTTGATTATCCTAAAGTCTTTTACACACTTTTCTTATTTAGCTTTTTAATAGGATGGTACCCTTGCTTAAAGTAGTACCTTCCCTGTTCGTCCTTAAATAGTTTAATGCCAAATAGCTCTAACGGTGTCCAAATTGATTTTAAAAAATAGTATGGCAGTGAAATCCCCTCCCTAACCTAGTTACCTCACCATTATTATACAGGAGAAAAGGGCTTGCCAAAGTCACTATTCATCTTATTTTTCCTACTAAACAAATGAAAAATTGACAATAATTTCACCAAACTCTATCGATTTTTGCAGAAAAAGCTTTTACGTTTGTTTCAATTAAAGCTGCCGAACAATCATATCCCATTCATGTATCTTGTAGCTTCTTGCACCGTGGATTACATATGGGTCCTCTTTTACATAACCCTCTACTTGCTCTAGGCTCTCTCCCTTATAAATGACCAGGCCACCTGCTCCGTCTGGAAACCTTCCATTGGCAAAAATTCTTCCTTCACTACTCATCTTGTCCAAGTAATCTAAATGTTCTTGACGGTGTTGTTGACTTTTTTCTTCATCAAGCATTGGTAAAAATGCTGCGTAGTATTTCATTTAAATTCCCCCTTCATTTTTCATAGCCTATTCTAAAAATACAAATACTGTGTTGGTATTCGCTGCAGCCCACTCCCTTTCCGCGGGCGAACCGCAAGCCTCCTCGGGCTAACGCCCTGTGGGGTCTTGCCTGGCTCGCTGTTCCCGCAGGAGTCTCGTGGGCTTCCGCTCACACCAACTGAAATAAAAACTTATATTTTCATTCTCCATGTTGCAAATTTCTACTTGCATGGAGTTCTACCGTGAATAATATGAATCCGATGTCATTCGCTACGGGCCACTCCAGCAGATAAATTTTCATTCTCCATGGTGGGTATCTACATTTTCCATGGCTGTCTCTGCTAAACTGTTTTGTTGAAAAATCAACACTGTCCTTTAATAGAGCCTTCTCATAAGGATATATTCGACATGGGGGGCTTTACTCCCTGCGGGTGAGGGTCAATACATTTATTTCTGGTGGGTTAAGGAAGCGGAATTGCAAAAAGGAGATGGCATCGCTACTTCCTAAACCTGCACTTACATATTGCTGAATTCCGTCATATTCCCATAGACCCTTTACTCTATCTTGAGGGGGGAAAATCCCATTCCACTTATAATAAGGCTCTGGAACAAAGAGGGCTCCAACAAATGGAAACCGAATTTGTCCCCCGTGGTAATGACCGGCCATCATTAAATCATAATCACGGAAGGTCGTTTTTGGGCTCGGATCATTTCGCAGTATATCGATACGACCATCTACAATGGGATAGTGATTTAAGGCAATGAGGATATCCTTCTCCCCCAGTGTATCAAGGGGTTGCAATTCCTCTAATAGACTATATTGATGCTCAAGATAATTCCGATAGTTCCCATTGGATACCTCTCCCATTCTCTCGATTGCCTTCTTGTTCTCCTCTATATGAAGGGTAGACATGTCAAAGTTAACAAAATGAAGACTAGATGCGCCCCTAGTGATGGAATGAATGGACTCTAGTACCTTTACACCACGGGCTTCCATACCAATATCAAACTCATGTTTTTCATAAGGAATATTTCGGTCTAAAATATAGCTCCTTGGGTCAGCGTTTCCCGGGACATATAACGCATGATCTTTGTTCTCCAGCCCTTCTATGAGCTTGTAAAAACTTTTATAATTTGTGCTTTCCGTACTGTCTAGCATATCCCCTGTAAAAACGATAGCATCGTAGGAAATAGAATTGATGAGGTTCACAAGGCGAGATTGGTTTGTTCCAAACTCCCTTTCATGGAGGTCTGTTACTTGGAGGATTTTAAAGCCTTCTAACTCTTCAGGGAGGTTGTTGATCATAATATCCTGCTTTACGACAACTATTCGGTTATTATCCCAGATGGTATATAGAACTAGACAAATAATTATGAATACTACTCCTGTAAGGATCAACCCCTTACCCCCTATTTTTTTCAATCGGTATCCTCCAATCACTTACTAAAACTTTGGAAAAACACTCACAGAAGTGTGAGTGTTCTCAAGGAGTTGCCTCCATCTGATTTTGTAGTAAATGGCTGAACACACTTCTTTTCTCTGCAGCGAGCTGTTTAAATCCACCTTTTTGGATAACTTTCCCTTCATTTAAAACTATTACTTGATCTGCGTTACGTATGGTAGATAAACGATGGGCAATAACGATTATTGTCATCTTTCCTTTCAATCGTTCGATTGCCTCTTGGATCTTCGCCTCATTCTCCGTATCTAAAGAACTAGTTGCTTCATCCAAAATTAGAATAGATGGTTTCCTCAAAATGGCTCGTGCAAGGACAAGTCGTTGTCGTTCTCCACCGGAAAGCTTTATACCTCTGTCACCTATTACAGAATCAAGTCCTTCAGGTAGCTTACTTACAAACTCTGCTGCAGAGGAGAACTCCAAGGCTTCCCACATTTCCTCTTCCGTAGCATTTGGAACAACTAGTCGCAAATTGTCTTTAATACTTTCATTAAAAACAAAAGGATCCTGCGGTACATAACTGATGGCACGACGTAAGGAGATTAAGTTACCCTTTGTTAATTGGATACCGTCAATTAAAACATTACCTTTTTCAGGCTTGTTTAAACCCATAAGCATATCAATAAGTGTACTTTTTCCTGCACCAGATCGACCAACGACTGCAGTCATTTGGTTTGCCGAAATGCTGATATTGATATCCTTTAATGCATAAGAGGATTCATTATACCGGAAATAGACATTTTCACATTCTATGCTTTTTTGAACAGTAAGTGCTTTTACTTTTTCGTCCTCTGTAACATCAAACTCTTTAGCTGCCTTACACTCTTCTTGAATAGCAATCACTGCTTTAAAAGCTGGTAGCATGGAAGCAATTTGCTCTAAGGAGCCCTGAATCCCCGCCACCCTTGGCCATAACCGTGAAAAAATAAGAATAATCAGCATTAATTGAGCACCTTGTGCATGGAATAGATTAATTCCAATATAAATAAATGCCGCAATCAAAATAGCGGAAGCCACTTTATAATACAACTGGGATGTTGTTTTTAGCTTTGTGTAATTAATTTGTTCCTTTTCAATCCTTTTTGTAATACCCTGATACCAATTCATCCGGGAATTTTCTAATGTATTACTTTTTATATCTTTCATTCCATTAATTTGGTCCGTAATTCCCCCAAGGTACTGTCTACCTAACTCATAATTTTGTTGACCAAGGGCCAACGACCTTTTCAAAAACTTCCTATTAAAGAAAATAAGAATTAATCCACTTAATAGAACAAAAATAGTAATGGTAGGTGAAAGCCAAAAGGCAATCCCAATTTGAATTACAGTAAACACAAGGGAGGCAATAAATTGTAAAAAGGAATGCGTTCCTGCACCAGCACGTGCAATTTCTGCTGTTAGTATATTGACTAAATCAGTCTTACGATTTTTTATAAAGAACCTCCAATTGGCATGCAATAGGGAATTATACGTATTCATACGTAAGTACCGTAAAAAACCATGCTGTATCTTCGTTTCACGAATCGTAATATGTCGCTGCAGTAAATTCTGGGTGATACTTATTAAAACAAAGATAGCTAAAATCACCGGTAAACCTATAGAAGGAGGAATTTCTTGTAGAAATACAAAAATACCTTCTACTGGAGTACCTCCAACATCAATGTTGACGATCCCCGTCATACTTATCATAGGGATTAACATTAAAATAGCTATTCCATCTAGTAAACTGATGAAAGTCATGGCTAGGAGATTAATATAAAGCGTCTTTCCAGCATAACCATGGATTTGTTTGACAAAATAAAAGACAGGTTTCAACATTGGTCATATCCTCCTAGGGTAATGCATGCTTCCTCCGAGTCTTCCTCCATCCCCATAAGAACGGGCGCAAAGGAAAGTACAGGAAATGAAGCTTTTTTGGTAATGGTAGTGTTTCAGCGTCTTCTGGGTAAGGAAACAAAAAGCTCAGCATAAAAATAATTTTTTGTTTTATTGGCATTAAGGAAAATAAATAACGCTCGTGATACCTTGAAACCTCTTGAGGAACTGGGTCTGTGTGTAAATTCACCATATTCTCCAAATAGTAAATGGCTCGTTGTGCCAATTTTTTAGGCTGTGTCCCCAATAAAATCGTCTGTAGTTGATCACTTAGCTTGCTATTCAATAGCTCTTTCGATAGTACAATGGACTGGATTAAAGCTTCCCGACAATGATACTTTCTTGATAAAAAAAGTACTTTTCTCCAATCAATAGGTTGCTGTAATAGTTGATGAATATCTACTAACCAACGAAGCCTGGACCAACCATGACGGGCCCCATGAGCGGTAAGAAATATAAATAAGTCCTCTTTTCCTAGAAAAAAAATCGGTGTTTTTGTTAGATTACTAACAGCTTTTCTCTCCCATAACTCTTCAAAAACAGGCTCTTTTCCAGGACCTGGGTGTAGTCTCCAATGAATCTCTAATTTTAGCCCCTTCTGTGGATGAAAGTACGTTACATGATGGTGTCTCCAACGCCAATCATTTAATATCGTTTTGATATAATCATCCTTCTCATAGCCCAGTTCTTCCAAAAGACATTCTGCTTTTTCGAGGTCTTGAATAGGGATAAGGAAATCTATATCACTACATGTTCTCATGGAAAGTTCACCATAAAGCTCCTGAGCTAACATTGGACCCTTTAAAAAAAGAATAGGTATTTCCTTCCCATCGAATTGCTTATTCACATTCTCCATTTCAGCAGTTAAATGAAGCATTTGAAATGTATTGCGCTGATACAAGTTATATAAAGGTTTCCTAACATAGGAAGGAACCATTTCACCTAATTGTTTAAGTTTTGAATGAAGGATAGGATAAAGACGGTGGTGCATCGATAATTCAATAAATAAATCCCAATTAATTTCGTCTATCCTTTCCTTTTGGATACTCATAGAACCGTTTTCTGTATCTTTTACTAGGTCTAAAATGAATAATAATTCCTTTGGCACAGATTCTAAGTTAAGACTGAGATTGTTCACAATAATTATCTCCTTCGACCTTATACTGTTTGGTCTTTTTTGCAAACTTACTGACAACGGTAAACTTTTCCATACCTTCAAATCCTGTAACATAATAGGGGCCACTGCGTAACCAAGCATGTGCTACGAAAGCTCCTTGATCGTCTTTACCTGTACCTAAATAAAGGGTGGTTTCGACCTTGCGTTTTTCTAGCATTTTCATTGCAGCTATTGCTTTTACTAAACACTGACTTTCCCAAAGAGTATATCTACTCATTATGTGAATCGCTTGGGATACACTATATAGAACAGGTTTATCCTTTGAATTAGCTTCGTACGTTGTTTCTCCCATGTGATCCCCTAATGACGGCGCTATTTTGGAAAAGGGCATTTTTTTGAGAATACGAGCCCATCCTAAATAGAAATATGCTTCTAGGAGTAACCATTTCATATTCCAATCCATTTGAAAAAAAGCCCTTATTTTTCTAAACATACCCCTATTCCCTTCGATTTATTTCATTCCATCTTCTGACTTTAGCTCTATTAACCCCTCATTTTTTAAATGAGTAAGAAAATCTATTACTTGCTGCTCACATTCTTTAAACTCCACATCGTATTCAGAAACTAATTGAGATACTAATTGATAAATAGAAATAGGCTCTACTATGAAATCCCAGATTGCTCCACCAATATCTCCTAAATTGTAATACTTTCCATTACTAATACTTAACATTACTTTTTCTCCATCCATATCACTTACAATATTGCCTTCTCTTTGAGTAACAATTAAATTTATCGAAATAGTTTGACTTTCAATCATACATTAACCTCCCTTTTAATAGTTGAAAGAATAAGCCCTGTTAAATCGTTAGCTGTAAACCTGGATTTCGGTCTTTGTAACTGAAAAATCTCTAAATGATTAACCATTGCCGCACATGTTTGAAAATGCCATTCCATTAACCCGGCTGGTTTAAGGAAAAAGTTACGGTACGTGTGATAAAACAACGTATGGAACCGCTCAAGCTTCTCGATAGGCTTTATGGATACTTTTTCATCCTCTGTTTTAACTAATTCAAATACACCAGCCAAAGGAAGCGTTTCCTTTGAGAATTGAGCAAGTACTGGAATGGCAAATTTCGTTTCCCTATCAATAATTGGACGATAGTTTCTAGACTCCATTCCGAACTCATCTATACTTTCTTGCCACAGTTTCTGCTGCGGATATGCGGGTGTGACCATTGGTACCTTTCCTTCATTTAACGAAACAGGAATAACATCATCACTTATGAGCTGATACCCCCGGGCAAGCAATGCAGATGCTGTGGTGGATTTCCCAGCTCCAGAATCACCAACTATAGCATAGGCTTTTCCATCAATAGCAATGGCACTCCCATGTAATGGTAGAATTTTTCGTTGCATTAATATGGCACCCATACAGGTCCCAAGTAAGTATAGACGGATATGGTCTTCATCCACTTTACTTGTGGGTGAAAAAGAAATATTTTTGCCATGTTCCACTTTAAAAATAGCTAGATTAGGAATTTGAAACATGACTAGATCCGGTTTTACTATAAAATAAATATTTCCATCAGCCATACTATTCCATTCCTTTTTTAAATCAGCATAATGAATCACAACATCAACGTGTTGTCCTCCTAAGCTGTTTATGGACAATTCTGGGAGAGGGATTTCAGATAAAACATTTAAACCAAAAGCAGTATACATTTGTTTATTTATAGGTTTATTTAGCATGTTATCCCCCTTATTTCTGTAAAGCCCTTATACTTTCGTATAAGGGCTCTAATACTTAATTAAGTACATAAAACTAACTAAACTAGGAACATATGTTACTTTTATTAGACTTTCCATCATGCGTCTCGAAATCTTGATTATTAGTACAATAAATATCCACAGTTGCATTTCCAGGACCACCGAACGTCTTATTAACATCTAAAACTTCTAACACAGGCATTTTCCACTGCTTCATAAAGTTATCACCCCCTCTCTTTCTAACTGAACTTCTTTAAAAACCTGCTTAGTATTAAACTTCTTGATAAAATTTTAAAATCATCATCAAATAGTAATTCCTGTCTTGGACCATTTTTGAAATTTGAAATAGCATTCTTGATAACTTCCATATTTAATAGGTCTGCAAGAATCACATTAGATGGAAGCTGTTCTAGATCACTTATAAAACTGCTCCAGTTAGATGACATTCGGTGGATCACATCAGCACCTTGTATTCCACGACTCCTTTGATTTAATCTCACTTTGTCAGGAAGAAGATTTTTCGTCGCCCTTCGAATGAGAGATCTTTCTAAACCACTACAAGCAAACTGTTCTTCCGGTATAGATAAGCAAAAGCGAATGACTCTTAAATCGTTGGTAGGGTCCCGCTCCCATAAGGAGTAGCGCAAAGATAACTTTGTTCCAGCAGTCCCACTTTTATTCCACGAATAAAGCTGCTTAAAATGTTTCCTGCGAAAATCACTTGGATCCTCTCCCCCTCGACCAGTAACATCAACTCCATAGGCTTTTAGCTTATCGATAACATTTGTACGACGGGCCAAGTCTGGGTTAATAAAAGAAGTAAAATGATAATCACCCTTAACATTAGTATTCCAGCGTAAACTGGCCAACACCCTTTTACTAACAAAAGGAAGCATTACCTTTTTTCCTGTGCGATAACTTTTACAATAGATGTCTAGTTCATTATAAAGACGGATCCATTTCAACTTTTTCAACAGCTCTGCGTAATAGTTGTATGTTAATGTCCAAGACCCATGTGAAATGGAATGGTTCCCCCTTGCTCCGTTTAATATGATTTTTAATCCGTCATTATGGGCTTTCTCGTAAATACCATTAATCCAGAAGGAATTCTCAAAAAATTTATAAGGCATCTCCATCATATCTAGAAAATGATCAACCTCATCTAAAGGGGACTTTCCTTCAAAACTTAAATATTGATCCTTTATATTCCCTACATGATTGACTGTTTCTTTGATATAAGGTGATTCATCTGTAATAAATTGATCAGGGGTCCAATCAACGAAATCTTTTACTGGAATATAGCTGTATGTATGCAAACATTTATTTTTCTCACGCAAAGCCTTAGCAGTAAAGCTCACTACTGTGCCTGAGTCTAGTCCTCCGCTTAGATGTGACCCAACTTTACCGTAGGTTCGAATTCGGTCTTCTACTGCCCGTTCAAAAACTTCTTGAAATGCTTCTTCGTACTCTGCATTTGTTTTTAGCCTTATCTTACTAGATGCGGTGACTTGACAATATTGTGAAAGGGTTACTTTCCCATGGACAACTTTAATAGAATGTGCCGGTGGAACTTGATTTATAGTTTGATAAACTGTAGAAGTCATATCAACAGCCTCAAACATAGCTGGTATAGCAAGAAATTCTGCTATCCAATTTTCATTTAATACTTTTGGGACATATGGAAGTTGGAAAAATGGCTGAAGTGTCGTTGAAAATGCAAATTTTTCATTATTACTATGATAATAAAGGGTACGGGCCCCAGAAAAATCGCGAGCACCAAAAAGCTTTCGTTCTTTTTCGTCCCAAATCATAAAGGCGAAATCTCCAATCAAATGTTTAGGTGACTCTTCTCCCCATTTAGCATAAGCGAGTAATATTAATTTACTATCGGAGATTGCCTTCCTAAGTTTTCGTTCCACTTGAAGCTTTTGAAACAATTCATCACGATTATCTATAATAGCATCAGCTGTTATAGCCAATTGTCTTTCATAATCATAAAAGGGTAGCACTTCCCCCACCGACTCAGGTGTAATCCACTGGGTATGGCAACCAAGAAAAATGCTCTCATTTTCCCATGTACGAATATCATCAGCAGGAAATTGAAGAAAGCATTTCATCAAATTATGAATTTGTTCAGGTGGTATGGGTTCTTGATTTAAGTGAAGAAGACCAGCGATCGCACTCATGAGTACCTCCAATAATAATCCGTTCAATTCTTTATAACGAATTAATTAAATAAAAAAATACACTTCCTAAAACAGATAGAGTCGCCACTACATAAAGATTCTGTTTGTTCGTTATAAAGAATTACTGTAGATTTAAATTATCATCTTTATATAAATATGTCAATTGTATTTTTAATTATCTTCTTCCATATCTAGATCTTACATTAGAAAATGTTAAGGCCCTTATACGATATTTTTCTGTAGTATAAGGGCTAATAAACATTCTCCTTAAGTACTTGTTTTCATATTCCTTAGTATTTCTTATTAAAAGATGTACATATTAAAATTCTTTTACTTAACTAGTAAAACGATCCCATGTTCCTGGATCATTTGGGTCTACATTTTCCCCAGGTACATACGCTTCATCAGTATATGGTCCCCATACAGTCGAAGCCATTGTGTGCGTTACATCCAGTGCTTGTAGTTCTGGTTTTTGCCATTGCTTTTTCATATTGTCACCTCCTTTCAAGTAAATTTTTTTATGAATTTAAAAACTATTAAACTACGCATAAGTACTTTACTGTCTGTATCTAATACATACTCTGGAGTAACCCCATTTTCAGCCTTTTTCAGTGCTTCCTTTATTATTGGTATATTTAAATACTGCACTGCTTCGTTATCAGCAATCATTTCTTTAACTTCACCAATAAATTTGTTCCAATACGGTATCATACGATGCACCCAGTCAGCCCCTTGAACTCCTCGAAGCTGCTGATTCAGACGAATGTTATCTGGGAGATAATCTTTTGTTGCCCTTCTAATTAGTGCTCGGTCTAATCCATTTTTTACATATTGGTCTTCAGGTAATGTAAGGCAAAAACGAATAACCCTTATATCATTTGTAGGATCACGTTTCCATAATGAATATTTCAATGAAAGTTTAGCAGCCAATGTATTACTTGCATTCCAATGGCATACATCTTCAAAATGACGTTTCCTTTGCTCGTATATATTTGCTGATGAAAACCAACCCGTTTCATCCATCCCATAAAATTTCAATTTATTAAATACATTAGTACGCTCAGCTAAATTCGTGTTAATTAACATTGGGTTACTATAGACTTCTTTTTTAGAGAAAAATTCATTAATAAAAGGAAAGGCAACTTTTGCAATGGTTGGCAGTCTTCGTAACCTTGCTCCTCCAACCTTGTTGCTATATTGATTTAACTCCTGATATAGGCGTATCAACTTCAATTTTTTGAGAAGTATTCCGTAGTAATCTAATGCTGATCCCCATGAAACACTTAAATTTCCTCTCCCACCATTTAATAGAATACCTAAGTCATTCTTATTCGCTTCCTCATACATCCCAGTCAACCAGTATGAATTTTCAAAAAACTTATAAGGCATTTCCATTGTATCGAGGAAATCATCTATTTCTAAATATGAATTTCTCCCTTCAAAATCTAAATAATGACCCTTTATCCCTCCCACATGCCTTACTGTGGATTCTATTAAAGGTCTCTCATTTGGTACGATGTTTTTTGGGGTGAAATCCTGAAAATCTTTGGCTGGAACATAACTAAAAGTATATAAATCTTTATTTTCTTTCTTTAATTCCTTATTTGCAAAGCTTACAATGGAGCCTGAATCTAATCCACCACTTAATTGAGCCCCAATGTTACGATGGGTTCGTAACCTGGAATTAACAGCCTTCTGAAAAACATCTTGAAACGCTTCTACATATTCTTCATCGGATTTCAATTTGAGCTTCTCACCAGAAGTTAATTGACAATACCTATTAATATGTACTTTATTTTCTTCTACAGTAATACTATGAGAAGGGGCCAGTTGATTTATCCCTTTAAATACTGTATGGGATGGATCTACTACATCAATCATTCCAGCAATGGCTAAATATTCTGCCATCCAATATTCATTGATATTTTTATGAACATAGGGTAATTGAAGGAGTGGTTTCATCGTTGTGCAAAATGCTAAACGGTTTTCATCTTGGAAAAAATATAGTGTTCTACTTCCTGAAAAATCCCTAGCTGCAAAAAGCTTTTGTTTACGCTCATCCCAAATAATAAAAGCAAAATCACCCACTAAAAACTTTGGAGTATCTTCTCCCCACTTTTCATATGCAAGTAAGATTAACTGGCTATCTGGCATTTCACTTTGTTTAGATGGATTTACTTGTAAGTGATTAAACAAATCTTCACGATTGTCTATTATGGCATCTGCCGTTATGGCCAATTTTCTTTCTTCATTATAGTAAGGAAGGACTTCACCAACAGATTCAGGTGTGATCCATTGTGCGTGACATCCAAGAAATATATTGTTCTTATGCCATGTTTGAATGTCATTAGCAGGAAATTGCTGCAGGGCGTTCATTATTGTATTACTATATTCAGTTGAAGCAGGTTCTTTATTAATATTGTAAATACAAGCAATTGCACTCATGGGTACCTCCAGAATCTTATTCCTTGCTTACTAATCACCTTAAATTCTTTATAACGAACAACTAAGATATAAGTTATCATTATACTTCCCTAAAGTCAACGAAGTTTTTTGACGATTAATGTAATAAATTCAGCTAAATAACAAAAAAATAAACTCTAACCTATTTAATTACACTCTTTTAATATTATATTTCCTTCTTCTAAATTCCTTATAAAGAACACTCGGTATTAGTCCCACTACTAATGCTCTAAGGGCATATATATAAGATGCCAGTGGTAATTCAAGTAATTTGTAACCACTAAAACGTACATAGGCTTCCTTTACTCTATGAATATACTTTCTTCTATTAATTGCACTTCGATCATCTCTAACATCGTATAGGACCTCTTGTATGTTGTAACCTCTCGACCCATTAGCATACATTCGAAACCAAAGGTCATAATCCTCCACACGATAGGTTTTCCTATTTGTCCTATATCCCTTTACATCTAATAGTGCCTGACGACGTATCATACTTGGGGCGTGACAAAATGGGCTTTGTACTATAAAGTCATTTGGCTGCGGTTTCTCAACGGATTTTATCTCTCCCCAATACCCCGTTTCATCAAAAAAAGCCATAGCAGTACTTACAATATCATATTGAGGAAATCTATCTAAGATACTGACCTCTTTATAGAGCCTGTTCGGACGGGATAGATCATCTGCATCTTGTCTAGCAATGTACTCTCCAGAGGCATGCTTAATACACTCATTCAATGAATAGGCAAGACCATAATTTTTTTCGTTTTGTATTACATTAATATTTTCAAATTGATCTGCATATTTTTTGGCAATAAAAAAAGTGTCGTCCGTTGAACCATCATCACACATAATTAATTCCCAGTTAGTGTATGTTTGGTTAATCAATGAATCGATACTTTCCTTTAGTGTATTTGCACAGTTATAGATTCCCATTATTATAGATACTTTCGGTTGGATATTATGCATTCATCTTCTCCTTTTTGGAAGAAACAAATGTATTATATAGGCGTTCCCTATCCTCCATTATAAAATCCCAAAGCTTCGATTGATCAAAATTTGTTCTAGCAAAACTTTTAGCATTCTCTCCCATTTTCTCTCTCATCTTTGGGTTTACTATCATTTGTTCTATTGCTTCTACTAACGGCTGAACGGTAGCCTTTGGCACAGTTAAACCTGTTTCCCCTGGCTTCATAGCATCTATCGGACCTGGGATATCTGTTACAATAACTGGGACTCCCATTGCTTCCGCTTCTATTACTACCGAACCAAATCCTTCCCGATAACTTGGTAAGATAAAAATATCTAATGCAGCAATATACTTTTCCACTTCGTTAGTAAACCCCGTATATTTAATTGCGTCAGTTGATCTAGACCACTGTAACAATTCCTGATCTAAACCTTCATTTTTATCATCTGAACCAATCATAAGTAGCTTAGTCATTGGGTATTTACTTAAGATTATCTTAAAAGCTCCAAGCAGTTCATTTACTCCCTTATCTTTATCTAATCTGCCAATAAATCCAAGTACAATATCCCTGAAGTCTATATCATACTTATCACGGATCCTACTTCTCCATATTTCCTTTTTAGAAAAAACAAACTTCTCCAGCTCTACTCCATTGGCACTTCCATTCCATATTACCTTGCTTTTATCCTTATTATAAAGCCCTTCCCTATGACTAAATTCTAGGTTACCGTTACTATCTGGTTCAATATTTGTCGACAAGGAGCAGACTAGCTTTTCAATAACCTTAAATAGTCCCCTCTTCCAACCAGTAAAGCCCACATATCGAATACCCCATTGGCAATATAACCGGATTGGTATCTTAGCTACCCAAGAGGCAATGGCTGAGTACAGCGCAGCATTTGGAGTAGAGTATTGAACAATGTCGTACTTTCCCACTCTAAGAATCTTATATATTTGATAAATACTTTTTATTGTGTTTAGAGGTTTAATGCCACGCTTCATTGTTATCGGTTTATAATTTATATCTTTAGGAAGCAACTGCTTTAACTTTATATCATGATTACAGATAACCGTAACTTCATACCCATTTTTAGATAAAAAAATTAATTGCCCTAATAAAAAGGTCTTTATGGTAAGAGAAGTAGTTGTTACAAAGCATATTTTCTTCCTATACATTTTACATCTCCAGTTAATTCGTGTTTTAAAATTCCTAGCTTTCATTTAATTAATTAGGCCTAAATTTCTTGCTTTTTTAGTACCATCATCTTCAAAATAAGTTTTAAAGATTTGTTTAGCTAAAGGTAAACTAAATAACCCACGTTTTACATGTGGAAAATTTTTAATATCATTATAATCTATTATCCTTGGAGAACCTGCTTGAAATGTTACCGGTATCTTTGAATAACCCATAGCACATAAGACAGCAGCTCTATGATTACCATCTAATATAATAAACCGATATCTATTTTTATACCTTAAAAAGTAACCACTAATAAATCCAAATTTATTAGGTAGATGCCCATATTTGAGGATTGAGTGGTAGGTATCCTTTAGTCGCTGTAGTTCTAATTCACCTTTTTGAATGGATACTGGACCAAAATGTTGTGTACCATGTGACCTCAATAATCCATATTCATGAACTCTATCCATTTGAACTTTTTGTCGCTCATCACTCCAAAGATCATATTTATAGTAATTAAGATTTTCATTTAATATTCTACTATCTTGTTTGTCACTAATAATTGGTTTTTGGTTAATAAAATATAACTCCTTAAATGTATATGGTTTATAAGTCGAATAGTACTTTTCAAGTATACTTCCTTTATATTTAACATTCCCATTATTTATTATATCTTCGACCATTTTAGTATGATAATGCCAGTTAGTTTGGTCGAAAAAAAATTGATTAAAGTTACATGCAATCTTGCTTTTTATATAAAAAAAGAAATTGCCCCTACTATAAACCGTTTGAGAATAATCATTTACTTCCAGTCTTTACTTTTCTGTTTTGGGGGTTAGGAGATAACCCTTTCTTGATAATATCTTTACAATCGCCTTATTTATTAGTTGCAAGTTAAAACCCCTTTCCTTTGACACTTATAACCTTAAATTAGTAATCATTTATTTTAATTATTTTATACAATTGACCTGTTCGATTTATTTATCGTAGCAATTAATCTGCCTTTATTCATTTTAAAAATAATATCACAGTTCTCTATTGTACTAAGTCTATGTGCAATAATTATTAATGTTTTATCCCCTTTTAATCCATCAATTGCTCTCATTATTTCTTTCTCCGTCTCGTTGTCTAATGCTGAAGTAGCTTCATCCATAAATAATATTTCAGGATTATGGTATAATGCACGGGCAATACCAATTCGTTGACGCTGTCCCCCTGAAAGTCTAACTCCTGCTTCCCCGACATTTGTTTCTAGTTGTCGTGGTAAATCCTGAACAAATTCCTTTAATTGTGCTTGTTCTAAAGCTCTCCAAACTTGTTTGTCATCTATTTTTTCATTATCTACTCCAAAAGCTACATTTGCCCTAATAGAATCATCGGACAGAAAGATAAATTGAGGTATATAACCAATATTTTTCTGCCAAACTTCTCTTTGATCGTCTAAGGCTTTCCCATCAATTGTTACTTTTCCCTTTTCCGGACGATATAGTCCGAGAATCAAATCTACAATAGTAGTTTTACCAGCTCCAGATTCACCAATAAATGCAACTGACGAGCCAATTGGAATAGTTAAAGAAACCTCTCTCACTGAATACTCTCTTTGATTTGGATAACGAAAGGAAACATCATCTAAAATTATTGATTCATTGTATGTACGTGTATATTTATCTACGGATGTTATTTTATTTGAATCTCCAAATGAGGCCTCTTCCTTATTTTCAAATAAATCTTCGTAAATTACAGATAGAGCTGGATAGCTATATCGAATAGAAGAAATCATTCCCACCACACGATTAATTGATGGCATTAATCTAAAAGCAGCCATGGCAAACAATGCCATAGTAGATACAATTTGTGCGGTGTTAGTTCCTTGAAGAATAATGATAAGCATGGTAATTAGAACTATAGAAACAAGTAATGATTCAATAAAAATTCTAGGTACTTGCTCTAACATCTTCATGTACTTATTATTATTTGCTTGAATTTGGCTTTGTCCTGTATATGAATTTACAAAAAAACTCTCTTTACCAGAAACCTTTACTTCCTTACTTGCTCCCAATCCTTGCTTCACCCATTTAATCATTGCTCCGCCTACTCTTTGTTGTTCCTGTCCTAGGTAACTAATTTTATTACGAAAAACTTTAAAAAATAAAAAAACACTACCTGCTAATAAAGTAGAAGCTACAATAGTTGCTACGGGAGCTGTTATTACTAATAATGTAAGAATACAGATTATAACAAGTAACTCTGTTAATAAATGAAAAGTAGATAGAATTATACCCTGAAATACCTTTGGTACTTCACCATTTACATTTCTAATTAAATCTGCAGAATTTTTCTGTAAATGAAATGTATATGGTTTTGTTAAGTATTCGTTAAATAACCTCCGTGAAAGCTGTACTTGTTGATTAAAAATAACGGTGTATTGTGCATAGTGAAAGATAAGTAAATAAATATTTTTAAGAAGAAATACTCCCAAAAATATAATAACTGAAAAAATTATAAACAATGTAGTTGATTGGAAATTGAACAACTC
Organism: Evansella vedderi; assembly: GCF_030813435.1. Classification (GTDB taxonomy): domain Bacteria; phylum Bacillota; class Bacilli; order Bacillales; family Salisediminibacteriaceae; genus Evansella; species Evansella vedderi. The sequence continues at coordinate 11,914 of NZ_JAUSUG010000018.1, read as the reverse complement.
GTATATAAATAATAGTATTGGTTGTTCCTGAATGATATTCGGATTAGTAATTATTCCAATAAAGGGAACTATTAAACCGATCCCAATGGTCTCAAATATAGCAGCAAAAACCATCATAACAAATAAAATTAGTAATTTATTCTTTTCCGTTTTGTTGAACAGCTTTAAAATTTTTATTATTGGTTCTTTCAAAACCCTCACTCCTAATATACCTAGATAAAAGTTATAGCATTGTTACTTTTTAAAGTTTTAACAATATTGCTATCAATAAGCTCGTTAGAGTTAGTTACCCTAATCACAAACCCTTGTGTAAACGGTAAAATATTAAACAGGTTTGAATAAACCCCGATATCTTTCGTATCCCCCTGTGAAAAGTCAATTGCACCGCTTCTTCTTGTTACTTTCATTAAATAACTGATAGCTCTTTGTGAACTATCTAAACTTTCTTTAGCAATTCCATCTATTTTAGATGCATTATATAAAAACCATCCCAAAGTAGCAGTTGTTGATGAATCTGCTCTTGATTCATTACGTGTCACTGTCCAATTCCAACTGCCGTTATGTTGCTGGAGATTTATTACGGTTTTAGTAAAATTCTTCATAATTATTTGTAAGTCCGATTTATAGTGACTCTTATCTTCTAGCTCCAGCCATGTATCGATTAACCCAATTGCAAACCAACCTAGTCCTCTCCCCCAGCCGTATAATCCTAAAGGAGCTTTACTATCTACTTTATAAGCATGGCACGGTATAAAATGTTCTTCTAACATACCATATTGGACATACTCTTTTATTTGTTTAACTGCTAAGTCAATACATTCACTTTTGTTATAACGGTTACCGTAGGCAACTAAAAAAGGACATATAAAACCTATCGTATCTACATACCTGTAGTTTTGCATAGATTTTCTATATCCTACCGTTCCATCTTCACCAATATGTTCTTTAATTAATTCCCACGTATAATCTAAAGCTTCTTTATAATTATCTGTGTCTATAAAATCTATTTTCATTATAGAATAGGCTAGAATAGCCACATCGATATGTTCTGTTTTTTTTAACCATTGACCGCTTTTATCAAAATTTTTATTTAGATAATTTGTTATTTCTTTCTTAACTTTTAAATCCTCCTCATTATCTTTTAGATATTCAGCCAAACCAAGTAACAATGCAGCCTCTTGCCAATGTTGTATCGTATTTTTAGTATAATTCCCTTTAATCATATCGAGTACAACTAACCTAGTATTATCTGTCACTTTTATTTTAGGTGTATTATTTAACCACTTAACTCCTATTTCAGTAATTTTTCTATTCCATTCACTTTTATCAATAAATCTTCCAATATGGATTCTACTTATCCAATCTTTTAAAATAGGAATAATATCTAATAAAAGAACTAAAACAATACAAGCCAGTAGTATTACACTTATTAACTGAATGAACATTATCTAATTCCTTTCTATGTAACATCGATGATATCGTAAAGCTTGTTAACTTCTTCTTCGTTACCTAAACTTTCATCTGATAAATTAGATACTATTTTATTTCTCATTCGTTGGTCCTCAATTAAACTTACGATTCCCTTCATAATTTCTTCTGCTTTCATATCTACTATTAAACCATTGACACCGTCTATAATTTGATCAGAGATAGACCTAAAATTTGTTGATACTATTGGTTTTCTTAGTATCTTTGCTTCCGTTATAGAGATACAACTTCCTTCAAATAAAGAGGTTTGAACATAGATATCACACATCTTTATATAGGGATACGGATTTTCTTGCATACCAACAAGTTTAAAATTGTTATTTATTTTTTTTTCATTAATGATCGACTCTAGCTTATTTCTTTCAGGGCCTTCTCCAACTACATACCACAAAACTTTATATCCCTTCTTTAGTAATAAGTCACATGCTTCAATAGCTAAATCGAAACCTTTAGCTGAATGTAAACGCCCAACTGATACAATGGTTATGTCTTTTTTTTCGCAATATATATTATCTAGTGACATTTTTCTTATTGTATTTGCTGACACTATATTTTTGATCACGGTTATTTTATCACTATTTTCTGGGAATATATTTTTAAGAACATTTGAACTTTCATTAGAAACCGTAACAATGTGTGAAAGTTTTTCGAAATACTTAGCGTCTATTTTAGGGTCCATTTGTAATTTTTCATAATCTGTATGGATAAATCCAATTTTCTTCTTTGCCTTGACATTATCTACGGAAAAGTATATTGGATTTTTTTCAAGAAACCCGATCGAAACATCATAATTTTTACTTGGAGCATTTACTACTTTAGATAAGTATTTCCAAACTCTTTGTTCACAACGTGCCAAATTCCTTTCAGTTTTAAAAATTATCCCAGCTTGAATTCTAGATAGCGTGATATCAAATCTTTTTTCTTTTAGAGCTTTAAAAATTGCTTGTTTAATCGGCATATCATAGTATCTAAACTCAAGAGGTTCATCAAGTATATTAACTTGAGATGGGACTTTTTTATAAAATAATCCTTCATGTTTAAATAAAAATAAATCCACATCATACCTTGAGTAATCTAGTGTCTCTAATAAAGAAATAAGTCCCTTTTCTGCACCTCCACAGTTTAAATTATTTATTATAAATATTACGTTTTTTTTCATATAATCACCCTAGATAAGTTCATAAAATTTCTTTACTTCTTCTTCAGTTCCTTGCGTTTCTTTAGCTAAGTTTTTTATAAAAGAAGATACTTTGATATCATCTTCAATTAATGTTTTTATCCCCGAATATAATCCCTCTGCATTCATGCTTACTATCATTCCATTTTTACCATCTTTAATTTGGTCCTTGGAAGTATCATAATTAGTAACTATTATCGGCTTTTGTAATATTTTAGCTTCATCTAATGCAATCGACTTTCCTTCATACCTAGACGGTTGTACATATATATCTGAATTCTTTAAAAAAGGATAGGGATTAGCTTTGGTGCCTAAAAGTATAAAGTTATCATTTAAATTAAAGCTACCTATTAGTTCTTCTAATTTTCCTCTCTCTTTTCCATCACCTATAACATACCATTTTATTTTATACCCCTTGTTTATTAACAAGTTACAAGCTTCCACTGCAATATCTATTCCTTTTTCATAACTTAACCTAGCAATTGTAATGATATTAATGAAACTACTTTCGTAGTTGAAGTTATTTGGCAGTTCATTATTAGATAAATTATTTATTATTGATGGGGATACAATATTATGGATTACTTTAATTTTACTTTTTTCTTCTATAAAATTTTGTTCTAAAGATTTTGCGCATTCTTCTGAAACAGTAACTATATGGTTCAATTGCTTAAAGTATGATTTATCAAAGTAGTTATTCATACCTGAATTTGAATAATTAGTATGAATCCACCCTATCTTTTTTTTGGATTTCACTTTCTCAACCACGAAATATATAGATGATTTTTCCATAAAACCAATTGCTACATCATATGATTTCTCTAATGTACCAAAGGAGTCCCCAATATATTTCCAAGTCTTTTGTTCTGAAATATTTGGATTTTTTATAGTTCTACCTTTAATAGAAAACATAAATCTAGAATATACTAACTTTATATTACCTTGTACTAAAAATTCCTTTATAGAATTAATTATATTTGTTGAAAAGGTTATATATTTAGTTGGTAATTGAAGTAGATTAACTTTCGATGGTATTAAATTCATAAATTCTCCAGACTTTTCAAATAAAAGTAAGTCTACATTATAAAGATCATAATCTATTTTTGAAAGTAGATTAACAAGGCTTTTTTCTCCACCACCCGCAGCTAAACTTGGCATAACAAATAATATATCCTTTTTCATCGTTACACCTCAATTGTTTCAACAAGATCTTGTAAGTGTTCTACTGCTTTATAAGACATTCCTTTTATATATGGCATATTCGTTTTTAACTGCTGTTTAATAGCAACTTCTTCATTTATCATTTGTTCAAAATTTTGTTTTAAAAGACTAAAATCTGAAACCTCATCAATTCTTAATACCAATTTTTCCTCTCCAAATATATCTTTTGCGATTCCTCTGGATTTAACACTATAGCCTAATACCATTGTAGGAACAAAGGAAGAGTAAGCTGCTATTGTTGCATGTGTTCTTGCCCCAATAAAGAAGCGCATCCTACTAATATATCCTTTATATTGAATGGCATTTAAGTTACCAGGTAATAAAATCACTCTCTTAGTATTTTTAAATATTTCATAATAATGTCTTAATATTTCATAGTCACTATTTCCTTCTTGGATAACATGAGGAGTAAGGGCAATAGATAAATTAGTATTGTTCAGAATATGAGTTATTAATTCTGTTACAGCAGTTTTAGAATCCTTATTCCTTTTCATAACAAGGGGGCTGAAATTAAGCCCAACTGTATTTCCTTCTTGCCAACCTTCGGGTAATTCTAACTCTTCTCTTTCCATTGTAAAAGCTGGATCTGCACATAGTTTTACATTGGTTAAACCTTTATTCAATAACATATTATAAGTTAATGACTCTCTTGCTAGTATTAAATCAAATAGTTTTAAATCTTCTAGTTTTCTATCCGACATATCTTCTTCTCCTATTGAACACCCCCATAACACTAACTTCTTCCCCTGAACTTTAACTCTTCTATTAACTTCATACCAACCTGGTTGCTCCCCATAACAATAATTATCTCCACCTATTGATAGAAAAACATCCATTTCATTAATGTGTTTAATAATATTGTTTTCAATAATACCCAGTGCATATGTTTCATCATTAAATAATTTTACTCTCAGTGATGATATCAACCAATCATAGGAATATCTAGTGATACTTTGTTTAGAAGCATCGAATATGCCATTTAATGAATCTAACTGTTGATCTGATTCAGGATTCTCAGAAGCTAAATATACTTTAACATTTTGAATTTTATCTTTTATTATATTCGTTGATGAACGTACAATAGCTTCACACCCCCTATTAAGACTACCACCATGAGCAAACATTACAATTTTCATAGTACTCCTCCATGTCTACTTAATTTATTTCTGTATCTACTATAAGTAGTTAAAATATATAACCCAAAAATAAATTTATATTTTATTAGTTTGCAAAACACTTTTTCAAATCTTCCCGAATTGTTATATTCTTTTTCAAAATAATAAGCTAATGCATTATTCACATATTTATCATTTATCATATCCTTAACATACTTATACCTCATAGTTAATCCCATTTTATTTGATGGTGTAAAATAAAGATGAATAAAGGACATGACACTTTTTATAAGTTTGATAGACTTTAATTCTTTTATCTGTTTATTATCAATGTATAAGGAAAAATTCTCAGGAATTTTTAAACTATATACTTCTAATGCCCGTTTATAATAATCCTTTGCTGAAATATCTCTAGTGGCACTTCCATCAACGTCTCTATAATGATATCCCTTATAATCTAAATACATAGCATTACTAACAGTGCTGAATATTTGTATGTTAAACAATGAATCCTCACCAATAACTACTTTATTTGGGAAAGAAATATTATTATCAATAACCACATTAAGTTTATACAATTTATTCCAAACTGAGTTGAGATTATCTTCTTTAATAAGGTATTTTGCAATTTCTGTATGTACATAACATTTGGGTAATACCTTGTTCGTAGGAAATGGATATTGAATAATATATTTATGACCATCCAACTGACCTTCAAAATTAGAAAAAACAACATCACAATTATTATCCTTTGCTGAATAGTAGAGTGTTTCATACATATCACTCTCAATATAATCATCAGCATCTACAAAGCCGATATACTCTCCCAATGCCTGTTCTAACCCTTTATTCCTTGCAATACTAACGCCTTGATTCTCTTGATTAATCAACTTAATTCTTTCGTCATGAAGTTTAAATGCTTTGATAATTTCCCTACTTTTATCCGTTGAACCATCATTAATAAAAATAAATTCACATTCTTTAAGAGTTTGTGAAAGGAGTGATTCAATACATTCTGCAATATATTGTTCTGCATTATACACTGGTATAATCACACTAACCTTAATAGTCATTCTTAGATCACTCCTTTCACACTACTTTTAAGATGATTTCTCTGACATTCTTTATCTATTAGATAATATAAGTGTTGTAATTCGTCTGAATTACTATAATCATTATTCATGCAATTATTTGCTAATTGATTCCGTAAGTTTTCATTTAATAAAAGAATCTCCAATCCATTAGCAATACCTTCAACACTCAAGTCACAAACAATACCGTCAATCCCATCTGTCAACTGACTACTGGATGTGGAATAATTGGTAATAATAATTGGTTTGCCTAATATCTTTGCCTCAGTTACAGTAACTGCTTTTCCTTCGTATCTAGATGGCTGAACGTATATATCAGAAGCATAGATATATGGATATGGATTCGTCTTTTTACCTAGTAGGATAAAATCATTCTCTAGATTATTTTTCCGGACCAACTGTTTTACCTTATCTTCATCTCCACCATAACCTACAACATACCAAGCAATATTGTAGCCTTTTTCCTTCAATAATTTTAAAGCTTTAACTCCATTATCAATTCCCTTCGCATGGGAAAGTCTTGCAACCGTCATTAATTTGAAACGTTTATCTGGTAACATTTCATGAGCTGTTTGTTCAATAGCCATCTTTTTAATAAATAATGGAGATGTGATGTTTTCCATAACAATAACTTTATTTGTTAATTCTTTATATTTTTTTATAAAAGATTCCTTACAAGCATCAGAAACTGCCACGATGTGATCAAACTTATTCCACATCTCTATATCCATTCTGGAATCAGTTTCTATTTTTGAATAGTCGGTATGAATCCAGGCTATTTTCTTTTTAGCTTTGACTTTTTCTGCAATAAAATAATGTGGCCATAAATAACTTATTGCCACATCGTACTCTTTTTCTACATTAGGAAGAAATGGTAAGGCATACCTCCACATAAGCTGCATTTGCAAATAGCCCGGTTCCTCCATTTTTTTCATTCGACCTAATATGTTTGTATTTAATTTTGCCAATACCCTTGTGACAGCAAGAGGATAATTTTTCTCCCTAATTAATTCCGAAATCGATTTTCTAAATGAAGTGTACGGAAGGCTTTCCTTTAGTAAATTTACTTCCTTAGGAATTAATTTCATGAACTCTCCCTGGTGCCTGTAGAGCATTAAGTCCACTTTATATGTTTCATAATCAAAGTGTTCCAGCATACTTATAAGACTTCGTTCTACTCCTCCTACTTCCATATCAAAGGAGGATATTAAAATATCCTTCATAGGGGACCTCCTATGCTCTTGAAACTATTTTTCTTATCCGTGCAATATTTTCTCCCCCAATAAGCTTTGAAGATAACAACTTAATATTACTTTTAAATCTCGCCTTTGGAGGGAGCCAGCTTTTATAAAAGTGATGCATAGTATACGTATTGTCCGTAATAAACTTTCTACAGTTAATATAATCATAAGGAGAAAAGTACGTTTGCGGGAAAAAAGCACCAACATCGTCAATTTCTTGATATTTCCCATTCTTTTGAAGACCAATACTTTGTAGGATCTTCGTGAATATTGCTACATTAGTTAATTGATCCAACTCACCATTTTCTTGAATGAAACGTTTTTCTTCGTAAGAATTTAAGAATCGTTTTATCAATTTGTTACCTTTTGCTACTCCAATTGTACTTGTAGCTATAAAATTTTCTTGTTCAAATCCCCAGAAAGAATCATGATGTAATAAATCATCAAAAGGTTTAAAAACTTCCACGTCCGTATCTAAATAAATTCCACCTTCGTGGTATAAAGAATGAACTCGAACATAATCACTAACAAAAGCAAATTTCTTGGATTCATAAGCTTCTTTTACATATTGATTACAGTTAATATTAAAGTTCTTTTCGTTCCATTCTTTAATTTCATAATCAGGTAGATTTTCCTTCCATGTCTCCATACATTTTTTTACTATTTCTGGCTTCTCTTTTCCCCCAAACCAACAATAATGAATGATCTTTGGTATTTTGTTTCTTACTAGTTTCATTGTTGACACTCACCTTCTAGACCTTTATTTTCAATGTATTTTTCACACTATTAATAACCCTTAATAGTTCTGTTTCACTCATACTTGAACCGGAAGGCAAACATATCCCTTGATGAAAGAGAGATTCGGAAATATTTTCATTCTCTCTATGAGGATAATTATCACACCCTTCAAACAAAGGTTGCATATGAAGTGGTTTCCATACTGGGCGAGCTTCAATGTTTTCTTCCGTTAAGTTTTTTAGTATAGATTTTGCCGATACTCCTGATATAGAGTCATCCACCGTAAAGGCCGTTAACCATCGATTAGACTTCGTATTCATTAATTCGGGCATAAAGGAAATACCAGGGAGATGTGCTAATTCTTCATAATAACGATTAAAAATTTGCCTTCGTGCTTCAACTCGTTCGTCTAGTACTTCTAATTGCCCTCTACCAACCCCAGCTAAAATATTACTTAACCGATAATTATATCCAAGTTTACTATGTTGATAATGGAGAGCCGGATCCCTTGCTTGTGTTGCTAAGAATCGTGCTTTTTTCATCCATTCACTATTATCCGAAACTAACATTCCTCCACCAGAAGTTGTAATGATCTTGTTACCATTGAAAGAAAAAATCCCCATTTCCCCAAAACTCCCGCTAGCTTTACCTTTATAGGTTGAACCTAGAGATTCTGCAGCATCCTCAATTAATGGAATACCATAATCATCACATAGAGAAGTTATTTCATCCATTTTGGCACTTTGACCATACAAATTCACTACAATTACTGCTTTCGGAAGGCGCCTGTCAAGTTCCGATTCCATTAGTGCTTTCTCTAAAGCTTCTGGTGACATGTTCCACGTATCTGGTTCAGAATCAATGAAAACTGGCTCTGCACCTTGGTATAAAATAGGATTTGCACTAGCAACAAAGGTTAAACTAGAACAGAAGACCGTATCCCCTTTTTCTACACCTAATAAAGAAAGAGCCAGATGAATTGCTGCAGTTCCTGAACTTACTGCTACAGCATCATTGACTCCTAAGTAATCTGCTATTTCTTTTTCAAAGGCATCCACATTTGGTCCCAAAGGGGCAATCCAATTCGATTCAAAAGCACCTTTAATATACTTTAATTCCTTTCCACTCATATGTGGTGGTGAAAGAAAAATTCTACTTTTATTAGTCGTTGTTAGCAATAAGCTCACCTACTTTCTTTTTAACTAATGCCGGTATACCAACTGCTGTGCAATGAGGTGGAATATGGTGAATAACAGTAGCACCTGCTCCTATAATAGACCTTTCTCCTACTTCAATTCCAGGTATAATAGTGGCGCCTGCCCCCACATGAGCCCCGTCTTTGATGTGAACACCTCCAGTTAACGTTACATTAGGAGATATGTGAACGAAATCTCCGATTACGTTATCATGTTCCACCACAGCTGATGTGTTAATTATAGAATGATTACCAATTTTACTATCGGCATTAATTACAGCGTTTGCCATGACAACTGTTCCTTGACCTATCTGGGCACTAGAACTTATCATAGCATTTTTATGAACGAGAGAAGCATAACCACAATTATTAAGATTGAGTATTTTGGCAATCTGTTCTCTAACTAGATTATTTCCGATGGCTATAATAAACTTGACATCTGGCATAATATGGATTAGCCTTTTTGCCGAGTTAATTGGCCCGTAGTATAAATCCCCTTTACTAAAGAAATCATTATATTTGTCATCCAAATATCCAATAATTTCTATCTGAGGATCGGACTGGACAATATCTGAGATAACTTTACTATGACCACCTTTACCAATTATGACAATCTTCATTTTTGATCACCACTTATATTTGACTTTAGGCCTTTGAATCTCTCCATGGTCACATTTCCTGGCTGGTTAATTCCATCGGATTTTATAACTTTATAAACGGTTAAAAACAAGATTTTCATATCTAACAGGAAAGAATGATTTCTAACATACCAAACGTCTAACTCAAACTTTTCTTCCCACGAAATAGCATTACGACCATTCACTTGTGCCCAACCTGTTATTCCAGGGCTGACATTGTGCCGTGTCATTTGTTCCTCTGAATACAATGGAAGATACTCCATTAATAGTGGTCTTGGACCAACTAAACTGATATCCCCCTTGATCACATTAAATAGTTGGGGCAATTCATCTAAACTGTATTTTCTTAAAAATACTCCAAATGGAGTTAGCCGTTCATTATCAGATAATAGTGATCCATTTTTTGAAAATTCATTAGTCATAGTTCTAAATTTATAGAAGTAAAAAGGGGAACCATATAACCCAGGTCGTTGTTGTTTAAATAATATTGGAGACCCTAGTTTTACCCAAACAATTGTAGCAATCACAACAATAATTGGTAATAATAAAATTAGTAAAGATAAAGAAACTATTAAGTCAAAACTACGTTTCAACTTCACCACCTCACTAGTTGGGGGAATCTATTTTGTTAACCTTTTATTTATCTATGATTGATAGTATTTCTTCCTTTATACTTTCTACTACTTCTATAATATTTATATTCTTTGTTTCCTCTACTTTGTTATAAGTGCTTAATAGAATTTCTTGTAATTTTTCTTGAGTTATTTTTTCAAAATCATTCATACATTAACTTCCTCCATAGATTTGTAATAATCGGTATGATGCACTTCCATTATCAAATCCCTTTGTTTTAAAAGCTTTTTTAATATTTTTTATGTCTCTTATTTTGGGTGGTTTTGAATTAATAGCATCCACCCATCCCTTTTCATCATTTAAAGCTATATGCCGAGTTAACCCAAGCCCCATGTCAGCTGTATTTGGAACTCCTTTAGACAATATACAAGGAAGTCCTTTTGCTTGCGCTTCAATTGCAGCTATGGGTACACCCTCAAATTGAGAAGGCATAACAAATACATCAAATAAACTTAACAACTGTGGTATATCTTTTCTATTTCCTGTTATTCTTACAAACTTTTTAAGTCCGTTATGCTCCAGTTCCTTTTCAATATTTACTTTGAGTGGACCGTCACCTACTATAACTACTATAGTTTTATTATCATTTTGATGTATTTTTTTAAATAGTTTTATAATAAACAATGGATTTTTTACTTCAACTAATCTAGAAACAATACCTATTACATAATTGTCTTCTGAAATCATTAACTCTTTACGAACATCATTAGTTTCTTGCTGTGTAATACTAAAATATTTATGTAAGTCTACACCATTATTAATAATATCAATTCTATTTTTTTTCGTTAACCTCGATCCAAATAAATATTCTGCTGCAAAGTTACTACATGCTGCATAGTTAGTAGCAAATAAACGAAGGCTCAATCTCATTACTAATCGAAATAACATTCTCGAAATACTATTGCCAAATTGATCATTAGTACTATGGGCATGACAGATTCTTTTTTTTATCCGTGAAATATAAGCTACCAACATAATCACACCAGAATTAAACATTGCATGTGCATGAATCACATCCGGCTTTTGATGTTTTAGGATGCGAAGAAGGTTGATAATGTATTTAAGTGTACCAACTTCAATTCTATCAGGTACACGAAAAATTCTACCTCCAAGTGATTCAACTTCATCGTCATAAAAAGTTCTTGATTTTTCATGTACTAGAAAATCAAATTCCACTTTTTCTCTATCTATAGAACGGAACATATTCATTACAAAAGTCTCAGTCCCCCCACACCAAAGACCACCTAATACATGTAATACCCTTATTTTTTTTGACATATATCCACCTCCCTCTATAAAGTTAAAATATCTCCTGAATACTCACGTATTCTCAAAATTTCATAAACACCTATATAGTAGACGCACCTCTGATAATGG
>NZ_JAUSUG010000017.1 GCF_030813435.1 Evansella vedderi | reverse complement strand
AAAAACAATCTTCATCAATTTTAGCTGCAGCTTAAATTTAGATAAATATACAATGTTGATTATATCGTTGATTGTAGCGAAAGGAGCGAGACTCCTGCGGGAAAAGCAACAGCTGAAGACCCCGCAGGAACGAGGAGGCTGAAGCGTTGCCCGCGGAAAGCGAGCATCCTGTAGCGAAAATCAACATCAAAGTTAATAAATCAAATTTTTTAACGGTATAACTATTATTCTGAGAGTGTTTGCTTTTTTAAAAAGTGAATTGTGAAATTCATTCAAATATAAAAATAGTAAAATATAAATATATTTTGACAAAATCCTCGAAAAAATATCGTGAGTAAAATTTAATATACCGCCTTCCACTTTATACACCTATAATGCATTTTTATACAAACGGTATGTATTTAAAGCGTTTTATTTTTCATATTTAAATACCTAAATTACATAGATCAATAAATAGTTACCCGAACACCCTTAGACAAAAACCGCCATTTATCAACACCTTTCACAATTACCTGTACACATGATTTTTAGTGTCAACAGTAATCTTTTGACAACTTTGTTTTTTTTTGATTAAATAAAAAAGGGTACTGGCAACTATTTATACGTGTGCTAGTATAAAATTTAAAATTTAGGGGGATGAAATATGAAGAAATTTTATTCTATCCTTGCCCTTCTTCTTGCAGCAATGCTCGTATTAGCTGCATGTGGAGCAGGGGACGATGTTGACGAGGATCCAGGTACTGGTGATGCACCAGACACAGACGAAGTTGAAGACGATGAAACGGAAGACGAAGAGGCAGGCGAAGATACTGCAACTGACGTAAACATCGGAAACCTTCAGCTTGGAACTGGTAGTACTGGCGGTACATACTATCCGCTAGGGGGAGAAATGGCTACAGTTATCAATAACAACATTGAAGGTTTTGAAGGATTTGACCTAAGTGCTGTTTCCTCTGGAGCATCTGTAGACAACCTTTCTAGTATTTATCAAGGTGAATTTGCCCTTGGTATGACAGTTCACCTTCCTGCCTTAGATGCTTTAACTGGAGCTGGTGACTTCGCTGGTGTTGAAGTAAATAACTTTGGTTTCATGGGACATATTTACCCAGAAGTAATGCAAATTGTAACACCTGCTGATTCTGGAGTAGAAACGATTGCTGATCTACGAGGAAAAAATGTTAACATTGGACCTCCTGGTAGTGGTACACAAGCGGCTGCAAGATTAATTCTTGAAGCTTACGGTCTTGAAGATGGAGACTATAATGCCTTTGAAGAAGGGTTCGGTGACGCTGCTGGACGTGTTCAAGATGGTAACTTAGATGCATCATTTGGGCTTCTTGGTTTACCAGCTGGTAGCATTGAGGAGTTAGCTTTATCCCGAGACATCCGAATGATCCCTATTACAGCTGAAGGATTAGCTTATATTGAAGAGAATAGTGGTTACTCAGGTTTAACTATTCCTGCTGATTCTTATGACTTCTTAGACGAAGATGTTCAAGCAATCACTGCATATGCAATCCTTGTTGGATCTACTGATTTAATTGATGAAGATCTTGGATATGCAATTACAAAGGCACTATTTGAAAATAGTGACCAAATCTCACACAGCCAAGGAGCTCACTTAACAAAAGAGAATGCTCTTCTTGGATCTGAAGGACTTCCGATGCACCCTGGTGCTGAAAGATACTTCAGAGAAGCTGGAATTTTAGATTAATTAAATGAGTAAGGCCGGATCACCAGTTGGTCCGGCCTTTTTTAAAGAGAGTATACAAAAGTGCAGTTCCTTTTGGTATACTCTCGATGCAATGAGCTTAGCTGCCGTAATCTTTAAAAGCCAGTTATGGCGCTTTTCCATAACTGGCGAGCGGCAAGCGTGCCATTACTACTTTATAAGTACTTTTTTAATTTGTTTATAATCAATATTATTGAGAATTTTAGTAAACTATGGTAAAAAGAGAGGTACCTACCTATATTCGCCTCTACCCCAAGCTTGAATTCGCTTTCTAGTAATTCCCTTTTAATTGAATGACGATAGTTTATTTAGGTACACTATTCTATGTCATATAATTAAGAGGAAAGGCAGAGGTATCGACGAAAGTGCAGGATTCACCTTCCTCCTACCTTTTCGTCGATTTGTTTTACATAAAGCTTTTTTATCTCAATCTTAGGGTGGTGAACAAATGAAGGAAAAAGAAACATTAACAGAAGAACAGCAAAGAGAGCTTCTATTAAAATACGATAAGGAATCAGCTTATCGTCAAGACACCGGAAAATGGAAATGGGTAATTTCTTTCTTAGCCATTTCACTAACGCTTTTCCACTTATGGCGTGCCTTGCCTATGAATGGACCACTTGTTTTTTTACTTCAAGGAGCTGTTCATCTCGGTACTGCAATGGGCTTAATATTCCTTTTGTATCCCGCACGGAAAAGGGGTATCAAAAGAAGTGGTGTGCCATGGTATGATGTAGTTTTAGCTTTTCTAGCTATGGGTTCTACCTACTATATTTTATTCCGCTATGATTGGATAACGGGTCCAGCAAGAATCTTAGGGTTTACCACCTTTGATATTATTGTAGCGACAATAGGAATTATTTTACTCTTAGAAGCAACACGACGTGCTGTAGGTATACCTATTATAGTTATTGCTTCATTAGCTATCTTATATGGTTTATATGGAACTAATATCCCTTATTTTGGACATGGTGGATTTGATTGGACCGGATTATCTAGAAGATTATTCTACTCATCTGATGCCATTTTTGGTACTCCAATTCAAATTTCATCCACCTTCATCTTCCTGTTTTTATTTTTCGGGGTAATGTTAACAAAGACGGGTGTCGGTCAGTACTTTAATGACCTAGCATTTGGAGCAACCGGTAGATATACGGGTGGTACGGCAAAAGCTGCTGTTGTGGCTTCTGCTATGCAAGGGACAGTAACTGGTAGTTCTGTAGCAAACACAGTTGCTTCCGGTTCCTTTACTATTCCAATGATGAAACGAGCTAAGTTTAGGCCGGAATTTGCAGCTGCTGCAGAAGCCTCTGCTTCTACAGGGGGCCAAATTATGCCGCCTATTATGGGGGCAGCCGCATTTATCATGGCGGAGTATGTTTCTGGTGTTTCCTATAGTGATATTGTTATCATCGGGATTATTCCAGCACTTTTATATTTTACTGGAGTATTTGTAGGTACCCATTTTGAAGCAAAGAAGCATGGAATTAAAGGGCAGCCAAAGGATCAATTACCTTCATTAAAAGGATTGTTCAAACGAGCAGATCTGCTCCTCCCGCTTGTAGCTATCATCTATATGCTTGTGAATGGCTGGACACCAACTACTGCTGCTTTAACAGGAATTGCAACAGCATTTGCAGTAAGCTTCTTTAGAAAAGATACAAGAATGGGACCAAAAGATATAATAAATGCATTAGAACAAGGGGCAAGAGTCGCCCTTCCAGTAATTGCAGCTTGTGCCACAGCAGGTATTATTGTGGGGGTTGTGGTATTTACAGGCTTAGGGTCTAAAATTGCTGGAGGATTAATTAGCCTTGCAGGTAACAGTTTATTCTTACTTCTATTCTTCACAATGATTGCCTGTATCTTACTAGGAATGGGGTTACCAACTACTGCAAACTATGTTGTAACAGCAACGATGGCCGCTCCTGCATTAATTCAATTTGGAATAGAGCCAATAGCTGCCCACTTCTTTGTTTTCTACTTTGGAATTGTGGCAGACATTACACCACCGGTTTGTTTGGCGGCTTACGCCGGATCGGGTATAGCCAGGGCAAATCCAATGAGAGCTGGTGTTACAGCGTTCAAACTTGCAATAGCAGCCTTTATCATACCGTATGTGTTTGTGTATAATCCAGTTCTCCTATTACAGGATGCAACGTTCCTAACCTTAGTTCCAGTATTATTAACAGCAATTATTGGAATGGCTGCCGTAAGTGCTACCATGATGGGATACTTTGTTTATAAGCCATATTGGTATGAGCGTATCCTTTTATTAGCTGGGGGATTAATGCTAATCGTCCCAGAAAACATTCCAGTGGAACTAGCTGGTTTAGCTATTATCATTGTAGTAGGAGTTCTGCAACACTTCCGTAAGAAAAAGGATAAGGACAATGATGTGGTGACGGCTTAATTTAATATTCATAAAATGTTGGTATTTGCTTTACTCGTCGCAAAGGAACTTCACTACGAGAAAAACGCTCGTAGTGGGCTTTTAAAAGATTGCGACGGCTCCGCAAATACTTCACGAGGGGAGTCAAAAGGTTGCTTTTTAACCTTTTGACTCCCCTCTTTAGTCATAAAATACATCGAATTTTTCCCATAGTCTCTCTAGTTCCTCTAGTCGTTTCTCCACCTTTTTATGCTCCGATCTTGTTAGAGCTGTTATTAGGGCACTTGCAATGCTCATAGGTGCTGAAAAGGAATCAATGAATGAATTTATTTCTGTTGAAGCAATGATGTTTAAATCCCCGTAAGGTACTAGTGGGCTCATTAGGTGATCCGTTATAACGAGTGTTCTTGCTCCCTGGTGTTTAACAAATTTTAAAACTTCTACTGTTCTTTTCGTATATCGACTAAACCCAAGACCTATTACTAAATCCTCTTCAGAAATATCTAACAGATGTTCAGAAACTCCGTCAGCTTGCCTAATAAGTTCCGTATTTTGTAAGACAAGGTCTAGATAAAATTCTAAAAATCCTCCTATGCTTGTTGCACTACGATAGGCAATTATATATATTCGTTTAGCGTTAATTATTTGCTGTACTGCCTTTTCGAAAGTTATAGGATCTACTTGATTTAGGGTCATCTTTAAATTCTGAATATCATCTGACAACACCTCAGAAATAACATGCTCTGTTCGTTCATTTTCATCTGTTGTTCTAGCTAACACTTCAGCAGATGTCATTTTCCTTTGAAGTGCTTCCTGTAAATGACGTTGTAAATCGGGATAACCCTTGTAATTGAGGAAAAAAGCAAATCGTATAACAGTTGCTTCCCCTACCTCCACGTTTTTTGCTAATTTCGATGCCGTTAAAAATGGAGCGGTTTCATGATTTTCTATGAGATAGTTAGCAATTTTTTTATGGGATTTACTCATCCGCTCTCGATTCTCAATCATTCTTTTATAAACTTCACTTTCTAACAAGATGTTTCCCCCTTTAAGACATTCCATCCCCTTCCAACCTATTATTTAAGACTCTCTCATACGCTTTCACCGTCTTTTCTAATTCCCTCTCTCCATGTGCTGAAGAAATACTGTAGCGGTTTAATGGTTTTGTATAGATCCCTTCGTTTAGTAAATGGAAATCTAATTGTTTTCGAAGGCCAAGGTTAGTTTCTTGAAGGTCGCGGTAATGTCTAATGCTATTTTCCTTTGTACAGACTACACTGAAAATTGTCCCTAAACCGATAGCCTTTAAAGGAACATTTGCTTTTTTTCCCAAATATTCAATATTTCTCTTCAAAGTATTAGTATACGACAAAATGCGATCAAAGTCCTTCTCCAGTCTTTCAATTGTAGCTAATCCAGCTGCAAGTATAGTTGGATGTCCGTTATACGTACCGCTGTGGAAAAGAATATCCTTTGCGGAAGAATGCTTCCCTTGGCCTGCATCAAACACGTCCCCAGATGCTTTTGGTTGGCTAATTTTCATGATTTCCTCTTTTCCACCAACAACACCGATAGGAAATCCCCCCCCTATAACTTTTCCTAGTGTGGTAATATCAGGCACCACATTATAAAGCTGTTGAGCTCCACCTAGGGAGGTTCGAAATCCTGTTTTTACTTCGTCAAAAATAAGGACAATCCCGTATTGTTTAGTGACTCTTCTTAATGAATCTATAAAAGATTGTTCTGCTGGAATAAAGCCACCTTGTACTGGTTCAATGATTACTGCCGCAAGCTCATGGGAATGTTTTTTTATTAATTTTTCTGCAGCCTTGGTATTGTTAAATGGAAGCATCAACGGTTTTACATCTGCAAACGGCTCTAAACCTGAGGATTCAGGAACTGCCTCGGGTTCTTCTTCCTTTCCTGCTTCTGAAAGTGGTGGATTTATGCTATATAGTACTTCGTTATATCCTCCATGATAGTGACCTTCAAATTTAGCAATTTTTTTTCGTTTTGTATATGCACAAGCGAGACGTATAGCTAGTAAAGTTGCCTCCGTACCCGAATTGGTATATCTCATTTTTTCCATGGAAGGATAGTGGGATTGGATTTTTTTGGCAAAGGTAACCTCTAAAGGATGGGGCGTTCCAAATAGAAAAGTTCCATTACGACTCATTTGATCAGAGACAGCCTTTGCAATATCACTGTGACCATGTCCTAAGGCTAGGGCACCATAGCCCATTAAATAATCGATATATTGATTCCCGTCTACATCTTCAAGATAAGCACCTTTTGCTCTCTCCATAACAATAGGATAAGGTGCAAAGTGTTTAATGTTTGCTGTAACTCCCCCAGGTAAATATTGTGCTGCTTTTTTCATTTCCTCATACGATCTTTTCGTTTTTGACCCATATTGAATAAACGGAAGATCCACTTTTCTTGTGGCCATTTTTAATTCAATTCCCCTTTCCTTCTTACCTCCATTTTTATGAAGGATTTATTTCATTTTATGATATAAAAGCTTGGTTGTGAAGGGGTTTCATGTGGAATTTTTAATCTTTTTATAACTTTATCTAAGTTTAAAAAAACGAAAGAAATTTGAAGGAATTCTTTCATAAGTTTAATAAAATAGAAGTTTTACTCCGTTTTTGACCTAATTTAACGGATTTTATATAATGGAAGAAGCGGCTATAGACCATACTTAAAGCTAAGAGTCTATAAAACTATACAATGGAGGATGATACGGGATGGCGCAACCAAAATACATTATGAATATCGACAAAATTGAGCAGATTCCAGCAGAAGAGCGTGAGAAGTTAAAGAAAATCACTGAAAAATTTGTTTTCCGTGTAAATGATTATTACTTAAACCTCATTGATTGGAATAATCCGAACGACCCGATAAAAAAACTCATCATACCTAATGAAGGTGAATTAGAGGAATATGGTCGCTGGGATGCTTCCGATGAAGACACTAACTATGCTGCTCCAGGTTGTCAGCATAAATATGATACAACGGCTTTACTAATCGTATCTGAGGTTTGTGGAGCGTATTGCCGCTACTGCTTCCGTAAACGTTTATTTAGAAACGACATAAAAGAAGCGATGGCTGATGTACAACCAGGAATTGAATATATTAAAAACCATCCAGAAATTAACAACGTTTTGTTAACTGGTGGAGATTCACTCATTCTAGCAACGAAAAAGCTACGTTTAATTATCGAGCAGCTTCGTGAGATTCCACACGTTAAAATTATTCGTCTCGGTTCAAAAATGCCTGTTTTTAACCCGATGCGTATTTACGAGGATCAAGAATTACTAGATTTAATTAAAGAATACTCAACACCAGAACAACGTATTTATGTGATGGCTCATATTAACCATCCTGTGGAGATCACTGAAGAGGCTAAAAAAGGGTTTGATGCATTGCATAATGCTGGAGCGATTGTTGTTAACCAAACTCCTGTACTAAAAGGTATTAATGATGATCCTGAAGTACTAGCTGAATTACTAGATAAATTATCTTGGGCTGGAGTGACTCCTTACTACTTCTTCATTAACCGACCAGTGGCAGGGAACAATGACTTCGTTTTAACTCTAGAAGAAGCCTATAATGCAGTTGAAGCAGCTAAAGCCAAAACTTCTGGTCTAGGAAAACGCGTTCGTCTATCTATGAGTCATACATCTGGTAAAATTGAGATCCTTGCTATTGATAATGGTAAAGCTTACCTGAAGTATCACCAATCCCGTGACAATGAATATGGTAAATTTATGGTTCTAGATTGTCCAAAGGATGCTGCTTGGTTCGATGATCTCCCAGGTAACGAGCAATATTGGACTCCACCAAAGAAAAAATTAGAAACCTTTGTTGGTGCAAATGAGAAAATCAAAGAAGCAAAAACAGTAAAATCATAATAAACTCTTCATTAATTTAAAAAAACCCCCAACCTTAGGTTGGGGATTTTTTAAACTTTCGGTAAAATAGAGGGTAGATAATATTTACGATAGAGGGGAATTAGTAGTGAAAAATTTAGCTTTTATTTTTCTAATAATAATTTTAACTACTCAAATTTCCTGTACTGATGGAGCTTTTACAAGAGAAACAGAAATAAGTCCCTCCTTTCCAATCCAGACTATAATCGAAAAACCTCCACTATCCATTGAATTTGATGAAATTATTCTCCATGAAACTGGCTATTCTATTCAGTTAATAGTCTCCCATAGTGATGAGAGGGAAATTACCGTTTCAGATTATAAGTTTAAATGGCCCCGTTTCGCTTTTGATGAAAATGAAGTACCGTACAAACTCATCTCCTATGAAGCATTAAATATTTCCAATAATGAGATGGATCTAGGGAGAAATAGTTTGTTATTGGAACTACTTTTTGAACCCGTATTGGATTTTGAAGGAAAAAGCATTATATTACCTTTTTACCTAACCCCTTACACTTTTGTAGATGGCTATCCCTTTCACATGAAGGATAGTGACCTGGATCAAATAAATATTGGAGATATAAGTTTAAGGGATGTGAATGTTAATGGGAATATAATTCGATTTAGAATGTTTGACCAACACCCTGATGTGGAGAAGCGTAAAGTCTCTTATGAATTTACACAAATGAAAGATGGTCAAGAAGTTTATCCTTTATATTCTAGGATTATAGATGAAGGAAATGCCGATGAGATACTCGTTGAGTTAGAGTATGCGCAAAACATATCTTTTCCTGCACTGTTTTCCATCCATCGTACGAATGTTAACTTACCAGATTGGCAGTTTAACTTAATTATTCCTATAAATTAGTAAAGAGGCTGGGACAAAAGTATTTTTACTAATAAGAAATCGAACAAACTAGATGTAGGTGCAATCTACCCGCTTCGGAAATAAACTTCGCTAACGTAGTTTATTGTTTGTATTTCCGATTAAACACTTTAGGAATGTCCTAGCCTCTTTACTTTAATGTAATTTCAATACCTTAAAAATCTTCATCATCTACCGGCATATATCCATATGGTGTCGGTGCTGAACCTGGATATTGTTGATGGGGTGTTCCGAAAGCCGTCCCTCCAGGAAACATTCCATGTTGCGGCATAGACCCATGCATCATGTCATGCTGCTGCTGTGTACCTGTATGTTGTGTACCTGTATGTTGTGTTGCACTTGGCCCGTGCTGAGAAATTTCCTCAGCAGGTATTCCTGCACCATGGTGTGGCATTTGATAGGATGGGGCTCCTTGTTGAACATCTCCAAATTCCCCTTGATATGGCATTCCTCCTGGTACCTGACCTAAATGCCCTTGATGAGGTATACCGCTAGGACCAGGACCCATTGTTCCATATTGCGGTATTCCCGCTGATGAAGGCATTGGATAGCCCGGTGCTGCTCCTGGGAACCCTCCATATCCTGGTCCCATCATTTGTGGGTATCCTTGAGGCGATGGATGACCCATATGCCCTTGAGGAGCTTGCAACCCTTGCATCGGTTGACCAAAATACCCAGATGGTGCAAATCCCGGTGACATTGGCTGTTGCCCATGGGGCATCATTCCAAGTCCAAAATGTTCTTGTGTAGGTACATATTTACCTTTTGGCTTATTACAATTACAGCTCATTCTATTTCCCCTCTCTCCTTACTTATAAACATTAGAAATTACTCCATTCATAGTATGAGTAAGACATTAAATTGTGACATTTCCCTATTACAAAAGCCGTGACAGGTACATGCCTAAATGCACTCATACCGCTAACCAATATAATGAATTAACCCATTTTTACCTAGGTTAATTGATCAGTATTTTAAGAAGTTTAGAGAAGGGGAAGGCGGCGACTCCAGCGACGAGCAAACGAAGTGGCGCAGGAGCATTACTTCTAGAGTTAACTACGAGTTGTCTCGACGGATTCGCTACGAAGTAATACTCGTAAAGGAAGTGACAGGAACTTTAAATACTGAAAACCAAGGGCTGTCTCTTCCTCTGCTCCTCTATTCTGCCTAGGAAAAAAAGGCACTTATCTTTAGGTTTACACATACCTTATGAAAAAGTGGATTCAAGGGGTGGATAAATTGGGCATTATTAATCCCATTCAATTTAAAACGAAATCGAATGATACCTTTGTCATTCGTACGGCAAATAGTAGCGACGGCTATGGGATGCACCAGCTTACAAAGGAAGTATTAGAAGAAGAAAAAGGGTTAATTATGACTCTCCGTGATTTCAACATGACAATCGAAGATCAAATGAGAAAGAACGATATGTATCTTAATCACCCGCAAACCCTTGCTCTCCTTGCAGAACATAATAGGACTCTCATCGGAATCCTCACATTAGAACCAGAGTATTTAATAAAAACGATGCACAGGGGAAATTTAGGAATCGTCATTAAGAAAGAGTATCGTTCACTTGGTATAGGAAAAAAATTAATGACTACCGCATTAAGCTGGGCTAAGAAAAATAGAACCTATGAAAAAATAGAACTTGAAGTACTAGAGTCAAATAAAAATGCTATTGCATTATATGAAAAACTAGGTTTCATAAAAGAAGGAAACTTTGTAAACGCCGTGAAACATAATGAGCAAAAATACGAAGATCTCATTCGTATGGGGTTTCACCTTTTCCAATAAAGATTTTTCTTCCATATTAAGGAGTATTTCTCACATTTATTCGTTCTAACAAAATGTGATATGATTAACGTTGATATCTGTATAGTGGAGGATGAAATTAAACATGAACATCATTGTTACTACTTTAAATGCTAAATACATTCATACCTGTCTTGCCTTGCGATTATTAAAAGCATATTCCGCTCCAGAATTCCAAGTAGAAATGATGGAGTTTACTATTAAGGATCCTGATTTAAATGTGGTTACGGATTTGTTCGGGAAAAAGCCTGATGTATTAGGCTTCAGCTGTTATATATGGAATATAGAAAAGACCATTAGAGTTGTGAAAATGGTGAAAAAAGTTCTCCCTAACACAAAGATTGTTTTAGGAGGTCCAGAGGTTTCTTACGATACAAGAGAGTGGATGGAACGTGTTCCCGAGGTTGATTTTATCGTCCGTGGTGAAGGAGAAGAAACCTTTAAACAACTTCTTCATCAAATAGAATCCGAAGAAAATTATGAAAATATTGCAGGATTAGCCTATCGTAACGGAGAAAAAGTAACTTTAACTCCTTCACGGGCAAACCTAGATATACTGAATATTCCAACTCCATACCGTTTTCCTGAGGATCTCGATTCTTTAGGAAATCGTATCGTTTATTTTGAGACAAGCCGTGGCTGCCCATTTCAATGTCAGTTTTGCCTCTCTTCCATTGAAGTTGGAGTACGCTATTACGATATTGAGAAGGTGAAATCCGACCTCCTTTATCTCATAAAGAATGGTGCAAAAATGGTTAAATTCATTGACCGTACCTTTAACATTAAACGTGATTACGCCCTAGAAATATTCCAATTTCTCATTGATAATCACGGTGGTTGTCAATTTCAATTTGAAATTACAGCCGACATTATGCGTCCTGAAGTCCTAGAGTTTTTAAACAAAAATGCCCCTAAAGGGATCTTCCGGTTTGAAATCGGGGTTCAATCTACGAACGATAACACTAATGATTTAGTAAAACGAAGACAAAATTTCAAGAAACTAGCTAGAACCGTCACCCTTGTGAAGGAAGGTGGAAAGATCGACCAGCACCTTGATTTAATTGCTGGCCTTCCAGAGGAAAACTATGACTCCTTTAAGAAGACCTTTAACGATGTGTTTGCATTAAGACCGGAGGAGCTTCAATTAGGCTTCTTGAAAATGCTTCGCGGCACAGGCATGCGTGCCATGGCAGAACAGTTTAACTACCAATATATGGACCATGCTCCTTATGAGATTCTATCCAATAATGTGATTAGCTTTGCTGAGCTTAGTCGAATCAAACGGGCGGAGGATATTTTGGAAAAATATTGGAATGACCATCGATTAGATCACACCGTCAACTATTTAATTGATCATATTTTCGAGACCCCTTTTGATTTTTTCCAAAAGTTCGGTGATGTTTGGGATAACAATGGATGGGGTAAAATTGGTCACCAGTTCGAAGATTTGTTTTTACGCCTAAAAATATTTTTAGAGTATGAAAAAGTAGAGAAGATGGATTTGATTGAGGGCTTTATGAAAATGGACTATTTACTCCATTATACTCAAAAGCCTCGTAAAAAGTGGTGGAAAGACGGGCAATTGGCGGAGAAGGCTAATAAGTGGAATAATCAGGAATTACTTTCTCACTTAAACATAAATATGGATGAGAAGAATATGCAAAAGCATATGATTATGGAAGTCTTGCCATTTGATCCTTTCCAATGGATAGAAGATAATAAAGTGGTGAATGGAAGCTTCCTATTTATCGTTCATTACCATCCTAAGGCAGAAAAAGAAATCTATACATTAAATATACCTAAAGTAATAAATAACTAATGTATGATGCGGAAAAGTATTGGGGGACTGTACATGAATAAAGTTGCTTTAATGATCATACTATTTGGGGCAGCATTATGGGGAACGATAGGACTATTTGTTCAAGCGCTTTACGGATTAGGCTTTTCCCCAATAGAAGTAGTTACATTGAGAGTCTCCATTGCTTTTCTCGCATTATTTCTCTATGTGGCTCTTGTAAAACGGTCCGCACTTTCTATGAAGTGGAAACATGTACCTTATTTTCTAGGTACAGGAATATGCAGTATTGTTTTTTTCAATTGGGCGTATTTTACAGCCATTCAAGAAATGAATTTATCTATTGCCGCGGTACTCTTATATACTGGTCCCGCCTTTGTAGCCATAATGTCAAGGATCATCTTCAAAGAACTCTTTACACCACAAAAAATTGTTGCACTTATAGCAACATTTATTGGTTGTGTACTGGTTATTGGTCTATTTCCTGTTAACACCGGACAATTTTCAACATATGGAATTTTAGTGGGGATTGGCTCAGGATTTGGATATGCTCTGTATAGTATTTTTGGAAAAGCAGCACTTTCCAACTATTCTTCTTTAACTATTACTACGTATACCTTTCTATTTGCGTCACTAGCACTAGTTCCTACCAGTGGTTTAATGGGAAAAGCTATGGAGTGGTGGAGTATAGATGCCCTATTATTAAGCCTTGGTTTGGGTCTCATTCCTACTGTGTTAGCCTATTTGCTTTATACCAGAGGTCTCCACTTTGTGGAATCAAGTAAAGCTTCCATTGTTGCTACAGTAGAACCGGTTGTGGCAGCATTAATCGGGGTATTTGTTTTTCAGGACCTTCTTCATTTTTGGCAAATTATAGGTATCATCAGTATCCTATCGGGTGTGGTGTTTATGAATCTAAAGACAAATGGAAAAACAAAGATTAATCTTCCAGAAAGGGAGAAACTCCGAAAGAAAGCTTGAAGAAGCCTTCAACTACCTTTCGAATGGTGGTGAAGGCTTTTCTTTATTATTATTGTTTTTTATACAATCCTAGTTTAACGAAAAGTATTGGGGCGATCCAAATTCCAAATAAACCAATAATAAAGTAGCGCAATCCATCGAATACTTCCCCTTCAGGGAACAGCACCTTTAATCCTGTTTGTAAGGCAAAAATTCCAATAACCCCAATAACATAGGCAATGATTCTTTTCGACCAACGACTAGGAATAACCATTCCTACATACCATTTTTCTAAAAAGAAGCCAATTCCAGCTCCTAATAAAAATCCACCATAACTGAAACCTTCTGAATCTGTGAAAAGAATAACCATTAAAACTGGGACTAAAACAGCTAAGACAAGTCTTGTTTTTTCCGATAGTGCAGTGATCCTCTTTTCCATCACATGGTAAATAGCGATAATTACTGCTGCAATTAAAACTCCAACAATGAGATCTGTTGGCCAATGGACACCTGTATAAAGTCTTGCTATGGAAATAAGGAAGACTAGAATTCCCGCTGCAATCCACACTTTTGGACGGTTTAATTTATATGCAATAAATCCCCATAACGTTGCTGAGCCTTGGGCATGACCGCTTGGAAAACTATCATGTGGAAAGTGGGTACCAACCTCCGCAGATTGTACATATAAGGCATTAATATTTAACCCTTCAATGCCGACTGGTCGAGTTACCGCTGTTAGTGCTTTTAACGAAGCATTTATGTATACAGAGATTAAGAATACGTATAAGAGCCGGATGCCAAAAGGCTTGGAAATGCACCAATAAACAAAAGGAATAATGATAAAATAAAAGGTTTCATCTCCTAAAAATGTTAATATCCATGCAAATAAATCCAATACTGGCTGTTGTAGTCCCGTAAAGAATCTCAGAATCTCAACTTCTAATTCTCTCAAAAAACTCTCTCCTTTCTGTAACACTTTGTCCACATGTAACCCCATTACATTATACGCGTTTTCTACTAAAACTTGTATAGCTTTTTTAATAACCTCAAAATGCCTCTTAAGTTCTATGAATTTTCATCATTTGTCAACGCAAAATAATGGGGAAGTTTAAAAGGTGTCCGTCGTAGCGTAGTCGCTAATCAAAACCTTTAAACCCTCCCCATCTATTTTCCATATTAAATAAATTGCTTCAGCATCCACTCTCCAAGATGCTGTGATAAAGTAATAATTCTTATTGTACAATAGATTCAATAATTGTTTTGACAGCCTCTGTCTGCAATTCAATGGACATACTTGGAAGCTGTGGTTTATTGGTCACCATTTCAGGAGATGCAGGAACATGGATAAACCCTGCCTTAATAGATAACTCATTTCTCTTAATATAATGTAAAATGCTATACAATGTATTGTTACAGATATACGTTCCAGCAGAATTGGAAATTTGAGCAGGGATTCCTTTCTCTAATAAATCTTCTGTTATTTTTCTAATAGGCAGTGTAGAAAATAATCCGACTGGCCCCGTTTCGTCAATTGGCTTGTCCTTTGGATGAAATCCACGATTATCTCCTGACTTCCCTTCCCCAGCAGTGTCCTGTATGTTAATCCCGATACGCTCCGGAGTTATGGCAGCTCTCCCGACAGCTACTCCCAAAGAGATGACAACGTCAGGGTTATGCTTATCTATTTCCTTAATTAATAAGTCAGCACACTCATCATAAACGACTGGGAGAATGATCGTATGCAATTCCACGTTTGGCAGCTCCCAATCTCTAGTCCTTGCAATAATATCCATCGTTGGATTAGTAGATAAACCACCAAAGGCTTCAAATCCGCTTAATAGTATTTTTTTCTTCAATCTTTATTCCCCCTTTTGATCATTCCTTCTTATTTTCACCTTTTTATAGGAATTTTTCAAGGAAGTAAAGAAAAGCGTAAGGTGCCCGAAGCTAGACATGTATTCGACTGCTATAACTTAATTACAAGATAAAAAAATAGTTAAGCAATAAAAAGAGTTATGTAATTAATTATATAAATACAGCTTTTATACTACTTCTTACAAAATGTTTACAAATTGTTCTATTTTAAGAGGTCAGTTGATTATCTTCCTATGCTATTCTGAAGATATGAAATAAGTAAAAGTATGTAAAGTGGGGACTAAACATTACTTTTACATAGCTTTCACTTGAGGGGGGAGCACAATGATTGAAGCAAGAAACACTGTTCATCCTTTAAGCTTGTATGAACAGCTTACAAAACAAACAAAAACATTATTTGAGTCTTACGGGAGTGAGATTCAGCTAAAAAAGGGGAGTGTTTTATTTTACGAAGGTGATAAGGCAGACCATATATTTTTAATTGAAATGGGGAAAGTCCGCTTAACTAAAACATCAGCTGAGGGAAAAGTTTTTTTCCTGCAGATAAAAAAAAGGCATGATATTATTGGGGAACTTAGTCTTTATAATGCAATAAATTATCATTTCAATGCAGAAATAGTTCAAGATACCATACTTCATCGATACAATCGTAAAGATGTTGAAGAACTTTTATTGAAAAATAATGAACTTGCCGTATGCTTTATGAAATCTCTTTCCACTGAAAATCATACTATTCTTTCTCAATTTAGGGATTTAATTTTTTGCGGAAAAGAAGGGGCTGTTTATTCCATCCTTATCCGCTTGAGCAATGAATATGGAAAGGAAATAAGTACAGGCCTGTTAATAAACCGAAAAATAACAAACCAGGAGTTAGCCAATTATATTGGTGCCACACGGGAGAGTATCAATAGAATATTAAAGCGGCTAATTAAAAATAATATCATCTCTGTAAATACAAAATATATTACCATTCACAATATTGATTATTTAAAGGAGCACCTCCGTTGTAAGCACTGCCCAGCAACGGAATGCACTATTTAATCGAAGTTATTGTTCCTCATTTAAATGACAATTGTAAATTCGACGGAAACCTGCTATGAGTGAAAACCGCTTATAGTAGGCTTTTTTATTTTGGTGACTCAGCTACCACGAACGCGTTTGACCCTCCCTCCTGCTTAATTGCGTTCCTTAAAAACTTATTATTTAAAGCATCTAATTTTTTTGGAATAAATCCTCTCTTAACACCATAGGCTTTACAAAGTGGACAAGCCATTCTAATTTATTAGAGGAGGAAAACAAATGAAGGCCACAATCTCGTATTCCCCATTATTAAATAAAGTACAGCAAAATAATGCTCCCGTTTTACATAAATCTGATTCTGAATCATCTTTACCTACAACGGATCAAGTTGTGAACGCACTTGACTATTTTTTAAAAAGGTTTACTACATTTTTCTTCGCTGCAGCAATACCATATGTTTTATACCTTATGGTACAGGCACTTTTAATGTAAAATAATAAGAGTGCCGGAGACCTCATCTTCGGCACTCTTATAAACCACTATTTCACTCGTTGAATTCCCCTGACAAATATCTTTACACTTTCTCTAATAAAATCTTCTTTTTTTATTTGTGCAACATTATTCCCTACTATAAATTTAGCTATAAAAAACCCTAGGTTTAACCACAGGAAATTCATTACAATAATCTCTGGATCCCCATTAACAACTTTCTTACGTACCTGCATTTCTTTCATATAGTCAATAAGATATTCCTTTAGTATCCTTGGATTGGTTGCCGTTTTCTCACCAATATTTGGAATAGTATTCCTTTCTTGGAAAGCAAGCAAAACAATCTTTTGATTTTCTTCCATATATTTATGATATGTTTCACTGACCATTTGTAAATCTCTCTCTAAATCATAGGTAACATTTGTTAATAGAATTTCCTTCATGTCTTTAATATACGAATAACGTTCAACAGCTATTTCAAGTAGCTTTTTTTTCGTCCCAAAATGACGAAACAACGTCATTTCACTAAATCCCGATTCAGCAGCTATTTCCTTCGTAGTTACTGCTTTAAATCCCTTTTGTTCCATTAAATCAATGGCAGCACATAATATACGGTCTTCGGTGGAAACAAACATATCTTCACTGTGTTCCACAAGGCACCCCACCTTATCTTCGGATACTAAACTATTTAGATTCATTTTATCGTTTCGTTTAGTAGTAAACAATGAAATTTTACACACTTTTACATAATGTCATCAAATGTTCATTGATACTATTCAAATATTTTGAGGGTGTCTCAACATTGAGACACCCTCTGTTCCTTTTTTATTTCATTGTCGATTGTACCTTATGGATGACAACTTCCAATTACTATTTCTGGAAAAGGTTAGAATGACTTCTCCTTCAAAATAGGAATCCTTACTTCCTGTAGAGGTTAATTCGTATTTAGCAGTGAAAATTTCCTGCTCTCGGTTATAGTGAAAATCCGCTTGTCTTATGTAGTTTATGGAATCTAAGTTGATATAATGAAAAGTATATGTCATATCATCTGTTTCAGATTCACCTATTTCTAGTGTTGCCGCCACACTGTTTACGGTAACATTACTTGCGACTAATTGATTAAGTTTTGTATGATTTTTCACGTTCATTGCTTGAAATATTTCTTTTGCCATTATGTCTAATTCATTTCTAATAACCATTTTCTCTTCCTGCAGATCTTCTAATTCATTGATTTGCTGCTTGACTGTTAAAATATCGTCTATTAACAAATCATTCTCCTCTTGCAGCGAATTTAAGTCATTCTTTAATTGTTCATTTTCCTCTCTAACTTTAGCAAGCTGTTGAACGAGAAATTCATTCGTTTCAATTAACGTGTGTAAATCATCTGTATCCTCTAGTAATTCTGCCTCGCTGACAACATCTCCATTGTTACAAGCAACTAACAGCATTAATCCAGTATAAACAACTGCGAATAATACCTTTTTCATATTGTAAAAGCCCCTTTAATTAATCTTTTTTGCACTTTCTTTCCTATACATATTTCTTTTTGATATAAACTCAATCCAAACTGATAGTTTATTTTATCATTATTTGTTAATTATTGAAAAGGGTGTAATAATGTCGAACTTTAGAATAAAAGAAGACCAACTCCATATTAGTGGAATTGGTCCTATCATCGCAAGTAGTTCCCCGTTTATTCTACCAAAATAGGGCTGCACCTAATGCGAAGCCGCCAATACCGGCTAAAGCAACTGGAATCCAAGGGCCTCCCCAGCCCCAGCCCCAACCCCAACCGAAGCCATAGCCTCCTGCTGGGTGTGTAGGCTCTAACCAAACATGGGTACGATCTACATGCATGATTTTTCCAGTATATACTCTTCCAGTACGATCGGTAATTCTTACAACACGACCTTTATGCTTACAGCAAAGGTCATAATAATAAGCCGTCGTCGACATTATACATACCTCCCTTTGTTCTTTCATAACTAGTGTATTAATTACTGTCAAAATGGTATGGACAACTGTCCTACTACAAAAAAATTCATCTCGCATATAGTGTTATGGATAGGAGGGATACTGTGAACAAAAACAATGCTTACATGGATATGCTAGCAGCGTATGGTGTGACTGCAGCACGCCCCGGAGGAAGGAAAATGTCAGACTATGTCTTTTCCAAATACCCAATAAAGGATAACAGTACTATTTTAGAAATTGGTTGCGGTATAGGGGATACGGCGAGGAAAATGACGGAAGATTTTCAATCAGATGTAACGGCCATTGACCCGCACCCAAAAATGATTGAAAAGGCAAAAAATAGGCATAAGGATAAATCATCGATTACCTGGATCAACGGTGATTTAAATTCATACCCATTACTAGAAAATAATTTTGATGCAGCCATTTCTGAATCGGTTTTATCCTTTACTAATATTTCTGATTCATTAAAAACAATTTATAAACTGCTGAAAGAGGACGGATTTCTGTATTTGTTAGAACCCATTTATTTAGAAGGGATGGAAACTAAACAATTCAATGAATATAAAGATTTTTATGGTTTTTCTTCCGTTTTAACAGAAAAGGAATGGAAACATATCCTTTCTGAAACTGGGTTTTCTGTAAAAAATATTATAAACAGCTTTGAAGTGAACGGTGAAGAAAATGAAGAATTTCCTGAGTTAGTCATTGATGAAGGATTAGATCATTCACATGTTGAAACATTAAAAAAACATGAGTATTTCCTAGAAAACTATTTAGCTTATTTCGATTACACTTATTTCATTTGTATGAAAAAATAAGATATGGAGGCTGGGACATAACTAAAGTGTTTAAGCGGAAATACGAACAATTCATCACCTTAGGGAAGTATATTTCCGAAGCGGGTAAATTGCACCTACATCTAGTTTGTTCGGATTTCTTACTATGAATAATACTTTTGTCCCAGCCTCTCGAATCATATTCCACTTATTCAAAGGTCCCTTTTACTAGGGGACTTTTGTTTTTCATTAAAAAGCTTCCCTTTGCCAATACACTTTCGATAGTAAGGTCAGCTTTATTTAAGAATACCATATCTGCATCCTTTCCCTCTGATATCCTTCCTTTTTGAGAAAACTTCAACATATCAGCAGGATTAGAAGTGGCCACTTTAATAGCCGTTCCTATTGGTACACCCTCATTTATAATAGCCTTACGAACCTCAGCAAATAAGCTTGTTACTTTACCTACACCTAAGCCTACAAACTCTCCCTTTTCATTAAACTTAGGTAAACTCCCTTGTCCATCTGACGTAAAGGAAATTTGCTCGATTGGTACTTCGGCCTCAAGCATTTTCTTTAAGGCCCTGCTACTGCTTAAATCATGTTCTTCTCGAATACTGCTTGTTGTAAAATCAATAAACCCTCCATTTTTTGCAAAAGCAATCCCAGCTTCTAAAAGATCATAGGTACGGTTAATGTGAGTTGTAATAAATTGTTGTAATGGAATGTCTGTTGTTGCAGCTATTTCCTCAATAAGAGCCAACTTCTCTTCACCATCTCCCACATGGACAATAACAGCTCCTCCTTTTCCGGAAAGAAGACCGCCTATCCTAGCTTCACTGGCTAATCGAGAGATCTCTTCTTTGGAAGGTTGTGAAGAGCGGTGATCGGAAATAGCAATCTCTCCTGCTCCTATTACTTCTTGAATAAACATTATGTCCGTTTCAACAGAGCCAGTTAACGTTTTAACAGGAACATGATAATTGCCACTTACACAAAAACAAGTTATCCCTTCCTCTGTAAGTCCTTTTGCCTTAGCAATTAAATTAGACATTGTTCTTGCAGAACCATCTGTTCCGAGAACACCTACAACAGTAGTTATACCACCTTTTATACAATCTGACAGTTGGAGTTCCGGGGTTCGGGTTTTAAAGCTGCCTTCTCCTCCCCCTCCAGTAATATGTACATGTCCATCAATTAGGCCGGGAATAATATATTTTTCCGAAGCGTCAATTACTTCTACATACTGTGACAAACCGTCTGTTGGAATATGATCAGAAACAGCAGCAATTCTACCATCGGTAATTAATATATCTTTTCTTCCTAAATAGTCTGGTGCGTATATTTCACCGTTCATGATAAGCTTAATCAACTGTATACTCCTCCTTTTTCTATCTATGACTATATCATATTAGATTTAGTTTCTTTAGTGTTAGCTACCTTCAGAGACGTACATACATAGAAAACCCACTGTATAACCATAGACAGTGGGTTTAAAATCTTTTTAATTATATATAGAAATAAAAGGCGATTGCTAATACCATTGATATGGTTCCTACAGTCCCTAAAACAATAGATGCTTGACTTTCATTTTTCCTATAAAGGGATACAACAGCGAAATAAATGGCTATCATTACAGCCATAAATAGTATTCCATCAACTATTGGATGAATAAAGGTTAACTGCATCGTTGTTTCTTGGTAAATAGTGAAATTGGCAATAAGGGCGACAACCCAACCTACCAAAAGACCGATACCTATGTATTTAATTAATTTGTTCATTTAGTGACACCTCCATTATTTTTCCTCTTTTTATTGTATAAGGTATTTTGCTCCTTGTCATCTTTTACAAAGATTCCCATTAACTTGTTATAAAATATTGTTACCTAAAATATTATCTAGCATGCCATTTTCTTTAAATCTTTACACTAAAAGGGCTCAAAAGGTATTTTTAACCATTTGAGCCCTTTTATACTTATTGTTCGAGAACGATTTGTCTAAAGTACTGCTCGTAGGTTTCTGTGTCTGCACGTCCAACTAGGCGCAAAGCCTCTTGTCCATCCTCAAAGTGAATAAGAGTCGGTGTGCCTTCAATATCATAATCATCCCAGCCCTGAGTAAACTCTAATACACTGTATAAATACACTTCTACACCTAACTCTTCCGCTACCGGCATTAAAATTGGTGTAGCAAGATTACATTGTTCACATTCAGGACTATAGAAATAAACAGTCAATGATTCCCCTGCCTCAAGCTTTTCATCCAATTCCTCAGGTAAAATAATGTTTTGGTATAGTGGATCATCCAATTGATTAATGGTACTTTGTGCAATACGATCCTTACCAAAAGGATTCCCTGCCGATTGCTGCTTATTTTGATAAGAAGTTACAAACGCTAAAGCACCAAAGATTACTATGATAACTAAACCGAAAATAATTACTTTTTTCATTCAATACTCACTCCTTCGAGACTTTAATTACCCATATCATTATTACTGAAATAAGGAAAAATGCTATTAATGCTAAAAATGGAATTGTGATAAAGCCAAACCAGTTTATATACTCATAATTACAAGGAATAATTCCACATGCTTCTGCCCGAGCACTCAAGGCTGGAATTTTCTCAAGCATATAATGATAAATAGAAAAACCCATTCCAATTAAACTTAAAGGTAATGTGTAAATAGCCTGTTTAGCATCTTTTTTTACAGAGGCAATGGCTAAGGTTATGGCTAATGGATACATGAAAATACGTTGAATCCAGCACAGCTCACAAGGAATAAACAATAGAATCTCCGAAAAATATAAAGACCCTAAAGTAGCAATTAATGCTATTCCCCATGCAGTAAATAGGGCATATTCAATCTTTTTCTGTTTACCTTCTCCTTCCAAGTACATCCCTCTTTTCGTTTTTTCTTCCATTCATCATATAACGAAAGGGTTCAATCGTATATAACTATAAAATGGAATTCATAGATTAGTCAAAAATTAAACCATAAAACTAAATATTTTATACAAAATATCAGTTTTATGGTTGAAACTACCTTTTTTTATCAAACTACTCTAGGGCATCCTCAGGGTTAACCTGATTAATAAACATGGTCACTTCATTTCCTGGCAATGGTTTACTGTAAAGAAATCCTTGCATTTCGTCACATTGACGCTCGTTTAAGAAATCGACCATATCCTTCGTTTCAACTCCTTCTGCTATTACCTTCAAGTTCATATTATGTGCTAATTGAATGATGGAGGTAACAATAGCTTGATCATTTGAATTTTCAACTAACTCTTGTATAAAGGATTGATCAATTTTTAAAGTATCAATAGGAAACTTTCTTAAATAGCTTAAAGAAGAATATCCAGTACCAAAGTCATCAATGGATATGGTGATCCCCAACTCCTTTAGCCTTTCCAATGTCTTAAAGGATTCCTTTCTACTATATAACAAATCGTTTTCTGTAATTTCTAAGTCAAGGAGTGTTGGGTCTAGCTGAGTCTTCCGCAAAATATGCTTTACTTTACTTACAAAGTCTGGACGCTGAAATTGCAATGGTGATATGTTGATGCCCATCCTCAAAGCGTCCCCTTCATTACACCAAGCTTTTGCTTGTTTACAAGCCTCTTCTAATACCCAATCTCCTATAGGAATAACGAGGCCTGTTTCTTCTGCGAGAGCAATGAAAACCGAAGGCGCTATTGGACCTAGTTCATTATCATTCCAACGAATTAATGCTTCCACTCCAACAACCTTTTTCGTTCGCAAATTAATTTGAGGCTGATATACCAATGTAAATCTCTTTTTTTCTGTTGCTAAACGAAGCCGTTTTTCCATGAATAATTTCTCATCATGCTCTGTCCTTATGGATGGATGATACCATTGAAAGTCATCCTTGCCTCGCTCCTTCGCATATTGCATTGCCATTTCAGCTTGATGAACCAATTCATCATAATTAGTTCCCAATTCAGGATATACTGAAATGCCTATACTTGCTGTGATATATAACTCCTTCCCCTTTACATGGAAAGGAGATTGAAAGCGTTGCAGTAATTCTTCAGCAATAGTTTGAATTTCCTG
The DNA here is from genome assembly GCF_030813435.1 of Evansella vedderi. GTDB lineage: Bacteria > Bacillota > Bacilli > Bacillales > Salisediminibacteriaceae > Evansella > Evansella vedderi. Next base: position 109,613 of record NZ_JAUSUG010000017.1, on the reverse strand, counting down.
CTCCGATTCAGGAAATTGCAATAACAAAGAAAATTCATCCCCACCGTATCGGTATACCTGAAGGCCTTTACAATCCAAACTTAATAATGTTTGTGCAATCACTTGAATTAACTTATCTCCAGTAAAATGACCAAGAGTATCGTTATAAAACTTAAACCTGTCTAAGTCAATAAAAAGAATAGCAAAGGAAGAGCCATTTCCATCCCTTCCCTTTTCAATTAAAAAGGAAATATCCCTTTCAAATTTATCGCGGTTAGGAAGACCTGTGAGTGTATCCACTGCAACAAGCTCTTTTATAACTTTTTCTGCTTGCTTTAATCTAGTTACATCTTGATGAACAAGTAAGAATAAATCCCCTTTCCCTTCTATCAACGGCATCATTGTTGTCTGTAAAATGACAGGATTACCATTTTTCCTTTTAGGAATCATCTCTAACGTGATAGTACTATTACGTGTAAGGGCATTTTTAAAATCACCTTTAGATTCTGTACGAAAAGATCGGTGCTGTAAAAGAAAATAATCTGCACCAATTAAATCCTCTTCCCTATATTGAAGCAATTCACAAAAAGCTGTACTAACAAACAAAATGTGACCTTTGTTATTAATTACAAGCAATAACGAGGTTTCCTCTAAAGCTTTACTAAGGGATAAAGTAATTTTTTTATAGATCGACAGTTGATCAGCTTTTTGATCACTATTAGGAAGGATGTTAAACCACTTAGGTAACTCCAAGTTTCCTTCTTTTGTTTGTTTGCTTGAGTCCATATTGTTCTCCTTCTCCTACTTACTGTTGATTTACTTTTAAAACTAAAAAACCGACCTTTTGTTAGGTCGGTTGCACTACTAGCTCCAGAATGTCCAAGTGCCCAAATGAAGACATACTTTCTTCGCTACCTTCTTAATTTTTCCAAAACCTTCTTGTCCTTATATTCTATTATTGTTCTTAAGAAAATTTCAAGAAAAATAAATTATTTTTATAAAAATAATTCTTTCGAATCAGTTCATTTAAGGAAAATTATACCACGCCCTTTATCGAAATATTATAAAAATAGTAAATTATATAGTAATAAAATTATTATAACTATCCGTTGAGAGTTAATTAATTAGTAACAAATTAGTCACAACCTTGCCATATACAATCGATTATGGGAATTTAAAAGGATTTATAATAAAGGTAGAGAGAAGCTCTAAATGAAATTGAGGTGAGAGAAATGGATGTGAAACTTTTCATTAAATCAAATATTAATGGAAGAATCGTTGAAAAAAGACTATTTGAAGTTATTGAAGACATGGGATTACAAGCAAATATTGAAATTCATCATGAAGATCCTCCTTATATGGATGGAGTTTTTTATACTCCAACTCTCATCGTGGATAATCGTATTGTTTCCAGTGGCAAAGTTCTTTCAAAGGATGAAATGACCCAATTCTTTATGTAATCCGTTTCTTTTTTCAAAAAAAGGGTAGTCTAAAACTATAATGTCCCTAAATCCATAGGAAAGGGCGGATAGTATGGAAAAAGTTGAAGTAAATCAGGGAGACTTGCAATATATGGAGTATGATGAACTATCAAGGGAGCTCCATGTACACTTTAAAAATGGTGACTATGTCATCTATTATGAAGTGTTTAAACTTGACTATGTGGGATTGTTATCAAGTAATGATTATAATGGCTTTTTTAAAGAAAGAATAGAACCCCGCTTCCCATCAAAGACTATACATTAACAACCAGGATAGAAAATCCTATCCTGGTTTTTTATGGACATTAAACTGACTATATCTAATGGGCTGTTTTGTAAAATTTGTTGCTTTTATAAGGCTTGGAGAACCCAAAACCCCCTTTTAGAAAATAGCCGTTTAATAAAAAAATGTGGTAGAAATATAATTACTTCGTTAAAATAGTCTATGGGGTGGATTGTCCACTCAACAAATACATAGTAAGGAGGGCTGTTCCATGAAAATTGGAGTGCCTAGAGAAATAAAAAATAACGAAAACCGTGTTGCTTTAACACCAGCTGGTGTATTGACTCTTACTCAGGCAGGACATGAAGTGTTTATCGAAATGGACGCTGGTATTGGAAGCGGTTTCACCGATGAAGCATACACACAAGCTGGTGCTTCCATTATCAACGAAGCTCGTGATGTTTGGGGTCTTGCAGATATGGTTATGAAGGTTAAAGAGCCCCTTCCTACCGAATATGATTACTTTAGGGAAGGACTAATTCTCTTCACATATCTTCATTTAGCCGCTGTTCCAGAGCTTGCAGAGGCATTAACGGAGAAAAAGGTTACTGCAGTAGCTTATGAAACAGTAGAAGTAAATCGTACTCTTCCATTATTAACACCTATGAGTGAAGTAGCAGGTCGTATGGCTGCTCAAATTGGAGCTCAATTTCTAGAAAAGCCAAAAGGTGGAAGTGGCATCCTATTATCTGGAGTTCCTGGTGTTAAACGTGGGAAAGTAACTGTTATTGGCGGTGGTGTCGTTGGAACAAACGCTGCAAAAATTGCTATGGGACTTGGGGCTGATGTAACGATTATTGACTTAAGTCCCGAACGCCTTCGTCAGTTAGATGATATATTCGGTACAGAGATTAATACCATTATGAGTAATCCATTAAATATTGCTAGTGCAGTAAAGGAATCTGATCTAGTAATAGGAGCAGTACTTATTCCAGGTGCAAAAGCACCAAAGCTTGTTACAGAAGATATGATAATGGAAATGATGCCAGGATCGGTGATTGTTGACGTGGCCATCGACCAAGGTGGTATTTTTGAAACAGTTGACCGTATTACTACACACGATGATCCTATCTATACAAAACACGGTGTTGTTCATTATGCTGTTGCTAACATGCCGGGTGCTGTACCAAGAACGTCTACCATCGCTTTAACAAACGTGACGGTACCGTATGCATTGCAAATTGCAAACAAAGGACTTCAACAAGCACTCAAAGAAAACGCAGCCCTAGTGAAAGGAGTAAACACAGCAAATGGCTACGTAACATACGAGGCAGTTGCTAAAGATTTAGGCTATGACTACAAGTCAGTAGAAGAAACTTTATTATTCTAAAAAAGGGCTACTGAAAAGGTTGGGTTTATACCTTTCCAGTAGCCTTATTATTTTATCTTTTATTCCCTATGCCGATTTACTAACCAGTCCATTTCATCCCTATTAAACTATTAAAACTAGTTTATAAATAGTAGATTTCTAAAAGGAAATAAAAAGGTACTCCCACGGAACGATGCTTCATTCCACTGGAGTACCTTTAAAATGTATCTATTTGAACAAAGGCTTCATTTGTTCCATCCACTCTGTCATATTTTTTACCTGCATAAGATCGTGATGATCAGCAACTTTAGCATGATCAGATATATAAACTGCCTTCATTCCCATTAACAAGGCAGGAGCAATTTCATTAATAAAGTTATCACCAATTGATACCACTTGATTGCCTTCCACATTATATTTTTTTACAAGCTCCTCGAAATAATGCTTTGTTTTCGTTGGTTTTTGTGCGGAGGTTACAACTTCGTGGAAGAGACCTGTTAATTCAAGCTCTCTCAATAACCGCGCCACATCATCCTCATCACTGTTTGTTAGTAATACTACGGTTGCCTGATCCTTCAAATTCTTTAAGAACGGTGCTAGACCGGGGATTTTTTCTAATTCAAAGGCATCTGAAGACATATAGTCTTTCGTTTCCACATACCTTGGATAGCATTCTTTCACTCCGTAATGGATGGCACAGGCACATGGCAGCCACCACCCATCTCCAATGGCTATCACATTTTTGAAATCAAATTGGATTTGCTGTTCCCCATATTGTTCTTCCACATCCTTCAAAGAATTCCCTTCCCAATCTACAGCCTCCACTACTGTTAACGTCATTGGATCCACTGTGAGAATGGCATCATTCTTCGAATCGTAGGCTTTACCAATAGAGACTGGGTGCTCGCCTGCTTTCATACGCTCATAATCCTTCCAGTAAGCTTCATGACTTTCTTTAGGTACATCTAATAAAAGTCTCTTTGCGTAATAATCAAAATGGTCTGTTCCTTCATACAACGTTCCGTCTAAGTCAAATATAAAAAGTTTTTCCTTTACCAATTCTTCCACGTCCTTTTATAAGATAAGAAAATAGCACATTATAATATTTCGTTGCTATTACCCCTTTATAAATTAAACACATTAAACAGATTAATACATTTTATACTTATTCGGCAAGTTTACCATAATTTTACTAGATTGCTTGAAACGAATAATTTTATTTTGTTTTAGCCTTAATGTTAGCCTTTCTTACATTTTTTTTGTGAAAACAGTGTAAATTTGGTGTAAATGTTGTAGCTTTTCGAAATACTGTATTGTATAATCGTTTTGGTTGTACAAGATACTACAAAAAGTGAGGGATTTTTACATGAAGAAAATTTTCACAACTTTATTTTCATCCGTACTAGCACTTTCATTAGTTGCTTGTGGTACTGCTGACGAGCCTGAGGCAGATGCTGGTGCTGGAGATGCACCTGAAGAAACAGAAACAACTGATGAAACTACTGAAGATGCAGCAGAAGGAGAAGAAGTAACAAAACTTACTATGGGATTCGTTCCATCTCAAGATGCTGCTAATATCGCAACAACAGTTGCTCCTTTGTCAGAGCGTTTATCTGAGATTTTAGACGTAGAAGTAGATGCACAAGTTATGACTGACTACACTGCATTAGTAGAAGGTATGAGAACACAACAAATCGATATCGGGTTCTTACCAGCTTTCGGATTCGTACAAGCAGAAGAGCGTGCTGATGTAGAAGTTATCCTTAAATCTGTTCGTAATGGAGAAACTTCTTACCGTGCACAATTCACAGTAGCTGAAGATTCTGAAATTGACTCAATCGAAGATTTAATTGAAACACCAGGTTTTGTTTGGGCATTTGCTGACTTAACGTCAACTTCTGGTTTCTTATTCCCAGCAACAACTTTCATGAATGCTGGCGTAGATAACTTAGACACTCATTTCTCCCAAACTTCTGTTGGTGGACATGACAACGCGTTAATCGCAGTTCTTGATGGACAAGCTGACTTTGCAACAACGTTCGAAGATGCTCGTGAGCGTATTGCAGATGAGCGTCCAGAAGCAATGGATATGAAAGTTATTGGATTTACAGAACCAATCCCTAACGATACAATCTCTTTACGTTCTGGTTTAAGCCAAGAGTGGATGGATAAAATCAAGCAAGCATTCTTAGATTTCAATGATGATGAAGAAATGATTGAAGTAATGTATAACGTTTATAATTGGGATGGAATTGCTGAGGCAAGTTCAGATGAGTACCAAATCGTACGTGATACTTACGAGAACTTCCGAGAGCAGTTTGAGTAAGAAAAAAATATAAGGGGGAAAAGCTACTGCTTTTCCCCTATTCCATGAAAAAATGAGGGAAGATAAACATGATTCAATTTCGTAATGTTTCTTTAACCTATCCAAATGGTCATAAAGGATTAAAAAACATTAACTTAGAAATTAAAGATGGTGAATTCGTCGTTATTGTAGGGCTATCAGGTGCAGGTAAGTCAACACTTATCCGAAGTATTAACCAAATGGTTAAACCAACAGATGGAGAATTGCTGATTGACGGGGAGAATACTTTGAAGTTTTCGGACCGTAGGCTTCGAAGCTTCCGCAGAAACATTGGTATGATTTTTCAAAATTATAATTTAGTAAAACGTTCTTCCGTTCTACGAAATGTTCTTGCTGGCCGATTAGGACACACCGGAACGCTTCGCAGTATTTTTTCTCTTTTCTCACAAGAGGATGTAAAGCTAGCTTTAAATAGTTTAGATCGTGTTGGAATTGCAGAAAAAGCGTATATTCGAGCAGATCAGCTTAGTGGTGGACAACAGCAGCGTGTGAGTATCGCACGTGCACTCACTCAAAAACCGAAATTAATTTTAGCTGACGAGCCAGTAGCAAGTTTAGATCCTCCTACCTCTCATGCAGTAATGAAAGATTTAAAAAGAATTAATAAAGAAGATAATATTACAATGGTCGTTAACTTACATGCAATTGATCTATCCATGCAGTATGCAGACCGTATTATTGGTCTTCGAAACGGAGAAGTCGTTTTTGATGGGCCGGCCAGCTCAGTAAGTGAACAGACGTTTGAGGACATTTATGGTCGCCCGATCAAAGAAGACGACTTGGTGGGTGACGTATCAAATGAATAAGGAAAAACGGGTTCCAATTATTCCAGCAAAGCAAAAGCTAATGGCACTTGTAATACTAGCAATAGTCATTAGCTTATATTACTTAGCATCTATCGTAACTAATTCATCTCCCGCACGTTTAATTAACGGGATACCACATATTTTTGAGTTTGTGTTTGTTGACCTAATTCCACCGAACTGGAGCTACTATAGTCGAGTATTGCCTCCTCTTTTGGAAACGTGGAATATTGCATTATTAGCTACTTCACTAGCTGTTATTTTCTGTCTTCCTATCAGTTTTTTGGCTGCAGGGAATATTAATAAAAAAGCTTGGTTTTATCAAACAGTCCGATTCTTGCTGAATGTTTTACGAACCATTCCTGATATGATTTTAGCGGTTATGTTCGTTGCCATGGTAGGGATTGGGGCATTAGCAGGGGTTTACGCCTTATTTTTCTTCTCTCTTGGTATTTTAGTGAAGCTTGTGAGTGAAACGGTGGAGGCAATTGACCCTGGGCCACTTGAAGCCATCCGCGCCACAGGCGGGAATATATTCCAAGTCGTTTGGTTTGGAGCATTACCACAAATTTTACCACAGTATGTGTCCTATAGTTTGTATGTTTTAGAAATAAATGTACGTGCTTCCCTTGTTCTCGGTTTCGTTGGCGCTGGCGGAATCGGTCTGATTTTACGTCAACAAATGTCCCTGTTTAACTACGGGAATATCGCAATGATTATTTTCATCACCTTTATAATGGTGACAATCATTGACACCGTAAGTACTAGCTTAAGAAAGAGGTTAGTGTAATGTCACAGTTAGATATAAATAACATGAAAAATCCGAAACGGGCTAAGTATTGGTGGACATTTGCAGCAGTAACAGCGTTTATGGCTATTTTATATTACATTGCATTTACAGAAACCAGACTTGGTGCCCAACGGTCTATATGGGAGTCAGGTCCGTTATTACAACGTTTCTTCTGGGATCCTTTCTTTATGCCTGAAATTCATGCGAAAATTCCAGATTATTTTGGGTATATGATAGAAACAGTTGCCATTGCTTATGCCGGAACACTGATGGGGGCAATTTTAGCTATTCCAGTTGGTTTCTTAGCTGCACAGAACGTAGGTGGTCACTTTTCATTCATTGGGAAAGGGGTTTTAAATGCTGTTCGGGCATTCCCAGAAATTTTATTCGCCATTATTTTCGTAGCAGCTGTAGGAATGGGACCGTTTGCCGGGGTGCTAGCTATTTCCATTAACTCCATAGGGATGTTAGGAAAGCTTTACGCAGAGGTAATCGAATCTATTGATATGGAAATCATATCAACCTTAAAAGCGACCGGAGCAAGTAAACTTCAAGTCCTAGTTTATGGTGTTATTCCTCAAGTACTACCGGAATTCAGTTCATATGCTTTATACCGTTATGAAATAGATGTCCGTTCATCATCTGTATTAGGTATTGTTGGTGCAGGTGGTATCGGTGCACCACTTATATTAGCAGCAAATAACCGCTCTTTCGAAGAAGTGGGAATGATGCTCTTTATTATCGTTCTAACCGTTACGGTTATTGACTTGATTAGTACAAACATTAGAAAACGATTAGTTTAATATTAAAAGATTGCTTTCTAAAAGATTGTTGTTTTTAAGAGAATAACTATTGCTTGGAACCGCTACAGGCGGACCAATTACACCTAAAGGCCGTTCACCTCCTGCGTCTGCGATTACTCGACGCAAACTACTCGAGGAAGCATCTCATGGACAACGGCGTAATGTCACCGTCCTGGTTTCCCGCGGGCAATGCCTCAGCCTCTTCGGGAAAAAACCACCCTACGGTGTCTGCAGCTGCTAGTCCTGTCTCTTCCTCTACAAGTATCGCTTCGTAGCGTATCCGTCGAGACAACTCGTAGCTTACTCGTGAAGTAAACGCTCGTCGCTGGAGTCGCCGCCTTCCGCTTCTCCAAGCTTTAAAAAAAGCAACAAATTTTACGAAAACAGCCTATAAAAAACTGTACTTATGGGGAGTGCCTCAAAAGGTTGAAATCATACCTTTTGAGGCACTCCTTTGTTTTTTATTGTGATTGTTGGACATAATAAAATAAGAAAGAAATTACATGGAGGTTTTTCATATGCCAGAGCAACAAGATAAAAGGATTAAACGATTAAGAAAAGCAGTGGCAAGCATGAAAAATATATTTACAGAGTTCGGCGGGGGACAGTACGATTTCGAGGCAGAGATCGTAAAAACGGCAGATAAAAATAGGAAGAAGAATGACGAGTAACCCAAAGAAATTCCTTTGGGTTTAATATTATCACTGCTATCGAAGTAGGGTATATGCCCCTTGTCCTTTATGGTTATTTGTCCATAGATTTTAATCGTTCATCAATCATTCTTTCCGCTATCCTGCGATAAAAATTGCTCATCTGTGCAAAGGAAAGAATTAATAATAGTTCATTGAGGTCCTTTGTAACTTCCCCTTCCTTACCTAATTGGGCGGCTACTTCAATAGCCTCTTCTACTTGATCATGAACAAACTGTTTGAACACCTTTCCGTTCTTCGCAGCAAGCTGGAGGTACCCTTCATAAAATTCCTCCAAATTAAAGTCATCATCCTCCACTAATTTTTTATTTATTGGTTCCAAAGCATTTTTAATATCACCGATAGATAATGCTCCTTTTAGCTGATATATTAAACTAATGATAAGTAAATGCTCCTTCGAGTACTTTTTATTTTTAATCGGAAAAAACAACTTTCCTTTTGCATAATTGTTAATCATTGTTTTGGTAAGTACCTTCTCTTCGGCCGTTCGTGTCGTATCTCCAAATTTCTTCTCAAAAAGCTGGATAACTTGATCCATATAAAGATCTATTTCAGGGACATCCCCAAGAGTAATGTTCTTTTCCATTCTAAGGTCCATTATTAGTTCATTTATAGTCTTCATATAAAACCTCACGTTAGTCTTTTCTCTATTATAATTTATTTTACCCACGAAGTAAACCTTGACTACTTAAGACAATATGTTTATTATTATAAGTAGTATTAAAAACTACATTATGGAGTGAGGTTAATTACATGTACACATTTATTCGAGAACCTATGAATGGATTTACTCATTTAGCTGGAGCAATATTATCCTTTTGGGCTTTGCTGGCTATGGTCATAAAAGCCTCTATCACAACAACTTCATTTATGGCAATCTCATCTGTCATTGTATTTGGAATAAGTATGATGCTTCTTTATTCTGCTTCAGCTGCTTACCATATGGTGATTGCCAAGGATAAAGTAATTGCATTTCTTCGAAGGATTGATCATTCCATGATTTACATACTTATCGCCGGAACCTACACCCCTTTTTGCTTAATTACATTAAGTGGCCCCACCGGATGGGTTTTATTTTCCATTATTATAAGCCTTGCTGTTGTTGGGGTTATTTTTAAAATGGTATGGTTCCATTGTCCAAGATGGTTATCAACTTCTATTTATATAGCCATGGGGTGGATTGTTGTTTTTTTTAGTAAGCCGTTAACAGAGGTATTACATGAAAATGGGATGACATTATTAATTATTGGTGGGATTCTTTACACCATTGGAGGAATAATCTACGGACTTAAACCTAAGTTTTTGTCCTTTAAATATATGGGCTACCATGAAATTTTTCACATTTTTATCTTACTCGGTAGTGCTGCCCATTTCTTGAGTGTATTTCTATATGTACTTTAATTGAAGATGGAACGAAAAAGGATGCGAAGGAATGTGTCCCCGCATCCTTTTGATCTAGATTTACTATGCAGCCCAAGCTGCACCGATGATTACTAATAGAATGAACAGTACTAATACTAACGCGAACCCTGTTGCAAATCCTCCTGCAGGTGCTACAGGTGCTGCAGGTGCTGCAAATCCTGGAGCTGCATGTGTTGGGCAGCATCCCCATGCTGCTGCTGGATCTCCGTAACCGTATCCTCCGTAATAATGACTCATATCAAATTCCTCCTTAATTATAGTTAAATATTGTTTATCATTCTTTTTTAAAGGTAATCAATTAGCCAAGAAGGATACTAACTTAGTAGTATCCATATCCTCCTGGTCTAACAACAGCCGCACCGATAATTACTAACAAGATAAACACTACAAGAATAAACGCGAATCCACCCGCGTAACCTGTTCTGTGAGTCATCTGGCATTCCTCCTGTTCAAGATTAATGGCGAAATATCATTCGCATTAATAACTTATGTGGTCATCGTCAATTTGTATAGACGATAATCCAATCCGGCCTAAATTAGGCTCAATTTATTTCGTTCCTATTGAGCTTATTAATGAAAAACTGTTGGGCCGGATCCCAACAGTTTTTTCTTTTTGTATTCCAGTCGTTTCTTAGTACACCGCCCAAGCAGCACCAATAATCACTAATAGGATAAACAACACAAGAATTAACGCGAAGCCTGCAGCAAACCCTCCAACTGGTGCTACTGGTGCAGGCGCTACTGGTGGGCAGCATCCGTAAAACCCTGGCTCTCCGTAATAACTCATCGCAACTCCTCCTTTAATTAATTTTCATTTTTAATCAAAAACCTTATTATCGATCGCTTATTGTCCCGTATTAATTGAAGCTGTTAGACTAATTCATTTTAATAGTAACCATATCCAGGTCTAACAACTACAGCACCGATAATTACTAGCAATATAAACACTACAACGATAAACGCAAAGGCTGAAGCGTAACCAGTTCTAACAGGTGCACCCATGTAAGCTTCCCTCCCTATAGTGATTAATGATGCGAATTTCTTATCGCAATACTACTTTATGTAAGTATTGAAAATATGTATAGACTCCTGCTGAGTTCCCGTGAGGGAAATTTAAAAAGTTCTCTATATATGCCCAAAAAGGCTTTTTTTTATTGAAAATTTAAAAAGCACAACATATGTACAATCAACTCCCTTTTTTCTTAATACAATGTTAAAAGAATCCCATGAAGGGAGGGAAAAAATTATGAGTTATTATGACCTATGTTGTCAACATAAAGGTCAAGTAGTTCGTATTACAGAAAGATGTGGAAAGGTACATGTGGGGCGAATTGCACATGTTGATCAGAAGAATGTTTGGATGGAGCGTGCCGGAAGCGGCCATGGGTTTGGTTACGGATATCACGGATATCATGGCCACCCTGGACACGGACATCATCACGCACACGGATACCATCACCACCCTGGATACGGACCAGACTATGGCCATGGAGGGTTCATTGGCCGAAATCCACACTTCTTCCCTGTCGCTCTAGCAGGAATTGGTGGGTTTGCCCTTGGTTCAGCATTTTTCTGGTAAACCTATGGTTGTTTACCAATAAAACAAGTAAAAAAGCTGGTACTGATGACGAAATCGTTCTTTCTGAATATCTCTACAGTTATTCAGTGGAACGATTTCTTTATTTATTGTAGAGATGTATTCAAAAAAGCTGCCCATCGGGCAGCTTTTTTGATATATTAATTATTTCTTAAAAAAGGACAAAAGTGGAGAAAGCTGTTTTACAAGTGGAGTTACTTGACCATAAATTCCATATACTTGTTGTACACTGTTTCCTATTTTCATAAGGTCAAGACTTCCATCTTCCTTTTGAAAGTGCTTCATAAATTGTGCACCTTTTTGTCCTTTTCCTGGAGGCATCCCCTGCATCGGAGCTCCTGGTTGATTCTGAATTCCCTGAAACGGATGTACTTGCTGCTGTCCTTGATAAGGCTGTTGAAATTGCCCATGTTGTTGATGCATCTGATTCGGTCTTGGAGGCTGCTGGAAAAATGGATTCGGGCGTTCGTTCATTGGTGGACGTGGCGGTCCAAACATCATATTTGAAAAAGGATCCCTTTGTTGTTGCTGTGGGGAGCTACCATCATGTCTAAACATCAATCATCCCTCCTTACTAAATCTAAGACATAATTAGCCATATATATTAGACTATGTTTATTTAGAGAAATTGAAAGGGCATCTTGATTAATAATTTTAAAAGGTTTTTATCTAAGCATGAAAACATGTTCTAATTATAAGATTATCTCTCGAATCCGTTATAGGCGTAATGTCACCGTCCTGGTTCTCCGCGGGTAACGTGGAGTCGCCGCCTTTCACTTCTTCTATCTATAAAATCAAGCCTTTTAAAAAATATAAAAAAACTGACAAAGGGGAAGTGTCTTCCGTTCTTTGTCAGTCTTTTAAAATGACTGCGTTTATTCATTATTTAATTGGAATAAACTTTCTGTGTGCATCGTTTTTTGTAATGACAACTTTTAGTACATTATCTTCGCTGAAGGTTGCTGTTATATCCTCTTCTCCAAATGGAAAGTGTACTGGAACAAACCTTTCAATCCTTGTTGTCTGAACAGTTTTAGAAGTTTCCTCTTCACCTTCTCCTCTCTCTACAGGCTTTTCCGCTACTATTAATACACCGCTGCGAACAAGTTCCACTTTAATATGTTCCTTTTCAAACTCAGGAAAAGTGGCTTCAATAATTAGTTCCGTTTCCGTTTGACGTACATCTAGACGGACTGGTGGCTCTGGTGCAGGACCAAAAAAGGGAAAATTAAATAAACCCATCGGTTGATTACGATTTACCATTTACCTCTCTCCTTACTTAAAATAAATTATTTGTTTTTCATAACATGAAAAACTAGACTTCTGTCTTGTTTGACATAAACAGTCTATGTATGAATTCATTATCTTGACTAGACACTTGCGTAGATGACAAGTTAGTTTTTATAAATTACAAAGAAAAAGTGAGTGATCAAAAAGGATAAGAGCATACCTTTAAAATCACCCACTTCTATTTAGTCCTTTATTTTCTTACCTTTTTCTCGAAATTAAAACAGCTAAACAAACCCTTTCCCTTCTGGTAGTCTAACTAAATAAAATATTGGAATTAAAATCATTATCATCATCTCCCTTTCTGTTAAAGTTAATCTTTATGAGTAGAGCTTTTATATATGAGTTGCATGTTTGCGATGGCTTTCCATCTGACGTTGTGCATAATATTTATGCGCTTCTTCCCGGCGAATGTCTTGTTCAGTCAATTTACGTTTGGTAATCGTTATAGTTAAGAAAAATAAATGAAACATCATACTTATCACCACCTTTTTGGAAGAAAATTAAATGATATCTTATAATCAGGTAATTATTTAAAACCCCCTTGAGTTCTCAGTGAATTTATTCCAAATTTCCCTTTGTTGCTCTTGACAAGCTTGGAACAATTGTTCACGCTTAAGCTCTTTTTCTGACATTTTTCTTTTTTCAATTGTGACTGTTAAAAATAGCAGCTGGATGACCATGGTTTATCACCTCCTTTAAAGAAACTTTTTATTTTTTTGTTGTTTTCGTAACGCTGGAGTCGCCGCCTTCCGCTTCTCCAAGCTTTTTAAAAAGCAACACTTTTTTCGAAAACAGCCTATTTTTTTCACACAAAAAAACACAGGTCTTAGTAAACCTGTGTTAGGACATACTGGTGCTAATGAAAGCAACTTAAATTCCACATAAAAATACACAGGTTTTGTCTAACCTGCGCAAGTAAAGTAATATTGCTATTATAAAAGGACACACAAATTACAATAGCCCATTGGCGGAGGCTAGATTATTATTTAATTGTAAAGTCTTTAAAATTCCTTTAATCATCTTTAAATGCCTCCTTTCCAAAATTTTCATTTCTTCTTCCAATAATTATACTACTCCTAAGTAATCAAAAAGTAAATGGTTTTTTATAAATTTTTCCTTTTTTTAATTTTTATAGCTATATTTTTGTCACAAGTAAAAAAATTACCCTCCTAAAGGAGAGTAATTAACATTTCTTCATCAAGTCATGACATAGCCAAAGAATAACACTAGAATGAACGCTACAACGAATTGTACCCAGTAGGTTAATTTACCACGGTTATCTAAGGTTCCTTTAGACATTCTAGTTGAAATCATTTCCATAACGTAAATCAACCAGAAAGCAAGGGCACCCTTTACATATGATTCCCAATGGAAACCTGTACGGAGCTCAAAATCATTAATGTAGATGAGAATAACACCTGTAACAAGCAACAAAACATAAAATAAACGCAATACCATTTGTAAAATCTTCGCTATTTTCCCCTTACCTTTATTAAGAAAAATAACGATCAAGAAAAACAAAACAATTGCTAGTAACCATAACAAGGCATGGGTATGTAATATTCCTGAATAGTACTGTAACACGTAAGCTTCCTCCTTTGTTGTTATCATAGCTAGTATACCTAATTCATTTTACACTAGTAAAACATTTTGCCTCCAAGTCCCTATTCATTTTAACCATAAAAGATTTCTACTAAACTTTTTATAGAAAAGAAAAAGCCTCTACAGATAGCAGTGAATCTTTTTCTTCGAATTATTAAGTCTATACAATAATATGCAATTCTCTAAAATAAAACGAGAGATAAAGACCATTTGCGATATGTGCTCCGTTATCCCTTTCTCACTATTGTTTCTTAAATTTAGTTTAATGTGACGGTAAGTCCTACTTTAGCTAAGTGGATACAGCCTGTATAATATCCAGCTGCTTCCTTAACTAGTTGTTCATGGGTCCCAAAGTGTGGGAGATGGGATAATATAAGCTGTTTAACCTGTCCCTTTTCTGCTAGAGTTGCAGCCTCCTTACTATTCATGTGGCCATATGGAGCAGCATCTTGCTTTTCATAAAAACTACATTCTGAAATTAGAAGGTCTGCATTTTGTAAAAAAGGTATGAATGTTTCATCGTAAGTGGTATCCGCTGTATAGACAATTAATTTATCATCTGGAGATTGTACTTTCATTCCATAACAGGGAGCTGGATGTGTTGTCTTATGAAACGAAAATGTAAAAGGTCCTATTATTAATGGTTCTTCATCATTATAAGCAAATGCCTCTGCATAAGGTTTCTTCCCTAGCTGTTGAAAGGCTTGTTCATCATCTTGATGGGCATATATATGTAATGGTTGGTCCGTACGATCCAGATTCATATCTACTACTCGGCTATACTGTAAAATACCAATATCGGCAATATGGTCATGGTGATAATGGGAAAGTACAACAGCATCAATACTTGCCAAGTCATGATCCTTTTGAAGCAAGGAAACTACGCCACTACCGCAATCTAATAATATTTTCGTTTCTCCCTCTTCTAACAAGTATGCAGAGGTTGCTTCACCAGGCCCAGGATAAGCCCCCCAACTACCTATTACTGTTATCTTCATCCCGCTTCATCCTTTCCAACTTTATAAATTGGCTCTTTTCGCACAAATTGCTCCTGCGATTACTCGTCGCAAACTACTCGGGGAAGTCTCTCAGGTCCCGCTTGTGGGTAACGGCGTAATGTCGTCATCCTGGCTTCCGCTGGCAACGCTTCAGCCCCCACCTTTCTCTTCTCCAAGCTTTTTTAATAATGCAACAAAGTTTGTGAAAACAGCCTTATAATTAAAGCTTTTCCTAAAGTATAGTATGAAGATAACACGAAGCCTTTATAACGTAAAGTTCACAAAATTGTGCGGGACCCGGTCCCGCAATTAAAAAATCCTAAGCTATGTTGATAGCTTAGGATTTAATAATAAGTCTTACGCTTCTTGTGCTGCTGGGTACACGCTAACTTGCTTGCGATCACGTCCAACACGCTCAAATTTAACTACTCCGTCTACTTTCGCAAACAAAGTGTCGTCTCCACCTTTACCCACGTTAACACCTGGGTAAATTTTAGTTCCACGTTGACGAACTAGGATAGATCCACCAGTAACTTCTTGTCCGTCTCCACGCTTTGTGCCTAAGCGCTTAGCGATAGAGTCACGACCGTTCTTTGTGGAACCTACTCCTTTTTTACTTGCGAAAAATTGAAGGTCCAATTTTAAAAACATGGTCTTCACCCCCTGTATCACGAATTAATACGTATAAACTGTCCATATTGTTCTTCAATCGTTTTTAACGAGTAGAACAATCCTTCTAGTAATAATTGTACTTTCTCATAAGTGTCCGACTGTAGTTTTTCAGGAACACGACAGCGGAGAAAGCCTCCTCCTTCACCTTCCATATCCACTTCTAAATGAACATTACATATTTCTGCAATGGCATTGACAGCACCAAAGGTAACTGCAGATGCCCCTGCACAAACTAAATCCTTTCCATGAGGTCCAAATTCAGCATGTCCGTCCATCGTAAATGTATGAATGGTATTGTCATCGTTCCGCTCAAAAACAACGTTAATCATAAGGACACCTTATGCGTTGATTTTCTCAATAGTAACTTTTGTGTATGGTTGACGATGACCTTGCTTACGACGATAGTTTTTCTTAGCTTTGTATTTATACACGATCAATTTCTTACCTCGACCTTGCTTTTCTACTTTACCAGAAACAGTCGCACCTTCTACGTATGGAGCTCCAACCTTAGTCTCGTCTCCACCTACGAAGATTACACGGTCAAATGTAACTGCGTCACCTTCAGCTGCATCTAATTTCTCGATGAAGACTTCTTGACCTTCAGTTACTTTAACTTGTTTACCACCAGTTTCAATAATAGCGTACACGACGGCACCTCCTTAATACTCAGACTCGCCATAACAGGTGCTGTTTTCTAAGAAAACATGCTTGAAAACCTGATCTGTGCGGTTATAGTTCTTTGGAGCCACCCAAACAACTAACAAAGGAAATCATACCACATTTGTTAGGACAGTGTCAATATAAGGATTACACTAGTTTTCATAAAGTTTTAACCTAGCTTTTTTCACTTGATCGTCTTGTCCAAATTCCTTTAATTTCTTCCTTATCTCCTACTAATCGAATGATATGATTTACGGGTGTTGTCTTTTCCTCCACCCTAATTGGCAGTATATATATAGTTTTCCCAAATTGCTTCTCTAATTGGTTTAGTTTTTCCTTTTTATCCTTTAGTAATACCTCCAATAACGTTGGAGTTACTTCTATTAGCATAGCATCTGAGTCTATATGTCTAAAGGAAAGAAGCTCCCTTTGTAAAGCTGAAAAAGAGGATTGGGGACTTTGTACCATTCCTGTTCCACTGCATGTTGTACATTGGGAGAAAATATGAGTACCTAGTGACACTCGTGTCTTCTTTCTAGTCATCTCTACTAACCCGAACTTAGTAAAGCCTCCCACATTCGTAATGGTTCTGTCTTTTGCCACTGCTTTCTTTAATGTTGTTAGTACTTGCTCACGGTCATTTGGGTTTTTCATATCAATAAAGTCAATTAAAATAATTCCCCCTATGTCCCGCAGCTTTAATTGCTCCGCAACTGTTTGAGCGGCTTCCATATTGGTTTTTACAACCGTGTCCTGCAGATTTTCCTTTCCTATAAATTTCCCGGTGTTCACATCAATAACTGTTAATGCTTCCGTTCTATCAATGACTAGGAAACCACCATTTTTTAACCAAACATTTTTACGGAGAGACTTTTCCAGTTGCTTTTCCAGGTCATAAGCAGAAAAAATATCTTCTTTCCCCTGAAAAAGCTTTACCCTGTCCTTCTCATCCTCCCCACTCCATTCCATCAATCGATCATAATCCTCTCGAACATCCACCATTATTTCTGTTCTTCCATCACTAAAATAGTCTCTTAGGACTCGATAAATGAGTGAAGATTGATTGTATAAAAGTACTGGTGGCTTTGCAACCTCCTTAGACTTCTTTAATATTTCTTCATATTGAACTCTCAACCTATTCAATTCGTTTAGTATAAGGGTTTCATCAATCCCTTCCGCAACCGTTCGAATGATGACGCCTTCCCTATCATTTAACCATGATTTTGCTTTTTTTCGCCACGCTTCCCTAACCATTTCGGACCTCATTTTCTTTGAAACGGCAACGTAATCCCCGAATGGAAGGTACACAATATATTTCCCTGGTAATGAACAAACTTCTGTTAATCGGGCGCCTTTTGTTCCTGCTGCCTCTTTTGCCACTTGAACAATAATAGTTTGCCCTTTAGTTAATAACTGATTAATGGAAGGAACCTGGGCCTCTTCCATTTGTTTATCTTTGTATGGCTGAACATCAATTAATTCATTCCGATATAAAAAGCCGTTTTTTTCTCCACCAATATCCACAAAGGCGGCTTCCATCCCAGGAACAATATCCATTACTTTCCCTAAAAAAATGTTTCCTGATTGAGCAGATTGATCTCCCCGTTCAAAGAGCCACTCCGTTACCTTTTCTCCATCTAAAACCGCACCGCGTTTTTCTTCTGCAATCATATTTAATATTACTTTTCGCACCGTAATAGCTCCAATCTTCCACATATGTTGCGATAATTATATAAGGAAACATTACCTTTTGACAAGGTTAATATATTTTGTTTCCTCATTCAATAATGCTGTTTTCTAAGAGATTGTTTATCATTCGAAGTTGTTTCATGAAGCCTCGCTCGTCGCTGGTGTCACCGCCTGAAACGGATCGAAAATTAAAAAACAACAACCTATGCGAAAAAAGCTTCTCATTAAGAAAAAGCGGTAGACAATACCGCTTTTTCCGATTATCTATATTAATTTACCTATTGGCAGTAAACGCTTTTCCCCATCAAAGAAAGCATCCAGAACCTTATCCTCATCTATATAAACTCCCTTTGCAATGGTAAAGTAATGATACCGCTGCCTATTAACTAATTTTGCTGCATCGGCCACAGTAGAAGTTGGTGAAATGGGCACCCAACTTTCCTTCCCCTTTGGTTTCTCACGATTTCTTTCTATTAGAAATCGGAGAAATATAAAATGCCTTTGCTTCCATTCTAAATAATGGTGCAGCCATAAAAACATAATGACCACAATTAAATTTAAATGAAACGGAATGATTGATAGTGCAAAAAGGCTTAACAAAGATAGTAAGATTCCTGAAGAAAAATAAGTAATATGGTAAGCCTTATGAAATGGGAAAAAATATGAATGAGCAGAAAACAATAGCCTTCCCCCATCTAAAGGTAATATTGGTAGAAGATTAAAAAGTAAAATAGTAAGGTTATGAAAGATAAAAATTTTATGGTCAGCAGTTGACCAAATTGGCGTTTGGAGGAGCAAGAAACTCCCTCCAATAAGCCATAAATGCTGTAAAGGACCGTTAATGGTAACTAATATTTCTTCTCTTACAGGCCTGTTCCCATATTCCTCTGTTTCCGCCATTCCTCCAAAGGGAAGTAGAGTTATTTTTTTTATTCGCCAGCGAAATCGATAGGCCATATAACTGTGTCCTAATTCATGAACAAGGACAATAAAGAATAACATCAAGATTTCTTTAAATAAACCAGTTAGCCCACCGATTCCTAAAATCCCCCAAAATACAGGGTGGATATGAATTTTTTTTAGTAAGCTAATCAAGGGAGATCACATCGATAGGGTCAACGAATGTCTCCCCTTCTTTTAAGGCGAAATAATACACTCCAATCCCGTCCAATTCATTATGAGGGGAAACACTTCCAATGGTATCACCAGAGTTTACCTGATCGTTAAGTTCAACCGTAATGTTGTCGAGCATACCATACCATGCTTCTCCTCCGTCGTAGTGACGAATCCGAATAATTATTCCCCATTCCCCTTCTATATCTTCTTCGATGGATAGAACTTCCCCACTCCGTATAACTTGTACCGGTTCTTCAAGTGCAGTTTCCACATATATCCCCCGGCCATTCTGCTGAAAGGATTCCCGTACCGTCCCCGTTGCTGGTAAGGCATATACGTTTGAGTCTTCTTCCGTTGGGTCACCTGGAGCAACAACATCCATATCTGGAGGGAGGAGGGCTAAAGGTCTCCCAAATGCTTCCTCATACCAATTTGCTACAGCCCCAAATTGGAAATCTTCCTGGAATGAATGGTGGACATATCCCCTCACACCTTCTAAGTAGCTGGACTGAGATTGAAATAAGATCCCAATAGCAAAGAACAGGCAAATACTTGCCAATACTTGCATCAAAAAACGATCCTTATTGAAATAGGCTTCGCCCTTTTCCTGTGGGAGGGCTCGTCTATCATCAAACGAATATAAAGTATCCTCCCGTTCTTCATCATGCTTCATGGAAAATGGCATCATGTCCAACCCTCGGTCACGTTCACGAACTACATGATGTTGCCGCGTTTGATCTCTTTTTTTACGTTTCGCATCCATTTTTTTTCTAAGTTCATCTACACGATTTCTCATAAACGTTCCCTTCCTCATTCCCTAAGAGTCTTTGTACAATATGTATGACTTGTCCCTTCAGGATATGCAGAAGAGTTTATAAAACTAGCTTTTTTAATAGGAAAAACTCTGTTAAACATTGATGTTGATTTTCGCTTCAGGATACTCGCTTTCCGCGGGCAACGCTTCAGCCTCCTCGTCCCTGCGGGGGCTGAAGCCGTTGCTTTTCCCGCAGGAGTCTCGTACCTTCCGCTTCAATCACAGTATTAAATAGAAAAAACGCCTCCTTTTTATGTTTGGAAGCGTTTCTTTTGTAAATTGTAGCTGTTCTATTAAAGGGGGGCCTTTCTAGTAACTATGCTACTGCTTTTGTTGTTTCTATTTTTGATGTGATTTTGTTTAAGACTGTTGTACGAAGATAAGGAATTACCCAACGGTCACCACCTATACGTCCTGCGTTGTAGCCTGCTGCTAAAATGAATATTGTTAGTAGGACCATCCATGGGTTAGAAGAAATCGTGCCCGCGAACATGAATGCGAAATTCATCATAATGCCAAAGAATGCGGCAGCGGTTGTTAAGACACCCAATAGTAACCCTATACCTACTAATAACTCTCCCCAAGCAACCATGAAGCTAAATACTCCAGCGTTTGGTAGGGCAAAACTCTCAATGAAAGCATGGTATGTTGGGTATTGCTCCATCACGGCTTCGTTTGCAACTACACCGTTTAAATAACCTTCTGCACTAAAACCTCCTGTTACTTTCCCCCACCCTAGAGTCATCCAAGTCCAGCCGAGGTATAATCGTAAAACAGTTAACAAACCAGCAGCAATTTTGTTGTTTCTTAAGAAATTCATAAACATAATACATTCCTCCTTATAACTATAAATCTATAATTGCGTAATGTGGATCGTGATTTCCCACCGAATAGTTTATCTTAGTTAGTAAGTTTATCATCTGTTTATATGGTGTTGGTGAGTGATCACTAACTCCCTCCTACAACTTAATTATAAATGATAAAAGTATGTGAAGGATGTCACAAATTCGAACATTCTGTTGCAAAATGGTGACCAAAATGTGACCAAAAAAACCTCCGGTGATGTGGCACCGGAGGTAAAAATATATTATATAAAATTAAGGGGGTAATACTTAGTGTATTCCCCACTGCTATTGTTCGTTAATGTACAAATGCACATTTCCTTTACTGGTTAACTATCCGCGAATACCTAAGAATTTCTTCACTTTCGTGAACATCCCTTTATCATTTTCTAGGGACATTAACGGTACCATTTCTCCGCAAATTCTTCGGGCGATATTGCGGTAAGCAATGGAAGAACGATACTTTGGATTCATGGCGATTGGTTCTCCATTATTAGAGGCTCTAATAACCTCATCCTCATCTACAACAATTCCTAATAATTCTATAGAAAGAATGGAAACTACTTCTTCCACATCCATAGAATCACCGCTTTTACTCATGTGTGGACGAATTCGATTTACTACGAGCCTCGGTGGTTCCACATCCTCTTGTTCTAGGAGGCCAATTATACGGTCCGCATCACGAACAGAGGAAACCTCAGGTGTTGTTACAACGATCGCTTTATCCGCACCTGCCACTGCATTTTTGAAGCCTTGTTCAATTCCTGCAGGACAATCTATTAATACGTAGTCGTAATCTTTTTTAAGCTCACCTATAAGTTTTTTCATTTGCTTCGGTTCAACGGCAGTCTTATCCTTTGTTTGGGCAGCCGGCAGAAGCGTTAAACAATCAAATCGTTTATCCGTTACGAGTGCTTGATGCAACCGGCATCGGCCCTCTACAACATCTACCAAATCGTAGATTATGCGATTTTCTAATCCCATGACCACATCTAAATTGCGAAGTCCTATATCCGTATCTACTAAACATACTTTTTTTCCAGATAAAGCTAAAGCTGTTCCTATATTAGCCGTTGTGGTGGTTTTCCCAACGCCGCCTTTGCCAGATGTTACAACGATTGCTTCTCCCAAGTAACTCTCCCCTTTCTACAAACCTATCAACCTATTACCATAATAGTATATGTAATAAAATAATATAAAGACTAACTATATTTTATCACGAAAAACAGATTGCTGTTAGTTTTCATTTTCAAATAAGATGGATACATCCGGGCGAGTAGTTAATAAATTCTGTACTCGACCTATTAACATGTCACCAGTATCGTTCACATAAGCACAGCCCATTATTCTGATGGATGCCTTCTCTTTCTCTGTCCATTCTTGAATAGATTCCCCAATTCTCAATTGAGTAGGGAGCATGGAAGCGGCACAAATAACCGCATTTGAATTCCCCATAATTCCAGCATGGGCCATGCCAAGGAGCTTACCCATAACAAATATATTCCCAGTTGCCTTGACGGTCCCCCCTGGATTCACATCACCAATCAACAACAAGTCTCCGTCCACCTCAACCACTTGACCGGACCGAACGACCTTTACTAATCTATTTACTTCATAGCTTTTACGGATTTCCTCTGCTTCTTCCTTTGTAATGACATCCGATTCTATCGTCACAATGACACCTTGAATAAACTCATATAATGTTTTTTCCAATAGTTCAACTTGATTCTCGTGTAAGTACCTTTTTCCAGCAACAACCTTAACACGAACGAATCCACCTTCATTTTCTAAGGTCGTGGGACGTTCCGACAGCTTGTCTTGCAATTCAGTAATGAGAGAATCAAATGAACATTGATCATTCAGGAAGAAGGTAAGTCCGTCCTTCGTTCCTTTAATGAGTACATTTTGTTTTTTTATCTGTTTTTGAGCCATTTGTTCCTCTCACCTCAAATCCTAGTAGAAGTGCTATTACACATTCCTTTTAAAAAAATAAATTGGAATATGTTCCATGGGATCTGCTAAATCTTTTCTTCCTCCTCCATCCTACGCTTCAAGAAATGAAACCATTTCCTTAATGGATAAGCAAAGATGGAAATTATAATCATATTCATTATTAAACTAGGAATAAATCTAACTGTCAAAAATTCATGATGGTCTATTACAGTTAGACCAAGTAAATACATCATTCCGTATACGTAGTAATCAAGTACTGTTATAGCCAAGATACTTGTTAATACTGCAACAGTTAAGTTTTTCTGGAAAAAAGGAATGGATAAGGAGAGCAGGTATGCAATGAGACCCATTCCAAAGGTATATATCCCTAGTAAGGATGTGTAAATAACATCATACATGACCCCAAAGGTAATTCCGTAAAAGGTCCCCGTACCCCGTCCACGAAAAATTCCAGCAAAAATAATAACTAAAAATACCCATCTAGGAATAAACAAGTATTCTACTCCGTATTGATCTGGGGCGAAGATTTGAAACGTAGTACCTTCTATTATAAAAAGGACAAAGAGGACCATGAATAAATAATAACGTGTCATGATTCGGAATCCTCTCCCTCTTCATCTGATTCCGTGTCTGGTTCCTCACCATCCATATCAGGATCAATGGATGGGTGCAGTGTCGTCGTTCCCCTTTCAATTACTAGAACATGATCTAAGCGTAGAAAATCCGCGGACGGCTGGACAAATGCCGTTTGTGTTAAACCAAACTCATCCGTCTCAAAGGAAACTATTTCACCGATAAGAAGTTGACTTGGGAAGATTCCTCCTAACCCAGAAGTGACAACACTTTGGCCTTCCTTAATTTCTGCATCAATATTAATCATAGTAAATTGAAGATATCCTGTCTCTTCATCAACACCTTCAATAAAACCATAAATAGTTTCATTCCCATCAACAAAAGCGGATATTCGGTTCGATATATCTTGATCTGTAAGAAGTTGGACAGTGGATGTAAATTCTGATACTTGGCGGACCTTTCCAATGAGTCCCTTCGAAGTCATAACAGCCATATTTACTTCGATACCATCCTGCCGCCCCTTATTAATACCGATAAATTCGTTCCACCGGTCCGGGGAGCGGTGGATAACAAGAGCCGATCGTACTGTATAATTGTTTAGACTTTCCTTAACACCTATCGTATCCTTTAATTCTTCATTCTGCCTGCGTAATTCATTAACCTCCACTTGGAGGACTGCGTATTCATCTAAATGCGACTTTAAAATTCGATTTTCTTCATAAATGTTTCGCATATCATTAACATTCTCAAAGAAACCCGCTACGAAATGAGCGGGTCTAGAAAATGCCGACTGAACCAGGCCGACGCTGTCGGAAATAAACTGCTCCGGCCATGAAAGGGATCTCCGTTCACTCATGGAATAGCCAATAAGTGCCACGAGTATAATGATACACACAAGTAAGATGATTAGTCGCTTATTGGAAAAAAATGACTGCATTTGCGACACCTACTTATCCTTTTCTGTTTGATCTTACAGTAATACCTGCCTTCGACCTAAATAAATGTAAATTCTCTAATGCACGCCCTGTACCAATTGCTACACAATCAAGTGGGTTCTCGGAAACAAGAACCGGCATATTTGTTTCATCCGATAACACTTTATCAAGATTACGAAGTAACGCTCCACCACCTGTAAGAACGATTCCTCGATCCATAATATCTGCTGCTAATTCAGGTGGAGATTGCTCCAATGTATCCTTAACAGATTGAATGATTGCCGTAACTGTATCTTCTAATGCTTTAGCAATTTCCTCAGAAGAGACGGCAATTGTTTTAGGTAAACCACTCACAAGGTCGCGTCCACGAATATCCATTTCATCTATCGAATCTGGTTTACCCGCAGATCCGATCTCAAATTTAATAGCTTCCGCTGTACGCTCACCAATCATAAGGTTATACTTCTTCTTTACATATTGAGCAATAGCATCGTCCATTTCATCCCCTGCTACGCGAACGGATTCACTTGTTACAATTCCACCTAAGGAGATAATGGCTACCTCTGTAGTACCTCCTCCGATATCTACGATCATACTACCAGTAGGTTCCCATACAGGAAGGTCTGCACCAATGGCTGCTGCAAACGGCTCTTCAATTGTATATGCCTCTTTAGCTCCAGCTTGCTTCGTTGCATCTTCAACGGCTCTTTTTTCCACGGCAGTGATTCCCGATGGAACACAAACCATGACATTTGGCTTGCGAGTAAAAATCGAACGATTTCTTAATGCCTGACGAATAAAATATTTCATCATTGTAGCAGTTGTATCAAAATCAGCAATAACTCCATCCTTCATAGGACGAATGGCAACGATATTACCTGGAGTACGCCCAATCATGTTTTTTGCGTCATTACCGACAGCCTCAATGGCACCTGTATCTGAACGGATAGCAACAACAGAAGGCTCTCTCAAAATAACGCCCTTCCCTTTCACATATACAAGTGTGTTAGCTGTACCTAAGTCAATACCTAAATCTTTAGAAAAACCACCGAACATCTATGTAATCTCCCTTCGTTTATAACAAAAACTCATCTCGTTAATTATACTTAATATTTTTAGGAAAGAGTAGCATTTTCATACAAGTATATACAAAAACTTTATGTATGGAAGGTGACAGAAATGTCTGTAAACTGTCTGTCACACTTCCCTATGTTAACTTACCAGTTTAATTCGTATAAAAATCCTCACTTCATCCTACCACATAGACTTTCACATGTACATCATGGTAAAAAAAGGATTAGTTTTCTTACAAATACCCCTTTTCCTTAAGGGAGCAAAATTTATGATCACCGATGATCACATGATCAAGGACGTCAATTCCTAACATTCGCCCGCATTCCACTAGTCTCTTCGTCACTTCCATATCCTCATGACTCGGTGATGCGTCGCCACTGGGATGATTATGTAGGCAGACGATGGAAGCTGCAGAATAGCGGAAGGCTTCCTTAAACACCTCGCGCGGGTGCACGATGGAGGCATTTAAACTTCCTATAAAAATAGTTTGCTTGTGCATAACATGGTTCTTGGTATTGAGATAGAGGCAAACGAAGTGTTCCTGGGTGAGGTGACGCATTTCTTCCATCATATAATTAGCTACATCCTCCGGGGAGCGGATCGTGTACCTATCTTCAATGGAAAATTGCTGAATTCTTTTTCCTAGTTCCATGGCAGCTTTCAGTTGAACTGCCTTTGCTTCTCCGATTCCTTTAATATCTTGAAGTTCTTTGACAGAAGCTTCCTTTAGAAGCTTAAGACCGTCAAAATGCTGCAGTACTCGACCCGATAAATGGATCACCGATTCTTCCTTCGTTCCAGAGCCTAATATTAAAGCTATTAATTCTTGATTGGATAAATACTGAGCTCCTTCCCGAAGCATCCTTTCTCTCGGTCGTTCACTTTTCGGTACATCCTTGATCATCATACTCATCGTTAACAAAAACTCCTCTCTGGCTGACCAATTAAGATACGAGGAAATCGCCAGGAGGAGGTACTTTGTACTTAATGGTCGCTTTTAATATGAAATTTTTCTAGTATACGAACTACCTTCGCAATGGGCAGTCCCATTATGGCAAAGAAATCACCGTCAATACGCTCCACTAATGTCGCACCGATCCCTTGAATTCCATAAGCTCCTGCCTTATCCATGGAATCCTTCGTCCTTAAATAAGCGGAAATTTCTTCTTCCGTTAGTGTGAAAAAAGTAACGTCTGACCTTACATAGAAGGACTCCGTCCGCTCTTCACTAATGATGGATACACCTGTAAAAACCTGATGAGTGCGACCAGAAAGACGTTGAAGCATTTCTTTTGCTTCCTTTTCATTCTGTGGCTTCCCTAAAATTTGGTTATCAATAACCACAATCGTATCTGCACCAAGGACTACATTATGCGGGAATCTTGAAAAAACATCATATGCCTTTTGATGAGCTAATGATACGACTATTTCTTCAGGAGTATCCTCTTTGTTCATCTGTTCTTCAACTATACTCGGTTCAATGGAAAAAGAAAGATTGACTTGTTCTAGCAGTTGTTTTCGTCGCGGTGATTGCGAGGCTAAAATGAGAGTATTCAATGCGGACACCACCTTTACAAAATATGATTTAGTAGATCCCACTATTTTGCAAGAGGTATAGGTGTTCGGTTCATGCACCTTAAGTATACAGAACTCCAGCAAATGGGACAATCCCTTTACAGGATAATAACATACAAATGTTATTATCCTGAAGGGATTTAGGATTGAAGTAGGGTTTTCTGAAGCTGAGTCGGTTGAACCTGGTTCATTCGGCCCTAGTGCAATACCGTCAGCTATTCTTCTCCAAAGATGAGCTCCGGTGCTGCAATTCCCGGATTGGTCATTTCCTTAGGGTCTAAAATTCGATCTAGCTCTTCTTCCGTTAGCAACCCACGCTCTAAGCAAATTTCTCTCACTGGACGGTTAGATGTGATTGCCTCCTTCGCAATTCTTGCTGCTGTTTCATAGCCTACGTGTGGATTGATTGCTGTAATAATACCAACACTGTGCTCCACTAGGTATTTACAACGTTCCACATTTGCGGTAATTCCTTCGATAGCATAGTCTCGGAATACGCGAATTCCATTTTGTAAAATGGTAAAGGATTGCAGGAGATTAAAAACCAACACTGGTTCCATAACATTTAGTTCCAACTGGCCAGCTTCTGAAGCAAGACTGATGGTGTGATCGTTCCCAATTACCTGGAAAGAAATTTGATTCATAACCTCACACATAACTGGATTTACCTTCCCTGGCATTATTGATGAGCCCGCTTGACGCGGTGGCAGATTAATCTCGTTAATTCCCGTTCTCGGGCCAGAGCTCATAAGTCGTAAATCGTTAGAGATCTTCGACAGGTTGATGGCGAGAATTTTCATGGCGCTGGACAACTGTGTGTAAGCATCTGTGTTCTGTGTGGCATCCACTAAATCCTCAGCACGATGGAACGGCTTTCCCGTCATTTCTGCTAGATTTTCCGTTACCTTTTCAATATACTCTGGCATAGCATTCAAGCCAGTTCCCACAGCGGTAGCTCCCATGTTTACCTCATAGAGTAGATCTACTGAGCGTTGAATACGACCTAAGTCTCTAGTCAGCATCCTCCGATAGGAACCGAATTCTTGTCCCAATCGGATAGGTACTGCGTCCTGTAAATGAGTCCGCCCCATTTTAATGACTTCATCAAATTCACGCTCTTTTTTTCGCATCGTTTGCACTAATTCATTTAGTGCTTTAATTAAGCCTTCCGATAGGTTTAAACAGGCAATATGTATGGCTGTTGGGAATGTATCATTTGTTGACTGAGCCATATTTACGTGGGTATTAGGGCTTACCTTCATGTAGTCCCCCTTCTTTCCACCTAATATTTCAATGGCTCTATTAGCAATGACTTCATTTGCATTCATATTAAAGGACGTTCCAGCTCCACCTTGAATGCTATCTACGATAAAGTGGTCATTAAACTTACCTTCAATAACCTCATCGGCCGCCTTCATAATAGCATCGGCAATGTTTCTGTTTAAAACGCCCACTTCAGCGTTGGCCTTCGCTGCTGCTTTTTTTACATAGCCAAACGCTCTAATTAGTTCTTTATGTGGTGGATAACCAGTGATGGGAAAGTTTTCCTTTGCTCGGACCGTTTGAATACCGTAGTAAGCATCTGCCGGTATTTCCTTCTCCCCCATCAAATCCCGTTCCGTACGCGTGTGATGTTTTTCTACCATATGTCTTTCTCCCCTTTTTACATACTTTCCACTATAGTATAAGTACTTGTCTTTAAAAGATGCCAACTGTTATGGACTTTCCCTAAAAATGTATGGAAAGTTCACCAGAAAGCTTCAAGTCTATTGTATCGGTACAGTCATCTTTAGGAAAGGAAAATACATCCTTTCTACAAAAAAACACCTTCCCAAGGTTCTCATCCTTGAAAAAGTGCTTTACTCTGTTTTTGAAAAAATTATTGTTGCGAATGGACGATAGTTTCCACTAAGTTTTCGTAAATGAGGATGGATTCCAACACTTTACTTTGTGCATCCCAAGCTATTTCTGAAGAGATCGCCCCAGATGTAAATACCTGGAAGGCTGGTTCAGCCGTTTGCACCCATTGTTTTCCTAATTCATAAACCGGGTCCCCTTCCCCCCGTGGTTCCACATCACGAAAGGCATTTTTCCACTGTTGCCCAGCTTCTAGCATCCCCTCTATTTCCGATTCACTTAAGGAATCACCAGCCAGTTCTTTAGCAGAAACGGAAGCAGCTTGTTCCATCCAGATGATGCCACGCTCCATAAAATGAGCCCATTCTTCTGAAACTTCTCCGGCTTCAGGTGCTACACCGAAGCCTTTAATGTATGTTTCCTGCTGTAATTCCTCATATACACTTGCAATTTTATCTGCATCTTCTCTCGTATAACCAACACCGACAAAAAGAAAATAAGGATCCGTATTTTCTGTTAAAACTCCTGGCAAGCCTTTAGAATGAAAATTGTTTACTGTTTCCGTTCCCTTTTCCGTTGTGGAAAAGGCTCCACCTTGAACGACAAAGAATTCTGCAATGGGAATGGGATGGCCTAACGCTTCATTATCTCCTACCACTGGTGATTCCTGCTCCGTCGTAACTCCACCATTTTCCGATCCATTCACTAAGGCTGGTGTTTCATTATCTGTAAAAATGTTTAATAGCATTAGTCCAAAGGCACTCCCTACTACAATAGCGGCAACAATCGATAAGAAGAGGGAGTTAAATAGAAATTCTAAATTAAATTTAATAGGACGCCTTTTTTTTCTTCCAAAGGGAGGTAATCTAGGTCCGTAGTCCCGCTTCCCATCGTCCCAAAAGGGCATGGAACGATCTGTTTTCTCTTCTCGGATTTTTCCTAAATCTACTACATTAGTAGACTTGTCCTTTTCCTTGTCCTTTTCCTCCTTGTCAAATGACATCCAGCCAGTTTGAGTTTCTTCTTTAGCAGCGGCAACTTCCTCGTGATTTGTATATGGCTTATTAGACTTAACGTCTTGTTTCCGTTCATAATATGGCTTTTCTTTTCCGTTGAGACGAATAGATATATTATTTTTCTTCTCCACTTCTACCTGACTCCTTCCTCTCTAGGACTCGTTGATATATTCTATTAGGAAAAAGAGAATACTAGAACGGAAAAATAATATATTTTTGAAAAAAATGATAGATTTTTAGAAGGGGAAAATGAAAGAGTTATTACAGAAAAAAGCCTTCCCTTGAATGGGAAAGCTTCTATTAATTAGTCTTCGTCATCAGTGTCAGTAGTGGATCTTGAGCTAGAGCTGGTATTGGTTTCACTATTCCTAGGGAGCGGGTTTGTTTTGTACCTGGTAGTCCCTAATGGGAATACGCTAAGCTATAAAACTAGTGAAATACCAATTAACGATTTTTTCACCGAAAAAATAAGCTGTTAATGCCCCTAATACGATATAAGGTCCGAAGGCCATTGGTTGGCCCCGCTTTACTTTTCCAAAGATCATTCCGATTAACCCAAGGAATGCTCCGTAAAAGGAGGAAAATAAAAATGCAAGTAAAATACCTTGCCAGCCTAATACAAAACCTAGTACGGCAAAGAGCTTTATATCTCCACCGCCCATACCGCCCTTACTGACGATAGCGATAAGAAGTGGAAGGGTAAAGCCGATGGCCGCACCAAGATAGGCATCCCACCATGGGTCTAAAGGTATAAATAGGCGGGTAATAACAAAGAACACACCGAAATAGAGGAGAACTTTATCTGGAATAAGCATATAAGCCATATCTGATACAAAAATAATCATTAATAGAGAAATTAGTGCCCAAGCGATGAGCAATTCTTTTGACCATCCAACCAGTAATGGCGAGATCGTAAAAAGAGTTGCCGTCGTTATTTCAACAAATGGATAAATGGGAGAAACACGCCCCCCACAATTTTTACACTTGCCCCGAAGGAATATGTAAGAGAGAACAGGTATGAGTTCTAAGGGAGTTAGCTTTCGCTGACAACCTGTACAGTGAGAGGCCGGAAAAATGATAGATTGGTTCTTCGGAACACGAAGACCAACAACATTATAAAAGGACCCCAACAAAAGTCCTAGGGCGAACGAATATGTATAAAGGAGGATTTCCATAGATTGTTTCAGTCCTTTTAGTTGAGTGGAATTAAGGGAAAACCCTCTTCGCTCTTGGTAAGAGGGTTAAAGAAAATTGCTAGAAGTGGGAAACACGGTTTCTTCCTTGCTGCTTTGCCCCTGTGTACATGGCACGGTCTGCGTTCCTTAATACAGACATGGCCGTTTCATTAGGCTCTGACTTTACAGCAACCCCGATGCTTGCTGTGATACGGATAGACTTCCGTTCCCGTCCCTTTAGATCATCGGACACGGTAAACAGATGACTCTCAATCTCGCTTCGTAGTGCTTCTGCTATTTTTTCTGCATACAATACATTAGACCCTTCCAGGAGAACAACAAATTCTTCTCCACCGTATCGTGCTACCATTCCACTTTCATCAATGGTTTCTTTCAAAACACTTGCTACCTGGCAAAGGACCTCATTACCACTATGATGTCCATACGTGTCATTAATTTTCTTAAAGTGGTCTAAATCCAATAGAATGATAGCAAAACTATCTTCCATTGCTGGAGTTTCATATTTTTCGAGAATTAAATTCTCAAAATAACGATAATTGTAAAGGTTAGTTAAGGCACAGCGTTCGCTTTCCTTTTGTTTCTGTTCGTAATTTCTTGCATTTTGTACAGCAACGGCTAAGTAATTAGCCATAATTTCTAATATTTTTAAATGACTTTTCTCAAAGGCCCGCTTCCGATGAGATACGAGGGTAATAACCGCCACAACCTCGTGATCTCGAATACAAGGTACTGACATAATAGACTGAATATTATCAATGTTGCATTCCCCTTGCAAATATTCCCATTGCTTAGCATTGGAAAAGAATAGGGACTGCCTTTCTTGAAAAACTTTGTTACTAACCTTATCAATTGTCCCGTGCTTCGTCTCCATAGCCGGATAGATTTGGGTCAGCTTTAGCTTCTTATCTTCCGTTTCATATAGATACGTGTAGTCAACAGAGAAAACGGAGGCAACTGTTTTAAAGAATAAATCGATTATTTTTTTCACAGAGAGCCCTTCGTTTACTTGGAAACCGAAGGAGCTGACCTGCTTTAACAGCTTTCCAGTCCGCTCACTTTCGTTATAAAGCTTTAAGATCAAGGATACACTGACCAGTGGCACTCCGACTAATACAATGGCTAAGTAACCCACCTCTTGGTAAAAGAGGACTAAGGTGATCCCTACAGGAACAATTAATATGGCGGTCATCGCTTCCCATGCAAGGGCTTCATCAAAGAAACGTGTATTTTTAAGTTTAACTACATATTTTCGAACGATAAAAATAAGCCAGTTATTTAGAAAGAAATACGTAAATGCATAAATAATAATTGGAAATACCATATCCATAAGGGCGATTTCCGAGAAATTTCCCGTAGTGCCGCCAACTAGATAATAAACACTTGCTGCGGATATGGAAACGATTAAGAAGATAAAGGAATTAAGAGGATATCGGTATATTTCCGCCTTTGGTAATCTTAAACTCATGAGAGAGGTCATCATGGCGAGTTGCATAACGAAGGCTTCCACAAACAAGCCAAATTGCAGGAACACCGCTAAGGATATACCATGTAAAGGTACGATATTGGTATGACGAAAACGAATAGGAAACCAGGATGCAATCAAGATTAAACATAAAAATGCTAGGATAGTGCCCCAATGTTCTTGTACAACTGGTATTCCATTTATACTAAAAAAATAGATAAATATAGGAAAAGTGAGAGTCCAAATAACCCAAATTCCTTTTTGCTGCCGCTTCGTCACGTCATACCCTCCCCCCGAAACCTTGACGTTATTATCAACACGTACATAAACATTTTACTACAGTAAAGAATTGTAAAAAAGAAATATTCTGTTAATTTTTCCGATAAAACAAAAGTAGTTCCATATAACCAGTTCCGTTCTAAATGGTGAACGATAGTTCAGTAAAAAATATTAAATTGCCATTTTTTATCTTTATATAGAACAGCTTCGTTACTGTGGAATTAGGCTTTTATCACTAATATATAAGTATATATATAATTCGATAAAATCCAATATTATCCTTCTTTTTTACAAAAATAAATAAATTTGTTACCTTTCCCCTAGCTTGGAGTTAATATGTTCCTCACTTCTCCAATAAACTGATTAGAGCCCGTTATTAGGAGAACTTCGTCATGATGATACCCTTTCCAGTCCTTTAACCAAATAAATGGATCGTTAACAACCGTTACCGTATCGTTATCGCTGAATTGACTTACATCCATTGCCCGTTCAGATTGAAAGGTGGTTATATATACATGATTCGATAGCTCCTGTAATTGGCGAATCATCCCCATATAATCTTTGTCTTTCATTGCGGAAAAAAGAATATGTATCTCTTTATTATTATACATTTTCTTCATGGATTCAATGGTTATGGCGATTGCGTCAGGGTTATGGGCCGTATCTAATACAATAGTCGGATTTGTGTTAACAATTTCATTTCTGCCTGGGAGGATCGCATTTTTTACCCCAGTAATGATGTCTTCATCGTCAACCATCACCGCATAAAATTGCTTTAAGTAGTCCAAAGTCATGATGGCAAGAGCGGCATTTTTCCCTTGATGGTCTCCAAGCATCCCTAAAGTAACATTTTTTAGATTACGATAAGGTGCTTCGTAATCAATTTTTTGTACCCCTTCTTCCAAAAAAGTATGGAAATGAACCTTTTCCTCTAAGCGGTAAATGGCTGATTTCTTTTGTTTTGCTTCCCCTTGAAGTACTGGAAGAACATGTTCTCCGCAAGAAGTCATTACTGGGACTCCAGCTTTAATAATTCCAGCCTTTTCTGAGGCAATTTCCTCCACTGTTTCCCCTAAAAATGCTTGGTGGTCTAAGGATACATTTGTAATGATGGAAACAAGGGGAGTAATTACATTGGTTGCATCATTTCTTCCTCCCATCCCTGTTTCGATAATGGCAAGATCTACTGGCTTTTTAAAGGAAAAAAAATAGAAGGACATGGCAGTAATTAATTCAAATTCACTAATCATTTCCCCCATTTCCTCTTCCACCGTTAAGACTCCAGACTCTATTTCAGACAGAACGTTCACAAACTCCTCCTCTGACATAGGTTCATTGTTTACAGCCATTTGATGTCTATAGTCCCCTGGAACAGGAGTCATGTAAGTACCTACAAACATCCCCGATTCCTGTAAAATGGAACGTAGAAAAGTAACGGTAGACCCCTTTCCATTCGTACCAGCTACATGGATGGTCTTCACCTTTCTTTCCGGGTGACGAATTTCCTCCATTAATCGTTCCATTCTCGTTAAGTCATATCGAATTCCCGCTGCTTTTCTTGTTTGTACAAAGTCCATTGCAGCATTGTATGTATTTATCATTGTTTAACAACCTCCATCTATGAGAACAATTGATTTTTCCATCATTCCATGCCATCATTACTTTACCATAGGCAGTATATATTCTGAAAGGCTTATACATAGATGATGAAGGTGATTAATGATGGAAAAGGATGTAGAAACAGTTGGATTATTAGTATATCGTGAAGAGGATATTAGGCGGAATGAACGCTTTATTTCCCTCTTAAAGGAGTCTGCAAAAGGACAAGGACATTCCCTTTTGTTGTTCACATTGGAACAATTAATTTGGAAAATCGAAGAGGGAAAAGTACCTTTTAGTGTAGAAGGAGAGAAAGGCCCTTCCTATATGATTAATCGTTCCGTTTCTCCTTGGTTAAATGAAATGGC
The DNA here is from genome assembly GCF_030813435.1 of Evansella vedderi. GTDB lineage: Bacteria > Bacillota > Bacilli > Bacillales > Salisediminibacteriaceae > Evansella > Evansella vedderi. Next base: position 74,501 of record NZ_JAUSUG010000017.1, on the reverse strand, counting down.
TGCTTTTGCAGGAATACCCGCCTTTAATTCTCCATTTGTTGCAAGAATTGCTAATGATAAGCGACTAGCACATGCTTATTTTCAACAAAAAAATATACCGATGCTGCAAACAGTTTCCACAACGAAGGAGCGTTTGCAAAGTATTGGGGATATGCCATTACCCTTCCCCTTTGTAATGAAAGATCCGCTAGGCAGAGGGGGAACTGGCGTCCAATTAATTTCGTCTGCGGAGGAATTAGCTTCTGGATTACAAAAAATCCAAAAAGATGTCATTATTCAGCCTGTATGCGGACAGCCTGGGAAAGACCTTCGGGTTTATATTGTTGGAAATAAAGTGGTAGGTGCTGTTTTACGGCAATCTGTCAATAGGAACGAAATTCGAGCTAACATTTCCACTGGGGGAACTTCTCGGCTTTATGAACTAAATAATCTGGAAAGGGCTTTCCTTGAAACGATGTGTAAAGATATTACATTAGATTTTGTCGGTATTGATTTCCTTTTCGATGAAGGGGGTAACCTCCTTTTTAATGAGATGGAGGATGCTGTAGGGTGTCGCAGCTTATATATGAACAGCTCCATTAATATTGCAGATGTATTCTTGGAATATGTTAATAGGAGACTGAATTTGTGATGAGCTAATAAAGAGAGAGGGCTAATGGTTTAAATACCGCTGAGCCCCCCCTTTTATATTATTTTTTAGCGTTCTAGTAAGTCTGTAAAATTTTTATAAATACTGTATTTCTGTATTCCTCTAGTTTGTTTAAGGGCTTGTTTTACATACTTAGTGGCTAGTTCCAAGTTACCTTCCTTTTTGTATAACTCCCCTAAAACTGTATCTTTCATCCACTTTTTATTAAGAGTTTCGGCAATGGAACGTGCTTTATAAAAATTCTCTTCTTCTATCAAAATAGATGTATAATAATAGTCTCGATAAACTGGTTGGTTTATTTTATCAACGTACTCTCTAGCACCATTTAAATCACCTTTATAAAGGGCGTATGTAGTTTGAAATATCGGGAGTTTGGAAGAGTTATTATACTTTTCCTTTACTTTTGCAAAAGCCTCATCCACCTCTTTATCAACTTTGTTTGCAATGGAATAGAGGAAATAATAAGTAGGATCACTTTTATTCTCCTTCAAAAACTTCTCAGCAACTGAAATATTGTTAGTCAATAAAACAGGACTTATCAACATGAAGAAATACAACGCAACCATTCCAATAATAATAAAGAAGCTAATAACTACACTTACACCAAAAAAGGCTAAAATAAAACTCACTAAAAAGATAAGGACAATAAATACAAAACTACGATTCATCTTTTTTTCCTCCACTGAGCTTCCGCTTCATTACTTGAATAATTCTTGATTGAAGGCATAAATCACCGCCTGTGTTCGATCATGGACTTCCAACTTACTCAAAATATTACTCACATGTACCTTAACCGTTTTTAAAGCAATAAATAGCTCATCAGCAATTTCTTGGTTCGTCTTCCCTTTCGTCATGAGCATTAACACTTCCATTTCCCTTTCTGTCAAATGGTCATGGCGGTGAATCTCTGGCTTCTGGCGCATTTTGGACATGATTTTTCCCGTTACTTCAGGCTCTAATATGGACTGACCTTGGTAAGTTGCACGGATCGCTTCGGCAATATCTTTTGCTTTGGAGGTCTTCAACATATAGCTCGTTGCCCCCGCTTCCAGTGCGGGATAAACTTTTTCGTCGTCTAGAAAGCTTGTGACAATGATAATCCTCGCTTCCGGCCATTGGGATATGATGTTTCTCGTTGCTTCGATTCCATCCATTTTTTTCATGACTAAATCCATTAAAATAATATCTGGCTTTAACTCAAGTGCCAGCTTTACTGCATCTCCCCCATCATCTGCTTCCGCCATCACTTCAATATCTGGCTGGGCTGACAAATAGGAGGAAACGCCAATTCGAACCATCTCATGATCATCTGCAAATAAAACTTTAATCATTCTCCTCGCCCCCTCTTCGATATGGAACTTTTATTTCTAATCTGCTGCCCTCCCCTTCGACACTTACTACCTTTAATGTCCCGCCAATTTCCTCTGCACGTTCATGCATATTTTGTAAGCCATAGGAACCATTGGACTTCCCTTCTTCCACATTGAAGCCAATACCGTCATCGGAAATTCTCATAATAACCATTCCATCCCGCTCAATGAGCAAGACATTCAGGTGGTCTGCCTTGGAATGTCTCAGTGCGTTGGATACTGCCTCCTGTAGAATACGAAACAAATGATCCTCCACACCCTTTTCTAGCTGAAGGGGCTCCAATTTCCAGTCTATCGTCATAGGTACCTTCTGCCTTAACTCCATTAGTAATTCCTCCATTCCTTCATGGAGAGATTTCTCCTTTAATGCGATTGGACGTAAATGGAGGAGTAAGGCGCGCATTTCTAATTGAGATTGATCGATCATTTTTTCTACTAGTCCTAGCTGTTTTTTCACAACTGGATCTTCCGGAGGATTACCTTCATTGATGGCAGACATCATCATAGATGCTGCAAATAATTGCTGGCTAACGGAATCGTGAAGCTCCCTTGCCAGTCGGCTACGTTCTTGGAGTACAACCTCCTGCAGGCTTTTCTCCCGTTCCTCCGTCCTTTCGGAAACAAGTCGTTGAGAAAGCTGTGTCTGCTGAATTAATTTATTTTCTACTTGTAAAAGCTTTTGTTGTATAAGAAATAAATCCTTATTTTTTTCCATCGGTTCGGTTGTAAGCCGTTGACCTTTCATTATTTCTTCCAGTCGTTCCTCTAGGTAATGTAGCTTCCCGCGGATTTGTATCCCGTAAATGGTACCTGTGGCGATGCCAAATACTCCGATTATGGAAAGGAGAAGAACAATATAAGGTATGTCGAAAAGTCTTCCTTGCCACAATACATTCCATTCCTCTATTGGAAATAGGATAAAGGTTGTTCCTAAGAGGAAAATGGCCAGCAAGAAAGAGCTAAGCAGTCCAACTACTATTTGTTTTATAATGAGGCTCATATGCGTTTCACCTCAATATCTCCTGACATAAGCGAGGTGACAATCTTCACTCTGGGTGCACCTGTTCCATAATCCTCCGTTTGATAGGATAGGCTTTGGTTAAATAGCTGTAGATGCTTTTTGTTAAAAATGGTTGCCCTTCCGAATAAGGAACTGTGAAGAATAGATACCTCCACATCATAAGGCACATATATTTTTACGTTCCCAACCACCTGACGGATGGAGATGACAGGATCGTCTGGTAAAACTGTATTGCTTAAGTCAATAATTTTGTCACCAAATCCACCATGAACGTTTATATCGCGCCATTGATACGGTTTTTCAGAAGTTTTTTCACTTCCAAAAAAACGGTTTCTAAATAATGGCTCCACATAGACCAGGTTTTCATGTGTTTGTGAAGCGCCCGTACCTTGTTGATGTCGGGAATTTGCAGGGTCAACTTTCTCTGGTTCATCTGTCGATTTTTTGTAATGAATAAAAAATAAAGCAATGGCTGCTATCACTAGAAAACGGACGGCTAGCATATTTATAATCGTCAAAAATAAAATAATAATTCCAACCCAAAATAGTACTTTCCCAATTGTTTTATGGTAATTCTTCCTGCCAATAAAGCTTAAAAAGGAAAAGAGTAGGAGGGTAAAAACTAGTCCACTATTGAAAAAGAACAATTCAATAAAAAGAAGAGCAATTCCAATCAGGAAGATCCAATTAAATGTACTTGTGGGAATTCGGTTAAGCATTATTGCCCTCCTTTCTTGTTTTTGAAGACGTAGGCTGGGAAGTATTCATTGGTTGTTTTACTGCCATAGGTAAAATTATACTTCGTTTATCATACCACTTTTTTACTATTTTTCCGCTGTTATCTTCCGTTCTTTTAAATCTTTTTCTAGTTGAGCTATTTTACTATCAAAGGTATTTTCGTAATAAACTCGATTCATTTTCTTTTCTAAGTATTCCATATAACATTCCATATCGTTAATACGAGAGTAGGGCTTCTCACTTGATTCCACCACTACCTTATTCATTTGATAGCTCCCCTTTGTCTTTCAAAGTTTGTGAATGGGTCGTCACTTGCGGAAGTCTTGTTAAATATGATTTCCTCTTCCCTATTATTATCGTTCCAGTTTTTATACAGCGTGTATAGGAAGTAGGCAGCTACTAAGCCAATAATGGCATAAAGGTTGGATGTTGCCATGCTAAGGACGAGTAAGCCGATGAGTACCCAAGCTACTTTTGCAACAATGGATTCAGCTTTGATGAATTTTTTAAAGATAATATAAAGCAGGTAAATGCATAATCCTAAGAAGACCATTGGCCCTAGGTTTGCTAGTAAAATGAAGATTGCAATTAATGATAATACAAATAACATAAACTTTTTCAATTTGTGTTCCTCCCCTCTCATTTCTTGTCTCTATCATATCCTGGGGGAGGATTTTCAATAATGAGCTTGAGACATAATTTGACTAAGACTTAAGGAGTATTGGCGGGTAGACCTCTATGCAAGTAAAAATTTGCACCATGGAGCACGAAAATACAAGATCATTATTGCAGTTGGTGTGAGCGGAAGCCCACGAGAAGCCGACTGTCTCTTCTTCTACAAGCTTATGCTTAGTAGCCTATGCGTCGACAACTCGAAGCTTAGTCAAGTGGCATCACGCGTGATGCCTCTCTGATGTAAACGCTTGTTCCTGCGGGAACAGCGAGCCAGACAGGACCCCACAGGCGTAAGCCGAGGAGGCTTGCGGTACGCCCGCGGAAAGGGAGTGGGCTGCAGCGAATACCAACACAGTATTTGTATTTTCAGGGTAGACCTGGGAAATAAAATATTATCGCTTTCATAAAAGGGTTTTGAAGCACGAAGTTCATTATGTACTTAGGTTTCGTGTTCCATAATGTGGTTTTGATACGCGAAGTTTATCAAATACTTCGTTTTCGCGTTCCATAATATGCTTTTGTAACGCGAAGTTCAGTAAATACTTCGATTCGTATTTTTTATGATGGCTTTGAAGCCCAATTTTCAAGGAGTTCCAGATTCAAAAAAATTACAACATTTTTTATTATACTTATAAAAGTCATGTTATAGTTAAGATAGCATGGTAGGAAGACATTAGGGGTGTTCTCGAATGGCAAATATTATTTTATTTGATGGGATTTGTAATTTTTGTAATAGCAGTGTGCAGTTTATTATAAAAAGGGATCCTAAGGGGATATTTAAGTTCGCTTCTTTACAGAGTGATGTGGGAAAAAAGCTATTAAAGGAGCAAGGTATACCTAATGATTTAGACAGTTTTATTTATATAGAGGGTGACCGCTACTACTTTAAATCTACTGCCGCCCTCCGTGTTTGTAAAAAATTATCTGGGCCTTGGAATCTCTTGTACCCTCTCATAATAGTGCCACGCCCAATTCGAAATTTCGTTTATGACATCATTGCAAAGAATCGTTACCGATGGTTTGGAAAACAAAAGGAATGCATGCTCCCCTCAGAAGGGATTAAAAAAAGATTTTTACAGTAATAGAGGGTGAATCCGTATGAATTCACCCTCTGTTTTTTATACCTTCAGTTTATAAAGATTTTCATATGCTTCGGCTAGTTTGTTAGAGATTGGTTTTTCCTCCGGCATTTTCGTGTCATCTATTGTATGTATCGGCATCACCTCTACACCTGTACTGGTGAAGAAAGCTTCATCTGCATTTTTCAAAAATGCCACATCAAATTCCTCTTCCTTCATTGGAATGTGTTCCTGTGCGGCTAATTCGAATACTTTTGCTCGAGTAATCCCGTGTAATATTCGTTTTGTAGCAGGGTGAGTGTATATGACGCCATCCTTCACAGCAAAAACATTGCTGCTGGAACCTTCCGTAACGATCCCGTCTCTAGCAAAAATAGCTTCCCCGCAGTTTTTCGATACTGCCTTTTGTTTTGCCATGATGTTCGGAAGTAGATTCAACGATTTAATATAGCAATTTAACCAGCGCTCATCTTCTAATACGATGGCTGCAGCACCTTTGTTTTTGTCACCTAATGGCCTAGCATTTCTTACTGTCATGGAAAAAACAGCGGGAACACCTGGATAATGATGCTGCCGTGGGGAAATCCCCCTTGTGAGCTGGAAGTAGATTTCTGCTTCCTCCATTTCAGAACGGGACAATCCTTCTAAAATAATTTCCTTCATTTTTTCCAAAGAAAACGGGAATGTCAGATCAATGGCATCTGCGCTTTTTCTAAAACGCTCCAGATGCTCCTCTAATAAAAACACTTTTCCCCCATACACTCGAACAACTTCATATATACCGTCACCAAATTGGTGAGCACGTTCTTGAATTGGGACAACTTTATCGTCGATTCCTACAAATTTGTCGTTATAAAATGCAATTTCTCCCATTTTATTCCCTCCCATTCAATAAATTTATCTTTACCCGTATCATACTACAACTTTTCTATATAATCACTTAAAGAATGTAATTTAAAGTCTGCTCGTCCAACAGTAGTTTTAGCAGTAAGCATTGAGTTAATGATGGCTTCCTCTGTAGCCTCCGCTATTGCATGGAAGGGCTGATCCAGCTCTTCTTCATGGAGATACGTTTGAGTAAGTATTTTTTTCTTAGAATCGTGTGATACATGACCTGCTGTGGTAAAACCAATGACTATATCTCCACTGCCATGGCTCATTTTCGAACCAGTTCGGCTAAGGCCAACTCCACACCGTTTAATAATCCTTTCCAACTGCCTTTCAGAAACAGGGAGATCTGTCGCAACAAGGATGATCACAGAGCCTTTATCTTCATTATTCGTCTTCTCTTTCTTTAGCTCGGAAATGGTCGATCCTACATTTTTCCCATCAATGGTGAGGTCGTGTAGCTTTCCGAAATTAGTTAAGACGAGGACACCGAGAGTATAGTCGTTTCCTTCAATGTTGATCACTCGCGATGCGGAGCCAATTCCACCTTTTAGACCGAAACATTTCATCCCTGTCCCAGCACCAATGGCACCTTCTTCAAAATCATGGATGGCATTTTTAATTGCTTCGTTTACATGATTTTCGTTAATAATAATTTCCCTAATATCGTTGAGGTGCATATCATTGCACTCCGCTACAACGGGATTAATTGTTCCAGTAGTACGTCCAATTTCTGGGTTATCCTTGAGCATGTATTTGATGAGTGCCGTTGAGCAGTTTCCCACACTTAACGTGTTGGTTAGTAGAATCGGTGTCTCTATAGTTCCCAATTCGTTAATTTGTATAAGACCAGTAGTCTTACCGAAACCGTTTAACACGTGGCTCGCTGCCACCACTTTTTCCTTGAATAAGTTTCCTTGATGAGGAAGGATAGCTGTAACACCAGTATTGATTTCTCCTTGTTGGATCGTTGTATGACCTACCGTAACACCTTTAACATCAGTAATTTTATTGAGGGGGCCTGTTGGTAGAGAACCAATCTTGATGTTCCATTCCCTTGCCCGTTTGAGTGTAGTCATTGTCTATCTTACCTCACGATCATTCTTAGAATTTTAATTCATGCTGTATCTTTGTTAACTGCACGAAATCTTTGTTGAAAAATGCTTTCGTGTAGTTGAACCCGGTTTCAATGCTCGAAATAATCGCTGTTCTCCGTTTTCGTGCACTCGGACCCTATCCACTGCACAAAACTATCCCTAAAATACCATTTCCATGTACTTATGAATGTCAGAGAATTGCTTCCACCTTAATTTATCCAATTTATAGAAAGAAATCCAAGGGTGTATTTCCCTTGGATTTCTCGAACAAACTTGTTTATTTTTTTAGCTCTTCTAAACGTGCTTTTACCTTCTCACGTTGTTCGAGGTAATCCTTTTCCTTCTCTCGCTCTGCGGCGATAACTTTTTCTGGAGCCTTTGCTACGAAGCCTTCGTTACTTAGTTTTTTCTGAACACGAGTTACTTCTCCATCAAGGCGTTTTAGCTCCCCTTCAAGACGTTTGATCTCTGCATCTAAATCCAATAAGCCAGCTAGAGGTAAGTAAAGCTCTACCCCTGATAAAACGGAGCTCATGGATTTTTCAGGAGCAGTTAATCCTGTTCCCACCTTTAATTCACTCGGACGACAGAAGCGTTGGATATAAGCTTCACCTCGGTTTAATTGATCGAGAATAGTTTCTGAATTGGCATTCACAAGGAGTGTAATTTCCTTACTCATTGGTACATTCAGCTCTGCCCGAGTGTTACGAACGGAGCGAATAATCTCTTGCAATAGCTGCATATCCTTTACGGCTTGCTCATCAACAAGATTCTCATCTCTTGTTGGCCATGCTGCCACGGTAATGGATTCCCCTTTATGAGGCAGGTGCTGCCAAACTTCCTCCGTAATAAATGGCATGAATGGGTGCAACAGACGCATCGTTTGATCTAATACGTATGCTAATACGGAACGGGTCGTGTGCTTCGCTTCTTCATCATCGCCGTTCAACGGGAGCTTCGCCATTTCAATGTACCAATCACAGAAATCATCCCAGATGAAGTTGTATAGACTACGGCCCACTTCACCAAATTCATAGGCATCGATGAACCTAGTCACTTGTGAAATTGTCTCTTGAAGGCGAGTTAAAATCCACTTGTCAGCGATAGATTTCTTACCGCTAAAATCAATTTCCTCATACTTTAAGCCGTTCATATTCATTAAGGCGAAACGGGAGGCATTCCAGATTTTATTTCCAAAGTTCCAGTTCGCTTCAACCTTTTCCCAGTAAAAACGAAGGTCATGCCCAGGGGAGCTACCAGTTGATAGGAAAAAACGAAGTGCGTCTGCACCGTATTTATCAATAACATCCATCGGGTCAACACCATTACCCAAGGATTTACTCATCTTACGTCCTTCAGAGTCACGAACTAAACCGTGAATCAATACGTCTTTAAATGGTCGCTCTTCAGTAAAATGAAGTCCTTGGAAAATCATACGCGCTACCCAGAAATAGATAATGTCGTAGCCTGTTACTAAAACGTCAGTTGAATAGTAACGTTTGTAGTCAGCTGCCTCTTCATTCGGCCAACCCATTGTTGAAAAAGGCCATAGAGCAGAGCTGAACCAAGTGTCGAGAACATCTTCATCCTGCTCCCAGTTTTCCGCATCTTCAGGAGCTGTACGACCTACGTAAAGCTCACCTGTTTCCTTATGGAACCATGCTGGAATTCGATGTCCCCACCACAGTTGACGGGAAATACACCAGTCACGGATGTTTTCAATCCAGTGTAAGTACGTTTTTTCAAAACGGTCTGGAACAAAGTTTACTTTGCCTTCTGACTTCTGAAGCTCGATAGCTTTTTCCGCTAATGGTTTCATTTTTACGAACCATTGTGTAGAAAGATAAGGCTCAACAACAGCGCCACTTCGCTCCGAGTGACCAACGCTGTGCATGTGATCCTCGATTTTAAAGAGAATTCCCTCTTCTTGAAGGTCTTTTACAATTTGTTTTCTACATTCAAAACGGTCCATCCCTTGATACTTTCCAGCGTTTTCGTTCATTTTCCCTGCTTCGTCCATAACAAGAACGCGCTCAAGGTTGTGACGGTTTCCGATTTCAAAGTCATTTGGATCGTGTGCTGGAGTAATCTTTACTGCCCCCGATCCAAACTCCATATCAACGTAATCATCGGCAACAATTTCAATTTCTCGGCCTACAATTGGCAGTTTTACTTTTTTCCCGATGAGGTGTTTATAGCGGTCGTCATTCGGGTGAACAGCTACAGCAGTATCCCCAAGCATCGTTTCTGGACGAGTTGTAGCAACTTCAATGTGCCCACTTCCATCCACTAATGGATACCTCATGTGATAAAAGGCACCTTGAACGTCCTTATAAATAACCTCGATATCCGATAGGGCTGTTTTTGTCTGTGGATCCCAGTTGATAATATACTCACCGCGATAAATTAGTCCCTCTTCATATAAGCGGACAAATACTTCCCTAACGGCGTCAGATAGACCTTCGTCTAATGTGAAACGTTCGCGGGAATAGTCGAGGGATAGACCTAGCATTGACCACTGCTTACGAATGGTATCTGCATACTCTTCTTTCCACTCCCATGACTTCTCTAGGAATTTTTCACGTCCTAGGTCGTAACGGGATAAGCCTTCTTCCTTCAGTTTTCCCTCCACCTTTGCCTGAGTTGCAATCCCTGCGTGGTCCATCCCAGGGAGCCACAATGCATCATATCCTTGCATTCGCTTAACACGAATGAGGATATCTTGAAGTGTTGTATCCCAAGCGTGACCTAGGTGAAGCTTTCCTGTTACATTTGGCGGCGGGATAACAATCGTGTAAGGTGTTTTCTTTTCATCTCCTGTTGCCTCAAAAAACTTACCATTTACCCAAAACGGATACCATTTCGCTTCCGTTTCCTTCGGGTCATACTTTGGCGGCATTGAAACCTCTTTATTTTCCATCTTGCTCTTCCTCCTTATTAATACAAAAAACTCCCATTCGTCATCAAAGGACGAAGGGAGTTATATTTCCTCGCGGTACCACCTTTGTTTACAGTCTGAAAAACATTGGCATCATGTCTCCCAATAAAAAAGGATATATGGGGAACATAGCAAACTGTACACTCAAAAGCTTTTAACGGTGCTGAACCGGCCTTCACTAATAACAAATTAGTAGCGTTCATGAAAGCAACTCCAGGGCGACCTTCCATCCCTACCTCCAAGAAAACCTCCCAGCATCGATTTAGTTATCGATGGTTTTCCTCTCTGATGGGTTCACGATGTACTCTTCCCTTTCAACGTAAATTATCATTTATGTATTGGTTATTTTACCCTTTCTTTTTTAGATAATCAATAGATAAATGTTTAATTAGTCTATAAATATCATTATAGTCACTATTATTGCCATTGCAAGGGTAACACATACCTTGTGTTATTCCTATTCATAACACGCATTTTTCACCATATGCATAATATGATAACAAAGTGCAAGGGGAGGGGACAAAATTGCTTGGAAAACGAAGAATGTTCAGTGGCTTTCGTTGGCCCCGTTGGGTACAGAAGTTTCAGGCTATATTCTTTCAAGTGCTATTACCTTTAATTATCTTTCAATTTATCCGCACATTATTGTTGCCAACAACCTTTGACATGATTTTGTTAGGGATTATGGTCATTCTATATTTGGCCTACACCTTCAATTGGTTTTAATACAAAAAGGCTATTCCCCATTTGCTGATAATGCTCAAGGGAGATAGCCTTTTACTATTTCATCTTTTACTCTTCTTCTGATTCTTTTTTAAAGACACTGTTCATAAACCGGTTAATGCGATTCATTGTTAGGACCTTTTTTTCCAATTGAGTTACTGCTTGGAGCTCTGTAATCTTATTGTCTTCCCTTGTATAGGCATCCACTGATTGGTAGAGACTTTCGGGAAAGGCTAAGTAACTCATAAACAAATGACGTTCCTCATCAAACAGGGCAAAGTGCCTCTCATACAAGTGAAGCCAATGCTGACCTTCCTGCTCATCCCAAGGCCGGGACTGAAAAAAGTGGCGGAACATTAAGGCAAGATCCCTTGATGGGGTGTCTAATACTGCTTTTTCAAAATTAAGGAAATATGCAGTTCCATATTGATCAAAGCAAGTATGTGTCCTGCTTGGTTTACCATGACAAAGGACACTTCGGAAGCTTTTCTTTTCCTTCGCTCCATTTATCCATTCTGAAAGATGCCTCTCTGCTTGTTCTACCATGTGTAAACTCCGTTGGAAATGGGTAAGAAAGGTTAACTGAAATGGAGATAAATACACATTCCCCTCTATTTGATCTGCATACCTTTCCATTTCAAGCCTTCGGTAAGTCCAACGCTTTTTTAACGTTTCATACGACTCTTCTAGAATTTTCTCAGAATATTCCTGTGTTCTTTCCGTTAAACCATGAAGCTTTGCCAGCTCCTCCACCATTACCTCTTCAGGATGTACTGGATGTCTGAATTTTGTATGATCTTCGTACCATGGCATCAAATAATATGCTAAGTCCCCATACCGAAGTACATAATCACCGTATTTGCTAGGGAGGATAGGAACCACATAATGAAATCCTATTCTCTCAAGACGTTTAATCACATGGATGAGCCACTCTGATTCGTCCTTGCCCATCTCCGTCTCTTTTAAAGCATAGATTCCATTAGCAGTGTGAACCTTTTTTACTTTCCCTACCGTCTCGATTTTCTCTGGATAAAGATCATATTGAAATAAAACGGCACCAATAGGTTTTTGTCTAATATGAATATTTGTACTCATACTGTCACCTTCTCCTGTGCCACATCTAGCCATTCCCCTAGTGCTTTCACTAGTAACCTAGATGCCTCCCATTGATAGGTTAGCTTTTCCTTCCAAACTAATAATTCGTCCTTTTCATGGACATCCCTTGTCTTCATTACATATTCAAGAAACTCCCAAGGAGTGAGGCACTCTGCTAGTAAATTCTTCCCATGGTATCCTTTTAAGGAAAACTCTTTATCTATTTCATTTAACAAGGAAAACAAAGAAGTTTGTCCATATCGTTGCAACCATTCAGTTAATACATTCCTCAAAGACCCATAGCCCTTCTCGGGTCTCCCCTTTAAATTAGTCCAATAAAACTGTCCGTAAACCACTTTTCCCTGATCTAATGAACGAATCGGTGCAACAATTGGTTCCTGTTTTCCCCCCGCCTTTTCCTTTATTTCCTTTGCTTTATTATAGCGGAGGCGCGATTCCCTTCTAATCCCTTCTAAAAATCTCATTTCTTCCGTACTATTTTTAGTTAAAAAAGATTGTTGTAAATAAATTTTTAACTTATTATTTGCATATGGGTCATTTATTTCCGTGTCCACATCTTGCATGCCTAAGGAGAAATAGCGACCAAAAAAAGCACCTATTTCATTTTCACGGTTTTTATAGGAAAACAGGCTGGTCACCTCGTCATGGAGGGTGACCCAGCCAGCATCGCTTAAAATTATCCGTTCACCGTGGATTGTTTGAATCATTCTATTCGTGAGACAACCTGTTTTTTCTGCCAGTTGGTCACGCCACTGGACGTGCCATCTTACCCTTTTTTCCTCTGTCCAGTTAGTCAGGCGCTTAACACCCTTTTCTGTGTCAAGGATTTCGCCGTTTATTTTCCACTTACTGTGGTTAAATCCATAGCATTCTTGGAGATATTCTAAACTAAGCATTCATCCTTCCTCCGTTCAAGACTTGGATGTAGGCGTCTGTTTTACTGGAATATAAAGAATTTGACCTTCAGCAACCCGCTCTTCGTTTAAGCGATTCATTCTAATTAAATTACTAACTTGGATGTTATATCTTTCTGCAATAGTTTCAAGGGATTCTCCATCTTGAACTATACACATACGGAGCTTGGAAAATTCCTCCTGATCCCCCTTTGTGAGCATCTTTGTTAAATAGAGGGCATTTTCATCCTTACTAGAAGAAGATTTCTCCGTTTGGTCCCTTCCAGCTTCCTCTTCACCCTCTTCTTCCAACTCATGGGTTTCTTCCACTGCACTTACGGGGCTTGGCTGTGGAGAGAAATTTACAGTTGGTTCTGATCTCACCAATTCTGGTTCCGGAGCGGGTTCCGGTTCTGGTTCAGGCTCCGTTTCTCCTTCATATTCAGGTTCAATTTCCGGATCGGTGTTATAGCTCACAGGTTCTTCATTATTTTCTTCCTGTTCATACTGATCCTCTTCTTCATAGTGTTGTTCGAAGGCAGCATTTCGTTCATAATTTTGGAACTCTTTGCTTTCCCCTTTAATTTCCTCTACACGACTTTCATACTCATCTTTTGTTTCATCATCTGCCGCAGCTTCTCGAACCGCCTCAAAATGAAAGCTTCTTTCATTCATTTCTTCCCTTTCGCTGGAGAAATCATTATATTCTTGAGGACGTGTGTAATAATCATCCGATTCTTCGTCCTGCTGCTCATCATAAGTATCCTCGGGCTCCTCAGTACGCTCATGTTTAATACCGGAAACAGATACATTTGCTTCTAACTCAATACATCCTTTTCCAGGCAATTCGTAATCAAATGCATCTACAGTTACATAAAGATCTTCTAGTCGGTTAATTTTTTCCCTTGGAATCGTTACATCAAGTGGAAAGGAATGACGAATCATACCGATGCCATCATCTGACATGGTTACTTCTTCAACAGAACGGAAAGAAATTTGGTCTGAGTAGGAGTTGCTGTTAGAATCTTGCTCTTTTGGCTTGTATTCACCAAACAATAATAAAGATCCTCTTATAAATACTTGATCATCAGCTTCCCGGATGGAGATATCGGGCTCCAGCGCTAAAGACAATAACTCATCAATTTCTTCACCTTCCCTTAACCATACAGATTCCTTGATGGAAAATGCTAAGGATGACGGTTGTTCATAAGTCAACGTGTTTTCCCCCTTTATTTTAAACTCTGCCCACTCGCTAAGTTGTTCCTAAGCATGATGTAAATAATGCCTTTGTCCACTATTTCCCCCTAAAGTGATTCATACGTTACACTTGTATGTTTCAAGCAATGGAAATATGCCTGTTTCAAAGAAAACAAAGGATTTCCAATAAAACAGAAAAATAGCTTCGCCGTAAATATATATTGTTCATCACTTAAAAGAATGCAAGATTTTTCGGGGACCGGGTCCCCGAACTTTTTGTGAACAAAAAAGAAACCTCCGAATGGGGATGTTATCCCTTCTGAAGGTTTCCTTTTTTTAATGATATTTATTGTTGCTCACTGATATGGGCAAAGGCTTTTTCCGCCGCTGCAATAGTTCGATCAATGTCTTCATCTGTATGCTTTGTAGATAGGAACATTCCTTCATACTGCGACGGTGGCAAAGAAATCCCTTCATCTAGCATGAATTTAAAGTACGTAGCAAACATATCTAAGTCAGATGTTGCTGCCTTTTCATAGTTCGTAACCTTCTCATTAGTAAAGAAGAAACCAACCATGGAACCAGCTTGACTTACGTGATGAGGAATGTTGTACTTTGCAGCGGCACTTCCTAACCCGTCTGCCAAACGTTTCCCCAGACGATCAAACTCTTCATAACTAGCTGGAGTCAACTGACTTAATGTTTCATAGCCTGCCGTCATGGCCAACGGGTTACCAGATAAAGTTCCCGCCTGATAGATAGGACCAGCAGGGGCAATTTGTTCCATAATCTCCCGTTTACCACCATAGGCACCAACTGGAAGACCACCGCCAATCACTTTTCCTAAGCAAGTTAAATCAGGAGTAATTCCAAATCTTCCTTGGGCACATTCGTAGCCTACACGGAAGCCAGTCATAACTTCATCAAAGATCATTAGTGTTCCATTATCTTCTGTGATTTTACGTACCCCTTCTAAGAAGCCAGGCTCAGGAAGAACAACTCCCATATTTCCAGCTACTGGCTCAAGGATAACAGCAGCAATATCATCACCAAATTGATCAAAGGCCAATTGCAAGCTCTCTAAATCATTGTAAGGGACAGTCAACGTATTTTTTGCAACAGATTCTGGTACACCTGGGCTGTCCGGTAAACCTAATGTAGCTACACCAGACCCCGCCTTAATCAACAACGAATCTCCATGGCCATGATAGCAGCCTTCAAACTTCACAATTTTATTTCGCCCTGTATAGCCCCTTGCTAGACGTAATGCACTCATCGTAGCTTCCGTACCGGAGTTAACCATTCGTACCACTTCTATGGAAGGTACACGCTCGATCACCAATTCAGCCATTTTTGTTTCCAACTCACTTGGAGCACCGAAGCTTGTACCCTTTTCCGTAGTAGTCTTCAGTGCTTCTACCACTTGATCATCCGCATGTCCAAGGACTAATGGCCCCCAAGAAAGTACATAATCGATATACTCATTACCATCAATATCCCAAATATGCGACCCTTTACCTTTTTCCATATAAACAGGATCCATCTTCACTGATTTAAATGCTCTTACAGGGCTGTTAACTCCCCCTGGCATTACTTCCTTTGCTCGTCCAAAAGCTTCAACGGATTTACTTCTATTCATCACAAAAATCCACCCTTCTGTAATAGCATTATCCTAAGTTCAAACTAGTTATCTTCTTCTAACCATTTCACTACATCTTTTGCAAAATACGTTAGAATTAAATCTGCTCCAGCACGCTTCATGCTTACTAACTTCTCTAAAACAACTGATTTTTCATCAATCCAACCGTTTAGTGCAGCTCCTTTAATCATGGAATATTCTCCACTAACATTGTAAGCAACAACAGGCAATGTGAAGTTATTCTTTACATCGCGAATGATATCTAAGTAAGAAAGGGCAGGTTTCACTATAAGAAAATCCGCTCCCTCCATCACATCTGATTCGGCTTCACGCATTGCCTCCATACGATTGGCTGGATCCATCTGATACGTTTTGCGGTCACCAAATTTAGGAGAACTGTGGGCAGCATCACGGAATGGCCCATAGAAAGCCGAGGCATATTTTACAGCATAGCTCATTATTGGAATGTTATGATAGCCTGCTTCGTCTAACCCATGACGAATAGCGGCAACAAATCCATCCATCATATTGGATGGTGCAATAATATCAGCACCAGCTTCCCCTTGGGAAACAGCTGTTTTTACAAGAAGCTCCAACGTTTCATCATTAAGAACCTCTCCATTTTCAATGACACCGCAATGACCATGGTCCGTAAACTGGCATAAACAAGTATCAGCAATAACAGTAAGCTCAGGATGATTTCTCTTGATTTGACGAATGGCACGCTGCACAATTCCTTCCTTTGCATAGGCCGATGTACCACAGTCATCCTTCTCTGCAGGAATACCGAAGACGATAATAGAAGGAATCCCTAAACGAACAACCTCCTCCACTTCACCATCTAATCGATCTAATGACCATTGGTATACTCCTGGCATAGATGGAATTTCATTCTTAATATTAGAACCTTCTTTTACAAAAATCGGATAAATTAAATCCTCTTTATGTAAATGGGTTTCCCTAACCATTTTACGAATTCCATGGGTTCTTCTTAATCGTCGGTGACGACCAAACTCATTTAAAGACATATGTACAATCCTCCTTATTTATCTTCAACTCTATTCATTTCCTTTTCCCTACCTGCCTAACAACAATTTCATGAACTAACCCTTCTATCGTGTATTCTTCAGGTTCTATCATTTTATCAATCCCAGCATCCCTTAAAGCCTTTGCCGTAATGGAACCTATCACTGCAAATTGCAGCTTCTGGACAGATTTCTCTAAGATCCTTTTCTCTACTTGCTGAAAAAAAGATTGTACTGTTGATGGACTAGTGAAAATGATTAAATCTATCTGTTCCTTTTCTAACAAATCATTTAATTGATCCTTTT
The DNA here is from genome assembly GCF_030813435.1 of Evansella vedderi. Classification (GTDB taxonomy): domain Bacteria; phylum Bacillota; class Bacilli; order Bacillales; family Salisediminibacteriaceae; genus Evansella; species Evansella vedderi. Next base: position 57,147 of record NZ_JAUSUG010000017.1, on the reverse strand, counting down.
TGGAAAAATTCAATTGTGTCTCATAGACAATGGGATTATCTATTTCGATATTAGCTTTTTTCAATTCCTTCGTCAAAATATCACGGGAAAGATGACTTCTTGGAAAAAGAACTCGTTCATTTTCTTTCAAAACCTTTAAAAGGCTGGCACTTAAATGCTCCCCATCGAAGATTTCAGGAACAAGCTGTATGGAAAAACCTTTTTCCTCGATAACCTTTTTCGTTTTCGATCCTACAGCAGCAATTTTTAAATGCTCTAAGGTACTCTTACCTAAACCCAATTCCCTCAATGTGTCAAAAAAGAAAATGACACTGTTTGCACTTGTAAAAACAATCCAATGATAGTTATGTAAGGAATGAATTGCTTCATAAACGGGCTGTATGGATCTCGTTCTTTCCATGGAAATAAGGGGAACCTCTATAACCGTTCCCCCGTAATTCTCTAGTTTTTGTGTTAGGGAAGAAGCTTGATGTTCCGCCCTGGTATTTAATATTTGAAGTCCTTGGAGAGGTCCATTCATCGTGTACTTCTCCTTATTGATCTAACTGTTCCTTTACTTTCTCTAATACCTCACGAGCACCGTCGTTAAGCATCTTATCAGCTACTTCTTTACCGATTGCTACTGGATCTTCTCCTACAATTGTCTCTTTAAAAATGGTTTTTCCATCAGGAGATCCTACTAACGCCGTTAATGAAATTTGACCATCTTCTTGTAAAGTAGCATATCCTGCTATAGGAACCTGGCAGCCCCCTTCTACCGTATGAAGGAAGGAACGTTCTGCAGCAACGGTTCTTTCTGTTTCTGGATCATTAAGCTTCCCTAATAAATGAAGAATTTCCTTATCATCTGCTCGGCACTCAATTCCTAATGCCCCTTGACCAACAGCTGGTAAGCATAGTTCAGGTTCTAAGAACTCCGTAACGATTTCCTTCGTTCTACCTACCCTCTCTAAACCAGCAGCAGCTAATATAATAGCATCAAAGCCTTCCTCACGACATTTTCTTAAGCGAGTTTCAATGTTACCTCGAATCCATTTAATTTCAAGGTCAGGTCGTTTTGCCAAAACTTGCGCGGACCTTCTTAAACTGCTCGTCCCAACAATAGATCCCGGTGGTAATTCCATTAAAGTCTGTCCGCTGTTAGAAATAAAGGCGTCCCTAGGATCAACCCTCTTAGGAACAGCTCCAACTGTCAAGCCTTCTGCAATAACAGCAGGTAAATCCTTTAAACTATGAACAGCCATGTCAATTTCACCATCGTACATGGCCTTTTCTATTTCCTTAACAAATAGACCTTTTCCCCCTACCTTAGATAGGGTTACATCTAAAATTTGGTCTCCCTTTGTAACTATTTCTTTAATTTCGAATTCATAGCCAGTATCTAAGGCCTTTAACTGATCAATAACCCACCTTGTTTGAGTCATAGCTAAATTACTTTTTCGTGAACCTACGATGATTTTTCTCATGTTTACCTCCAATGTAAGCCTTTATGTTAGTAATTTTTATTATAAATACTCTGTTAAACTTTGATGTTGATTTTCGCTACAGGTTACTCCAATTACGCCTAAAGGCAGCCCACGTCCAGCGTCTGCGATTACTCGACGCAAACTACTCGAGGAAGCGTCTCAGGCCCCGCTTGTGGGCAACGGCGTAATGTCACCGTCCTGGTTCCGCGGGTAACGCTTCAGCCTCCTCGTTCCTGCGGGGTCTTCAGCAGTTGCTTTTCGAGGCCACTGAAAAAGGACGTTTTTTCCCTTTTTCAGTGGTCTCTTACTTTTCCCGCAGGAGTCTCGTACCTTCCGCTTCAATCAACGTGTTTTAAAAGTTAACACTGTCCTTTAAAAGAGCCATTATTAACAATTCATTCCCGCTCATTTCACTTCACCATATATGAAAGTTGGAAAAGGAGCTGGATAGAAAATAGTTAATTAGTAAAACAAGAAATGCTGCGATGTTTAATAAGGCTAAGCTGTAGCCTCTTCTCTTTTTAACAGTCCACTGGAACAAATAAAATCCGTAAACAAAAAGGACGACAAATGAGCTTAGGACTTTTAAATCAAACCAAGGAATCATATGAAACTTTAACCATGCCCAGACAACCCCTAAAATAATACCTAATAGCATTAAAGGAAAGGCGATGAGGGTAAAACTAAAGGAGTATTTTTCTAATTTTGATAAATTGCCAATTCTCCCCATCCTTTTATTCCATTTCTTCCGCTTTAACATATGATGCTGAAGAAAATAGAGTATCGAATAGGAAAATGACAATGTAAACAAAGCATACGACAGTAATAACAACGTCACATGAATGACAAGGAGCTCTGTTATCATCAACTCTGCTAATTGGGGAGAAACATCTCCAGCAGGGGCAAAGACGCTAATGGTTAAAATGGAAAAGCCAATAACGTTTACAAGTAAAACCAAAAAATCCACTCGATAAAATCGACTTATATATAAGGAAAAGCTCACAATTATCCAAGAATAAAGGAACATCCCTTCAAATATTGTCATGAGCGGAAGCCTGTTGTATTCAATTGTTCTAATAATAATAAATGATAGCTGGAACACCCAAACAATAGAAAGCAACCAGAAGGCGATTCTTTTAACCTTCTGGCTGTTTTGAATGAAATCAATAAAATATCCTAAAACGCTTAAGGCGTATAAAATAATAATGGATACATACAAAATGTTTAAAAGCATTTCGGAATCCCCTCTCTAAATAGAGCGGGCAACAGCTTCTTTCGTACTAGCAAGTTTTGCCTTTTGCTTTTCTAATTTCCATAATCTCTCAGCTGTATTAATTCGAATTTCACAGGATGGAAGCTGTTCTTGCTCTTGCAATTGCTCTTCTAAAGCAAATACCTTAGTCACAAAGCTTAATAATTCTGCAGAGTTCTCCCCTTCTGGAAGCTCTTTAACTGCCGAGATTGGATCCTTTAAGAGCTGATTAACAATGCTCTTCATATGCTTACGGATAACCTTCTTTTCCCGTTCAGAAAGATTAGAGAGCTTTCTCTCAAGGCTTTTCATCGTTTCCGCTTGCACGGACATGGCTTTATTTCGTAATGCAGAAATTACCGGCACTACTCCCAAGGTATCTAACCAATGACTAAATTCAATCAGCTCTTCTTCTATCATTAATTCAATCTTTTGAGCTTCTCTCTTACGTTCTTCTATATTAGCTGCCACAATTCCTTGTAAATCATCGATATCGTATAAATAAACATTTTCAATTTCAGCTAGTGCAGGATCTAAATCCCTTGGCACTGCAATGTCCACTAGGAACAATGGTCTTCCTTTTCGTTGTTTAGCTAATTTCTCCACAGCATCCTTCGTAACAACATAATCACGGGATCCCGTTGAACTTATTAGAATATCAGCTGTTAGCAAAGAGTGTTCCATTTCATCCATCGCTTTTGCCTTTCCATGGAACTTCCCAGCTAATTCCTCTGCCCTTTCCTTTGTACGGTTCATGACAGTAATATCATTCACACCGTTAGAAAATAAGTGTTTTGCAGTCAGTTCACTCATTTTACCTGCACCAAGAATTAGAACCTTCTTATCTATATAATCACCGAAGATTTTCTTACCAAGCTCCACTGCTGCATAGCTTACAGACACTGCATTTTCACCGATAGAAGTTTCTGAATGAGCTCGTTTCCCTAAAGTTACTGCTTGTTTAAACAAATAATTAAAGATTGTTCCAGTAGTTCCTTGCTCTTGTGCCTTTAATAAACTATCCCTTACTTGACCTAGAATTTGAGTTTCTCCTAAAATCATGGAGTCCAATCCACAGGCTACCCGGAATAGATGTTCAATAACATGCTCATCTTCCCGAATATCTAAATAACGGGAGAAATCATTTATTGGAATCTTAAACCATTCAGATAAGAATAACTTTGTATAGTAACGTCCAGTGTGCAGCTGATCAGCTACGACATAGATTTCTGTACGGTTACACGTAGAAACGATAACACATTCCAGAATGCTCTTTGATTGGCGAAGCTTTAACAACGCACTATCCAAATCCTCTTGAAAGCTAAATTTCTCTCGAATTTCTACTGGAGTTGTTTTATAATTCAAACTGACGACTAGGATGTGCATGCTTTCACCTCCGTACCTTTTGCGCTAATTTTCGAAGTTCTCTATAGTAGAAATAGGATTTTTCCATTTCAAAAGTTTAAAAATCACTTGAACTCGTCTTAAATTATAACATCTTTAAAGTGTTTTTCATAAACAAAGCTTTGAAGATTATGTGAAACTTTCCTCAGTAATTTATGGATATGTATGTACAACTTTCACTTTATTTCATTATTATCCCCAAATAGGAAAAGTTTACAAATGAGGCACACACTAAAATATCACAGAAAGGAATTTATTATGAAAAAAAATAGTGTTTTACCTGGTATTATATTAATTCTTGTAGGGCTTTATTTTCTTCTTCAACAATATAGTATCTCTATCCCTTTTACAGATACTATCTTAACCTGGCCAATGATATTAATAGCCATCGGGGTGGTTCAAGCATACCAAGGCTTCTCTAACCGTGATGACAACAAGATGTTCTCCGGGATGGTTCTCCTAGGCTTAGGTGTATTTTTTCATGGGGCCCATACTGCAAACCTATGGGGATACCATTGGGGATACTTTACCCTCATCGTTAGTATTGCCTTTTTTATGAAGCATTTTGTTAATAAAAGGGAAGGTATTGTACCGGGAATGATCCTTTTATTACTAACAGGCTTTGCCCTATATTCCCATCAACTTGTCTCATGGCTGCAAAAACTATTTTCAGGTTTCGAAAGATTTTGGCCAATACTTCTCATCGGTATAGGCATATACTTATTGTTTTTCAGAAAGAAATAGGAAATACATATAAAAGCACAGCGTTAAAAATAGTACACGCTGTGCTTTATTATATAAAAAAACAAACATGATTTCAAAACAGTTACCTTTATTCAGAATATTAAATCCTTTGGTGATCATTCGCAAAAACAGCTTTTAGCTAAAAAGGAGGTTCTCCATTTCTTTCCAGGCTTTATCTTTCCCTAAACCTGTTTCTGATGAAAAGACGACCACCTTATCGTCTTTATCCATCTCTAAGTGTTCCTTGATTTCTTTAACATGCTTATCCCATTTTCCACGAGGGATTTTATCGGCTTTTGTTGCGATGATTAAAACACGGCAATTATGGTATTTTAACCAATCGTACATCATCACATCATCTTCTGTTGGTTTGTGACGAATATCAATAAGTTGAACAACTCCCTTTAGTTGTTCACGTTCTTGAAAGTAAACCTCCATTACCTTGCCCCATGCTTCCCGTTCCTTTTTAGAAACTTTCGCATAGCCATAGCCTGGTACATCCACAAAGTGAAATCGTTCATTAATAAAATAAAAGTTTAATGTCTGTGTTTTCCCAGGCCGTTGGGAGATCCTTGCTAACCCTTTACGACCAAGTACCGTATTGATAAAGGATGATTTTCCTACGTTAGAACGGCCAGACAGAGCCACTTCTGGGAAGGGCCCTGTTGGAAATTGATGCGGTTTTGCTGCACTGATTATTATTTCTGCACTGTTAATTTTCATATTATTTCCCCACTAATGCTTCCTTTAATACTTCATCTAAATGTGATACAGGAATAAATTTTAAATCTTTTCGAACACTTTCTGGAATATCTTCCAAGTCTTTTTCGTTATCCTTTGGCATGATAATATGGGTTAAGCCTGCCCTATGGGCACTCATGGATTTTTCCTTTAAACCACCTATCGGTAATACGCGGCCACGCAAGGTGATTTCTCCCGTCATACCAACTTCCTTACGAACTGCACGGCCTGTTAATGCAGAGATTAGCGCCGTTGCCATTGTAATACCTGCAGAAGGTCCATCCTTCGGAACCGCCCCTTCTGGTACATGGATATGAATATCATTTTTCTCATGAAATTCAGGATCAATGTTGAGCTCCTCTGATTTTGATCGGATATAGCTGAATGCTGCTTGAGCAGACTCTTTCATGACATCGCCCAATTTACCTGTTAATGTTAGCTTACCCTTTCCAGGAGAAAGTGATACTTCTATCGTTAACGTATCTCCACCAGCTGTGGTATACGCCAGTCCTGTTGCAGCACCGATTTGATCCTCCAGTTCTGCTTTACCGTACCTGAACTTTGGCTTTCCTAATAAATCTTCGATTGTTTTTTCCGTTACTACAACTTTTTTCTTATCACCTGAAACAATGATCTTCGCTGCTTTACGGCAAATGGTGGCCATTTGACGTTCTAGACTTCGGACACCTGCTTCCCTTGTGTAATAACGAACTACCTTGAGAAGAGCATCTTCCTTCACCTGAAGTTTCCCTTTCGTTAAGCCGTGCTCTTTTACTTGTTTCGGTAATAGATATTCTTGAGCAATATTTAGTTTTTCCACTTCCGTATAACCGGCAATATGAATAATCTCCATTCGGTCCATTAACGGTGCAGGTATGGCCCCAATATTGTTCGCCGTCATGATAAACATAACTTTAGATAAATCATAAGGCTCTTCAATGTAATGATCACTAAAGCTGTTGTTTTGCTCTGGATCAAGGACTTCCAACATTGCTGCAGATGGATCTCCACGGAAATCACTTGCCATTTTATCTATTTCATCCAATAGGAAAACAGGGTTTCTGGTTCCTGCTTTTTTCATTCCTTGAATAATTCTACCTGGCATTGCTCCCACATAAGTTCTGCGGTGTCCACGGATTTCCGCTTCATCCCGCACACCACCTAATGAAATACGTACAAAATTTCTATCCAATGATCGGGCAATGGACCTTGCCAATGAGGTTTTACCTACCCCAGGAGGTCCCGCTAAGCATAAAATAGGCCCCTTTAATTCTCGAGTAAGCTGCTGAACGGCCAAATATTCCAATACTCGCTCTTTAACTTTTTCTAAGCCATAATGATCTTCATCTAGAATTTTCTCAGATCGATGTATATCAAGCTGGTCTACCGTTTCTTTTTTCCAAGGAATTTGTACGAGCCATTCTACATAATTTCGAATAACAGAACCTTCTGCAGAGCTTGCGGACATTTTTTCATAACGGGCTAATTCTTTTAAAGCTTTCTCCTCCACAGATTCCGGCATGTCTGCTTCTGCAATTTTCTTCCTAAGCTCCTCTAATTCTCCTTCTTTTCCCTCTTTATCTCCAAGCTCTTTTTGAATTGCTTTCATTTGTTCCCTTAAGTAATATTCCTTCTGCGTTTTTTCCATGGACTTCTTTACACGTTGACCAATTTTCTTTTCGAGCCCTAGTACTTCTTTTTCATTACTTAAGATTTGTAAAATTTTTGTCAATCGATCTTTTACGGAAATTGTTTCTAGTACCTCTTGCTTCTGTACTATCTTTAATGGAAGATGAGAAGATATAATATCTGCTAAGCGTCCAGGTTCAATAATGTCAGAAACGGAAGCAAAAGTTTCTTGAGATACTTTCTTAGATAAATGAATATATTGTTCGAACTGATCTAACACATTTCTCATTAACGCTTGTTCTTCAACCGTTGGTTCTTGGCGTTCTTCGATTAATTCTACTCCCACTTCGAAGTATTCTTCTTTATCTGTGAAGGTTTGTACCTTCCCCCGTTGAATCCCTTCTACTAGAACTCGAATAGTACGATTAGGAAGCTTAAGCATTTGATTAACCTTTGCCAGAGTTCCTACCGCATAAATATCTTCTTCTTCTGGCTCATCGATCGCAATTTCCTTTTGTGTCGCAAGAAAAATTTCTTTTTCCTCAACCATTGCACGTTCTAAGGCTTGAACAGACTTATCACGTCCAACATCTAAATGGAGTACCATTGTTGGATAAACAAGTAATCCCCTCAATGGTAATAAAGGGAGTTTTTTTACCTTTTTTTCACCCATATGTACACACCTCCACCTTTCCCTTACCTCTCTATAGTAAAAATAGACGTCATTTTGGAAAATAACGCCAGTGAAATCATGAAGTCTTGTTCAATTTTATCCTATTGAACATCATTTTGTCTAACAAATACAGCGTTTCATCATTATTCAATTTTTTGAGTCTTATTAAAAAGTTGTTTTTAAAAGTATATTGTTTTAAAAGTATATTGTTTTAAGGAGAATATAATGTGACTTGGATACGCTACAGGCGGATCAATTACGCCTAAAGGTAGCCCACGTCCTGGTTCCCCGATGGCAACGCTTCATTTCTTAGACAAGAAGAGAGAGGTCTAAATAATTAGACCCCTGATTGTCCTAGTGCAAAAGAAGCTGCTGCTGGAAGGGTACTGCTTTCTTCTTCTTTTTCCTCTTCCTTCGCTTCATTTACTAATGCTAACCGGAAAACCTCCTCTAAAGTTTCAACAGGGTGAATACGTATCCCTTCATATTCTTGAAGAATGGTTTGGAAATTACCTGTTGGTATAATCACATCTGTCGCTCCAGCATGTTTTGCAGCTTCTACTTTCGCTACAACTCCTCCAATAGGCTTAACATGTCCATGTATTCCTAGCTCGCCTGTCATAGCAACAGAATGGGAAACTGGGATTTTGTGAATAGCTGAATAAATTGCCGTCGCAATAGAAATACCTGCAGAAGGTCCATCTACAGGAACTCCTCCTGGAAAATTCACATGTATGTCATAATCAAATGTATTTTCTCCCATGTTCCTAAGTACGGTCAACACATTTTCAACTGAGCCTTTCGCCATACTTTTTCTTTTCACAGAACGGGTATGGTTTCCAGTACTTTCTTCCTCTGCAATCCCTGTAATATTTATTGTTCCTTTTCCCTTATTTTCAATAACTGTAACTTCAATATCAAGTAATGCACCCATGTTTGGTCCAAAAACTCCGAGTCCATTTACAAATCCAACTTTATCTTCTTTATGAACTTGTTTCTCCGGTCGCGGTGCCCGTTGACTTGAATGGATAACCCACTCTACATCTCTTGTGAATATTTTATCTCTATTTTCACTAGTTGCCATACCCGCAGCCAGTTGAATAATGTTTACTGCCTCACGGCCATTCGTAGCATATTTAGCTGTTAACTCGAATACACCATCTTCAACAGCTAAAGCAATTTTATCAGCCGCTTTTTTAGCTACTTGTTGAATTTCTGAAGGTGTTAATGGTCTAAAATATACTTCCATACAACGTGAACGAATGGCTGGAGGAATTTCATCAGGCTGTCTTGTAGTTGCACTAATTAACCTAAAATCTGCCGGCAATCCGTTTTTAAAAATATCATGAATATGGTCCGGTATTTGATTATTTTCTTCACTATAGTAAGCACTTTCTAAAAAAACCTTTCTATCTTCCAACACTTTAAGGAGCTTATTTAACTGAATGGAATGAAGTTCCCCGATTTCATCTATAAACAAAATACCACCATGAGCTTTAGTAACGGCACCATGCTTAGGTTGTGGGATTCCCGCTTGCCCCATGGCACCTGCTCCTTGGTAAATAGGATCATGCACAGAACCGATTAACGGATCGGCAATACCTCGTTCATCAAAACGAGCCGTTGCCCCGTCCACTTCCACAAAAACAGATTTGTGTTGAAATGGAGAATGGGGGTTTCTCTTTGCTTCTTCTAGGACAAGTCTCGCTGCTGCCGTTTTACCAACACCTGGAGGTCCATATATAATGACATGCTGTGGGTTTGGACCACACAGGGCAGCCTTTAATGAACGAATCCCGTCCTTCTGTCCAATAATATCATCAAAAGATTTAGGTCGGATTTTCTCTGATAAAGGTTCACTTAACCTCATTGCACGCATTCTTCTTAACTGCTCTAATTCCTTTTTGGATTCTTTATCTACGGATACTTTTTGCGTTCGCTGATTTTTAAGCAAGTTCCAAAAATAAAGGCCTATAACAACCCCAAAAAATAGTTGGATGAAAAAGGCCATGCCTGTCAGATTCATCATATAACCTCCCTGACTAATTTTTCTTTGTGATGATTAGTATTTCCTGAACAGGCAAGGATAATCTCCAAATAACAAGGAGGCAATATTTGTCATAGAGGTAGAAGGAGAAGATGCTTTTCCCTTCTCCTTCCACCTCAGCAATGAGCGAAACAGACGTACTCTTTTTCAAAGCCCCTATGAGTGCCCTTCTCATAGGGGCGTATTTGATGCCGTAGAAGAGGGGGGAGTGGGTGAAAATTGTGGACAGATTGGATTTCGTGCAGTGGAATAAGGTTCGATTGCACGACTTCGGACATTATCAATGTTTTCGTGCTGTGGAACAAGCTTCGAGTGCATGAAAATGAAAATAGTAATAATAATCGTGCGTTAGCAGAAGCCATTACCATTATGACATACACATAAAAATAGCCTTCGACAATTAAGTCGAAGGCTACTGTATTAAGCACTTTCCTTTGGCTCTTCCTTTTGTTCGATTACTTCACCATCTTTTGATTTCAATACTGGTTGCTTAAGGTCCCGTACTGTTTCCTCAGTAATTACACAAGATGCGATATCTTCTCTTGATGGTAACTCATACATCACATCCAGCATAATACCTTCAATGATGGAACGAAGACCACGTGCTCCTGTTTTACGTTCAATTGCTTGTTTTGCCACTTCCCGAAGGGCCTCGTCAGTAAATTCCAGCTCCACTTCATCAAGTTCAAGAAGCTTCTGATATTGCTTTACTAAAGCATTTTTTGGCTTCGTTAAAATCTCAACAAGTGCGTCTTCATCTAATGGCTGAAGACTTGAAATTACAGGTAAACGTCCAATGAATTCAGGAATTAAGCCGTATCTTAGTAAATCCTCTGGCAGAATTTTTGATAAGTATTGACCTTCCTTTAGATCCTCTTGGTTTGTATCTGAACCGAAACCAATTACCTTTTTCCCTAAACGGCGCTTGATAATTTGCTCGATTCCATCAAATGCACCACCAACAATGAAAAGGACATTCGTTGTATCAATTTGGATAAATTCTTGATGAGGGTGCTTTCTTCCACCTTGAGGTGGTACACTTGCTGTTGTTCCTTCAAGAATTTTCAATAATGCTTGCTGAACACCTTCACCTGACACGTCTCGAGTGATAGAAGGGTTTTCTGATTTACGAGCTACCTTATCGATTTCATCGATATAGATGATACCACGTTCAGCTTTCTCCACGTCATAATCAGCAGCTTGAATTAGCTTTAGAAGGATGTTTTCCACATCTTCCCCTACATATCCTGCCTCTGTTAAAGATGTAGCATCAGCGATAGCAAAAGGTACATTTAAGATTCTTGCTAATGTTTGTGCTAAAAGTGTTTTACCGCTCCCTGTAGGACCGATTAAACAAATATTACTTTTTGAAAGCTCTACTTCGTCATTTTTCTGTGTAGAGTTAACACGTTTATAGTGGTTATAAACAGCAACGGATAACGTTTTCTTAGCTCTGTCCTGACCTATTACATAATCATTGAGAATTTCTCGAATTTCTTGTGGTTTTGGGATATCCTCCATTTCCACTTCTTCTTCGTTCCCTAATTCTTCCTCAACAATTTCTGTACATAATTCAATACATTCATCACATATATAAACGCCAGGTCCGGCAACAAGCTTTCTCACTTGGTCTTGAGTTTTACCACAGAAGGAACATTTAAGCTGGCCTTTTTCTTCATTAAATTTAAACATACCATTCACCCCTTACAATAAAATTAAGAATTGACAACACATATTTATCGAGATGGAATGCTCCAGGTTATTTTTTATTCTTTTAACATTGTACGTTGGTGTTCCATTTTTTAATCATAACTATGTGTGCTTAATAAAAGAGTGATCACTTCCATCCTTTTGAATCGCTTAAGAACCAGAAGAGTATAAATCCTCCTTTACTATTATTTCAATTTTACCACAAATACACCAAATACCTGAAATATAAACCCTTCCACGACAAAATGGTTGTTCGTCTCTACGTCAAATATGTTACACAAGAATATATCACGTAAAGGATACTGTCAATCACTTTGATTTATTGGACACAAAAGAGTCTTTAATTATTAGGCTACCTTGAAAATAGATATCATTCGCAACGGTCCACTCCATGCAGACTAATAATTTTCATTGTCCATAATGCTATTTACTCATCAAAATGATTGTGCTTTTATTACGTTTACAACATTGAGCTTTTAAATACCTCTTTTTATGTATAAAGAAAATTCTCCAAAATGTGCGAAACTTAGTTATGTATAAGGCAAGGCATAATTAACTTATGCCTTGCCTTCCTTTGTTATACGGATTATTCAGAAGCTGCCGCTGTTTTACTATTTTCTACAAGAAAGTCAATAGCCTTTCTTACCTTCAAATCACCTTTAAGGGCATCTGCTCCACCTTGCATCGCAAGGATTTGTTTAATTTCTTCAGCAGAACGTTGATATGTTTCTGCCATTAAGTTGATTTCCTTATCCACATCTTCTTCAGATACTTCAAGGTTTTCCGCTTCAGCAATTGCTTCTAATGTAAGATTCATGCGGACACGCTTTTCTGCATCGTCATGGAATTGTGCTTTCATTCCCTCTTCGTCTGTTTGAGAGAATTGATAGTACATGTCTAAAGACATACCTTGTGTTTGCAGACGTTGTCCAAATTCTTGCAGCATACGATCAGTTTCGGTTGTAATCATTGCTTCAGGAATATCGATCTCTGCATTTTCTGCCGCTTTTTCTACTAATGCGTCACGTTTTTGTGCATCTGCTTGCTGCTTTTTAGCAGTTTCTAATTTTTCACGAAGATCTGCCTTTAATTGATCTAAAGATTCTACTTCTTCGTTTACATCTTTAGCAAATTCATCATCTAACTCAGGAAGTTCCTTACGTTTGATGTCATGAATTTTCACTTTAAATACTGCAGGCTTTCCAGCTAATTCTTCAGAGTGGTATTCTTCAGGAAATTCTACATTCACTTCTTTTTCTTCGCCAGCTTTTGCACCAACTAACTGGTCTTCAAAACCAGGAATGAATTGGCCTGAACCGATTTCAAGAGAATAGTTCTCTGCTTTACCACCTTCGAAAGCTTCGCCATCAACAAAACCTTCAAAGTCCATAACAACAGTATCGCCATTTTGAACTTCTCCATCTTCTACAACAACTAAGTCAGCTTGACGCTCTTGAAGTTGCTTTAATTCAGCATCAACATCTTCATCTGTAACCGTTACGTCTTGTTCTTCTACTTCGAGACCTTTGTAATCCCCGAGTTTTACTTCAGGCTTAACTGTTACAGTTGCTTTAAAGATTAAGTTCTTTCCTTTTTCCATTTGCTCAATGTCAATATCCGGTCGATCAACAGGTTCAATTCCAGATTCTTCTATAGCTTCAGAATAAGCTTGTGGAAGTAAGATATCTAATGCATCTTGGTAAAGTGATTCTACACCAAAACGTTGTTCAAACATTTTGCGAGGAATCTTCCCTTTACGGAATCCAGGTACATTCACCTTCTTTACTACCTTTTTAAATGCTTCATCTAAAGCTGTATCCACTCGTCCACTGTCTACTTCAACAGTAAGAACGCCGGAGTTACCTTCTGTTTTTTCCCATTTTGCAGTCATGTATACTTTCCCTCCAACAATAAAAAAATAATTCTTTTGTACATGCTCTTTTTTTACAACCCTTACATTATAACATACGGTGATTGGTTTTCAACGAATTTCCTACTATGTACGTTCACTCTGAATTAACATTAAATCTGCTTCAATGCTTTTCATATGTTCTACTGCTTTTATAACTTCCTCTTTATCCACACCATATCTACTCGTTACTTCATTTAAGTCTTGTTCTACCCCCATCAAGGTGAATCCTAAGCTATGTAATGCAGCTGCCCAAACGGTTTTATCTGATGGTGTTGGAGACTTGGGATACAGTGCAAATAAATAGTGCCACCAAACCTGCTGTACAATTTCAAATAATGAGGGACTTTCTTGTCCTAGTTCAGCGTCTAACTTTGTTAATACACTGGTGCCGAATTGTTCATGAAAAACATCTTCTAAATTTCCTATGTTTACATTAAAAGACTTCCCAAACTTATGTACTTCAATAGTATCTTCCACATTCATTTCCTTTAACATTTGAAGCAAATAACTTTTTAAAACAGGGTTATTATTTTCACCTTTCATGAAAGTCCGACAGGTATTAAGGACATCTTCTTTTTTCATCTGACTAATTTTTTGGATTGCTCCCCATTGTTGGTCTGGCTTTCCCTGCTCTAATAAGTTTATCCATTCTTCTGTGTTTCCAATACCCTCAAAATTATCTTCTGTAAAATCTTCCAATTCTGCTTTCCCATTGGGTGATGTCATTTGTCTTGAAAATTCTAATAACTGATAAAAGGATTCTGCCATTTTCGGAGGAAGTTTTTCCTCTGAAATAACTGTTTCCAAGAGCATTTCCACCTGCTCATAATCTCCAAGTTGTACCAATAAGGATACATACACTTGAAGAACTTCATAATATTGTCCAATCCCTTCCCTCAGCATCGATTCACAATGTCTTTTTGCCTCATCTAAACGATTTAATTCAATATTTGTAATAACGAGACCATACCGTGCTTGTGGATGGGTCGGTTCCATCTCTGTAGATTGTTGAAAATAACGAAGAGCGTCATAGTATTTCTTTTCCTTTAACGAAGCCATGCCCTTTTCTACAAGCCTTGTCACAAGGCCTGGAAAAAGAATAATATTGTCCTCATGACCATTTGCTTGCTTCCCCATTTGAGCAACCACCTTTATGTTCTAAAGATATCCTTCCATTCAGTTTACCAATACAGTGAGTGAAAGACAAATTATCTTATCTAAATAGTTACCTATTTTTCCATGATATATGTTAAAAATTATAACTTTGTGTGCTCAAAAAATATTTTTGTGAGCCTGTTTGTTTAAATGAAAATTTGTTAATGACTAATAATACTTGCCTTACCAGCTTCTTAAAAGAAAGGTGATTCTCTGTGTTTATTATGTTACTAGCAGCAATAAGCAGCTCCTTCCTATATATTTATAGAAAATTCAGCCCCCATTCACGACCACCTTTTACAACCGTAAAAAAGAATGAGAGGCACCTTCTACCCACTGATGAACGGAAAGTTTATGATTATTTAACTAATGAAGGTTATTATGTTAGCTGTCGTTTTAAATATGGAAATGTAGTTATTCCATTAGCATTAATTCCATTTAGATATGCTATTTACCCTAAAGGAAACCTGTTAAAGTGTCTTGTAATCCAATTTTATTTATCTATGATGGGGTGGAAAGTTATATTTATTCCAGCTAAAAATAAGGAGACTGAAACTACGGGAGCGTTTGATGAGGAATTGAAAAAAATTGTGTTAATGTTAGAAAAGGTTGTTGTATCAAACAAAGGACAAGGGGCATGAAATGAAAGAAAAGCATATTAAAATGACCGTACATTGGAACACATAAAAAACACACTTATAAGCTTTAAGTAAAAAACTTACTCGTGTGTTTTTATGTAATAATATTATTCTGAAGGACGATTTGGACCTTCTAGCTTTTTATCCCCGTATCCAGGTGCCGTTTCTTCCTCTTGGCGTTTATTAGGTGTTCTACCTTTTTGAATTGCTTTATTCGTTGTGTTTTTTTGGTGGTTCATATCAGGCATTAACTTTACCTCCTCTTTAATAAATTCAATCTCATTTCCTCTTCATAATATGGCTTAAAACCAATCTTAATATGTAATGAATAAGTAAAGAGAAGGTAAAATTGAACAAAAAAAAGCCTTTTACATTCATTGTAAGAGGCTTTAATTAATTATGTAATGGCGTCCCAGGAGAGATTCGAACTCCCGACCGACGGCTTAGAAGGCCGTTGCTCTATCCAGCTGAGCTACTGGGACTTAAAATGGAGCGGGTGATGAGAATCGAACTCACGACATCAGCTTGGAAGGCTGAGGTTTTACCACTAAACTACACCCGCATATTATTTTATCCAAATATTATTAATCATTCTTAACTTGAACCTTACATGTCTCTTCCTCTACTAGCTTCGCTTTGTAGTGTATCCGTCGAGACAACTTGCTGCTTACTCGAGGATGTATTGCTCGTGGCTGAGGTTTTACCACTAAACTACACCCGCACAAAAATTTTTTATTTGTTTTATAAAAAATCAATCAGCAATAATTATTTTAACAAAACTTCTTGTCGATGTCAAGACAATCTTAAAATTTTATTTAATAGAGGATTGATTAATTAACAGCGACATGTATTAATATAATACAATCCTCTAGCTGATGTCAACTATTTCTTCAAAAAAGTTTTACTTAAATTATCTTGCTTTTTTCCATCTAAAGAATAGAAGGATACTTCAATATTCCCGTCATTCTCTTCCACAATTACATAGGTACCAACACTAACTTGTCGCGGTAACCGCATGCTTCCTGGATTAATAATAATAATTCCTTGTTCTTCAAATGCGACTGGTACGTGTGTGTGACCGAAGCAGACAATATCCGCTCCCACTTCCTGCCCTTTGTATACAAGATTCATGGCAGTCATTTTAACATTTAATAAATGACCGTGGGCTGCAAAAAATGTAACCCCCTTCACCTCTTCGACTACTTCTTCAGGAAAATCTGCATCAAAATCACAGTTCCCCCTAACGGTAGAAACATTTTTTAATAGATCAGACTCTCCAAACAACTCAGAGTCACCACAATGAAAAATTGCATCCACTTCATTTTGATGACGATCAATTACATCAGCCACTTCTTGTTCCCAACCATGGCTGTCACTCATTATTAACGCTCGCATAACTGTGCCTCCAAGTACCTAAATGCTAAATCTACTTTCTTTAACAATAACAGTAAATATTTTAAAGCCAGCTATCCCAATTTTCTTCTAATAGCTTTAATGCATTGGCCCTATGACTGATTTTATTTTTCTCTTCCCGCTCCAACTGAGCCATTGTTTTATTCCATTCAGGGAGATAGAAAATTGGGTCATAACCAAACCCATTCATACCAACTGGCTCCTTCCCAATCACCCCCTCACAGGTCCCCCTCACTGTTTTTGTTTCTTTTCCAGGAATATAGACAGCTAATACACATACGAATCTTGCACTTCTTTTACAATCAGGAACTCCCTCTAGCTCTTCTAATATCTTTGTCATATTAGCCTGATCATCTTTTCCCGTACCTGCATATCTTGCTGAATATATTCCAGGTCGACCATTTAAAGCATCTACTTCCAAACCCGAATCATCTGCAATAACAACTTGGCCTATGGCTTGACCAATTTCCTCTGCCTTTTTCATTGCGTTTTCTTCAAAGGTATCCCCGTCTTCCACTACATCTATTGATGACTCTAAATCATGTAATGATTTTACTTTAATTCCCTTACTATCAAAAAAGGCAGCAAACTCCCTTACTTTTCCACTATTACTTGTGGCAATAAATAATTGGTCTATGTTCATACGGTAGAGTCATCCTCATTCCCTGCCGTAACTGCTACACTAGGAGAAGTAGAGATATTTTTAGCAACTTCCCCTAGGGCTTGCTTTTGTAATTCGAACAACTCAAAAATCCCTTTTTCCGCTAAATCAATCATCTCGTTAAATTGCTTTCTAGAAAATGTAGCTTCTTCTCCAGTTCCTTGCACTTCAACAAATTCTCCGTCACCGGTCATGATGATATTCATATCTACCTGTGCCTTAGAATCTTCAATATAATTTAAGTCAAGAATAGCTCCTTCATCCTCATCAACACCTACAGAAACGGCTGCTAAGTAATTTTTTATAGGAAATTTCGTAATCCCCTTACCCTCCATTAACTTACCAAATGCCAATACCATAGCAACGAAGGCTCCTGTAATCGATGCGGTTCTCGTACCACCGTCCGCCTGAATAACATCACAGTCAATCCAAACGGTTCTTTCACCAATGACATCAAGGTCTACAACAGATCGAAGGGCACGTCCGATTAATCGTTGAATTTCCATTGTTCTACCTGAAACTTTACCTTTAGATGATTCTCGAATGTTCCTTTGCTCCGTTGCCCTCGGCAACATGGAGTACTCTGCTGTAATCCATCCCTTACCTTGCCCTCTCATAAAGGGAGGAACTCGATCCTCTACACTTGCAGTACAAATAACCTTTGTATCTCCAAAGGAAATGAGGACGGAACCTTCAGGATGTTTTATGTAATTCGTTTGAATATCAATTTTCCTAAGTTCATTATTAGCTCTACCATCATGACGCATATCATTCACTCCTAGTTGTATAATTAATTCTATGTAAAAATTTGTTAAGCACTCTAGTAGGATTATTACCCGAAACAATTGTAGCATTCCCTATTCCATTTATGTTCTTTCACTTTGCTCGACATTTAGGAAATTTTATCAATAAAAAAGAGTAGCCTTAAAAGCTACTCTTTTATGATAATTCTTTATTAATAGGATTTCAAATAGTCTCTATTAGTATTCCCCAGTATTTACTGTACTAGGGCGTGTTACAGGCTCTGTTAAGGTTTCCCCTGTACTTACTTCAATAGCCCCTTCAGATTCCACTTGTAAAGCAACACTTTGTACTTCTTGATGTTCTGTAAGGGATAGTACTAACATATTAAGTACTTCTTCTGATACTGCCGTACCTTCCAATGTACTTAAGAGTACTTCATTAAAGTTTAAGGTTAACGTTCCATCGGCGGCCAATTCCGGTGCATCTAATAGCTCAACACCGTTGTGAATACTTGTTAATAGTGGAGACATGAAATGAGGTCCTTTTACTAACTCACTTACTACAGCCTCATACAAATCCATTTGTTGTGGTACACGTCTAGTAACAGGTACATAATAAGTTTGGTTATCCACCTGCGATAAGAAATATACTACCACTGGTTTTGTATTTACTAAGTCCACTTCATCGCTCATCTCTAAATTAATTCCATGAGCACGGGTGTATCCTGAAGAAATTGGTGTACCATTTTGCGGCATCATTTCTAGGTCTTCTCCGTTAAGCTGAAGCTTAATTCTATCAACATTGTCCAACTGAGTAACACTCCAAGTTAAAGCTTGCAGAACCTGAAGCTCTAAATCAGGGTGATATTGTGAAAATTGATCAGAGAAGTTTAAGGTAGCTACTCCATCCGATACTGTTGCATCTAGAACTTCAGTACCAGAAGGAAGTACCGCTTGAAAACCATTCGGTAAAATTTCCGTTATTGGACCACCTTGAATTAAGTATTCTACTGTTCTTGCTACCTCATTATCACCTTTTGGTATGTTAAAGCTTTGAGGTGCAACAAGTCCATTTCGATCTAATAAATAAAGCTCTTGCATTGCAGTTTCATTTACAGGGCCACCCTTTTCAGCCACTTCTTCTTCACCATCAGCCTGACCATCTCCATCCATGTCAGTAATGGCGTCTCCAATTTCACCATCTTCCATTCCTTCAAAATCAAATTCTCCATCTGCATCAATAAATTCTATTTCCTGTGGTGGATCTATTTCTTCTAGTACATCTTGGTCTACTGGATCCGATCCACATGCCGTGAGTGTAATAGCTGCAGTAATTGCAAGCCCCCACGCGAATTTCATTTTTAGGCGACGCATAATAATATTCCCCTCCTTGACAGTTTGTACTATCATGTATACGAGCTATAATTCAATTTAGACCAACAGAATCGTACAACCTTAATAAAAATTACTCAGTATAAAAAAAGAAACCTCCTTTTTAGAAGGTTCCTGGTAATTTAACGCCAATTGTATTTACGCTTTAATATTGGGCTCAATTTAGCATGCTGTAAGTCAATTTTTTTTACATCGAGGTCATCTAAAGATAACCATTGTTTTGCAATTTGCTCAAACATATCACTTGAACCAGTGGAGTAAAACAAATGGGAAGGTTCCCTGTCTCCAGTAAATAATAGCTCCTGGTGATAAAGCAAGGCACTCACTTCTCTGGCTGTTTCATCACCAGAACATATTATTTCCACATGGTCCCCAGCTATTTCTTGAATAAGTGGTGCAATGAGGGGATAGTGGGTGCAACCTAAAATTAAACTGTCAATGTTTGTAGCTAATATTGGTGCAAGTGATTCTTCCACTGTTTTCTTAGCCTCTTCACCTGTAAACATTCCTCGCTCCACTAATGGAACAAGTTTTGGACAAGCAAGGCTTTCTACTCTAACTGTATCCTTTATCATCGTTAGTTCACGATAATATGCTCCGCTATTAATTGTACCCTCTGTACCTATTACACCAACATTGTCATTCTTGGTTGATTTCAAAGCTGCAATCGCCCCTGGATGAATAACCCCTATGACAGGTATGGATAATTGTTGTTTTGCTTCCTCCAGTACTACAGCGGTAGCCGTATTACATGCAATGACAAGTAATTTAATGTCGTGAAAAAGTAAATAATTAATCATTTCCCAAGTAAAGGTTTTTACTTCTTCCACAGACCTTGGTCCATAAGGGCAACGTGCAGTATCACCAATATAGATGATTTCTTCCTTCGGCAGCTGACGGATTAATTCAGAAACAACAGTAAGACCTCCTACCCCTGAATCAATCACTCCAATTGGTCTATCCAATTTCGCACGTCCTTTTTTGTTTAAAATGACTTCCATGTTTTTGCATCACGCTTCATTTCTTCTTTTAGAAATTTTAAGCTCTTTTCCAAGAAGTCAACCTCTTCTTGTGAAAAGTTATCCAATACACCTTGTAAGTAGCCTTGACGTCTATGAATTACTTCACGAATAATCGTAGTGCCTTTATCCAATAAGTGAATACGAACTACGCGGCGATCATTTGTATCTTTTACCCGCTCTACCAACTCGTTTTTTTCCATACGGTCTATTAGATCAGTTGTAGTACTACATGCTAAATACATCTTTGATGATAATTCACCGATGGTCATATCACCATATTCATGGAGCCATTGTAATGCTACAAATTGCGGTGGGGTAATTGGAAATTCATTAAGAATCTCTCTCCCCTTTTGTTTAACAATATCCGCTATCATTCGTAGTGATTTTTCAATATGGGCAACCTGTTCTATTTCAACAACTTCTTTTTGTTCAGCCATATTAATAACCTCCTTTCGGTTTACGAAACAATGTAATTACTCTTATTTTGCTAGTTTTTATCTTTAATTTCAAGTGTTTCTGTGTCATATGTCAAAGTGGTTATTAAACATTATTATAACTTATATTATAAAAGCTTTGTCGGATAAATTTATATTACTTAATTACTATAACTGACAATACTTATTTTCACTACAGATAAAATTATAAAAAAGGGCTGAACCTATTATAACCTATATGGTTCAGCCAATTTTCTCGTATATTAATTTAAGTTTCTTTTCGCATAAAGCTTACGAAAACAGCCTAATTTAAAAAGGTTTTTTCCACATAGTCTTTTACTTCTTGTGCAGTATTCATCTGCAATGCTTTTTCTACTGCCTTTTCAGCTTCTTCCTTTGTTAATTTGGAAAGCTGACTTCGTGCTGGTAAAATGGAAGTGGCACTCATACTGAATTCATCTAATCCTAAACCTAATAATAACGGAATAGCGATAGGATCTCCTGCCATTTCTCCGCACATTCCAGTCCATTTACCTTCCTGATGGGAAGCATCAATAACCATTTTCACAAGCCTTAAAATAGCTGGATTATATGGTTGGTACAAATAAGAAACTTGTTCGTTCATACGATCTGCTGCCATCGTGTACTGGATCAGATCGTTTGTACCGATACTGAAGAAATCCACTTCTTTTGCAAATTGCGGAGCCATTACTGCTGTAGATGGAATCTCTACCATAATTCCAATTTCAATGTCTCGACTCACGTCTACTCCTTTTTCAAGAAGGGCTCCTCTTTCTTCCTCCAACATTTGCTTTCCTTGACGAAATTCATCGAGAGTCGCAATCATCGGGAACATAATCTTTAAATTACCGAATGCACTCGCCCTCAGTAAAGCCCTCAACTGGGTTCGGAACATGTCATCCTTTTCAAGGCATAAACGGATAGCACGGAAACCTAGGAATGGATTCATTTCTTTTGGCAGATCTAAGTAAGGTAATTCCTTATCTCCACCAATATCTAAAGTACGGATAACAACTGGCTTTCCATTCATTTCCTCTACGACTTTCTTATAGGCTTGAAATTGCTCTTCTTCGTTAGGGAGCTCGTCCCTGCCCATGTAAAGGAATTCTGTACGGTAAAGGCCGACTCCTTCTGCACCATTGTTTTTTACACCATCTAGGTCATTTGGGGTACCAATGTTTGCAGCTAATTCAACCTGATGCCCATCCATTGTACTAGATGGTTCATTCACAAGCTTTGCCCATTCTTTCTTCTGCTCTTCATATTGTTCCTGCTTAGTACGATATTGTTGTAATTCCTCATCAGTTGGATTGAGGATGACCTTACCATCAATTCCATCTACGATAACAAATATGTCTTTTTCCGCTTCGTCTGTAATGGATTTTGTACCTACAACGGCTGGTATTTCCATAGAACGGGCCATTATTGCTGAGTGGGAAGTACGTCCTCCTATATCAGTGACGAAACCTTTAACATATTTTTTATTAAGCTGAGCAGTCTCAGAAGGAGTTAAGTCCTCTGCTATAAGGACAACTTCTTCATTGATTTCAGCTAAGGATACAATAGGCTTACCTAATACATGTGCCAACACACGCTGAGAAACATCACGAATATCAGCAGCGCGTTCCTTCATATACTCATTATCCATCGATTCAAACATGGACACAAATTGATCAGCAACTTCTTTTAAAGCAAAGGCTGCATTCACTTTCTCATCTTTCACCTTTTGGCGAATAGTATCCACAAGCTCTGGATCATTTAACACGAGAATATGAGCAGAAAAAATTTCCGCATGTTCTTCACCAAGGTCCTGTTTCGTCTTCTCTCGGATTACCTCAAGCTCTCCAATAGAAGCTTCTAACGCTTTGTTAAATACAGCAATTTCTTCTTCTGCATTCTCGATATTTTTTTTCTCAACAGTTAAATCAGGCGTTTCTATTTTAAAGCTTTTCGCAATAGCAATTCCTGATGATGCTCCAATACCAGTTAACAATTTAGACATTTACTCACTAAGACCTGCTTTCATGATTTCTTCAATTCCAGCCATTGCTTCATCAGCATCAGGACCTTCCGCCTTAATTGTAACCTCTGCGCCTTGACTAACACCTAAAGACATAACACCCATAATAGATTTTAAATTAACGGATTTCCCTTTGTGCTCTAATGTAATTTCAGACTCATACTGACCTGCTTTGTTTACTAATTGTGTTGCTGGTCTTGCATGAATTCCTGTTTCTGCTGTAATTTTAAATGTTTTCTCTGCCATCTAAAACACTCCTTAATAAAATATAATTTTTAATAATTCAGAATGGGCTACTATGGGTTATAGCTTTTCAAAAAATTGTACAATCGTTATATTTGTACCCATTTTCTTTGACATTCACCCTTATTTCCAGTAAAAATTGTTACTGAAAAACTGACAATAAAAAAAGCATGAGTAAAAAGCTGCATACGAAAACCATCCAAATAATTGGAAGTCCTTTCATATACACCACATTACTCATGCCTGATCGTATCAGTAACACGTTTTGAAGGTGAATTTATTTATCTTATTTATTTGATGTTTATTTAAACACTAGCCCTATCTGAACTATATTTGAATGTATTATAGCATAGGTCCCACAATTCATCAAATAAAACAAAAAAGGCTCTGTTAAAGGCAGTATTTGATATAAACAGCTTGATTAAAGGGAGCACCTGAAGCGAAAATCAACATTAAAGTTAATTAGAGCTAAAAAAAATGACCTCAGGAATACATCCTGAGATCAAGGCAATCCATTTTCTCTGCAAAACGAGCTTCATAGTCATGAAGCTAGTAATACATCAAATCTTCAGTTCCCCTAATCTTACTAATTCGATGACAGCTTGCGAGCGCCCCTTTACTCCAAGCTTTTGCATCGTGTTCGAAATATGATTACGAACGGTCTTTTCACTTATGAATAATTGTGCTGCAATTTCTTTCGTAGTCTTATCCTGTACAAGAAGTTCGAAAACTTCTCGTTCCCGTTTCGTTAAAAGCGGCTTAGGTCGGAACTCATGTTCTTTCAATAGTTTCACCCTTTCTTGCATGGGCTGCTCCATCTAAATGATTAGATAGTATTTAGTCATGATTATCTTATGTACATAGAAGATAGCCTGTGACTCAACATAGCTAGGCAAGAAAGGATTTTTTTAAAAAATATTAATTTTTCAGTGTTTTTATGAACACTTTTTGTTTACATGGATTTTTCAAGCCTTTTTTTGGATTGCTCGCTCCATGATAACGGTTTACCTGTTTCTTGTGAAATTTGTACCATCCTTCCCCGTCCAGTGATGCAAATTTCCCCTTTCTTGTTTTGTATCATGTAATGGAGATCAACAGATGTATTACCAATTTTTCCAACCTTAACAAATATTCGCAATTCCTCATCAAAATAAATTTGATGTAAATAATCACATTGTAAATCTGCTGTAACAGGAATTGTTTTACCTTTCCTTGAAAACCACTCCTCTGCTAATCCTATTTCCTTAAAAAAGTTGATTCTAGCTTGTTCAAAGTAAACAAAGGATACCGTGTTATTAAGGTGCCCAAAAGCATCCGTTTCTGAAAACCTGACCGTAACAGGATAACTATATTTAAAGGATTCTTTCCATCTCTGAAAATCTTCTATATAATTCGGTTTTGCCACTAAAACCACCCCCTATATTGAATGATTATTCATTCATATGGATCTAGAAAGAAAAAGGGACCAGAAGTCCCTTTTCCATAAAAGATGAATAATAATTTTATACGTTTTGGTCACTCCCAAAGAAATCTTTAAATGATTGCAATGTAGTATCACGATTAAGTGCTGCAATGGATGTTGTAAGTGGAATCCCCTTAGGACATGCTTGTACACAGTTTTGAGAGTTACCACAGTTGGTTAATCCACCGTCATCATCCATAATTGTTCTGAGACGTTCAGCTTTATGCATTGCTCCTGTTGGATGGGCATTGAATAATCGAACTTGCGATAATGGTGCAGGTCCAATAAATTCTGACTTACTATTCACGTTAGGACATGCCTCTAAGCAAACACCACATGTCATACATTTAGAAAGCTCGTAAGCCCATTGACGTTTTGCCTCAGGCATACGAGGTCCAGGCCCTAAATCATAGGTCCCATCGATAGGAATCCATGCTTTAACACGTTTCAGGGAATCAAACATTCTACGACGATCAACCACTAAATCCCTTACAACAGGGAAAGTATTCATTGGTTTTAATCGGATTGGCTGCTCTAAAAGATCGATAAGTGCCGTACAGGCCTGGCGAGGTTTTCCGTTGATTACCATGGAACATGCTCCACATACTTCTTCTAAACAAACAGATTCCCAAGCAACAGCCGTTGTTTCTTCCCCTTTAGCATTAACTGGATTTCGGCGAATTTCCATGAGTGCTGAGATAACATTCATATTTTCACGATATGGAATTTTAAACGTCTCTACGTAAGGTGCAGTATCGTGATCCTTTTGACGTGTAATTTCAAGTGTAATCGTTTTTTCGCTCATTATTTCTCACCAGCTTTCTTTTTGGAAGTGTAGTCACGTTTACGTGGCTTAATGAGTGAAATATCAACATCTTCATATTCGAAATCTGGTCCGTTATTTGCTGGATTAAATTTCGCTTTTGTTGTTTTCAACCATTCCTCATCATTTCGATCTGGGAATTCAGGCTTATAGTGCGCTCCTCTACTTTCATTACGGTTATACGCCCCTAGAGTAATAACACGTGCAAGATTCAACATACCTTCTAACTGACGAACGAATGCAGCACTTTGATTACTCCATTTTGCCGTATCGTCAATATTGATATTCTTAAATCTTTCTAATAATTCTTGGATTTTTTCATCCGTTTCTAATAGACGTTTGTTTTCACGAACAACCGTTACATTATCTGTCATCCATTGTCCTAGCTCTTGGTGAAGTTTAAATGCATTTTCTTCCCCTTTCATAGAAAGAATTTCATCAAACTTCGCTTGATCCTTAGTTACTTGTGCATCGAATACATCGGAAGGTAAATCCTCAGCGGACTTTTCGAGTCCATTAATATATTCAATAGCTTTTGGACCTGCAACCATCCCACCGTAAATAGCAGACAATAAAGAGTTAGCTCCTAAACGGTTTGCACCGTGCTGTGAATAATCACACTCGCCAGCAGCGAATAATCCTGGAATATTAGTCATTTGGTTATAATCTACCCAAAGTCCACCCATGGAGTAGTGTACAGCTGGGAATATTTTCATTGGCACTTTCCGAGGATCATCACCCATGAATTTCTCATAGATTTCCATGATACCTCCAAGCTTTATGTCGAGCTCCTTAGGATCTTTATGTGAAAGGTCTAAATAAACCATGTTTTCCCCATTAATTCCTAATTTCAAATCAACACACACGTGGAATATTTCACGAGTTGCAATATCACGAGGCACTAGGTTTCCGTATGCAGGATACTTTTCCTCTAAGAAATACCAAGGCTTACCATCCTTATAAGTCCATACACGCCCACCTTCACCACGTGCTGATTCACTCATAAGACGAAGCTTGTCATCTCCAGGAATAGCTGTAGGGTGAATTTGGATGAATTCTCCGTTAGCGTAATATGCACCTTGCTCATATACAGCAGCGGCTGCATAACCAGTGTTAATCATGGAGTTAGTGGACTTTCCAAAAATGATTCCAGGTCCACCAGTTGCCATAATAACTGCGTCTGCTCTGAACGGCTTAATTTCAGAAGTATTTAAATCCTGTGCTGTAATTCCACGACAAACTCCATCATCGTCTAATACAGCGTGCAGGAACTCCCATCCCTCATATTTCGTCACTAGTCCTGCAACTTCATGGCGCCGAACTTGCTCATCTAATGCATATAATAATTGCTGCCCTGTTGTTGCACCGGCAAATGCCGTACGATGATGCTGCGTCCCACCGAAACGACGTAGTGCTAATAAACCTTCACCAGTACGGTTAAACATTACACCCATACGGTCCATCAAGTGGATGATTCCAGGTGCTGCATCACACATTGCTTTTACTGGTGGTTGGTTAGCAAGGAAGTCGCCCCCGTATATGGAATCATCGAAATGCTCCCAAGTAGAGTCTCCTTCCCCCATTGTATTTAACGCACCATTAATCCCGCCCTGCGCACAAACAGAGTGTGATCGTTTAACAGGTACGACGGAAAATAAATCTACTGATACTCCAGCTTCCGCTGCTTTTATGGTCGCCATAAGACCGGCTAAACCGCCACCTACGACGATTACTTTACCTTTGCTCATTCAAAACACTCCTTCTTTTTGGCTAGACAAATGCTAAGATTGCTCGAATTCCAATAAATGACATGATTACAAAAACACCCATTGCTATATAAGTCATAATTTGCTGTGAACGTGGTGAAACTGTGATACCCCATGTTACTGCAAAAGACCATAATCCATTCCCGAGGTGGAAGGATGCTGCAACAATAGCAATGATATAAAGGATTAGGGCAATAGGACTGGCAACGATATCAGCCATCATATCATAGTTCACTTCGGCTCCTAGTGCCTTTTGGATTCGAGTATCCCATACATGCCAAGCAACGAAAATGATCGTAATGATCCCTGTAGTACGTTGCAGTCGGAACATCCAGTTTCTCAAATAACTGTATGTAGACGTATTGTGCCTTGCTTGGAAAGCAATGTACAAGCCATAGATACCATGGAAAATGATTGGAATATAAATGAGAACAAATTCCGCTACCAGTAGAAATGGTAAACTTTCCATAAATTGTGTTGCCTGGTTATATACCTCAGGACCTTGTACAGCCTGATAGTTAATCATAAAATGGACAACTAAAAAGGCTCCTAGCGGTACAACGCCCAGCAAGGAATGTAACTTTCGATAAAAAAACTCTCGATTCGTGGACATCAAACTCTCCCCCTAAATTAATTTAATCTTATTTGGTAGTATTTCAGAAAACTTTATTTTATATGAACCTCCTTTACCGACTCTATTATACTTCATTTACAATTTGTAAATAGTGAAATAAACACAAGTTTGACTAAACTGTGACATTTTCATTTTACTCCTCAACAACCACACCGTCAAGAAAGCGATAACACCTTATTATTTTAACAGAAAAACGTTTGTTGTGACACATTCTTCTAAATTTTCTGATTAAAAATTGTACTTTTTTTCATTGTGAATGTACGAAATTCTTTGTAAGAAGCACTCTCATGACAAGTAAGAGTACTTCTTATTGAGAGGAATTATTAAGATGCACAAAAGTTCACAAGTCTGCCACAATTTTACTGCTATATCTTTTTGTGAATTAACCGATAATTATTCTTTCTGTCGGATATTTGTAATGACTAGTTTTTTCACGACCTCGAATGGAGAATAAAAAGGCTATAAGACCTACACGTCCTATTAACATTAATACCATTAATGTTATTTGGCTTGGAAGTGTTAAGTATGGAGTAATCCCCATAGAAAGACCGCAAGTTCCAAAGGCCGAACTTACCTCAAAGATAATAGCCATTAATTCAATCTCACTACTATGTTCAAAAGCACTTACCAATACAATTGCTAGAAACAACCCTACAACAAATACTGATAGAACTATAAATGCTTTTTGACGATCTTCCTGATGAATTTCCCGACCAAAGGCTTTCACATCACGACGTCCCATAGCAAAGCTCTTAATGGTTAAAAACATAACTGCTAGTGTCGTGGTCCGAATCCCTCCTCCTACACTGGAAGGACTGGCCCCAATGATCATAAGAGCAGAAATAAATAGAAGGCTAGCTAATGTTAATTCAGATACATCCATCGTAGCTAGTCCACCACTTCGAGCTGTTGCTGAATTGAATAATGAGAAAAACAGCTGTTGATGCCAGCTTAGTCCCTCATAGTAGGCATTACGTTCCATAAGCCACAGTCCAATAACTCCAATAACAAAAACAATAAAATAAGTAGAAACGGCAATTTTCGTAAATAAGCTGAAGCGGAAGCTACGATCCTTAGACTTAAAATATTCCCTTATTTCAATTAAGACAGGAAACCCAATAGCTCCAGCAAATATAAGTAATATATTTACCAATTGAACAAAGTAGTCATCCGCAAAGGGTATTAATGAAGCACCTGTAACATCAAAACCTGCGTTAGTAAAAGCAGATAAGGCACCAAATGCTCCTTGGTAGTAGGCTTCTGCAACTGTATCGAAATAATTTAAATAATATGTACCCAAAATAAGTGCACCAATTAATTCAATTCCTAAGGCCACGAATAAAATACCACGCATTAAATTGACTAATCCCGAAAAGGCAATTTGATTCTGGTCAACCATAATAAGCATTCTCTGGGAAAGGACAATTTTTCTCCCGAAAGCCATCCACACAAATGTTCCTAATGTCATGATTCCTATGCCCCCTAATTGAATAGCTAAGGCTAGAAATATCACGCCAATTCCACTGTACGTTTCTGAGACATTTACTACAGTAAGTCCTGTAACACTAACAGCACTAACAGACGTAAACAGTGCTTCTGAATAGCTAACAGTAACTCCAGGTTGAGAAGAAATAGGTAAATATAGAAGAACACTGAATAGGAACATTGCAACAATATAGGATATTACTATAACGCGGAAGGGACTTAAAAATTTACTTAACCCTAAATTCATGAACAGTTACCTCCGTTATATATACGGGGTTTAGTATAACATTTGTTTTTATTCGTTACCATATTTGTCCTAAATAATCTTAAGAATTTTATCATAAAATTTTAGCTGTGTGTGGTAATATGAAAAAGAAATCATTTTATCATTTAAAGCCAAACAGATTTCGAATAACCTATCGAGGTAAATAACCAACATCATTATTTCATGATCAGATAAAAAGGATGGTTTTCATGTCAAAAAAGAAGCAATGGATCGAAACGATTGAAGAAATGGATACAGCTGTTTCCCCATACAGCAACCACTTGCTGCGGCATGTGTTAATTCCTGAGCTCCTTGGGGAGGAAGAAGAAAGTATACTCTATTGGGCTGGAAAAGCCATTTCCCGAAAGCTGAAGGCAGAGGAAATCAATGACTTACCCCTCTTCTTTGAAAAGGCTAATTGGGGAACACTTACTTTAATGAAGGAGAGACGGAATGAAAAACAATACGATCTGTTGGCACCACAAATGATACAAGATCGTCCCTTTACACTTGAATGTGGCTTTCTCGCCCAATGGACGGAGTTTCAGACAGGTTTCATTACTGAAGCTACATACGAGATAAAAAAGAAAAAGCCATTGACTTGCAGAATCACAGTACGCTGGGACCCTAAAGACAAGGTAATGATGTTTTAATAAAGCGTCATTTGTACAGCTTGTTGTTTTTTCATATCTCGAAGGAGTGAAAGGCGGCGAATCCAGCTGGAAAAGCAACAACGCTCTTCTATGCGACGAGTAATCGCAGGAGCAATCTTTTATGCGACGAGTAATCGCAGGAGCAATCTTCTAGAATAGAGCCTTTTAATAATACACTATATAAAATGAAGCTACCCACAATAGTTGGGTAGCTTTTGTATAGTTTAGGAAGAAACGGCAGCTTTCGCTTCTTTTCTTTCATCTAATTCAAACGCAGTGTGCAGTGCTTCTACAGCTTTAACCATTTGTTCTTCTTGTATTACTACAGATACTTTTATTTCAGAAGTACTCACCATTTTAATTCCAATTTCTTGCTCTGATAATGCATTAAACATCGTTGCTGCAACACCTGGATTAGAAACCATCCCTGAGCCAACTATAGAAACCTTCGCTAATTCCCCTTCGTGACGAATATCTTGGTATCCTAAAGTCTTTTTGTTTTTTTCTAGAATATTAAGGGCTTCTGGCAATTCATGGGTTAGAATGGAGAAGGAAATATTCATTTCATTTTTTCCTGTCATTTGCTGAATTATAATATCCACATCAATACCCGCTTCTGCAAGTGGAGTAAACACGCTAGACATTGTATTATAATG
Source organism: Evansella vedderi (assembly GCF_030813435.1). Classification (GTDB taxonomy): domain Bacteria; phylum Bacillota; class Bacilli; order Bacillales; family Salisediminibacteriaceae; genus Evansella; species Evansella vedderi. The sequence goes on along the minus strand of NZ_JAUSUG010000017.1, from coordinate 26,083 downwards.
ATTTGGCAAATGATCGATAGTGATCTTTGTGACTGCTCCTTCAAAAGCTAAACCACGGACTGCTAAATTTTGTTCCATTGATACTTCCTCCTCAACAATCGTACCTTCTTTATCTACCATACTTGATCTCACTACTAGCTTCACATCATAGTTTTTTGCAAATTCTACCGCTCTCGGGTGAAGTACTCCCGCTCCTAAATTAGCTAATTCTAACATCTCATCATAGGAAATACTCTGGAGCTGTCTTGCATCCTTTGCTACCCTCGGATCACAAGTATACACTCCCGTTACGTCTGTATAAATCGTGCATGACTCCGCCTTTAATGCCGCTGCTAATGCCACAGCTGTTGTGTCGGAACCACCACGGCCTAAAGTTGTTATTTCACCATCATCTGTCATGCCTTGAAATCCGGCAACAATGACAGCTTTATTATCATTTAAATAGGATTCCACTCGTTCTGTATTGATACTCGTGATTCGTGCGTTTTGGTGGATAGGCTCTGTCTTTATTCCTGCTTGCCAGCCTGTTAATGAAACGGCATCAATTCCCATTTCCTTTAATGCCATAACCATTAATGACATGGTCACTTGCTCTCCAGTGCTTAAAAGCATATCCATTTCTCTTTTTACAGGGGAGTTTGTTATATCTTGTGCTAACTCTACTAAGGAATCGGTTGATTTCCCCATGGCAGAAACTACAGTAACAACCTTATGTCCTTCTTCCATTGCTTTTTTTACTTTTTCAGCTGCACGTTTAATTTTTGTAACATCCCCTACAGAAGTTCCTCCAAACTTCTGAACAATCGTTGCCAACATTAACGCCTCCTCTTTGATTCAAACCATACTTTCATTTCTACTCCATGCCCTATTTTTTAGAACAAGAAATAAGCTGTTGGAGAGTATCAGTAGAGTGCTCACGAACCGGACCTATATATTACAAGGGTGTGTTACACAGAATTTAATAGTGAATGGAAACTCCTTATCCTATGTAGGTGCTTTGTTGTAATATTTATTTCGTTAAGGTTCGACATTTGTCAAATAAAAATCGACAGTAGGAGCTTCCCACTGTCGAGTACGACTTTTGATTAATACTAAAAATATAAAAGCCGCTCCGTGAGATAGTTCTCCATGCAATTTTCATTAGCATGACAGCTCAATACTTATTCAATACTGAGCCAGAAGGCTTCCGTTGAGAAAAGAAACCTTCTTCGGCGAATTCCCCTTTTTATTACGTTCATCGAAGCTCAACCTTCTCCGGTAATAGACTCATGGTTTTCGCACCTCTACCTTCACTCCTAAGAGCTAAGTATGGGATTATGGAGATGACTTTAGCCATCTCTATACAGCAGAAAGTATGTTTTACTTTCTACTTGGCAAAAACAAAACTCGTATAAAAGTGTAACAAATCAATTTTCTTTTGACAATTTCCATTAATCCCCGTCTTCTTTGATTTTGTCGTATAGGGCTTGAGCAGTTAACTTTGGGATACCTGCAGCTATTATTTCCTCCAAATTCGCTTCTTTTAATCGCTTTAACGACCCGAAATGCTTTAAAATCATCTTTTTTCTTTTTTCACCGATCCCTTCCACATCATCCAAAATGGAAGTAAACATTGTTTTTTTCCTGACATTCCGGTGAAAAGAGATGGCAAAGCGGTGCACCTCATCTTGAATTCTTTGTAATAAATAAAATTCCTGACTTGTTTTTTTCAAAGGAACGACCTCTGGTGGGTCTCCAATCATTAGCTGAGAGGTTCTGTGTTTCTCGTCCTTCACTAGCCCACATACAGGTATGGACAATCCTAACTCGTCCTCTAATATATTTTGTGCCGCTGAAATCTGTCCCTTCCCTCCATCAATGACAACCAAGTCCGGAAGCGGTTGTTCTTCCTTAAGGAGACGTAAATAACGTCTTCGAACAACCTCTCGCATGGATTCATAGTCGTCAGGCCCTTGAACCGTTTTCACTTTATATTTTCGATAGTTTTTCTTGTCAGGCTTCCCATCTAGGAAGGAAACCATTGCTGAAACAGGATCTACCCCTTGAATATTGGAGTTATCAAAGGCTTCGATTCGATGTGGGGTATCAATATTTAGTGCTTGACCTAGTCGTTCCACTGCAACAATCGTTTTCTGCTCATCCCGTTCGATAAGGTCAAATTTTTCCTTTAGTGCCAATTGGGCATTTTTATTTGCCAACTGAACAAGCTCTTTCTTTTTGCCTATTTTTGGTCTGATGGTTTTCACTTGTAAAAACTGAGAAACAAGCTGTTCGTCAATTTGTTCCGGAACAAAGATTTCCTTTGGTTTCTGATGCTGTTCATCCAGATAAAATTGACCTATATACGTATAAAAGTCATCTTCCGGGTCTTGATATATTGGAAATAAAGAAACATCACGTTCAATCAGCTTTCCTTGTCTTACAAAAAATACTTGGACGCACATCCAGCCTTTATCATAGGAAAATCCGAAGATGTCCCGGTCAATTTCATCTGTGAGGGTCATTTTTTGCTTTTCCATGACCGCCTCGATATGCTGTACTTGATCCCGTAGCTCTTTCGCCCTTTCAAAGTTTAATTCTTCAGAGGCTTGGAACATTTTTTTCGTTAGGTCGTCTTTTATTTCCTTATGACCTCCGTTTAAGAAACGAGTGATCTCCAGGACAAGTTGCTGATTTTTTTCTTGGCTGACTGGAAATTCACAAGGTGCTAAACATTGACCAATGTGATAATAAAGACATACCCTGTCAGGAAGTGTTCTGCATTTCCTTAAAGGATAAAGACGATCGAGAAGTTTCTTTGTTTCGTTAGCAGCATGGACATTTGGATAGGGGCCAAAGTATTTGGCACCGTCCTTTTTCACTTTACGGGTGGTGATGAGGCGAGGATGCTCCTCTTTCGTTATCTTTAAGAAAGGATAGCTCTTATCATCCTTTAAGAGGACATTGTATCTTGGTTCGTGTTTTTTAATCAGGTTTTGTTCGAGGACGAGTGCCTCAATGTCAGAGGAAGTAACGATGTATTCAAAATCTTGAATCTCACTAACGAGTCTTTGTGTTTTTTTATCATGTGATCCAGTGAAGTACGAACGGACTCGATTTCTTAAAAGTTTTGCTTTTCCAACATAAATAATCGTTCCATGCTTGTTCTTCATTAGGTAGCAGCCCGGTTGTGCCGGTACTAATGCTAGCTTCTCCTTTAATTGTGACATTGTCTCCGTCTCCTTCTCCTGTATATCGTTATATTTTATATGATGTTTTACATGCCTATGAAATAGTTTTATTAGAAGTCTGTTTAAAAAGCTCAAAACCGACGTTTTATACGAAAATCATGTTTTAATACATTGTTTATTTTCAAACAAAGTTGATTGAAGCGCAAGGTACGAGCCGTCTCTTCCTCCACTAGCAAAGCTTCGAAGTGAATCCGTCGAGACAAATTGATGTATTTTCGACGACGCAACGCTCTTTCCTGCGGGAAAAGCAACGGCTGAAGCGTAAATCAACTTAAAATTATAGCACAGCCAAAATTAGTTTTTTTATCATGGTATCTATAAAGACATAGGTGACTTAAACTGACTCTATTACTAATTTTCACTATAGCACAGGGATTTCCTCTTCTCCACTTTCAATATTTAATGGAGAGACACCAATTTTTTCTATCAAATAGAGCATAAAAAAAGACCGCTCAATAGAAGCAGTCTTTCTTTACAGATTCAATTAAACGTGCTTATTTAAAAGAGTTGCTAGCTGTTCCTTTGGCTGGAATCCTACAACTTGGTCAACTACTTGCCCATCTTTGAAAACAAGTAAAGTTGGGATACTCATTACGCCATATTTACTAGCAGTTTCTTGATTGTCATCCACATCTAATTTAACGATCTTAACCTTGTCTCCCATTTCTCCATCAAGTTCTTCTAGAACTGGGGCAATCATTTTACAAGGACCACACCATGGAGCCCAGAAATCTGCTAATACAACGCCTTGACTTGTTTCATTGGCGAAATTTTGATCTGTAACATTTACAATTGCCATTTAAAAATTCCTCCTCGTTTTAAACAATAAGTTTGCTTTCAGCCTATTATACCGTCGTGGGTCGACGGTAGGAAGAAATCTGCTCAAAAAATAAGCAAATAATTCCTTATAGTTGATTACTTATTTCCTATATTAACTAAGTTACCCTACCTGCGCAAAAATATTGCTCATACAATTTATTATACAAAAAAGTTTAGAAAAAAATACCACTTGAATAGTCAAAAAAGGTCAATGCAGTTACTATACAATCTAAAGAAAAAGACACTGCCCACTTTAATAAAATGGTAGTGTCTTTTTTTATTTGGCGGTTTTTGTTAATTTTTATTACTTGATTTAAACAAGTACCTTTTTAAACTCTTCTGTAAGCTTAGGGACAACATCGAATAGATCGCCAACAATACCATAATCTGCTATTTGAAAGATCTCCGCTTCCGGATCCTTGTTAATTGCAACAATAACCTTTGAGTTGGACATTCCAGCAACATGCTGAATTGCACCACTAATCCCTACGGCAATGTATAGGTCTGGAGTTACAACTTTACCCGTTTGGCCAATTTGTAAGGCATAGTCACAATATTCCGCATCGCAAGCACCACGGGATGCACCAACTGCCCCTCCTAACACTTCAGCTAATTCATCAAGTATTTTAAAATTTTCCGCGCCCTTCATCCCTCGTCCACCAGCTACGATGACGGATGCTTCTGATAAATCTACCCCTGAAGCTGTGTTTTTTACAACCTCTTTTATAATGGTTTGTAGATCCTTTATATCTACATCAACACTCTCCACCTTGCCTGTTAGGGTATCATTCTTCTCCAATGCAGCTATATTATTCGGTCGGATCGTAGCAAAAATAAGTCCGTCTTTTACAACCATTTTCTCAAATGCCTTTCCGGAATAAATGGGACGGGTAAAGATAACTTCTTCTCCTGTAATCTCTAAGGAAATGGCATCTGAGACAAGACCGAAACCTATTCGTGCAGCTAGCTTAGGAGCCACGTCTCTTCCAATGGAGGTATGACCTAAAATGATACCATCTGGATCTTCCTTTTCCACGACAGCTTGTAAAGCTTGCGTATATCCTTCTGGTGTATATTGAGCCAATTTTTCACTTTCTACCTTTAGTACTCTATCAACTCCATAATGGAACAATGTATTAGCAGTCTCAGTAACAGATTCTCCTAAAACAACCCCCGTTACTTCTCCCCCGGCCGAGATTTCTTTTGCAGCAGCAATTGCCTCAAAGGTTACATTGCGGAATTGACCATCACGAATTTCACTGATGACTAGAATATTCTTAGACATACTATCATCCCCTCCTGTTATATCACTTTTGCCTCAGTTTTTAATAAAGAAACTAATTCCTTTACTTGATCGTCCAAGTCACCTTCGAGAATTTTGCCCGCTTTCTTTACAGGGGGTAAATAACGATCTACTGTTTTGGTTTTTCCTTCCACATCATCTTCATCTAAATCTAAATCATCAAGGTCTAATGTGTCTAAAGGCTTTTTCTTGGCTTTCATGATTCCAGGGAGAGATGGGTATCTTGGTTCGTTTAAGCCTTGTTGTGCTGTTACTAAAACAGGTAAACTTATTTCAATGATTTCTTGGTCACCTTCCACATCTTTTTCCACGGTTGCTTTCCCATTTGCTACCTCAAGCTTTACTATAGAGGTAACATGGTTAATTCCAAGCTGTTCTGCTAAACGAGGCCCTACTTGACCTGATCCTCCATCAACAGCAACGTTACCACCTAGGATAATGTCAATCTCTTTATCTTTGAAATAAGCTGCAAGAATGGCTTGGGTTGAATAAGCATCTCCGTCTTCCACATCTTCATCTTCAATTAGAACCGCTTTATCTGCACCCATAGCTAACCCAGTTCTAAGTTCCTTTTCCCCTTCTTCATCTCCTACAGTAACTAAAGTTACCTCACCGCCATGTTCTTCCCGAAGCTGAATAGCTTCTTCAATGGCATACTCATCGTAGGGGTTTATAATAAACTCAGCCCCATCCTCAACAATTTCTCCATTTTCAATGCTAATTTTTTCTTCCGTGTCAAAGGTACGCTTCATAATGACATAGATGTTCATGCCCTTTCCCTCCCAATATTAGACTTAAAATCTATTTGAAATCTTCTACTTATCTCTAAAATGCGGTGGTCTCTTTTCTATAAAGGCTTGGATTCCTTCCTTTGCGTCCTGGGTTGCCGATACCTTACCAAAACAATGTGACTCCCTCACCTGAGCAACCTCAAAATCTTCATTAATGGACATATCTAATAATTCTAAGGCACAGGCAACGGAAATAGCACCTTTTTGAGCTATTTTTTGACCTAGGTTGGTTGCTTCCTGTAAGAGGATCTCTTGTGGATAGGCATCATTCGCTAATCCCAGTGATACAGCTTCCAACCCTGTAATTGGTTTGGAAATTAATAGCATTTCTGTAGCTTTAGCTTTTCCAACAAGGCGGGGCAATCTTTGAGTCCCTGCAAATCCGGGAACTAACCCTAAATTAAGTTCGGGTAATCCCAATTTTGCATCTTCTGCAACAAGACGGATATGACAAGCCATTGCCAACTCCAAACCACCACCTAAAGCAGCTCCGTGAATGGCGGCAATAACCGGTTTTGTAAACGCTTCAATTTTCCTGAACGTAATTTGCCCCTTTCTTGACATATCACGAAATGTCTTCTCACCGTTTGCCTGTGTAAACTCTTTAATATCTGCTCCTGCTGCGAAAAAACGACCTTCCCCATGTAGGATAACAACTTTTACCTCCTGGTCGTTTCTGAGTTCGTCAAAAGCTTCATCTAGTTCTTGAATCATTGCTTGAGATAAGGAATTTGCTGGTGGATGCTTTAAAGTGACAAATGCAATCCTTTCTTCTTTTTTTAAATCCAAATACATAAATTTGGCCAACCTTTTCAACTCCTCTCACAACGATAAACTTTAATTATTTTTTAAACCGTTTAATAACATTGTGTTTAGTGGTTTTGCTAGTGGGACTAGTTTGTATTTGTGGTCCTTCATTACCCAGTTTGTTACTACTTCGTCTATGGAGCCAAAAATCACCTGTCGAGCAATGCGGCGGTCTAATGTTTCAGGAAAAAATCCTTCTTCCATTCCTGCCACTAAAATGGAGTCTATTAAGCCTAAGTAGCCTTTGAGAACTTCGTTAATCTTTGAGCGAAGGGCCAAGTTGGACTGCCTTAGCTCTAATTGGGTAACGATGGCTAAATGATGATTAGCCTCTAATTGTTTTAAGTGCATTTCAATCAATAAAAGAAGCTTCTTTTCAATAGATTCCTCTTTTTCAAGATACTCTTTACTTTTTTCCACAAAGGTCCCCATCTTTTCTTCAAACAAAGAAATTAATATGTCTTCTTTGTTTTTGAAATACAAATAAATGGTACCGTCTGCTACTCCCGCTTCCTTTGCAATTTTAGAAACTTGCGAGTTATGATAACCGTTTTCTGCAATAACCTTGACGGCTGCATCAATGATTAAATCGTATTTTTCACCACGTTTTTTTGCCATTGTCTTCACTTCCTCAACTCATCCATTAAAAATGAATGATCATTCATTCATATTTTTTATTTTAGATGATCCTGCCCGTTCTGTCAAACAGATATTTCTTTACTAAATTTGTACACACCCCCTATAAGGGACACGTCATACAATATATAAAACGACCAATAGGAAAGGTGGTGAATAACCGCTGTCGTCACAGCGGTTTTTAATATGATTTTCATCTTGATACTAATTATTTTTATTCTATTAGTTATTATTGGCGCGTTAATGTATCCCCATGAATAACGATAGCCTTATGTATAAGGGAGGGGAGTATTTCTCCACTCCCTATAATTTATTCCATGAACTAATTTTTTACCCACATTAACTGCTTTTTTTCTCTAACTGTAGTTTCTTCTTTTCTTCATCCACTAGGGCACGTCGGAGTACTTTACCTACCATTGTCTTCGGTAATTCTTTACGGAATTCGTATGCTTTAGGTACTTTATAGGCTGATAAATGCTTTCTACAAAAAGAATCCAGTTGCTCTTCAGATAATTGACAGCCTTCCTTTAGTACAATAAAAGCCTTCGCCGTTTCTCCTCTATAAGTGTCCGGAATTCCGATGACTACAGCTTCTTGTATAGCTTCATGTTCATAAAGGACTTCTTCCACTTCTCTAGGATAAATATTAAAGCCTCCTGCGATAATCATATCCTTTTTTCGATCCACTATGTAGAAGAAACCATCCTCATCCATATAACCCATATCCCCAGTTAACAGCCATTCTCCCCGGAAGGCTGCTTCTGTATCCTCAGGGCGGTTCCAATACCCTTTCATCACTTGAGGTCCACGAATAATTAGTTCCCCTATTTGTCCCGGAGGCGCTGGTTCCCCCGTTTCCGCTGACAAAATTACTACATCTGTATCGGGCCATGGAACGCCTATACTACCAGACGGTCGTTTTCCCCACATTAAGTTAAAATGTGTAACGGGTGATGCCTCTGTTAAACCAAAGCCCTCTGATAATTTACCACCAGTTAATTTTTCAAACCGTTCTTGTACCTCAATTGGCAGGGGGGCAGATCCACTTATACAAACCTCTACTGAGGTTAAATCGTACTTCCTGACATTTTTATCATTAATTAATCCAATATACATCGTTGGTGCCCCTGGGAATATAGTTACCTTCTGCTTTTCAATTGCTTGCAACACCTGCTTTGTGTCGAATCGTGGGAGGATAACCATTTTAGATCTATCCATTACTGAAAAATTCATACCCACTGTCATTCCATAAACATGGAAAAACGGCAGGGCACATAAGATAACCTCATTTCCATGGTCAATTTTATACATCCATTTTATACATTGAGTAGTGTTTACAACTAGGTTATAGTGGGTGAGCATAACCCCCTTTGCAACACCTGTAGTGCCCCCTGTATATTGCAGCAAAGCTAAATCTTTTTTTACGTCTATCTCTAAAGAGATTTCTTCCGCTGCTGAGGATCGTAACAATTCTACAAAGGAATGTGTTTTTCCTTGATAATTTACTTCCACTTTAAACCCGTAATTTTTCTTTTGAATATATGGATAAATTAAGTTTTTTGGGAAGGGTAAAAAATCTTTAACTTCCGTTACAATAACATGCTCCAGTTTCGTTTTATTCTTTACGTTCATTACACGGGGATAAAGTAAATCAAGACAAACGATCACCTTTGCCTCTGAATCAACCATTTGATGCTCCAATTCACGTTCGACATACAGTGGATTTGTTTGAACCACTATAGCCCCTACAAATAAAGCTCCGTAATAACAAATCACAGATTGTGGAGTATTAGGAAGCATAATTGCTACTCTATCCCCTTGTACCACTCCTAAATCCTTCAATGCATTTGCAAACTTGAGTGCACCCTCATATACCTCACCAAATGTCATTTCTTTCCCCATGAAATGAAGTAAGGTCTTTTGGGGCTCCTCCGTTGCAGCATCTTTTAAGTACTCCTGTAAAGGTTTCTCCTCATAATTTATTTTATGAGGAATTTCATCTGGGTACTGCTGAAGCCAAGGTTGGTTTATTTGTTGAATCATAAAAAATCCTCCTTTGTCTCCCCTTTCATCCGAAACATTCAAACCCCTCTAATATTCATTGTAATGAAACCGATTACAAAAATAAATGGTTTTATGCTAATTTTTTAAATTTTTTATTTTTATAAAAAAATTTGAATATAACCATCTGATTTTGGCACCATTTTCCTCCTATAGAAAATTGTTATTCTATAGATATTTTATTTATAGGAAACCTCGTTTTTTATAAAAGGCTGTTTTTGTAAATTTTGTTGCGTTTTAGAAAGCTTTGAGAAGCGGAAAGCGTCCGCCTATAGCGTATCCAACCAAAAAGTATGCTTGAAAAGCAACATTCTATGCGAGAAGATCCATATGAAAAAAAAGATTTATTACTATAAAATTATCTATCTCGCAAAATAAATAATTGTTTTTTAAAAATAATAACGTCAGGCTGTTATTAATAACAATATAATCTTTTATGAATATTAAAAAGAGGCTCCCCTTGATATAAGGGTTAGCCTCTTACTTCTACTTAGCGTCTTCGTTTTCTGATTGATTCGCAGCTTCTGTTATTTTCTTCTTTTCCTCCTCCACAAGGACACGCCTAAGTATTTTTCCTACCATGGTTTTTGGTAATTCCTTTCTAAATTCGTATAAACGAGGAATCTTATAAGCTGCTAAATGTTTACGGCAAAACTCTTCTAATTCTTTTTCGGAAATTGTTCGACCTTCCTTAGGAACGATAAAGGCTTTTACCGTCTCCCCACGGTATGGATCAGGAACCCCGATAACACATGCTTCCTGAATATCCTCATGTTCATAAAGAACTTCTTCAATTTCACGTGGATATATATTGAATCCCCCTGCAATAATCATATCTTTCTTCCGATCAACAATGTAGAAGAAGCCATCTTCATCCATATATCCCATATCCCCCGTCAAGAACCAACCATCTTTAAAGGTAGCCTGTGTTTCCTCGGGACGATTCCAATAGCCCTTCATCACTTGTGGACCTTTTATCATTAACTCTCCAATTTCACCAGGCTTCGCTATATCTCCCGTTTCAGCTGAAAGGATAGAAACATCCGTATCTGGCCATGGAATACCAATACTTCCAGTCTTTCTATGTTCCCAGATAAGGTTAGAAACGGCTACAGGAGATGTTTCCGTTAATCCATAGCCTTCCACAAGCCGTCCACCTGTGATTTGTTCAAATTGATTCTGAACCTCTAAAGGTAAAGGAGCTGATCCGCTTATACATGCTTTTATGGACGATAAATCACGTTTTTTGATATCTGGATGATTTAAAAGTCCAATATACATTGTCGGTGCCCCAGGGTACAATGTTGCTTTGTGCTTTTCAATAGCCTTTAATATATCCTTAGGTTCAAACTTAGGCATAATGATCATCTTAAAACCCATTCGAATAGACAGATTCATTACTGTTGTCATACCATAAACATGAAAGAATGGAAGTGCTGCTAAAATCACTTCTTCCCCTTCCTTCGCTTCGTACATCCAACATTGACACTGCTGCGTGTTTACCACTAGGTTATAATGAGTGAGCATCACCCCTTTCGCCGGACCTGTCGTTCCACCAGTATATTGAAGAAGCGCCAAATCTTCCTTCGGGTCAATATTTAACTCAATTTCCTTTGCTGCTCCTTTCTTTATTAAGTCTACAAAGGAATGAAGGCGATGATTATACTGTAGGTTTACTGTAATACCGGTATTCTTTTTCTGAATATATGGATAGATCAAGTTTTTTGGGAAGGGTAAATAATCCTTAATACCTGTCACGATGATATGCTCCAGCTGCGTCTTCTCTTTCACCTTCGCTACCCTTGGATAAACAAGATCTAAGCAAATCATTACTTTAGAACCGGAATCGGTCATTTGATGTTCGATTTCCCGTTCCACATATAATGGATTTGTTTGTACTACAATTGCTCCAGCAAAAAGAGCACCATAATAAGCAATAACCGCTTGTGGTGTATTAGCAAGCATGATGGATACACGATCTCCCTTTTCTATCCCCAGAGATCGAAGTTGATTTGCCAGCTTTAATGCTGATTTGTAAACCTCTTTATAAGTCATTTCCTTTCCCATAAAATCAAGAACAGTCTTATCTGGAAAACGCTCTGCTGCCCTTTTTAAGTAGCTTTGTAATGTAGCCACTTCATAGTCAAGTGACTTAGGAATTTCTGCAGGGTAGTAATTAAACCAAGGTTTCTCTGTTAATGTTTCCATCATCGTTTTCCTCCCTTATAAAAAAATGATCTCTCCTTTTTAAAAGTTTTTTCTCCATGAAAAGTTGACCCAAACAGGATTCTAGATGGGGCTCCCTTTTCATCGACAGGCATTCTCCTCTACTTCCTATTTTAATGAAAACGCATACAAAATGAAATACATTTGTTTAAATTTTTAGAATATTCCCCCCCTAAAGTTCTACTTTAACCACTATTACTATTTATACGGGGAAATACGTATCACATGCTAAGATTTTATCCAAAGGCTGTTTACTGCGTTTACTTGTCGTATAAAAACAACAGTTGGTTTTTCGTATCATATATTTAGCTTGGATACCCTACAGGCGTAATGTCACCGTCCTGGTTTCGCAGGCAACTGTAGTCTCCGTCTTCCCCTTCTCCAAGCTTCAGCAAACGCAACAATGTAGGCGAAATCAGCCTAGAATAAATAAAGTCCCCCTTTCGTTACTTAGAAAGGGGACTTATCAGTTTAGTACAAGGATTATTCAAAAAACACAATATAGACAATTCCTGAAACCATAAATAAAATACAGCAACCAATGAGAACTTTCCACAATGTTTCCATTACTATAATCACCTTATTCTAATTTAACGAGTTTTCTCTAGTATTTTACCATTCTATTTACACGAGTGGTTTAACTATATTTTTCCAATATGAAGTATTTAACGGATACTGGCTCCGATAATATAGGATAGTGCAACAGATAACATAAAAGAAACCAACCCCACCGCCCGGTTATCCTTTTGCAATTCTTCATCTACCTTAAAGCCTGGTGTAAGAAATTCGAATATGAAATAAACAAAAACGAGGAGAGCAAACCCAAAGGTTCCCCACCCAAGCATAGAAATAACGGAATCATTATGCATGATCGAATGACGAAACACATTGGCAATTCCAAAAATCTTTCCACCAGTTGCCAATGCTACAGCTATATTTCCATTTTTAATTTCTGTCCACGTCTTATATTTAGTAACGAATTCAAAGACTGTTAAATATACAATAAGTGCAATGACGACGAGGCTGTACATCCCCGCCGTGTAAATATAATCATGCTGGAAGAAACTGTCCATTATGATTCCCCCTATTTTAATGCTACAACGGTAACCCCTGAACCGCCTTCACCGGCACTGCCCATTCTTGTCTCTTTAACATTTCTATGTCGCTTCAACAATTCCTGAACCCCTTTTCTGAGGGCACCTGTACCTTTTCCATGAATGATAGATACTTGATGATAGCCTGCTAAAACGGCATCATCTAAATATTTTTCTACTTCAAGCATGGCATCCTCGAATCGCTCACCTCGAAGGTCCAGTTCTGTTTTAACATGTGAGTCCTTCCCCCTGACAGTTGAAAGTGGATTCTTTTCCACCTGTTTGGGTCGGTCTATATAAAGGAGGTCCTCCACCTTTACCTTCATTTTCATCATACCAAGCTGTACTAAATACTCTTTGTCATTTATTTTTTCAACAATATGTCCCTTTTGATCAAAGCTAATTACCTTTACCTCATCACCAGGAATAAGTTTTTTCTTTTTGTCTTTAACAGAAGGCTTCGGCTTATCCTTTTCACGCTTTACTAAATGAGGCTGTGCTTCCTCTAGCCTTTTCTTTGCAGCAATTAACTCATGATCCTTTATTTGAGGATTATTTTTTTGAATTTCCCTAAGCTCAGAAATAATGGCTTCTGCTTCTAATTTAGCTTTTTCAACAGATTCTTTCGCCTTTTCTTCAGCCGCCTTTAATATCTTTTCCTTTTCTTTCTCCAACTTTTGGAATGCTTGCTCTAATTCACGGTGAAGTCGCTCTCCTTCTTCCCTATATCTGAGAGCCTCTTCGTTTTCCCGTTCCGCTTGTTTACGACTGTCTTCTAACGATGAGATCATTTTCTCTATTTTGTTTGTATCTGCTCCAATATGGGATTTTGCATCTTCAATAATGATATCACTTAACCCTAATCGCTTACTAATGGCAAAAGCGTTACTTCGACCTGGTACGCCGATTAACAAACGGTACGTTGGGCGTAATGTTTCCACATCAAATTCTACACTTGCATTCATTACACCCTCACGGTTATAGGCATACCCTTTTAATTCACTGTAGTGAGTGGTGGCAATAACCTTTGCCCCTACATTATAAACATAATCTAAAATGGAGATGGCAAGGGCTGCTCCTTCAGTAGGGTCTGTTCCCGCACCAAGTTCATCAAATAATACGAGCGAACGATGGTCTACACGATCCAATATATCCACAATATTAACCATGTGGGAAGAAAATGTACTTAAGCTTTGTTCAATAGATTGTTCATCCCCGATGTCCGCAAATATTTGCTCAAAAACTGCAGCGGTAGAGCCTTCTTCACATGGAATTTGCAACCCTGACTGAACCATTAACGTCAATAACCCAACTGTTTTTAACGTTACGGTTTTCCCCCCGGTATTGGGGCCTGTAATAACAAGGGAGGAATACTCCTTACCCATTTCAATATCAATTGGAACAATTTCATCACTTGGAATAAGAGGATGACGAGCTTTTTTCATTTGTATATAACCATCATCATTAAGTTGCGGTTGAGAGGCATTTAATTCATTACTATAAAGGGCCTTTGCAAAAATAAAATCTATCTCTGCCATAACCTCCACTATCGTATTCAATTCTTCATAAGCCTCACTAACGAGGGTAGAGAGGGCATGGAGAATTCGGTCAATTTCTTGTTTTTCCTTCACCCTTGCTTCTCGTAATTGATTATTTATTTGAACCACAGAATTCGGTTCAATAAATAATGTTGCCCCTGAAGCTGACTGATCATGGACCATCCCTCCAAAATGTCCACGATATTCTTGTTTGACAGGAATAACGAAACGGTCATTTCGAATTGTAATAATCGCATCAGACAGCATTTTTCTTCCACTTGAAGACCGAGTAATACTTTCAAGCTTAGAACGGACACTGGATTCATGGGAACGTATTTGCTGTCGAATAGTCCGCAGTACAGGACTTGCAGAATCTAGCACATCGCCATTTTCATCAATAGCGTGCTTTATTTCCCTTTCTAAATCTGTCAGAGGAATTATTTGATCCACTAATTCTGGAAGAATGGTAAGCTCCACTTCATCCTCCAGCATCCCTTCCACAAAGCTTTTAAAGCGTCTACTTCCAAAGATGGTTGAAGCCACATCTAATAGCTCCAATTCGTTTAACATACCGCCAATTCTTGCTCGCTTTATGGAGGCTCGAATATCCCTAATTCCACCTAAAGGTGCCTGTCCTTTAAGTCGGAGGACCTTTGTACCTTCATACGTGCTTTTTTGTGCATGACGAATCTCTTCCATATTAAAGGAAGGCTTTAACATTTCCACCCTTTGTTTTCCTAAGGAACTGCTAGCATGCTTTATTAGCTGCCCTTTCATTTTATCGTATTCTAATATGCGACAAACCCTATCCAACACTAGGGTCACCTCCATCATCTATTACCTATATATTTCTGTAGTTCTTCTGCTGTCCATGTATTGACAACAGTTTCCTTTTTCAACCACCCACGCCTTGCAGTTTTCACACCGATTGGCATGTGGTCCAGCCACGATAACCGATGAGCATCCGTATTAATAGAAATTAACGCACCAGCCTCTTGTGCTTTTTTCACCCATTCCGCTGATAAATCTAAACGATTGGGATTAGCATTAAGTTCTAGAATAGTATCCGTATCTACTGCCATTTGAATGAGTTGTTCCATGTTTACAGGATAACCGTCACGACGTCCTAATACCCTCCCTGTAGGATGAGCAACCATATCCACATAAGGGTTTTCCATTGCCGATTTTAAACGTTTCATAATTTTCTCTTCACTTTGCTGAAATGCAGAGTGAATGGATGCAATGACAAAATCTATTTCCCGAAGAATCTCATCTTCATAGTCTAACGTTCCATCGGGCAAAATGTCCATTTCAATCCCTGTAAAAATAGTAATGCCATCGTATTTCTCATTTAATTTACGAACTTCCTCGTGCTGGCGTTTTAACCTTTCTACTGTTAACCCATTTGCTACTTGTAAATACTTCGAGTGGTCTGTAATAGCCATATATTCATAGCCCATATTTAGACAGGCCTCAATCATTTCTTCCAATGAATTGGCACCATCGCTCCATGTTGTGTGCATGTGTAAATCAGCACGAATATGCTTTTCTTCTATTAGATCATATTTTTTATTTCCTTCTTCAAATGCTATTAGCTCCTCTTTCCCCTCCCTTACTTCTGGAGGGATGTAGGTTAAACCAAAGTGCTTGAAAAAATCCTCTTCACTTTTAAAAGTTCTAACTATACCCGTCTCTTCATTTTCTACTCCATATTCGCTTATTTTTTCCCCATTTTCCTTTGCCCTTTGACGCATGAGAACATTGTGGTCCTTAGAGCCAGTGAAATGGTGCAATGTAGTGGGGAAAGCTTCATCTTTAACCATTCGAAAATCTACGGAAACGATAAGATCATCAAATTGTAGTTCTACACTTACCTTCGTACCCCCATGTCCGATTACTTCTTTTATATTATCCATGGATACAAGCTGCTCACCTACAGCTTCTGGGTCATCCGTAGAGATAATAAAGTCTAAATCCTTCACCGTTTCTCTTGCACGCCGGTAACTGCCAGCAAGTTCATATCTGATTATGGAGTTCATATGTTCAAGGCGTTTTTTAATGAGTTCAGCCACTGGAATCATTTGCGCTAAGGTCAAACGTTCAGGCCGTTGCCCAAACACATTAATAGCTGCAAGAATTTTTTCTTCTGTTTTTTCGCCAAAGCCTGGCAGTACTTGTACTTTATTTTCTTCACAAACCTTCCGCAGGGAATCGACATCCGTAACATTTAATTCTTGATATAATTTACCAATCTTTTTCCCCCCAAGGCCTGGAAGCTTTAATAAAGGAAGCAAGCCTGAAGGAAGTTCTTCCACTAATTCGTTTAATAAGGAAGATTCCCCTGTTTCAACTAATTCATTGATCACAGAAGCAGTTCCTTTTCCTATACCTTGTAGCTTGGAAGGATCCCCAATTTCCTTCATTGTACGTTCATCCCGTTCTAAAGCATTAGCCGCTTTACGGTAGGCAGAAACCTTAAAGGTGTTTTCTCCTTTAATTTCTAAATATATAGCAATTGTTTCAAGAGCATTAATAACATCCTTTTTATTCATAAAGACACCTCACAAGAAAAAGCTGAGTGATAGCTTGGATACGCTATAGGCGGACCAATTCCGCCTAAAGGCAGCCCACGGGCAACGCTTCAGCCTCCACCGGAAAAACACCCTCCGGAGTCTTCAGCTGTTGCTTTTCCCGCTGGAGTCGCCACCTTCCGCTGCTCCAAGCTTTTACGCAACAAAGTTAAAAAACAACCTTAACAATATTTATCTTTTTCATCATAGCCTTATCATCCCCACAGGTGCAACCAATATGGGGTAATATAAAAATAACTATCACTAAACCAAAAAGCAATGATCTGTTTTCCATTTTTTCCACTCTGCTCATAAAAGCAAAGGAGTTAAAACAGATAAAAGATCATTGCTTCTTAATATGCTATTACATCGTATCCATCCAAAGCTCCTTAATTTGGTTTGAAATAATAGGTGTATATTCAAATATCATTTGTGCAAAGGATGAGTTCTGGATATGCTCTTGGATAAATTCTATTTGGATAAGTGCTCCTAAATGTAATAGAACAACAATTACTAGTAATCCCTCAATAAAACCTAAAATCCCCCCGAGCCAACGATTAATCATATTTAAAATTGGCAAATGAGCCAAGAAATCAAACAAGGATCCTACTATTTGCATGATAATCTTTGTTGCAAAAAATAAGATAGCAAAGGCAATACCATTATAGTAGACTCTTTCAAAGCTAAAGGCTTCTACTAATAAAGTTAATCCTGAATCGGATGACAGCTGTGGAAATGGAATCCACAATCTTATGTAATGTGCCACATCCTGATAGTACAGATAGGCCACAATAAAGGCTACCACGAAACCCAGCAAGTGAATCAATTGCAAAATGATTCCACGGCGAAATCCTACAAAAAAGCTGACAACTAATGCAAAAAACAACAAAAAACTCAGCATCTCTATTAATCCCCATCTTTCTCTTCTTTATCTGACTTTAACAATGATAGATAATCATTCCCAATGTTGACTGCTGTTAAGACAGCTAATTTATTTGAATCTAAATAAGGATTTTTACTTTTTAACTCTCTCATTTTACGATCAACAAGTTCTGCAACCTTCTTTACTTGCTCCGGGTTTTCTTGTCCGACGATGGTATATTGTTGACCATAAATTGTCACACTGGTTCGACGCTTTTCGTGTTCCTCTTCCACTCACAAGGCCTCCATTCGTCATAGAAATCCTAATTTATATCATAACATGACAGACTGTGTATGGAAATATAAAGATGAAAGAAGAATGGAAAAAGGGGAAATTGAACCTAGATATTCGTTTTTTTGTTATTCTACTCTGGAAGATATTTTTTCTCAAAAAATCAGTGACGTATCAAGGAAGGTTGTCTATACTGTGAAGAGAACTGGTACTGATGTTGATGGAAAGGGTGTATACATTTGAGTTATGAAGTGATTCAAGTAACGAACAAAACATTAACAGAGATGAATTCCCACTATAGTGCAGATTTAAAGAGCAATCCACCAAAGGGTGCCGTTTTTGCAGCAAAAACAAAAGGCTGTATGATCACCGCTTATAAATCAGGGAAAGTTTTATTTCAAGGGAAAGATGCCAGTAATGAGGCAAGCCGTTGGAATGGAAAAAAGACAAGTAAAAATGATACTTCTGCAAAGAAAAAAAACAGTACTTCCTCAGTAGATAATCATAATTATAAGCCGCCACATAATGTAACAGACCTAGTTTTACTAGGGAGTGATGAAACAGGTACAGGAGATTACTTTGGACCAATGACAGTCGTATGTGTTCACTTAAGTAAGGAGCAAATGAAAACAATTGAGGGCTGGGGAATTCGTGATTCTAAAAGCATTACTGATACCACCATACGTGAGCTTGCCCCTCGGTTGGTCAAGCATTGTACATACAGCTTGCTTGTGTTGAAGAATGAGAAATATAATGAGCTTCAGGAGCAGGGAATGAATCAAGGTCAAATGAAAGCCCTTCTACATCATCAAGCTATTACTAATGTCATGAAAAAATGTTCGGAAGACGAGGTAGACTTCGATGGAGTATTTATTGACCAGTTTGTCCAGCCTGAACGTTATTTTGAATATTTAAAAGGGAAGAAAAAAGCATGGATTTCTGAGAAACCCATTTACTTTGCTACTAAGGCGGAGAATATTCATCCATCTGTAGCAGCCGCTTCCGTACTTGCCAGATTTTCCTTTTTAAATGAAATGGATAAGTTAGAAGCTGAAATCGGCCTACCTTTACCTAAGGGAGCAGGTCCTAAGGTAGACCAAGCTGCCCGGGAAATCCTTCGTCAAAAGGGGCAAGATACCCTATACCGGTGCACAAAATGGCATTTTGCTAATACGAAAAAAGCAGGGGTGTAAGTTTGGATGAGAGTTTGCGTTCATAGAGAGTTTTAAATGAGATCAAACACTTAGACTAGAAGAAAGAGGCTGGGACAAAAGTATTTTTACTAATAAGAAATCCGAACAAACTTGATGTAGGTGCAATCTACCCGCTTCGGAAATATACTTCCCTAAGGTAGTGTATTGTTCGTATTTCCGATTAAACACTTTAGTTATGTCCCAGCCTCTTTTTATTAATATTTTTTTAATTTGGCAATTTTCCGTTTCGAACAATACTGGTCATCATCTCCATATTTGGATAGTTATTTTCTTCGTATTGCCTTATTACCTTATCAAGGTCATATGGTACCCGCCGAATCGCCATATTGAAATAATCCCCTTCTCCTTCAACAATTAAATAGGAGGCTAGTGGTGTTCCATCAAAGGGGAGACCAACACTTCCCGTATTGGCAACAACCTTCCCGTCAAAAAAGCGGAGATAAGGAAAATGAATATGGCCGTAGATAAATAATTTGGCTGAAGGATGTCCCATTAACTTTTCCTTAATAGCAGCACTACTTTCATCTTGTTGAACAACATCAAATAAACTCTTAGGTGTAGCATGAAAAACGTGTATTTCTATGTTCTCCGTAAGCTTAAGGGAAGCTTCTGTTGGGAGGCTTCGCAGATAATCTATTTCTTCCTCTGAAAGCTTTTCAATGCTCCAATCCCTTTCTTTGTTCATCAAATCTACAGCTTTATCAGGAACTTCCCCGTGCCTAATACCGCGGACAATCCATTCATCCGCATTCCCTTTAATAACTGTTGTCTGTAATGAACGTGTAAGCTCTAAAGCCTTTTTGGGCTCTGGTCCGCGATAACAAATATCCCCAAGGACAATGATTTGATCAACGTTTTGTATCTCTATATCCTCTAGTACCGCTTGTAAGGCTACGGCATTACCATGAATATCCGAAATAAAAGCAAATTTCATTTTCAAACCTCCTGAAAAAATTTTTAACTAGCTATAATTTTATATTAAGCGGGTTTCTAAAAGACTATTGTTTTAGGTAAATTTAATAAAGCAACATGGGTTACGAAATCAGTCTATATTAAACATTAAACAGAGACTTTTCTTAAGATTTTATGGGCTGCATTATTGTAAGTTATTTGATCCCATTTTTTACGGCTAGTTTCAATATGAAGCTCTGTCGGAAAACGTTCTAAAGTTAAAAAGCTTAATTCGTTCACGATGTATTGTTGGAATGATGGGTGTTCAATAATCCCCTTTGTAACCTCCACATGTAGGCCGCATAAGGTTAAACATGCAATTTTCACCTCCCTGCATTGAGGACAATGGTGTCCCATTAGGAGTGATGATAATTCATGTGTGATAAATGGGTTTGCGAGCCAGTAATTATATTTACTAGAATAAACTATATCCGTAGCATATTTGATCTCACTATTATTAACTGTAAATACAACATTGTATGCGTATGGTTTTTCTTCCTGAATTAACTCTATACTAGAAACATTAATCATCGCAATCTAACTCCTTCAAATTTTATGATCTATGCTTCTATTGTCTTATGAAATTAAAATTGTGCGGGACCGGGTCCCGCACAATTTTGTGACAGATTATGATCTTAAAGTTGCTCCTAAACGTTCTTCTAAGCCGGCTAATACACTTTCGTGTACTTTTGTTACTTCTTCCTCTGTCAGTGTTTTTTCTGGATCCTGGTAACGTAAGGAGAAGGCTAATGATTTCTTACCTGCTTCCAAATGCTCCCCTTGATACAAATCAAAGAGTGCTACATTTTTCAATAAATCTCCTCCGAATTCCACAATTACCTTTTCCACTTCACTTGCTTTTACGGTCTCATCAAGAACTAAAGCAATATCACGATCCATTGCTGGATACCTTGGGATTGGCGAGTAACGTATTTCTTTACCCTTACCTTCCACTAATGCATGGAAGTTTAATTCAAATACATAGGTTTCAGGTAAAGACCATTCCTTAGCTACAGATGGATGAATTTGACCAAGAACCCCCATCTCTTTTCCGTTTACTAATAGTTTGGCTGCTCTTCCTGGGTGGAAACCCTTTGGTTCACTTTGAACAAATTGAACGTCACCTTCCATCTTCAGTTCTTTAAGTAACCCTTCCACTATTCCCTTTACTACAAAGAAATCAACTGCCTTTTTCTCACCTTGCCAACTGTGCTCGTAACAAAGGCCCATAAATGCACCAGAAAGCATGGCTGTTTCCATAGGTTGCTTTGTAATTGTTTCCTCTTCCGTATGGAATACAGAGCCAATCTCATATAGACTCACATTTAAATTACTGCGATTTTTATTATGACTCAATGCGTCTAATAAATGTGGCAGTAAAGTAGTACGTAAGGTACTTCTTTCTTCACTCATTGGCAACGCTACCTTTACCCTTGAAAGGCTATCTGCATCTTCATGGAAATGAGATTCCTTTTCCCCTGTAGTTAAAGAGTAACTCACTGCTTCGTTTACACCAGCATGCTCAAGGAAACGACGTGCCTTGCGCTTCTTAGCTTGAACCTCCGTTAAGCCGCCAGGTGTAGTTGCAGTATTTGGCAACGTGGTTGGAATATTATCGTAGCCGTACAAACGAGCCACTTCTTCCACAATATCCGCTTCAATTTGAATGTCTTGACGACGTGTCGGTACGAAAATACGGAACATTTCCCCTTCTAATTCAAAAGTAAATTGAAGCTTACTTAAGATTTCTTTTACTGTATCTGTATCAATAGAAGTACCTAAAACACCGTTAATTTTTCCTAATGTAATAGTTACTTCCTTAGGGGTTACATCTAGCTCGTTAAATTCCACAATACCAGAAAGAACGGTACCGCCAGCAATTTCTGCAATCATTTTTGCTGCCCTTTCTCCAGCAGCTCTTACACGGCTTGGGTCCACTCCCTTTTCAAATCGAGCACTAGCATCACTGCGTAATCCCAATTCGCGAGATGCTTTACGGATAGTGGTCCCTTTAAAGTAGGCAGCCTCTAATAAAATATTCTTTGTATCAGATTGTACTTCTGAATTTGCTCCACCCATTACTCCAGCAAGGGCCACCGGTTCTTTTCCATTTGTGATAACAAGGTAATCGGCAGTCAACGTTCTCTCCACATCATCCAATGTGGTTATCTTTTCTCCGTCCTTAGCCCGGCGTACTAATACCTCCTCCGAACCAAAACGGTCATAGTCGAAGGCGTGTAATGGCTGCCCGTACTCTAAAAGAACGTAGTTCGTGATATCTACCACATTATTAATAGGACGTACCCCTGCTGCCATTAACGTTGTTTGCAGCCATAGAGGAGATGGGGCAATGGTTACATCCTTTATCATAATCGCACCATAGTACGGATTATCTTCATTTGCATCCACCTTTACAGATACATAATCAGACGCATTTTCCTGCCCTCTTTCCATAGTTGTTTCTGGTAATTTTACGTCACGGCCAAGAATAGCACCAACCTCGTAGGCTGTTCCAATCATGCTTAAGCAATCTGCTCGGTTCGGTGTTAGATCCAATTCGAGAACTTGATCACCTAAGTTTAATGCTTCCATTGCATCTTCCCCTGGAGTCATTTCTGTTGGGAACGGAAAAATTCCTTCTGTATACTCTTTAGAAACAAGCTTACCTTCGTAACCTAATTCCTGCAGCGAACAGATCATCCCTTCCGAAGTCTGTCCTCGCAGCTTTGCACGTTTAATTTTCATCCCACCTGGCAGACGGGCACCAACCTTTGCAACCACTACATGCTGATCTTTCGCTACATTAGCTGCACCGCAGACGATTTGTACTGATTCATCTTCACCGATATCCACCTGACAAAGGTTTAATTTATCGGCTTCAGGGTGTTTCTCACACTCCAACACTTTACCTACAACAATGTTTTTGACCCCTTTATTCATGGAATGAACAAGGTCAACCTCTACGCCGCTTCGCGTAAGTTTCTCCGCTACTTCTTCGGCGGTTAAATCATCTATGTCTATATACTTTTTTAGCCATTGATAGGATACTAACACATTATTTCCTCCTTCTAAATTCCCTTTAACTTTTTTTACTGTAGGTCCATGAAAATACGAATATAGTTATCATTCGCTACAACCCTCTCCCTTTCCACGGGTGATCTGACAAGCCTCCTCGGTCCTTCATCCCTGCGGTGTCTCGCCTTGATATTCTCCCGCAGGAGTCTCGAGGGTTTCCGCTCATTCCAAACAATGCTTATTTATCTAATCCATGGGAGTGCCCTAAAAATAATAATTTGTTACATTGATTCTATTAACCATTAAACCCGATTAAATTGAGATAAAAATCTCGTATCATTTGTATAAAAATGGCGTATATCATCAATACCGTACTTTAGCATAGCGAAACGCTCTACACCCATCCCAAAGGCGAAACCGGAGTATTTTTCTGGATCAAATCCTCCCATGCTTAGTACATTTGGATGTACCATTCCTGAACCTAATACCTCAATCCAGCCAGTATGTTTACATGTACGACAGCCTTTACCTGCACAAATGGCACAAGAAACATCTAATTCAGCAGATGGTTCTGTAAAAGGAAAGAAGCTTGGGCGTAAACGAATTTCCCTATCTTGTCCGAAATAGCGTTTTACGAACTGCTCAAATATTCCCTTTAGATCACTCATTCGAATACCTTCTGCCACCACAAGACCTTCGATTTGCATGAATTGGTGTGAATGAGTGGCATCGTCCTCATCACGTCGGTACACTTTACCTGGGCAAATGATTTTAACAGGTCCCCGTCCTTCATGCTTCTCCATTGTTCTCGTCTGTACTGGAGACGTCTGGGTACGTAAAAGTAAATCATTTGTAATAAAAAATGTATCCTGCATATCACGGGCAGGGTGATCCTTCGGTAAATTTAGTGATTCGAAATTATAGTAATCTGTCTCTACCTCTGGACCTTCTGCTACAGTAAAGCCCATCCCGATAAAAATATCTTCAATAGTTTCAATTACAGAGGTAAGGGGATGCTTACTCCCTTTGCCAACTGGTCTTCCTGGCAAGGTTACATCAATGCTTTCCTCTCGAAGCTTAGCAACTAGTGCCTCTTCCTCTAGTTTTGTTTCTTTCTCATTAATCAGATCAGCAACTGCTTCTCGAACTTCATTAGCCATTTGCCCCACTTTTGGGCGTTCTTCAGCAGAGAGTTTTCCCATTCCCTTTAACACTTCTGTAATAGGACCTTTCTTTCCTAAATATGCAACACGTAAATCCTTTAATTCCTTCACTGAATTGGCTTCATTTACTTTCTGAATTGCCTCGTCTTTCAATTCTTGCAGACGGTCTAACATCGGTTTTCCTCCTTTTATTTGAATCATTTAAGTTAGATTAAATCTGTTACAATGGCTTGGATACACTATAGGCGGACGCCTTCGGCTTCTCCAAGCATAAAAAAGGAGCCTCGTCCTAAAAAGGGACGAAAGCTCGCGGTACCACCCTTGTTAATGGAGAAGAAGATAGCTTAAAGGAATCTTGTTCTTTTCCATTCACTCAAAATGAAGATAACGGACTTCTAAAACCGGATCACCTTCACAAGCCAAGCTTGTGCTCCAGTGTCAACTCCAGAGTGAATTCTGCTGTTTCCCACTTAGAAATGCTTCCAGTCTAAGACATTTCCTCCCTGAAAGGGGATGTATCAACGTACTACTCTCTATCATCGTCTTTATGTATCATTTGTTCTTCCAATTTTCCTAATTATTATATAAGTTTTTTGTTCTTTAAGCAAACTCTTTTAAAACTTTTTTATCTAAGCTAACCACGTAAATGATAAAGTAATATTCCAGCAGCAATTCCTACGTTTAAAGATTCTGCTTTCCCGTGTATGGGAATATATAGATTTTGATCACATTGAGCTAATAAAGTTGGGTTTACCCCGCTCCCCTCATTTCCCATAATGAGGGCAAAATGTTCCTGAGGTTCAATGGCATTGTAAGTACTTCCTTCAAGGGATGTACCAAAAACAGGGATATTATTTTCCTTACAAAGCTGAACTGCATCTAATAAATTCATTCTCTGAACAGGTAAATGAAATAATGATCCTTGTGTTGCCCGAATTACTTTTCCGTTAAAGGAATCAACACTACCTTCTCCCATGACTACTCCTGACAATCCAGCGGCATCTGCCGTTCGAATCATAGCGCCCACATTGCCCGGATCTTGGACTCCGTCAATAAATAGAAATTTCCCGTCCTCCAACGGTAAATTTTTATTATCTGGAAGGTCACATATAGCAATAAAACCTTGTGGAGTTTCTGTTTCACTAATTTCATTTAATACTCTTCTTGTTACATAAACTTGTGGTACTTCTGATACTCTCCATTCCGGAGGTATTTCCTTATCCGCTTCGACAATAAGTTCTTTAATAGGAAGATGGGCTTTTAATGCTTCCTCAATAAGGTGAATTCCCTCAATTAAAAATTGTCCAACGTTTTCTCGGCCTTTTTTTGTATGCAGCTTTTTCCAGTGCTTTACTTTTGTATTATTAATAGATTCAATTACTTCCATTTCCCTCTCCCTTCTCTACAAAAACTTTCCGGCGACGGCTTTGCCATCTTTTCGAGAGACTGCCTCCAAAGGTAAAGAGCGACCTTTGGTTTATTGATGGCACGCTCGTCGCTCGGCTTTTATGA
>NZ_JAUSUG010000016.1 GCF_030813435.1 Evansella vedderi | reverse complement strand
GGTCACTTACTAAATTCGACATTTGGGGAGGTACTCCTTTTTTCATGCTTTGAAACCCTTGGCCCATAAGGGCCGAGATTTATGAAATTCATTCATGTAAATGAATTTTTCATTTATTTTTTTACTTACCTCTTCTGAAGGTAAAAGTCCCGGTTAGTCAAATACATAAATAAAACTAGCTTTTGTTAGTATAATTATTTTAAAATTCAACAAATATATTAAAGTACGATCATACCAACTAGGGAAGACACTTAAATCTTACTAAATATTATTATAGTCAAAAGGGGAATGGCTGTTTAAATTTGTTAATTTTAAACCTCAACAAATTTTTATTACATACATTTTTTATTCCATTGTCATTTACGGATACCAATTATTCTTAGAACAGAAAAATAAAAGGAAAAGCTGGTTATATTAGCTCAAATATTAATAAACTGATCCTTGTTTTTATTGTATCTAACACTGCGTACTAATCCCGGTTCTTCAATGAACCACCTTCATAAAGATTAGTTTTACATTTGGGTTGATCTTTTATAACAATAGCTAGAGAGAACGACCCCCATGGCAGAGCTTTTATTTCGTTACCTAATCCGTTCGTTCCCGGAGTTATGATACTTAGCTAAAAAGCTGAGATGAAAATAAAATGGAGGATATATTATGACAACAGATTCTAGTTCAAGACTAACATCTTCAGAAATATCTGTAATGTGGAGTAGCTACCAAAATAACAGTTTCTCTATTTGTGTTATGAACTATTTTTTAGCAAATGTAGATGACTTAGAAGTAAAATAGATACTAGAATTTGCACTTAAAGTATCCCAAAAGAATTTACAGAAAAGTATAGATATACTTAAAAGTGATAATCAACCAATACCAATGGGATTTACAGAAGATGATGTAAATACCTCTGCTTCGCGCTTATATTCGGATGCTTTTTATTTATATTATCTTAAAAACATGTCTAAAGTAGGATTATCTGTTTATGGTGTAGCTTTGACAACTTCTGCTCACGCTGAGGTTCGTGAATTCTTAAGTCAAGCATTACAAATTTTTATATGGATTTATATGGTCAATTTTAATAAACTCAATAAGAAAGATTGAAAAAACTAATTATCAATGGCTAATGTCCTATCCTTGTTTATATTGCGATGTGGGATGCCTTTAAGGATGCAAATGGGGAATCAATCCCCTTTTCCTTTCTACCCTTTGTCTTTTCAGCATATTTTGTAACGGTTGATTTAATTTATTCTTCCAAAATCAAAATTTTCGGGATCTTATTTGGACCAGTGTTTTTACCTATGCTTTTTGTGATTCCAGGTTTATTAACAGGTTTTTTGTTATGGAAAAATAATAAAATAATTTTTTCACAGTCAGGATTCTACAAGAATTAATACAAGAGATGCTAGAGATGATTAAAAATCCAAATTGTAGTTTTAATATTAAGTGTCGTAATTATTAAACAGGAAACCTAATCTAGGACCCGGTTTTTAAATAAGAACCTTTGTCATGGTAATTCTTTTAAATGTTGATGTGACACTTCATACAAGTAAACTTCTCAATATTAAATGGTGGCGTTTAACCGTTTCAGTTATGGGAAAAATAGCAGTTTACATCTAAATACGGAGAATGTAAAATACACTCTCCGTATCAGGGGAAGGGATCAATTTATGAATGTAACCTCATCCTATTTATTTCGATTAAATAGCGATCTTCTTTTTAAACCTATCGTCTCCGTTACAAATGATGCTTCAAGTATAGCTGATTATTGGTGAGGAATATAACTTAAGGCTTGGTCAAGGTCCTTAATTAAGTCCTCAACGTTTTCAATACCAGCTGAATAACGAACAAGTCCTTCAGGGATACCCATGGCTTTACGTTCTTCTGGAGTGTTTTCTACATGACTTGTTGTTCGTGGAGGACCAACTGTTGTTTCAACTGCACCTAAGTTTGCTGCTTTATGAGCATGTTTTAATTGTGGCATAAACACTTTAACTGCATCCATTCCTCCTTTAACTGAAAAACTTAACATTCCGCCAAATCCTTTCATTTGTTTCTTGGCGATCTCATGTCCTTCATTGCTTTCAAGACCTGGATAAAAGACGTTTGTTACTTTAGGATGTGACTCAAGAAATTTTGCCACTTTCATTGCGTTTTCATTTTGTCTTTCAATTCTTAATTCAAGTGTCTTCATCCCTCGAAGTAGTAAATATGCACTCATTGGGTCAAGGCAAGCTCCATTTATTTCTCGATAATGAAAAATCTTATCAACTAAATCTTCGTTTCCACAAACGATACCACCTAATGCATCAGCATGACCTCCCAAGAACTTCGTGGCACTATGAATGATTAAATCCGCACCTAATTGTAATGGGTTTTGATTGATAGGAGTTGCGAAGGTATTGTCGACTATAACAAGTGCGCCAACGGATTTTGCCATTTTTATCATTCGTTTTAAGTCAACAACTTTTAGTGTTGGGTTTGTAGGAGTTTCAAGGTATAAAATTTTACATCCTTTTTCCACTTCTTTTTCCATTTTTTCATGATCCGTAGTATCACATAGTTCCACATCAACGTTAATATTTGGTAAGAATTCTAAAAATATTTTGTTAGTTCCACCATAAGTATCTTTAATTGTAACAATACGATCACCAGGTTTTAAAAATGTATATAAAGTGTTACTTATTGCAGCCATTCCTGATGAAAAACTAGTACAAGATTCAGCGTTTTCTAATGCTTTGACTTTATCTTGGAAAGCTTGCACCGTAGGATTTGTCATTCTTCCATAAATATGACCTTCTTCTTTTCCTAAGGCGACATCTAACCAGTGATCTAAATCATTGTAACTATATCCGACACTGAAAACTGTCGGTACTTGTGTAGCCCCATGTGCCAACTGTTTTTTTTCGCCTTCCCAAACGGATTTTGTACCTAAGTGTGTAAAATTCGCTTTTTCTCTCACTTATTCCACTCTCCTTTTGTTAAGTTCGAACCACCTCACATTCATGCTACTATGGAAGAGCAAAAATTCCATCTGTAAAATTGTATGAAGTTCATACACGAAAATTAGTCACTATTTTTAAAAATAATTATCCCGTTAACTCAGAATAAGTGATAGTTTTCCTTAAGGCGTCGAGAGATATCAAACGACTAAATCACCCACCTCTGAATTTTGTACGATAAATCGTAAGCGTAAAATAGTCCACATTTGTTTTTCAGAGTGTGGACTATTGTATGATGATATTAGTTCTTTTGTATTCGGCAAGTTTCAGGTAAACTTTCTGACCATGGAAGAACTTGGTCAAGTGTATTGACATCTTCTGTATCAATATTTGGCAGTGTCTCAAATAGATAAGTTAGATAAGTAAATGGATTGAGTCCGTTCTCCTTAGCTGTTTCCACGATACTATACTAACTCATATTGTGATCACTAGTACTAGGAGCAACCATCCACTTTCCACCTCTTCTTGGATCAGCACAACCGCAGATATTTTTATTTTTGGGATGTAAGGCTATACTATGAACGCCACCGTAGAAAATGGAAACAGGATGGTGCTGAATACTATACCCGCTTTTTAGAAGGTTGTTCTCAACCGACTGTGGCAATTTACCTTCTAAATAAATATGTTTTTCATCGATAAAGTAACGAGTGGCATTTGTCGCAGATTGAAGGTTACAACCATGTTTGACATGCTCTATTAATATTCTAGCAAGCATATTCGGGATTCTTTTACCACCAGAAGAGCCAATGGCAATGTTGCCTTTTTTTTCACTAATTAATATAGATGGAGCTATAAAACTGTGGGGCTTCTTACCAGGTTGATAGTTATTCATCACGGAAGGATAATCACTAAAATTCCTCATTTGATTGTTCAGAAAAAAGCCTTTAACATACAAGCCTGATCCAAATAAATCACTTAACGTGTTTGTAGTTGAAACAAGTCTTCCTTCTGAGTCTGCAACTACAAAAGAAGTTGTATTATTATAATCTTGAATGGTAGAGTCATTTTTTTTACTTATTGATGTGTTTCTTCTGAAGGTTTTTTCTACTAATGTTTTACAGTAGTCAATGCTACAAAGGTAGGCTTGATCTACTTTTTTAAAGTCTGGATCAGCATTATAAATTTTTCGCTCTGCATAGCAAGTACGTAAAATTTGAGCAAGTCTATCAATAAACTCCGAACTATTTACCGAATATTTATCTAAATGGATCATTTCTGCCATTTGTAATACTTGAATCAACATAGTTCCAGCTACAGGAGGAGGTGCACCGTAAATAACAAAATCATCAAATTTCCCTTGAAGTACTTCTCGTTTCTTAATAGAGAAATTTTTTAAATCACTTATATGTAAGTCAGGCACTTTCTTGCAGATAGCCTCTCCGATTGATCCATTATAAAAAACATCTGATCCATTTTCTGCTATCCTACTCAATGTTTCTGCTAAAAGTGGTTGTTCAATACGTTCTCCCTGGGATAGAGGTGCTTGGTGAGGATAGAACTGTGTTAATTCTTCTCTATCTATATGTGTGGCAATTTTAAGCTGTTCTATTAATACTTTATGTGCATGGAAACCTTTCTTTGCGATATGAATAGCCGGTTGAATCAATGACTTCCAATTTAATGTACCTAGGTCTTTATGAATCGTTTCCATCCCTTTTACTAATCCTGGAATTCCTATTTTCGACTTGGATGTTTTAGCAACCCATGGTGCACATTCCCTATAATCGTAAAATATTGGTTTTTCCCCATTATTTTCATAGATCATCATTACACCACCGCCCCCTATACCAGAACCATAGGGTTCTACTACACCTAAAACAAAAGATATAGCGATAGCCGCATCTACTGCATTCCCTCCTTTTCTCATAATCTCCATTCCAACATCCACAGCTAAAGGATGGGCAGCGCTTACACTGTATTTTCCAACCATTTTTCTATTCTCATTTGAACTATTTCCTTTCCTTTTATAATTGTACATAGGTAGTCTCCCATTTTAATATTAATTAAAGATCACAATTAAAGTTCAAAATATTTATAAATATCTCCACAAACAATTACATAACTTAATTAAATTCTTCCAAGGATAAACTATATATAATCTCTTTAAGAGATTTAATTAATGAAATAAATAGACGAATATCCACATCAGGTTTCCTAAATCTCTTATTAATTTCCATTTGTACACTCGGAACTCCAAGTTGATGGTAACAAAATGCTGAAACAGTACCAGGGTGCATTGCAGGAAAGTTGTTATTTTCTTTTATGTTCATGACATGGTATTTACTAAATATGTTCTTCAAACGTTTGACAACTTGAGGTTTCAGTATTTTTCCGTGTTGAGTTCCTAAATCTACACCGAACTCTCTATTTTCTGACGCACCATGAAGATCGATCATAAACTTGATATTCCCTAAGTTAACAATTTTTTCAATCGTATCTTTATATTCCCCATTCAATACAAAATTAGGATCTTCCTCAGAACAGCGAGTAGAATATATTACGTAACAATCCGTGTATCTTTGTAATAGTAATGCTATTGCTCCAGTATAATCATCTTGATCTTTTAATCTACCGTTTCTATACATTTTTGTCGTATGTGGGGCTGAAATTAAAATTGGAATAGAGCCCCATTTAACATCAAATGCTTTATTGGCATATAAATGACCATGGTATTCATTGGCTGAAAATTGTGATTCAAATATTTGGTAGTATACATGTATGTCATTAAGTGATGTCAATATTCTCCCTCCATTCCTTTAATCTAATATTGCTTGAACAGAATCAGAATTACTTACCCTCTCTCTATATAGAGGATAATGACATGCTACATAATGCTCCTTATCTTGGGTTTCGATCAAATCTGGAGTCTCTTCCATGCACTTTTCATCAGCATAAGGACATCTCGTGTGGAAACGACAACCAGGTGGAGGATCTACAGGGCTTGGCATTTCACCAGTTAATTTAGATTGTTCATGGTTACTACGTAGTTTAGGGTGACTCACTGGTACAGAATATAATAATGATTCCGTATATGGGTGTTTAGGATTTGATAATAGTTGTTCTTTATCTGCTATCTCTACAATTTTCCCTAAATACATTACAGCAATTCTATTACTTATATATTTTACGGCGGGTATTCCATGAGCAATAAATATTAAAGTAAGTTGAAATTCCTTTTGAAGTTTTAGGAGCAGATTCAATATTTGTGCTTGAATGGAAACGTCTAAAGCTGATACTGGTTCATCACAAACAATTAGTTTAGGCTTTAAAGTTAAAGCTCTAGCAATTCCTATTCTCTGTCGCTGCCCTCCACTAAATTCATGGGGATACCGATTTGCATATTTATTGTTTAGCCCAACGATTTCTAACATATCATATACTTGTTTCTTCAAATCAGTGCCAGATGCTAGTTTATGTGTACGTAATGGCTCTGCTACAATGTCAAATACTTTCATTCTAGGATTTAACGAAGAATATGGATCCTGGAAAATCATTTGAATATCTTTTCTTTTCCTCCTCAGTTCCTTTGCAGATAGCTTTGATAGTTCAATCCCATCAAAAATAATTTCTCCCTCTGTAGGATTTTCTAATTGCATTATTAAATTTCCGAGTGTTGATTTACCGCAACCAGATTCACCAACAATACCTAAAATTTCTCCTTGTTTAAGTGAAAAATTAACATTATCTACAGCTTTTAAATATTTTTTTTTAGTTGTAAAAATACCCTCCGATACGTCAAAATACTTCTTTACTCCTTTAACTTGAAGTAAAGCATCCTTATTCAATGGCATATCTCTTCCCTCCAGAAAATGAATCAAATTCTATTATCAATAGCTTCCTCTACTAACCAACACCGCACTTGATGCCCATCCGTTATCTCCTTTAATTCTGGACTTTGCTTACATATTTCACTCGAGAAGTCACATCTATCATAGAAACGACAACCTGTCGGTATTTCCATTGGACTTGGGACAGTTCCTTCTATTGACAATAATTCCGTCTGCGAAAAATCTAATTTAGGTGTACTATTCAACAATGCTTTCGTATAGGGATGCTTAGGGTAATCAAAAATAGAAAATATTTCTGCTTGTTCTACCACCTGTCCTGCATACATTACAATTACCCGGTCTGCCACTTCAGCAACAACACCTAAATCATGAGTAATAAGTAAAATAGCTACCTCTTCTTGCTCCGACAATTCCTTAAGAATAGATAAAATTTGTGCCTGTATCGTAACATCCAATGCAGTTGTCGGTTCATCTGCAATAATTAACTTTGGTTGACAACTCAATGCCATTGCTATCATCACACGTTGCCTCATACCTCCACTTAATAAATGTGGGTAAGAAGAGAAAACTTTCTCTGGCCTTGGTATTCCCACTTTATTTAATAGATCAATAACTTGCTGTTTTGCATTTTGTTTTCTGGTTTTCTGGTGTAAGAGAATACTTTCCATTATCTGTTTTCCCACTGTCATAACAGGATTTAACGAACTTAAAGGCTCCTGAAAAACCATTGCAATCTCATTCCCTCGAATTTTTCGCATGTCTTTTTCAGATAATTCAATGAGATTTCTACCACAAAAATGAATACTACCATCGATAATTTTTCCCGTTTCACTAAGCAGTCTCATAATCGATAAAGAGGTTACACTTTTCCCAGATCCTGACTCCCCGACAATAGCCACCTTTTCACCTTTGTTAATATAAAACGAGACATCTTCCACTGACGGAACAACACCGTTTATTGTATTAAAATGTGTTTTTAAGTTTTTCACTTCTAATAAAACCTCTGATTCCTTCATAGTATCCTCCTTTCCAATTCGACTAACGTAAAACCACTAAAATTTACTTAATGAATACGTTATACATGAGAATGGGGATCTAATACATCACGAAGCCAATCACCTAATAAGATGATTCCCAATACGGTAATTGTAATGGCGATCCCTGGAAATGTTGCAATCCACCAACTTGTAGCCAAATAATCTCTGCCATCACTTAATAACGCCCCCCATGTAATTGCCTTAGGACCCAACCCTAAAAAACTTAATGATGATTCAATAATTATTGTCGTTGCCACACTGAGAGTTGATACAACAATAACGGAAGAGGTAACATTAGGTAACAAGTGCCGTATTAATATCACACTATTTCTAACCCCTGTTACTCTTGCTGCTTTTATAAACTCCCTTTCTTTCAAACTTAATACCTCACTTCGTACTACCCTTGCATACGTGTACCAAGTCGCTACACCAACAACTAGAATAAACATAATTAAATTGGGGTTAAGAAATCCTAATACAAATAAAGCAATGAGTATAACAGGAATAGCTATGTTAGCATCAACAATCCGCATGAAAAAGCTATCAATAAATCCCCCGTAGTACCCTGATATCAATCCGATGGGAACACCAATTACTCCAGCTACAATGACTGCGCTTATCCCAACTAACAATGAAATTTGACTACCATAGATAACTCTACTAAATAGATCTCTGCCTAAACGATCAGTACCAAGTACATACTGAGATTCTCCTCCATCCATCCAACTAGGAGGAAGGGAGGCTGCATTAAGGTTAACCTCATACACATCATGAGGTGCTATGAAGGAAGCGAAACTTGCAGTAAAAGTAACAGTTAAAATAATTATGGCCCCTAAACTACCAGTTTTACTAGACCCTAGCATTTTTAGCCATTTTAAAAAGGTTAATTGATTAGTTTTCAAAATACATCTTCTCCTCACCTATACTTAATTCTAGGATCGACTACACGATACAGTATATCAGCTAAAAAATTTGCCCCAATTACAAAAATAGCGATTACAAAAATACAGGCTTGAACAACCGCCATATCCCTAGCATGAACTGCTGAAATAACCAATTGGCCAATTCCTGGCCACGCAAAGACAACCTCCGTAACCAGTGCCCCTCCAACTAAAGTAGATATATTTAGTGCGATAAGAGTAATAACAGGTAATAAGGAGTTTCGTAAGCCATGTTTATAAACAACAGAAAAATGACTTAGGCCTTTACTTCTAGCCGTTCTCATATAATCTTGATGAAGAACATCTAACATTTGAGATCTCAACATACGAGTTAATTCAGCAGCCATTGCTGTTCCTGTTGTAATAGCAGGTAACACTAGATGTAACAAAGATCCCCTGCTCGAAACCGGTAAAATTTGTAAATACACAGAGAAGACTAACATAAGCATTAATCCTAACCAAAAGTTAGGCATTGCTTTGCCTAATACGGAGGTACCACTAATAAATAAATCGATGAATGTATTCCTTTTAATTGCTGATAGTACACCTAGTGGAATAGAGATAAGGATTGAAATTATAATTGCAGCTATCATTAATTCAAAAGTAGCCGGCAACCTCTCCAATACAATAGGTAATGCCTCTTGTTTATATACAAATGATTGACCAAATTGCCCTTTCATAACATTAGATAAAAATAAGCCATACTGAACAATAACTGGTTTATCAAGACCTAACGATTCTTGCATTGCTTTTATTTCCTCATTAGAGGCATCCTCTGGCAGCATAAGGACAACAGGATCCCCTGATACGTTTACAAAAATAAAAACAACAAAGGAAATGATAAATAGTACTGGTATAATCTGAAATAATTTCTTGATAATATAAGTCACAACTTCCTCCCCCTGACAGGATGCTTGAATACTTTTGAGAATAAAATACGGAAATAACGAGAAGAAAGAGTATTTGATAAGTAAGGATTCTATAAATTCTTTCCTCTCGTATTAACCTCGTTTCGTTGATGCATCCTCTTTTTACTGCATTCTCATATCCTTAATAACAAGCATACTATCCGTTCTCGGTGTAAAAATCACATCATCACTGACACCGTATACTTCATTTTGATGATACAAATATATTTTTGGGCGCTCCTCTGCTACAATTTCTTGTATTCTTTGATACTGCTCTTCACGTTCATCAAAATTCATATTATTCAAAGCTTGTTCCCAAAGCTCTGTTACTTCTTCATTCCTATAACTCGCTCGATCCCATCCTACATTTGATGCAAATTCTTGGAGTCCGATTGATGAATCAAAAATAGAGTTACCATAAACTGCAAAATACATTTGGCCATAATCCCCTGCATTTCTTAATTCTAGAAAGCGGCTCCAGTCAACAAACTGAATATTAACATCAATTCCTACTTGAGCTAGCATGGAAGCAATAACTTCATTAATTTCATTTGCTTTTAAATAATGGTTGTCTGCAAGAGTTAAGGTTAGCTCCAGTCCATCACCATATCCAGCCTCTTCTAGTAACTGTTTAGCACGATTTGGATCATATAAGTAAGTGTTGTATAATCTTGGATGCGCGCCAAAATTCCCAGGTGTAATCCTAGTGCGTGTCGGAGTTGCCTCCCCTAATAAAATCTGTTTTGTAATTGCTTCATTATCAATAGCCAACTCAATTGCTTCACGTACTTTAGGATCAGAGGTAGGATGTTCTTCTCCGTGATGTAAACCTAAGAATCCAACTCGTTGAGATGGTGCAGATACCGCCGACACACCTTCTTGGGCATTAATTCTTTGCATGTCATCAGGTGTTAAATCTGTCACGATATCCACACCACCAGTTAGTAATTCGTTAATTCTTGTAGAGACTTCTGGGATTACTCGAAACACAACTTGATCTATACCTTGTACACGACCTTCAAAGTAATTTTCATATGGTTCAAGTATTATACGATCATCCCTTCTCCATTCCACAAATTTAAATGGGCCTGTTCCAATTGGATTGCTCAAGAAATGATCCCATCCGTTTTCTTCAATGTAATTTTTGGGTAATATTCCTGATCCTATTCGTGATAGTAAATTCATTAATGTTGGTTGGGCACCGTCTGTAATAATTTCAAATTCATAATCATTGAGAATTTTCACTTCTTTAATAACTTTCAGACGTCCATGTTCTTGTAAGGTATCATCATTTGCAACTCTCTCTAGGGTAAACTTCACGTCCTCTGCAGTTAAAGGATCGCCATTATGGAATGTAATACCTTCCTTTAAACTCATTGCCCAAGTAACATCATCGACTGGTTCATAACTTTCTAATAAATCAGGTTCAACTTCCATATCGGTTTGTCTAGTTAGTAAGTAACTAAATATATTAATGTGTACTGCCTCGGTGTCTATCTGATTGTGATCATGAATATCAAAGGAATAGATGTCATTTGGTATTGCAATCGTTAAGATTCGCTCCTGATCCTGTTCACTTTCAGATACTTCTTTACCTTCTTCTTCCGTGTTAGTTTTTTCTTGATCAACGTTCGCTTCTTCCGCATTAGAACACGCCACTAAACTAAGGATTAACAAACCACATAACACAACCATGAACATTAATGTTTTCTTCAATCTTCTCTCCCCTTTTTTAAGTAAAATTATTTTAAAAAACTATTTCCTTATTAAATAAACTATTAATTTGTATTGTGTCTACTTTTTATCTTAAAAGTTTCCGTATTGGTATGCTCCTCTAAGTAATTTAAAGCAAACTGGGCAAGCATCGCAGCTCCTATTGGAAGTGCGTCCTCATCAATATCAAATAGAGGATGATGATTTGGATAAACAATTCCTTTATCTTCGTTTCTTATCCCAAGTCGAAAAAAAATTCCAGGTACTTCGCGGGTATAGTAGGAAAAATCCTCGCCTCCCATGGAAGGATCAATATAATGTAAATTCTCACTTCCTATAATTTCCTCACTTGTCTTTTGTAGGACAGGCAACAAACTCGAATCGTTAATCACAGAAGGATATCCTTTTTTAAATTCGAATTTATAGTCAGCACCAAATCCACCACAAATTCCTTTTAATAAAGTTTCAATACGGTGAACAACCTCATCCCTTAAACATTCATCTAGAAGACGTAATGTTCCAGCCATAGTAATCGATGGCGCAATGATATTGTGAGCATAACCTCCATTAATTTTTCCAATCGTCAATACAACAGGTTTCAGTGGATCGACTTGTCTACTAACAACTTGTTGTAATGCACTAATCACTTCTGATGTTACAGTGATAGCGTCAACTGATAAATGAGGATGTGCAGCATGACCACCCTTGCCGAATATGGTGATTTCAAACCTATCCGAAAAAGCTGTGCACGGTCCTGGACAAACAGAGACCGTTCCTGTAGGTTTATTAGGATATACATGAAGACCTACAATTGCATCCACATCAGGCTGTTTCAGTCCTCCCTCTTTAATTACAGTTTTAGCACCTGCTAACCCTTCTTCAGCTGGTTGAAATATAAAAGCTACATTTCCTCTTTTTGGCCTCTTTTTTGCCAGTAATATTGCAGCACCCAATAATATAGAGGTATGGGCATCGTGACCACATAGATGAGCTTTGTTCTCAATTCTCGATGAATATTTTGTTTCTTTTTGGTCCTGAATCGGTAAGGCATCCATATCTGCTCTTAGCATAATGGTAGGTCCAGGTTCATTACTTTCTAAATAGGAAACGACTCCAGTTTTAGCAACTTTACGAATATGGTCATAACCGTTATTCTTTAGAACATCTTGAACCAACTTAGAAGTTCTCACTTCTTCAAAACCAATTTCCGGAAATTGATGAAGGTGTCGTCGCCAATAGATCAATTGATCTTTCAGATCATAAGCTTCATCTAGAATTGATTTCATGTGCATCTCTCCAAACTTTAATTTTAAACGGTACCGCTTGTGTATTTATCTTATAAAAATTCAGAATAATCAATCAACTGACAATAATTTAGAAAGAAAAAAATTATTCCCTCAATTTTAGAAAAAACGTACATATCAATGGTTATAAAAGGTTTACTTAGGTCAATTTTTTACCCTTGAGTTATTCGACCTAAAAAAATGACGGTTTCAAAAACCGTCATTTCACCATATTGGATCACTTTTATAAATTCTTTTATTACGTTTTTTGATGCTTCATTCTATAATTTGTCGGCGTTGAGTTGGTTAAATTTTTGAAAACTCTTCCAAAAGTTCGCTCTGTATAGCCAACTTTTTCTGCAATTTCACCCACAGACAAATTGGTTTCTATTAATAATTTTTTTGCAAAACGAATTTTAAGTGATGATAAATACTGCAAAAAACTTTTCCCTGTAGATTGTTTAAATAATCTACTTAAATAGCTTGCATTAAGATCAAATTTCTCTGCAACAGACGTCAATGTATGCGTTTCAGATACATTTTCATTTAGATAATCCATTACCATTTGTATTGTTTTACCACTTCTATTTTCATTCATTAAATTAACCTTTTCTAAAAATACAGGGAGAATATCACGTTTAAACCACTTTTTTATCTCTTTAATACTTGATTTTTGCTGTAAATCCGTTTG
The DNA here is from genome assembly GCF_030813435.1 of Evansella vedderi. GTDB lineage: Bacteria > Bacillota > Bacilli > Bacillales > Salisediminibacteriaceae > Evansella > Evansella vedderi. Next base: position 130,252 of record NZ_JAUSUG010000016.1, on the reverse strand, counting down.
AAATATTGTTAATACCGAAAATCCATCCCCATTGTTCTCATCCACTACTCTATATAAGGATGTATATAACATGATAAATGCATGATAAACACTAGCAGGTGAACAATGTTGGTTTTGAATATTCTCAACAAAATGATCAAAATGATTCAACAATAAGCTTAAATTGTCATTTCTTAACTCTTTTATCATCTGTTCTTCTAAGGAATAAGGATATTGTAAGGGATCTGTATATCGTAGTTCATCAAAACTTATAATTTGGTTACTTCCTTTTGTTATTCTAAATTTTAAAGCTTCAATTGCTTCTACATATGAGTGCTTTAAGTACTCTGGTTTGCTTTTAATAATCCCCATTCCAATAGAAAGTTGCAGCTGAAGTTCAGTTTGTAAGGTTTGGTGTAACCTTTCTGTTATATTCCTTAGTAAAATTTTCATTTCCTTATCGTTTATATAGTCAACAAAGGATAAAATAAGTGCAAACTGAGATGATGCATTTAAAGGGATACATGTTACTTTTACATGAAATTGATTACAAACATCCCTACAAATAGATCTTACTTCTAAAAGCATGACATTCGTATCTAATGCCTTCTCCTGTAATACTTTTTCTACTTCTATGACTATGACCACAGGATACGTATTTTTTATTTGTTCCAAAAATTGTATAGAGTATTCGCCGCTTGATACAAAATCCTCAGACCCAAATAACAACCTGATAAAGAATGCTTCCAATAACCTTTGATGATCATTTTCAATTTTTGTCTTTAGCTCACTCAACTTTGCTTTAACCTCATTGTGTGCATCATCAAGAGAATCCCATTCTTGGTAAAAAAGATTATCTTTAGGTATTTTTTGATAAACCAATCGTTTTTTTAGAGGAAAATGTAAACTAACCGATATAAAGTATGTGATAAATAAAGATAATGATAAACAAATTCCAGAAATAATCATGACGTTGTATGCTAGACTATTTTTAGCATTGTTTAGTGAAGAATATGGCATATCAAATATTAAAATCCAATCACTATATTCCATTTTCCCAAATAATAATACATTATCCTCTGATGGACTTATATGATAACCGATCCTTGGTCCACTCAATAAAAGGTTACTAATTTCAGAATCAAATTGCTTATACTCATTAATTAAGTTTCTATTATTATGTAAGACAATTTTTCCGTTTCTACGAATGATATAAAAATCTCCTAGATCAGAAAAATGTGCTTCTTCTAAAACTTGTAAAAAGGTTGACTCATGTACATGAATAGCAAAATACCCCTGAGGGAAATTTGATTCCAGGGGAAGTGGTTGAAAAAAGGAAATAACATTTAAATTAGTACGTGGACTATTAAATGACCAATGGGGTCGCCTTAGTGATTGTATACTACGAAAAATTTCCTTATTTTGTTCGGTCATATTATTAAATGACCTTGCTCCATTAGCACTGGAAATAAAAAGTTCTGAGTTAGGTAAATATAAATCAACACTATAAACATTGTTTAGAATTAACGTAGTTGCAATTAACTTTTCGTTAAGTGGAATGATTTTATCATATTCATTTTGTAAATTTTTATTATAAAGAGCTTGTATTATATTACGATTAACTGTTAACTCAGATGTTCCCTTCTCTATAAAGTTAAGTTCTTTTTCCAAACTTTCCATAATATGAGATAGTACCTCGAGATTTAACTCTATGGATTGTTTATCAATATGTTCATTAGCAGTTTTATATATAATTATTGATGTACCAAAAACAATTAAGATCATACTAACCCCAATTAAGAATAATATTTTTAAAAAATATTTACCTCTTAAATTTTGCATACTTTCCCACCTTCAGTAAGTAACAGTTTACACATCAAAATACATTATATTTTCTAAATATTCTTAAATTTAATTATATATTAAATAAAGTTAAAACTGAAGATTTTTCGATGATGTCATGCAATACACATACCAACCATCCTATTTAATACGAGATACTTAATGAATAGCCGCTTCCTAATGTAATTGGAAACATAATAGTAAAGCCATTGAATTGCCTCCTATTTCGTTTTATGACAAATAAAAAAAGCCTGGGGGAGCACTTTTACAGTAATCTCCCGGGCTTTTATCCCTCTGTGAACCGCTTCATTATTAGTTATCCATAACCTTCGATCTTCCATTCACAAAGATTTTACCGCTTCTTTCATCAACTGTAAATAAAAAAACTTGGTCAATAGTTTCAAAGCCCCGTTGCTTTACTTGTATTTCTAACCATTGCATAGTATGACCTACTTTTTCCAAATTTGTTTTATTCACTTTTCCATCTAATATTAAGACGGATGGATACCCTTTCTCCACTGGCGTTATGTTCATATCATCTGGGGTAAGAGAATCATATTTAGATTTTTTAATGACACTGATTTGTCCATTTGGCTCTAATATAGCATAATCAACTTCTGTCAAATCACTAACTTGGTTTAAACGCAAATCCATCATCAATGCCTCTACCGTTAGCTTTGACTTCCGTAATTGTTCTACTAAGATTTGCCCCTTATTTACAATAATAATAGGTTCCGCCTCTACCACACGACGAATCCACGGACTTTTTAAACCTAAATAGGTAAGTCCAAGATGAATACCAGCAATCAGTGATGCCGCCGCTAATGGTCCGCCTAAGGGAATTTCTCCACTGGACAAGGGCTCTCCAACAACATCACCAATAATAACAGCAAAAATAAAATCAATGGGATGAAACGAAACCATTGATCGTTGTCCTAGTATTTTAATAACACAAAATATGTAAACATAAACAATTAAAGCACGTATCAAGAATCCGTAAATCGGTAAATCCTCTGTTCCAGTCCAAAAATCCATTCCTTGTTTCTCCTTTTACAAAAAGTAGTATGTTAGTAAATAACATTACCACTTTTTCCCACAAGGAGGTTTTTAATACATTAACAATTAAAAAATAATTTGGATAGGACCTCGGATCTACCTTTATCATTACTTCGTTTTTTTTAACCAAGCTAATTGTCCTAACATCTCATTTCTGTTGGTTCACTACTCACTTGGACTACCATTTTTAAGAGTTTTCAGAAAATATACATTAAACGTTGTTCCTTTGGAGCTTGAAAGATAATCTATTCTACCATTGTTCCTTTTAGCAATAGAAAAACAGATAGGTAGACCCAAACCGGTTCCCTCCTCTTTTGTAGTGAAAAAAAAATTTTCTATACTTCCAATTAAATGAGGAGGTATCCCACTTCCTTCGTCAGCAATAGATAAGATAATTTCATTATGTTCTTCATATGTACTGACTTTTACGGATTTCTTAGCAACGATAGCATCTAAAGCATTATTAATTAAGTTTAGCAGCAACTGCCTAATTTCATTTTTATCTACAAATAACTTGGAAATTTCACTTAATTGCAATTCAACAAGTTTCCCCTCTTTTATAGCTCGTGTTTCAATTAAAGGAAATAGGGTCGAAATAATCTCATTTAAATCCTGGTGTTCCTTTTTATTGGATTTGTCTTTGGAAATATCAAGAAATTCAGTAATCAGTCCATTTACACGATTAATTTCATCAATCAGTAGCTTATATATATCTTTGTACTTTTCATTTCCTTCATTTTGTTCAAGGATTTGTAAAAATCCTTTAACTGTTGTAATTGGATTTCTAATTTCATGGGCAACTCCAGCAGCCATTTCTCTAATAGCATTTAACTTTTCATAAAATATTCTTTGTTTTTCTGTTTCTTCCCCTAAAGTCAAATCATGGAACAGAATAACTACCCCATGTGCATTAGGTATTACCTTTACTTTAATCCATCGTTTGGAGTATTTTGTTAGAAATTTAAATTCTTTTATTTGTTTCTCTTTATAAGCTTCATGAATTAACTTATACTCCATTGTGTCCACATAGTCTGAAAAAACATCCCAAAAATTTGTCCCCAAAAGTTCTTCTCTCAACCATCGATTTCTACTGTTTTGTTCCTTGTAAAACGTTTCAGCTTCATCATTTATAAACTCAATCTTCCATTTATTGTTTAGAAAGAGACAAGGTTCGTTGATATTTTCTAATACCCGAATCATATCTAACTTTTCATTTACGTAATTTAATTCTTTATACATTTATAGTACCCCTCCAAATTAACTGTTTCCTAAGTGCTTTCCAACTCCAAACAGATAGAATAGCAACCATTAATATTAACAAGCCTGAACCGAGACGTTGAGTATATGCCATCCATCGAAGGTTGTTTGCTGATTCAGACAAACGATGGATAGATGCAAAAGGCCCTTCATTACTAAAAATAGTTATTGAATGAGCTTGTGATACTAAGAAACTTTGAATGAAAACAACTATCATGCATAAAGTAGTTAACACACCAAATAACTTTAAATAATAATTGTTCACCTCTTCACCGTCTTTCTCAGATTATAATTAGATCTCAACCGTTTGATTTGCAAATATTCAGTAATTTGAATTTAAGGTTTCATAAAATGGAATTTGTAATGAGCACGGTTTCCATTACAGACTGTAAAGGAAACCGCTGTTGGCTTATGATCCGAAGCTAATTCTAATCCTAGATTTGCTTCGATCGATAAGCTAATAATGCTGTGTAACTTAAGATACCAAAGAGCATACTTGCAAAAACGGCATGAAACATCGTCGTAGCTAGGGAAAATCCTGTAAATACAACAACTGCTCCACTAATTACTTGAATCGTTACAAATAAAAGACTTACTAAGCTGCTATAATAAATACTTTTTTGCTGTTTATAGTGGCGGACTACCCAAATAAACAGAATGAGAATGGCAAAGAACAACAAAGAAGCTGCAGCCCTGTGTCCAAACTGAACGGCTACCCGCCCTTCCAATGGTGGTATCCATTGACCATTACAAAGGGGCCACCCTGAGCAAGCTGCGCTGGAATTCGTATGTTTAACTAATGCACCTGTGTAAACTACAATATAGAGATAGCAAAGGACAAAGTAAATATAATTTCTTAATGAAGCTGGCAAAGAAGGTTTGTCGAAAGCTTGGGACTTGTCCTCTTCAAACGCCAATAAACTTAGAAGCATAACACTAGCAAAAGAAATAAGGGAAAAACCAAAGTGTAGCGCCATTACTGCACTCGATTGTCCCCACACTACTGCTGCTGCACCTAGTAATCCTTGAAATACTATAAAAGCCACCGCAAGTACAGCGAAAAACTTTGTTTCTCTAATATGTGATAGCCTTTTCCAGCTCCAAATAGATAGGATGATAACCATTATTCCTAACAAACCAGATACAACACGATGGGTGTATTCTATCATTGTTTGAACAGTGGGAGATTCAGGAAAGACCTGTCCTAAACATAATGGCCATTCTGCACCACAGGCATCCCCTGATCCAGTTTGGGTAACTAAAACACCTTGAATCAGAACGATTATCATACCGATTGTGGTTACTATTCCAAAAATTTTTAAGTATACGTTATTCATAACTTCACCGACTTTCTACTCTTCCTAACTAATTATTTCTCCCCCTTAGAGGGTACTTTAAGTTTATTTATGCTTATTTTGTAAAAAAGCAAAAAGGAAGGCAGCGTCTTCCTTATACAATACATAGAATACGCTGCTAAAATATTCACCTATTTAGCTCGAACTACTGCGTAGATAACGTTAACCTTTTTTAGTAGCTAGAACTATATTCAATATTCTCAATCGTCACTTCCCTGGATTCATTATTTATTTCACCATAAATAACGGCACCGACTTCCTTTAATAATAGTTTTTTCCCAAACGGAGAGAGATAAGAATACAACCCAAACTCGACGTTCTCTTCTTCAGGGAAACAAATCGTTATTCCCATAGTATCGTTTTTTGTTGGTTGATAAAGAGTAACTCTACTGTTTATGATTACAAAAGGCAGGGACGGAAATTGATCTAACTCTATTTCTTTTAAGGTCGTTAATCTCTCCCTATATTGATCTATAAATTGTTCTGGTTCCCAGTCAGAATTATTGTTACTATTTCTAGATAACTCAGAAACTATTTGTTTCTTGTTATTTACAAAGTATTCAAGTTGATAATCGATACGTTTCTTTAGCCATATCTCCATAACAGCTTTTCTAAGGATCATTGAATATTACTCCTTTTTGAATTATCTGAATATCAAGTGCTCTTAGCTTCATTCTTTTTACCACCTTTCCTATTAAAGAGGGGGGTTCATACGAACAGATTCATTCCTATTATTGCTATCCTCTTTTTTTTCATCGCCCTGCTCATCTTTTTCAAGGCTTGGTTTAGCATATTCGTCAAATATCACTTTCTTTTGCCATGTTATCCAATCTTGATCTTTCATAATAAAAAAGCCCCTTTCAAAGGAGATAGTTTTATAACTCGTTTTCATTGATTTAAAAGCTCTATCAATAATTTATCGAGTAAAGTTTCAGCTTTTTGTTGATTAACCTTTTCAGTAACGATAATTTCACTTAAAAGAAAATTGTAAAACTTAGTATATAATTCACGTTCCGTTTGATTAAGGCGTTCCCTTCTCTTTTTTTGAAGTATCGCTGCCATAATGCCAAATGTTGATTTAATAGATCCTGTTAAAAGAATTTTTTCGTAGTAGTTAACTTTCTTATTTATTGGATGTACAGAAAGGTTATACTCCTTAACATTAATGGTAGACAGTTCATTTTTCATTCCCTGTATACCTAACGCAAACCGTATATTTTTGCTTGAAAGTTGTTTTGAGGGAACGAAAACACTTAAATCTTCACATAGCAATTCAATCACATGATACATTTCCTTCTTATCTATAAAACGCTTCTCTTCAATACTCAAAATATATCCAGCACCATATGGTGGATAAACCACTTGATCACCAATGTTAAACAATAAAGCTCCCCTCCCATATTTTTTTGAGAGAACATTTGGAACTCTGCAAGGTAATCACCCCCTTTATACTTAATGGCTATTTTTTAAAATTTCCCGATACATATTGGTTTTTTATGTTAAATATTGGAATGTAAGTACATATATTGATGATAACATAATACTTGCTAAAGGTACATTAAAATTGTGTTAAAATATAGACGTAATTATATTTTTAAAGGATGGTGAGTCAATGACAGCAACTTCTAGTTCACTAAATAAGATTGGACTAACCCAGAGAGATGTTTTGCACCTTATCATCTTACAGATTATTAACCAAGCACCTACCCATGCCGCAGCTATTTATCGAGTTGTTTCTGAAAAATCTAGGAAAGATCAAACTAGTCAAACACGTTCAAGAACCTATGTATATAAAACCATAGAAGAATTACAAAAAACTGGTCTGATTGAGTATCAAAAACAAGGGAGAAAAAAGATTTTTTACTTATGTAATGATGGTTCTCACTTCTTAGAGGAGTATCGTAAAACGATCTATCCCACTCTGGAAAAACTTATAAAGATTATGGATCATATGAGGAAGACCATTTCCTCGCAAACAGTCCATACCTTGGATGTTTCCCTTAGCGACCACGAAAAACGATACTTAAGTAAAATAGTGAATGTAAAAGTGTTAATACGTTGGTATACATTACACCGTCTAATCCATGAAAAGACACTTCACGGTGGGGCTTTGTATAGGGATATGAGTCTATGGTTTGGCTGGGTGAATAATCAGGGATATTTTTATCAAGTTCTTAGGGAGATGGATTACGATGAATTGGTGTCAAGCTTTTGGCTGGATGAAGAAACACGTTCACAACGGAGTTACGGGGTAACGGAATTCGGTAAAAAACAATATAGCATCCTTACAACGAAGGTAAAAGAACATTTAAATGAAGTTCATCAGGCTTTAAGGTTTATGATAGAGCAATTTCATCATACCCCTTAAAACCTGGGGAGCAAAATAGGCGACTTTCCAATAATAGTACTTACTCCTTAAAATACGAGGCTGGGACATAACTAAAGTGTTTAAATGAAATTACGAACAATGCAATACCATTGCGAAGTATATTTCCGAAGCGATTTATATGCTCCGTTCGGATTTCTCATTGATAAAACGCTTTTGTCCCAGTTAAGTAAAGGGACCGTAATCCCAGTTAAACAATAACCTAAGTACGATTAGAGACGGAAAAATATCAGTAACCCCCCCTTTTTTCTTCAAGGCAAATATCCCGGGGAACGTAGACCATCTTCTTCTTAAAATCTATTAATCCTTTTCTTATCGGTATGTTAAAAAAGTATAGTAGTAGCATCATTGTTTTATCCACCCAAATATGAAAAAGGACGTCCTCAAACCGAGAACATCCTCTTTTCAAATCAAAACTTCTGGTATCAACCCTAACATCCGACCTTTTTCAACGGCTTCCACTCTCGAACTCACCTTCAACTTCTTAAAGATCCCAGTTAAATACCTCTCTACACTTCTTTTAGTCATAAAAATTTTTTCGCCTATTTGTTCATTTGTCAATCCTTCAGCAACCTTTATTAAAATTTCCTCTTCCTTACGAGTCAAGTTTATTTCTTTCCCATTCTCTATACATTTTTTGTTTTCTGTCCTCCGTAGCTGATGCAATAGTTCTAAAGGGATAACCGCTTGATTATCAACAGCACCTCTTACTGTACGGATAAGCTGCTGTTTAGAACTTGATTTACTTATGAACCCTGAAACACCTACTTCCATTAAATAGTTAAAATGGCTGGAAATATCATGACCAGTAAAGATAAGCACTTTCGCATCCTTGTGAACACATACGATCTTTTTTGTTAATTCTATACCACTAATTTCAGGCATATGCAAATCTAGCAAATAAACGTCGTACTTTTTTTCTTTTATTAAATCAACGATTTCTACACTTGATCCAAGAAAATCCGTACTAAAATCAGGTTCACTGGCTAATAATGTTTTTGTACCTTCTCCTACTATCGAATGATCGTCTACAATAAGAATAGTAATCACCCTGTCACCTTCTAACACCGTTAATTATTTTAATGGAATCTCAACTTGAACATTCATGCCTTTATTAGGTTCTGAATTAAATTTCATATATCCTCCCACACCATGAACTCTCGCTGCCATCCCTATTAAACCTATTTTTTTTTGATCTTTATTGATTAAGCTAAGATCTGTGCCTACTCCATTATCTTGATAATATAATTCCACATTATGATTATGAATTTTAATCAAGATAATTACTTCTGTCGCTTTTGCATGCTTATTGGCGTTATTCAGTAATTCTTGAACGATACGATAAACCACTAGTTTATAATCATTATTTAACAATTGATTAGGACTTTTTACAAATTTAATATTAAGCTTGCTATTAGAACGCAACTTGAATTTCTCTTCTAAATCGTGTAATGCATGTGGGAGATCCATCTCCGCCAAAAGTGGCGGTGCTAATTCTTGGCATGTGTCCCTCATACTAAACATAATATCTAAAATTTCTTCTTCCAATTCTGTTACTCTATTTTCTAATTCAGGTTGTTTTTCTGCGGTTACTAGCTTTATTTCTTCAATTTTCCTTTTCACGATGATAATATCTTGCAGTACAGAGTCATGGATATCACTAGCTAATTTCTTTCTTTCTCTTTCTGCCCAATTAAATATTAATTGACTGAGAAACTTGTAACTAGTAGAAGTGAGTTTTTTTGATTTTAAGCCCTCTAATTCTTTTATTAAATCCTCTACCTCTACCATACTTTTTATATCGTTTTTTAACACATGATTTAAGAGGGCAGTCCCTGAATTTATTTCCGGCGTTATTTGTGCATATTGCTGGCGCTGCACTTGAAGTTTTAAGCCTATAAAGCCATATCTTATTAGACCTATAAAAAAAACAATAGTGGCAAAGGAAACGATCCAATAATTATATCGCCAAAAGTCATCAATGTTCATCATTCGTAAAATATAGTTAGTAAATAATGCGAAGGTTATTGCCGGGATAAAGGCTAAATTTACTAAAAGCCGTTGGCGTTTTTTAGACGGATGCTGTTCCTGAATAAAAGCATATATAAGTAAAACAATACCGCAAATAATATAGGGGGTTACCCACCAGCTAGCAATGGCATACGGGACAATTAAATTAGGATAGATTGGAAAGAAAATACCCATTAAGAAAATTGGGGTAAGTAGAATTATTTTTGAATATTTTTTCCAAGTGTTGGATAATAGGTTAGAATATGTAATAGAAAAGATAAGGAACCCATATGGGGTAACATAATGGGAAATAAATGCTAATATATGCTCCATGAACAATAGCGTCCCATCCATATATCCCGAACTAATACTTTCTACCATTCTTAGTTTTATATTTTCTTCGATAACAACAGAAAGTCCTCCAGCACCGCCAGCAAAAGCTATTACACTCGCCCAACGGGTTGTTTCTCTTTTTGGGTCAAATACTATTAATAATAAACCTACTCCCCACAAGAGAATAAATAAAAACAACATCGTTTATTCACTTCCATTAGTAATAGAGGCTTCTATAAAGTCTATCGTATCTTTCGCAATTTGCTTACGATGAAAGATAATTCCTGCATGCCCACATGGATAAAGAAGGCGCTGCGGTTTACTCCAAGCACTCCAAAGTTTTTTTGCATCTTTTTCCGTAACATACTGATCATATTTTCCACTTATTAGTAATATTTTTTCTTTTGGTATCATTGGCTGACCCTCATCTGCACGAAGGATTGACCAGCACTCCTGTAATTGTTCATATGTAAAGCTATGCTTCTTCAAATCTTGCTTAATGTGCTTTCCAATAGGTGTATGCCAAATTTCATAAGAAAGATTATTTGCGTACATAATGGAAACAAGCACATCGATTTCTTTTTCGTATAAACTAACTAGGTTAGAAATATACCCTCCAAGACTTATACCAATAAGAATTACTTTCCCACCTTTATTTTGTTTTAACCATTGAATTAACGCCCTAATCTCTACAACTGCTTGTTTGATGGCGGTAATAGTTCTACACACGTCTGCACTAATCAAATATTCCCCACTATAAAGACTTGTAGAAGCTCGATCAAAATGGTAGGGAAGGGTCGGAAAATAAACATTATAACCTTTATTTTGCATCTTTTTTAAGAATATGGACTTAAATTTATTCAAACTGTCTGAACGCCACCCATGAACAATAATGGCATGAACAGGTTCTTCGTCATTTTGACTTAAATAGCACATCCCCCTTGCTATATCATTATTCATATCGCCAGAATGAATGGGACTATTATAATAAAAAGACCCTGATAGAGAGTCTTTTTGATCTGCTAATTCAAATAATATATTAGGTATTTCAATTAATTTATAAAAGGAAGCCCGATTTCGATTGGCTTTAGAAGCTTGGAAATCGGTATCATTACGAAATTGTGTATGTAAACTTTTTTTACGATGTAAAGAATGCAGCCCTACTTTATCAAAGAGCACACTTAACGATTTATTCATGTTTAAACTCCTCGTATCCAATTCGGAAAACTCATAAAACTATAGTTCTAAACTTACTACCTATTAAAATATTATAACTTACAAAAATGTTAAATTCTACATATTTTTTATTATACTCCACTATTTTTGTAAAATTAAAAAAATTCCTTTGAATCTTCTTCCTCTCCTAGATCGCTGAGCAAGTCAGTTGTTATCTTGTCTAATATGAATGCTCCCGTCTACCTATGCTTTAAACCGCTTATAATAGAAGTTGTCGCCCGCTCCCGTTTGTTTAATAATAAAAATGCTACTCCTTTCAAGCTATAAAATTCCACATCTCCAAATGAATGACAGTAGATGTATCTGATAAATTAGATTTGAGCCACTTTTTAAGAGTTTGGTCACATAAGAATGAGCCACACAATTTCCAATTTCACAAACCGCTCTTATGATAGAAAGTGACCAAACTATCTACATCTAGAGAGGAAGAAGAGGTAAAGGAAGTTTGAAATGGCTCAATATTAAAGGTAAGAAAAATGGTAAGGCACCAAAAACTATCTTATTCAAATGAGACTGACACCGATACTAATGGTAATAAAGATATGCTTCTTCAATCGAATCTTTATTTGTATTATATAAGAGTTGTTTAATATTTCCTTGAAAAATAAGATTTCCTTGCTTTAACAAAATAACCTCAAATCTGTCATTTTTCATACCTAAGCTATCAACAATATCTAATTGATGTGTACATAATATATATGTCTGATTATGGATATTTTCTTTCATCATTTTTTTTAAGGTATAAATTGAAACAGGATCTAGCGCAGCAAAAGGCTCATCAAGGAATACGAAATCTGTTTCTAACACAATGGCTGCAATGTGACTAATTTTCTTTTTCATACCATTGGACATCGTGAAAAGAAATTTATTTCTCTTCTCATACAATTCAAATATTCGCAAAAGCTCATATATTTTTTCCTGGGTAACTGAATGATACTTTTTATATAGTTTTGCTACAAACATCAAATATTCTAGTGCTGTTAAATCTTCTAGAAGAGAGTATTGTTCTGGGGAAAAGGACATTTGGTATTTAGGAAAAGATATCACTTGACCATCATGATAATAATGAATAGCATCATTTTTCTTATATAAACCTAAGATTTCCTTCATCAAGGTTGTCTTTCCAGCTCCATTGTGACCTAATACAGCGTAGATTTTACCTTTATTGAATTCTATATTAATATCTCTTAGTGCTGTAGTTTTCCCGTATGACTTCGATAAATTTTTAATTTTGATTTGATCTACCATAACTTAAATTCTCCCTTTTTTAGCGAGTTTATTAGAAATAAATGAACTAAAAAACTTTAAAATAAAGAACAGTGGTATTGATAATACAAAAGAAACTATTAATAAGTTTAATATATTAATACCAACTTCACCGTTTGTTTCCAGATTATAAATATAAAAAGTCTCAAATGGTATTGCAGTTGACTCTGAAACTGGGTTATTAAGATTTTGTGCAAAGAAATAAAAACTTAAGAAAAATAAGAAAAAAATAATAATAAAAATGGTACTCACAAGTAATCTAACGTTTTTCATTTATTTTCCACCCTTTTCTTCATTAAATTTTCTAACATTCGACCATCTTGACCAAAAATAAGATTTAGTACCTCACATATGGTTATTAAAATAACAAAATAGACGATATGGGTTACATGATAAAATAATGAGAAAACTATTACACAAAACAGAAAACCGAAAGCTGGTCCACCTAAGATGACAGACAGTTTCACTTTGAAAGGTGAATTCCAAAAAGCAACTTCATTAAAAAATACTTTAAACGATAAATTCTTTACTTTTAATTTATAGTCTAACCCACTAAAAAAAAGAAATGAAATGTGTCCTAATTCGTGGATACACATATAGAAAATAAATATTACAACCAGTTGTAAGCTAATCTTTGGATCTTTTGTAATGACGAACATAATGCTAAAGATAGCAGCCAAGAAAAAGCTAGAATTCTTTACATATATCCATAGAACACTATAAAGAATTTTAAATAACTTCACTATCTTTGTATTCATATATGGTTACCCACTTTACTAAAAATAAGATAAATAAAACAACAATAGCAACTAAACTCTCAAGTAGAGTATTTTCAAGTGACATAATTCGGTAAAAAACTTCAGGAATAACCCAATAGCTTATGATTAAGATAATTCCACTAGAGATCGATTGCGCCGTGGGTCCTAAGTAATCTCCCAATAAATATGCCACAATTATAGATAGGTATGTACAGAAAAAGATAATCGTTGTGTACAATGGTAAATCTTGATTTTCTAAGATAAATGATAAATTCTGTCCACTTACCAAAGAAATAAGTATAAAAAAAACTAATACTGAAAGAATTGCTAGTACGATATAAGTGATTAACAACCAAATTGCAAATGTAAAATTGGAAGCTCTTATTATTTTAAGAGGCCTAGCTACAACACTAACTTTTTGAAATATAATGCCAATTGTCCCTATAATTACAATAACTTGAAATAAATCTAACATAACAAAGGATTGATCGGTAATAAATGCAAGAAATAGTAAAAACAAAATAGATAATACATAAAAAATAACACTTTTTTTTATGTCTATTAAAATTAAAAATAAGTAAATATGGTTACTGTTTTTAGATAATCGTTCAAAGTCACTTTTAATACCTAAATTTTGTTGACCAGTTTTTATTTCTGATGAAACAGCTATGATATATAAAACGATTCCTATAACAAGTAATAGTAACAAAACTGGAATAGATATACTTTCTGATAGCCACAATGAACCTAGAGGTTCATGAATGGGTAGGATTAAAAAAAGTAATAAGTAAAAAATTAGAAAAAGCTTAAAAGAAAGGAACCGGTTTTCCTTGATCAAATTTCGACTTGTTAATACGTTGTTAGTTAAAAGAGCTAAGGCATAGCTAGTAATAAACAATACTAATCCAATCAAATGCCAAAATAGCATAGATTGAAATAAGAGTATATTAACATAAACCGATAGAACAATATATAACAGAATCAAAGATAATGTCCCAGAGACTACATACATCCCAAATATTTTAAAGTACTTAAAATAATTTCGAAATATGTAACCAAAAATGCTAATCTCCTCTACATTTTTATTATTTTGTTTTAAAATCCAAATTAAGAATGGAAGTATTGCTGAACATAATAAAACATATGACGTTCCTGGAAACATTCCTATGTTGACTTCTAGCGTATAATTTAGGAGGGAAGGCATGTACAGTGCTGCCATTAGACCTGAAAATGCAACGAGTAGAATGACAAAGATAATTTCAGGTCTTTGTAATGATAAAATAAATATTTTATTTTTTAGTCGACATAATAAGAGCTGTATAAAAGTAAGTAAATTGTACATATGATACCATCCTTTCAATAGCAATGTAAGGGATTAGCAAAGTTAATTTATTTACAACCTAATCTAAATTCCCAGCTTCCATTTCCTACTTTACTGTACCATTGAAAGTTTGATCCAGTCGTTGCCCAGCAAATTGCTTGTCCAACTGCCCAAGCAATTAAAACAACACCTACTAGTTTTACGAAGATAATGACTAGACCAGCTACATGATTGCTAGTTTGTGGTTTTACTGAAAAAAATTCTCTAACACTAGTAGATTCTTTTACTTTCTGGGAAAATAGAAATATATTCATCCACATTACTAAGAAAACGTTATTTGTACTTAATTGCATGCAAGTATCCCCCCTTTATTCTCATAATCACTTAAATCAAGCTAATTTGTACAACAATAAATTATTACCACTTTACCCAATCCCTTACATTTGCTATTTTTAATTTTATTATATGTGCTTTATAAAATAACCGCCAAAAAATAGCGGGCATCCGCCTTTTTATGGCGGTAAGGAAAAAATAATATCCATATTTTCATAGTTTGAACCTTTTTACTATTTGTTAGCCGGTCATAAAATACCTTCTACTACTTTTTTATACTCTTCCATGTCTTTTTCTCCTTATGATTTACGTTCCTATAGAAAAAAACAGCCAAAGCCTAAATAAATTTGGCTGACTGTATATATATCTTTTGCTTTGTAAAAAAAGCATAATAGTCTTTTCTAAGCATGAATCTCCTGACCGACTACAGCCAATGCTGCTTCACCAATCGCTTCAGCTAATGTTGGATGAGGATGTATGGTATGTGCAATATCCATTGATGTTGCATTTAATACTTGAGCAAGACCTAGTTCCGTAATCATATCGGTTACATGCGGTCCAACCATATGTACTCCTAATAGCTTATCAGAAGTTTCTTCAACGACGAGTTTAACGAAACCATCCGTATCACCATAAACTAACGCCTTTCCTATAGCACGGAATGGGAATTTACCTGTTTTCACCAGGTACCCTTTTTCTTTTGCCTCTTCTTCTGTTAAACCAATACTAGCTACTTCTGGGTTGCTATAGACACACTTTGGAACAAGCAACGGGTCAAGTGGTGAAGGTTCTTTACCTGCTATATGATCAATCGCGATGATTCCTTCATGTGATGCAACATGAGCAAGTTGTAATCCTCCAATCACATCACCGATGGCATAAATATCAGACTCACTTGTTTGATAGTTTTTATTTGTTTTAATAAACATCTGCTCAACGGCAATATTACAATTTTCAAGGCCGATTCCGTTTGTATTCGGTATTCGTCCAACGGATACTAATAGTTTGTCTGCCAAAAACTCTGATACTTTCCCTTTATGTTCAGCTTTAATAGAGATACCTTCTCCCTTTTTTAACGTTTCAGGAAGTACTTTCGCACCTGTTACGATTTTCACGCCTTTTTTCTTCATTAACCGCTGTACTTCCTTTGAGACATCTTTATCTTCTGTCGGTAAGATACGATCAGCATATTCTATAACGGTAACTTTTACTCCAAAATCAACGAGCATGGAAGCCCACTCGATACCTATGACCCCGCCGCCGACGATGATAATCGAATTAGGTAGAGTTTCCATTTGTAATGCTCCATCTGAAGTCATGACATATTGTTCATCTACTTCTAAGCCAGGAAGTGTCCTTGGGCGAGACCCTGTCGCAATTAAAATATTTTGGGATTTGAGGGTAATTGGTTCTCCTTCCTTCGTTTCAACTAAAACATTTTTTGATTCTAAAATACTTCCTTTTCCCTCATATACATTAATTTTTCCTTTTTTCAATAAATGTTGAATCCCTTTAAACAAACGATTTGTAATTTCCTCTTTTCGGGATTGTACTTTTGAGAAATCGAGTCCAACTTCAGGGGCAATCACCCCAAACTCTTCGGCCCTTTTTGTATTAGAATATACTTCTGCACTTCTTAATAAGGCCTTGCTTGGAATACACCCTGCGTGTAGACATGTTCCACCAACTTTTCCTTTTTCAACAACTGCAGCTTTTAAGCCTAGTTGAGATGCACGAATGGCAGCAACATAACCACCCGTCCCACCACCAATAATGACCACATCATATTCATTCGCCAATGGATTATCCCCCTTTTTGCATTTCTGCCATTCCACGTTTCACTCGTTAAGTTCCTGAATTTTGCATTTTATTTTTTCCTATTATTCTATTTCAATAGCACATGCGCTTGATTCAAAGCTTTCTCCAACGAGAAATCCCTGTTCATTTGTATAATCAATTTGTGTCTCTTCATCCAAATAACGTTTTGTAAAACGATCGATTCGAAGTTGAATTCCTTCATGCTCAATAACCGTATCGTTTCGCCGAGGCTCATCAAAAACGAGTAAAAACCTGATAGACACCCCACATCCTCCAGCTACATCAGCATCAATCCGAGGTGAACGCTCTTCCAATATATCCATACCTTTTAACTTGTTTAATGCTGCATCTGTTAGTGTAACAACCATCGAACCCTCTCTCCTTTCTTACTAATACCGGCCTTACAAGCTTACACGCTTACCCCTGCAGCCTGGACCTGTTCATCAGCATGATAAGAAGAACGAACAAGGGGTCCTGATTCACAATGGCTAAACCCTTTCGATAGAGCAATTTCCTTTAATTCACGAAACTCTTGTGGACTCCAATATTTTTGTACTTTCAAATGTTTTTTCGTCGGTTGGAGATATTGACCAATTGTCAAAATGTCAACCTCGTGAGCACGGAGATCATCCATTGTTTCGATAATTTCTTCTTTCGTTTCTCCAAGACCAATCATAATACTTGATTTTGTTGGGGTATCAGGACTTATTTTTTTGGCTCGTTGTAAAAATTGAAGGGAGCGCTCATATGTGGCACGGGCACGGACTCTGGGAGTTAAGCCCTTAACGGTTTCAATGTTGTGATTTAAAATATTTGGCTTTGCAGCCATTAACATTTGCAAGTTGTCATATTTTCCGTTCATGTCGGATGGAAGAACTTCAATGCTGCAAAATGGATTACGACGCCTCACTGCCCGTATAGTATCGGCAAATATTTGTGCCCCCCCATCTTTAAGATCATCACGGGCAACAGCCGTAATCACGACATGTTTTAACCCCATTTGCTCCACCGATTCGGCGATACGTTCAGGTTCTTCCAAATCAAGCTCGGTGGGAAGTCCAGTTGTAACAGCACAGAATCGGCAAGCACGTGTACATATACTTCCAAGTATCATAAAAGTTGCCGTTTTCCGCTCTGCCCAGCATTCATGTATATTCGGGCATTTTGCTTCTTCACAGACCGTATGCAGTCGTTTTTCATTCATCATCTTTTTTAATCCAGTGTAATCCGCATTTGTATTTAATTTAATTTTTAACCAATCTGGCTTACGGACATATTCAATGGTCATATTACCCCTCCTATAAATAGGCCTGAAATCATTATCCTTTTGAATGGAAACCACCAGGCATGATCGAGTGCGAGTGGGAAAATCCAGTTTCGTCTCTTTCATTCCTGGTGGTTCATTAGTCAACCTAAATAGTAGTTCAGGCTTTTACTAGCTCTTTTTCCGCTGATTCTTCTTTTTTATAGCGTAATACTGGTTGTCGTGCTGCTTGCACTTCATCCAGACGACCAATTACCGTTGTGTGTGGTGCACTTAAAACCATATCTGGATTTTCTTCCACCTCTTTAGAAATTTGAGCCATCACATCCGCAAATGCGTCCATCGTTTCTTTTGACTCTGTTTCTGTTGGTTCAATCATCATACATTCCTCTACATTTAGAGGGAAATAGATGGTCGGTGGATGATAGCCGAAATCCAGAAGACGTTTTGCCATATCAAGTGTTCTGACACCTAACTTCTTCTGTCTTGAACCGGATAAAACAAATTCATGTTTACAAATTTGCGAATACGGTGCTTCGAAATACGGCTCCAGTTTTTTACGAAGGTAATTCGCATGCAGTACCGCACTTTCAGATACTTGACGTAATCCATCAGGACCCATCGTACGAATATACGTATAGGCACGAACAAGAATACCAAAGTTTCCGTAATACCCTTTGACTCGGCCAATGGAAAGTGGATAGTTCGAGTTCAATACGTATGTGCCGTTAGCTTTCTCAATGCGCGGAATTGGTAAATACGGAATCAGCTTCTCTTTTACCCCTACTGGACCTGCTCCAGGACCACCGCCGCCATGAGGCGTTGTAAATGTTTTGTGCAGGTTTAAGTGGACGATGTCAAATCCCATTTTCCCTGGTGTGGTTTTACCTAAAATGGCATTTGCATTGGCGCCGTCATAGTAAAGTAAACCGCCGGCTTCATGAACAACGTTAGCAATTTCAACGATTTCTTTTTCAAATAATCCAAGTGTATTAGGGTTTGTCAGCATCAAGGCTGCCGTATCACTATCAACATGTTTCTTTAGCTCTTCCAAGTCAACCAAGCCATCCTTATTCGACGGAATGGTTACTGCTTTATAACCTGCAACCGTTGCAGTAGCAGGATTTGTCCCATGAGCTGAATCTGGAACAAGGACTTTTGTTCTTGTCTCTCCTTTTTGCTCATGATAAGCTCTTACCATCATCAGACCGGTCCATTCTCCTTGAGCTCCCGCGGATGGCTGTAATGTTACAGCATCCATGCCTGTGATTTCAGCTAGCTCTTCCTGCAATTCGTATAAAAGCTGCAGTGCTCCCTGTACAGTCTCACCTGGCTGATATGGGTGAATGCGGCTAAACCCCTCAAAGCGTGCCACATCTTCGTTGATCTTCGGATTGTATTTCATTGTACAAGAACCAAGGGGATAGAAACCGTTATCAATACCATGGTTTTTATTCGACAACGCTGTATAATGGCGCACTAGCTGAAGCTCTGATACTTCCGGAAGCTCCGCTGGTGTATCACGAATTAAATGTTCAGGAAATTTCTCATGTATATCGACTTTGTCAACATCACTTACTGGCAGGCTTGAACCGACGCGGCCTGGTTGACTGACTTCAAAGATTAGCTCATTAGACTCTACCATTAACAACCGCCTCCAGTACTTCTGCAAATTGATCAATTTCTTCTTTCGTTCTTTGATCTGTCACAGCAACGAGCATGTGATTGTAAGAACCGTAATCCGTGCCTAAATCATAGCCGCCTATAATCCCTGCATCAAAAAGAGCAGCATTTGCTTCCTTAACAGAAATCGGAAGTTCAACAATGAACTCATTAAAGAAGGCTGATTTATTTACAACGGAAAATCCTTTCTCTTCTAGAAGTTTAGCCATGTAATTCGCTTTTTCTAAATTCAACTGTGCCATATGACGAATTCCTTGCTTACCGAGTGCTGACATACATACCGCAGAAGCAAGGGCATTTAATGCCTGATTGGAACAAATATTTGATGATGCTTTGTCCCGCCGAATATGCTGCTCGCGGGCTTGCAGTGTTAACACAAACCCACGTTTCCCTTGCTCATCTGAAGTCTGCCCTACAATACGGCCCGGCACTTTGCGCATAAATTTTTTGTTAACGGCAAAATAACCGCAATGGGGACCACCAAATGCCATTGGTATTCCCAGTGGCTGCATATCACCAATGACGATATCCGCTCCTAGCTTACCAGGTGCTTGCAGGAGCGCTAATGCCAGTGGATTCGCACTAACGACTAAAAGCGCACCTTTTTCAGCAGCAATTTTTTTAATTTCTTTTATGTCTTCAATGGAACCAAAGAAGTTGGGGTATTGAACAATAACCGCCGCCGTATCCTTTTCCATTTGTTCTTGGAGTCTTTCTAAGTCAGTCGTTTCGGCAGCAAGATTTACTTCTTCAACGGAATAACCTTGTCCACGTGCAACTGTATTTAATATGGAGCGTGATTCAGGATGAACCCCTTTCGATACTAATACTTTTGAACGTCTCGTTGATGCAACGGCAAGTGATGCTGCCTCCGCAAGGGATGTAAATCCGTCATACATGGAAGAATTGGCAACATCCATTCCTGTTAGTTCACAAACCATCGTTTGAAATTCAAAGATTGCTTGTAACTCACCTTGGCTTATCTCCGGTTGATATGGTGTGTAAGCTGTGTAAAATTCAGAACGTGAAATCATATGATTGACTACACTAGGAATGTAGTGGTCATACGTACCAGCACCAAGAAAGATCGGGTAATGGTTTGCATGTTTATTTTTCCCCGCAAGCTGAGACATTTTTTTCAGAAGAATCGGTTCAGGATCAGCCTTAGGGATGTTTAACTCCCCTTCTAAACGAATATCAACGGGAATGTCTTCAAATAAATCATCGATAGAATGAACGTTTAATAAAGAGAGCATTTCCTTTTGATCTTTTTCCGTGTCAGGAAGGTACCTAAAAGTGGCCGTCATTTTATTCCTCTCCCTCATTTATAAATGCTTCATACTCTTCTTCATTTAATAGCCCTTCTAACTCTTCTGGATTTGATAATTCAACTTCTACTAACCATCCTTTATCATATGGTTGTTCGTTAATTGTCTCAGGAGCATCTTCTAACTCTTCATTAATACTAATAACTGCACCTGACACAGGAGAAAAGAGCTCAGATACGGCTTTTACTGACTCGATGGTTCCCATCGATTCATTTGCTGTTACTTCATCACCAACTTCTGGATTTTCAACAAAGACGATATCCCCTAACGACTTTTGTGCATAGTCAGTAATACCAATTCGTACGCGATTCCCTTCTAGCTGTAATACCCACTCATGTTCCTTGCTATATCGTAAGTTTGCTGTTGTCGCTGTCATCTTTTTTCTTCCTTTCAAATCTATTCTTTTTTACTATTTTATTAGTTTCATAAAAAATAACTAAACACATATGAAAACTTGGTTAAAGGTTAAAACTTCACCAGAAAGCAACAATAGTAATTTTTTATGACCTTTAACCTCTTTTATAAAATGGTGTTTTTATAACAACTGCATCAACCTTTTTCTTACGAACCTCAACCTTAAGCTCCGTTCCCACTTCCGCATATTCTACTGATAGTAAAGCAAGCCCTAAGCTTTTCTTTAAAGAAGGTGACTGTGTTCCGGAAGTTATATAGCCAACTTCTTCTCCACTAGGAGAAAGCACTTTATATCCGTGGCGGGGAATGCCTCTGCCAGTCACTTCAATACCAACTAACTTCCTTTTTAATCCTTCTTCTTTTTGTTTTGTTAGAGCTTCTTTCCCAATAAAGTCCCTTTCTTTATTCGTTTTCACCACAAAGCCGATTCCTGCTTCAAGGGGACTAATATTGCTTGTGAGCTCTTGACCATATAGTGCAAGACGTGCTTCGAAACGAAGGGTATCACGTGCCCCAAGTCCACACGGTCTTAAGCCATCTACCTTTCCAGCATCTAATAGCTTATTCCAAAGGGCTTCTCCTTTGTCCGCTGCCAAATAAAGTTCAAAGCCATCCTCTCCTGTATAACCTGTTCGGGAGACGAGAATTTCTGTAATGCCATCAACATTGACATTTGGAGCAAAGTGAAAAAAGCCAATGTCTTCTAGATCTGTATCGGCTACCTTTTGTAAAATGGCCTCTGCCTTAGGGCCCTGAATAGCAATTTGCGCAACGTCTTTTGATATATTCTGAAGCTTCACCTCGCCTCGTACATGCTGGGTCATCCAATCGTAATCTTTAACAATATTCGAGGCATTAATCACAAGTAAAAATTTTTCATTCTCTAACTTGTAAACTATTAAGTCATCGACTGTACCACCGTCTGGATAACACATTACCGTGTACTGCGCTTGATTGACCTTAAGCTTAGTTACATCATTTGTTAAAAGGTAGTTAAGATATCTTTCTGCATCTTTTCCTTCAACGAGTACTTCCCCCATATGAGAGACGTCAAAAAGACCCGCTTCCTTTCGAACAGCCTCGTGTTCTTCTAAAATACTTGAAAACTGTACAGGAAGCTCCCAGCCTCCAAAATCTATCACTTTTGCACCATATTTTTCATAGGTAGCAAAAAGGGGTGTTCGTTGTAACGTTGTTTTTATACTCAATATAATCCCCCCTGGATTAAGATTTCTTACTAAAGAGACGTTCTTTCACCTTTTTACCTGTTTCTGTCATTGCTAAGCCTCCCAGCGAAGTTTCCTTGAGGACCCGAGGCATATCTTTTCCTACCTCATACATTGCATTAATCACTTCATCACAGGGAATGCGGCTTTCAATACCAGCTAGTGCTAAGTCCGCTGCTGAAAATGCAATGGAAGTTCCAATGACATTCCGCTTAATGCAAGGTACTTCAACAAGTCCCGCAACTGGATCACAAACTAAACCAAGAAGCGATTTCATAGCAATGGCAGTGGCATTTACCGCTTGTTCTGGAGTACCGCCTTTCAATTCAACGATCGTTCCAGCAGCCATCGCCGTTGCAGAACCGACTTCTGCTTGACAGCCGCCGGCAGCACCCGAAATAAAGGAGCGATTGGCAATGACATAACCTAGTGCACTTGCCGTAAACAACCCCATAACTAACTCCTCATAGGGGGTGCCATCATTTTCGTGAAGAGAAAACAACACTCCTGGTAAAATACCAGCTGCTCCAGCAGTTGGGGTTGCCACGATCACCCCCATCCGTGCATTGCTTTCAGATGTTGCAAGTGAGAAGGTCATCGCATCACTAATATAAGTGCCGGATAGTGATTTACCCCGTCTGACATATTGACTCATTTTCACTGCATCTCCCCCCGAAATTCCACTCGGTGCAGGGGAGGGATCATTCTTTCCACTATCAATAGCTTCTTTCATTTTGATTAACCGTTCTTCCATCATTCTGATAATCGTTTCTTGATCTTTTCCGGACTTTTTCTCTTCCTTCATCAGCATGATTTGACCAATCGATTTCTTTTCAAGTTTAGTAATTTCAATTAGTTCGCGCATGGACCGGATTTCCATCATACAACACCCTTTAAAACGGTATCCTTCTTCACGCATTCACTGAAGTGTGTTGCAAGTGTGGAAATATCATCATTAGTGCTCAATCGAATATCAACCAACTCACCATTTATCATAAAGATTTTTGATAATCCACCGCCTAACGATACGCCGCCAACTTTTACTATACTATCCTTACTCCTTGCAGTGATGAACGTTGTATTCGGATGATCATAATAGGGACAACTGCCTTCAAGCTGAATTCCATATGTCAATCCATAATGATGGGTCATTTCAATTGCATGTTTAATCCGAGAATCATCCGTATTCATTCCAAGCAATCCACCTAGAAGGGCTTTATCTGTTCCATGACCTTGATAGGTTTCTGCAAAGGAATCATAGAAAATAATATCTGCTTCTTCAGGACATCCATCCAAAAGCTCGTGAACAAACTTACCGATTGATACGACACCTGCTGTATGAGAACTTGAAGGACCAACCATAATTGGACCAATAATGTCAAAGCAACTTTCAAATTCCATGAGAGATTACTCCTTTCTTACACATGAATTGGCTTTTGAAATAACGGATAAGCACCACAAATGGATTTTGTTGTTTCCTTTGCTTTTGTTAAAACTATGGAATCGCCTTTACTCTTTAGTACATCCCCAATTACCTTTGCGATTTGCTCCATTTCCTCCTTTTTCATTCCACGTGTGGTTAACGCAGCAGTTCCCATACGGATCCCACTTGTAACAAATGGGCTTTGAGGGTCAAAAGGAATCGTATTTTTATTAACTGTAATACCAGCCTCTTCAAGCAATTTCTCCGCTTCTTTTCCTGTTAAGTCCCATGGGCGCACATCAAGTAGTACAATATGATTATCTGTGCCCCCAGAAACAAGGGCTGCTCCTTCTTTCTTTAGAGCTTCACTAAGCGAACTGGCATTTTCAATGACTTGTTTCGCATATTCTTTAAAGCTTGGCTGTAACGCTTCTTTGAAGGCAACAGCTTTAGCGGCAATAATATGCATCAGTGGTCCCCCTTGAATGCCCGGAAAGACAGCTTTATTCATTTTCTTAAAAATCTCTTCGTCATTCGTTAAGATAATACCGCCACGAGGCCCCCGTAATGTTTTATGCGTAGTACTTGTAACTACATCTGCGTGAGGTACTGGTGATGGATGTAATCCTGCTGCAACAAGCCCAGCAATATGTGCCATATCCACCATTAGCTTTGCACCGACTTGATCAGCAATTTGTCTAAACCTTGCAAAATCAATCGTTCTTGGGTATGCACTAGTACCTGCGATAATTAATTTAGGCTTTTCTTTTTTTGCTAGTGCTTCAAGCTCATCATAGTCAATTAAATGGGTATCCTCTCTCACCCCATAAGATACAACATCAAACCATTTTCCCGACATGCTCACAGGACTCCCGTGTGTTAGATGTCCTCCGTGTGATAAATTCATTCCCATCACTTTATCGCCTGGTTGCAGTAGAGCAAAATATACAGCTGTATTTGCTTGTGCACCTGAGTGCGGCTGTACGTTTGCGTATTTGGCATTATATAGACTAGTTAAACGATCAATGGCTGCCTGTTCCGCTACATCTACGAATTCACATCCCCCATAATACCGCTTTCCAGGATAGCCTTCCGCATATTTATTTGTCATGACATTCCCCATTACTTCTAATACCTCTGGGCTAACAAAGTTCTCTGATGCGATTAACTCTAATGTGTTAAGTTGTCGCTTCTTTTCGTTTTCAATCGCTTCAAAAATGACTTCATCCATCTCTCTGATTCTCATAAATACCCCTCCTGGTTTGAAAAAATGTTTTTGACCAAGCAGCTTCTCCCCTATCCTTTTTAGCCACGAAAAAAAGGACAGGAAAAGGTAGCTCCTTTCTCTACCTTTCTCTTGTCCTTTTTTGCAAACAAATAAGGACAGAAAAAGATAGTAAATTTTCTACCCTTCTCTGTCCTTTTACCTGAGAGTTTAACTTCATTATACCGAAGCCTACCCCTTTGGTGGCGTTGTTGTTAACGCGCTCTCCAGAGATGCGTCCTGCTATAGTTCCTCTACCTGAGAGATTTGCTCCAAGGGTCTTTTTGGAACTTGCTCCTTCGGTGGTACAAACGATTACACTCTCCTATAACAATCATCCGCTCCATATTTAATTTTCCATATTTTCAGAATAGTGTCTATTTTTCCGTTTGTCAATTATTTTTTTAAAAAAATATAGATACCAAAAACCACTAAACTACAACTATGACATCTCCACTGTTTCTCCTATTTGAGAACAATTCTGCTCAAAATAACAACAAACAACTTCTCCAACTGACTTCGCTGCAACTAAAAGGGACTCTTCATCCATGTCAAACTTCGGATGGTGATTAAAGTAGACTTTTTCCACTCCACTTGGTTTACAACCAATGAAAAAGAATGTTCCAGGAATTTTTTCTAGGTAGTAAGCAAAATCCTCTGATCCTGAAAACTTAGGGAACTCAATCACTTGTTTGATATCTGGATCATCCGTCTTTTCAAGACTTGTTTTTACAAACTCAGTAATCTCCGGGTGATTATATAATGGTGGGTAATCACTTTCGTATAAAAAATCGCACTCCACCCCAAATTCTGCTTCAACTCCTTTTACAATTCGATGCATTTCTGATTCAATGGTTTCCCTTGTTTCATCGGACATATAACGGGCGTCTCCCTCAAGTTCAACCCGGTCTTTAATGACATTTCTGGCACCTTTTCCGTCAAAAGATCCCACCGTAATCACACCAGTATCAAATGGATTTAACCTGCGACTTATAATCGTCTGGATAGCTGTTATAAAATGTGCACCAGCAACAATCGGGTCATTTGCCAAATGTGGAGAGGAACCGTGTCCACCAGCTCCTTGAATACCTAGTTTAAAACTACTCCTTCCTGCCATCGTATAACCACTGTTGCATCCAATGGTTCCAGCAGGTTCATTTGGCATTAAATGAGCACCAAAGATATGA
This sequence comes from Evansella vedderi, assembly GCF_030813435.1. Classification (GTDB taxonomy): domain Bacteria; phylum Bacillota; class Bacilli; order Bacillales; family Salisediminibacteriaceae; genus Evansella; species Evansella vedderi. Next base: position 103,513 of record NZ_JAUSUG010000016.1, on the reverse strand, counting down.
TCTACATCATCAAGGATACCTGAATCCAAAATACTTTTTGCACCACCTGGGGAAATTTCTTCCGCATGCTGATGAATAATTTTAATTGTTCCTGGTAATGATGATTTCAATTGTATGAGACAGTCGGCAAGTACCATCAAGTAAGCTGTATGACCATCATGCCCACATGCATGCATGACACCTTCATTTTTCGATTTAAACGGTACATCTGTCTCTTCTTTAATCGCCAAAGCATCGAAGTCTGCTCTTAAGGCAATCGTTTTACCCGGTTTCTCACCTTTGATTGTGACAACAATGCCATAACCGTTCCCAACATTACGTTCTATTTCTACACCTTTTCCTTCATAAAATGCAGCAATAAATTTAGCGGTGTTTGTCTCTTTAAACGAGAGTTCCGGGTATTGATGTAAATAACGTCTAATCTCAATCATTTCTTCTTTTCGTTCTTCCAACATTGTCATTAATTGTTCTCTCATAGAAAAAGTCCCCACCCTTGATTATTATACAGAAGCTTTTGCTTCATTTATCTTTTCTAAAAAGAGGCAAATAGTGATGGTTAAAATAATGCATAGTAACATTTTCATATAAACAACTAGTGCTGTTAAATTAATTACAAATCCAATCACAAGCCCAATAACACCATAAATTGGTTTTTTCATTGCAAACTGAGCCAATACCCCACCAAAAATGGCTGGTAAAATAAATGGAAACACTTGTTGGATATGCTCTGGTATTCTTGAAACTAGTAAGGCTCCTACAAGAATCATTGGAATAAGAAATACTTTGTTTACTAATGATGCTGCACCTATTGCAAGTGTCGCTGTTATTTCTCCTTTTTTCGTTCCTGGTTCTACGCCAATCGCATTTTGGGCAGACGCTGCAGCTGGCAAGCACATATTCCCTACATTGCCTGTCAAAAAACCAATATAAGTTCCTGAAACACCTAAAATGGTGTAATACATGAGGGGCTCAAGCACCCAGACAACAGCAACAATTCCTGCATAGGCGAGAAATGCGCTCAAAATCACATTCCAGCCAGGATGATGTCCGAGAAAAAATGAAAGAACGATTGGTAATGACAATGTTAAGATAAGCGCAGCCCAAACTGTCAACCGCCCCCAGTAATGAGCTCTTGCATGAAATTGTTCCATTCCGGAATTACTCGTACTGCTGACAGCTCTTCCAACTTCTTCTTCTCTCATAGCCATAATCTATACCCCCTTATCGTCAGATAATAAAGTAACCTACAACTAAACTGACAAGAATCGAAAGCCCTAGTGACCATTCCCGTATCCAATTCCTCTGCAGCTTGTCTGCTAATGCTGTTAAAATGAACATACTAACGCTAGCTACGAGAACAGCAACGATGTATTCCATTCCTTTAACCATTTCAGCACTTGCTAAGTTCCCGAAAGCAGCAACCATTGCAGCCGTTGCCACAACCATCATAATCTTTTTGTTTTTCTCATTTTTATTGATCACTTTCTTTTCCAGCTTGTTCATTGACTTCGTAGCCAGCGCCACAAACAGTAACCAGCCTGCCCCTCCTAAACATAGCGTCCAGACAACCGCCGTAAATGCTTGAGTGTTAAATCCCGCGCTGCCTAATTCAGTGCCATAAGCGTTCGCCCCCAGACTAGCACCTACTGATTCAATTGGAGCCGACCCAATAATACCAATACGCATTAGCGTCAGAGCCTCCCCGAGGAAAGGGATCAAAGATAAGGCCACAATAATAATCGCAAATGAAGGACCGATTGCTGTAATAGCTCCCGTTTTTAATGCGCTGTTTATCTCATGTTTTGCCATGCCAATTTCCTTGCCTGCATCCTTTGCTAACAAAATGAACTTAATCGCCTGAAAAATGACCACTGCCAAGACCATTAATGCAATCATCCAGACTAAAATACCACTAGCCAGCCTCATTGCCTCTTCCATCATTAGCACCACCTTTTTTGATTTGATAACGTTTTCAAAATTCGCAGAATCATAGTAACTTGGATATTGAACTGCTATAAATAGATTAAAAAGTAGGAACTTTCTATTTTAATCTAGTAATAGTGGTTAGCGTTTGAGATAGAGTAGTCATTCGTCTTTCTTTCTATACCAAATCTTAATATTCTGACTTTATTTTCTACACTTTTTACTATACACTTGAGGTGACACTATTACAATGTAATAACATACACAATAATACACATTTCAATGTATGTTATTACACAACAGAAGAAGGAGGATTATAAATGAATGAAATGGAGTACAGTATTTTATTTTTAAAAGAAAAATTGAAGGATAGTCCATTTCAAGTGTGGGGATATAATGATATCAATAATTATCAGTACTTAATTTATAATAACGGGAAAAACCTGCCCCTGCCCCCTTCCATTCTCTACTCAAATAAGGAAGAAAACTCATTAAAGATAGTAAAAGAAAGGAACAGAGTGATTCTATATTATTTTTATCCTGAGGGAAATCAAGTAAGTGTGTGTGTTTATTTACAATCAATACCTTTATCTGAAGAAGAGAGACAGCATTTATATTACTTTTTTTACCTTTTTCTCTCAAACAAAACTATCGATAGGAAAGATAATCAACTATATAATCTCATCAATAGTATTCACTCCATAACATCCAGTCTTGACCTTGATGAAGTATTGGAAAAGATAATAATTAATGCTCTTAAAGTATTTCCCGCAGCTGATGCAGGTTTATTATTTCTTTATGATGAAGTAAGTAAACGATTAACACCTAAAGCGCCTATTGGATTCAATAACACCATCTATAACGTGAAATTTAAAGTTGGGGAATCCATTACTGGTAAAGTATTCGAGGACGGGGAAGGTAGAATATTCAATTCACAAAAAGAAGTTTATGAGGAAATGGCCAAAAACAATATCTCCACTGAAAACTTTGACTATATTACTGCCGGGAAATCTCCTGAAGCTGCAATGTGTGTCCCAGTCTCAATCGCAGACAAAAGAATTGGTGTCATGCTTATTCATCAATGGAACCAAAAGAAAATATTCGTGGATCATGACTTACAATTGTTGCAAGGGTTTGCTGAACAAACTGCCATTGCTATTCAAAATGCAAAATATTATACAGAAGCTAATAAAAGATTAGTAGAAGTTACAGAGTTAAGTAAAGAACTTCAAGAAAAAAATATACAACTTCAAAAAAGGTACGAGGTACACCAAGCATTAATGAATATATCCTTGCAAAATCAAGGAGTTGAAAAAATTATTTACGAATTAAATCATATGATTAAACCGTCACTATCTTTTTTTAATGCACTAGAAAATAAATTCTATTCTAATAAAAAAACTCACTCCCCCTTCAGTATTTTTGAAATAAATATAATTTTTATGGAAAAACGTAATTCCTTACATGTTACGGTGAGTAACTGTGATAGCAATCGTTATTTACTTTATCCAATATATAACGGTATCGCTTTTCTAGGTTGCTTCATTGTTAATTTATCAGAGCCACTATCTATGTCCGACCAAATGACCCTGGAGCAAGGTAGTTCTGTTTTAGCTCTAGAATTAGTCAAAAAACAAACAATTGCTGAAATCTTTTATAAAAAAAGTCACGAACAATTTCAAAGTTTACTAAACTATAAAGATGAAGAACATTTAATCCAACAAGCAAATGAAATTGGGATAACTATTTCATCCTATTGTTTTATCGCTATTTTAGAGATACCGGTATACTCTGACTTACAACTACTTGAGGTAGAAATACATCAACTAGTTTCCAAAATAAAAAGTGAACTAATGATTTCAGACAAGTTAATTTATGGATTCCATAATAAAGTCATATTACTTTTATCAAGTATAGAACTTGATGACCTCAATCAAATCCAAACTAAAATTCATTCCATTAGAAAGGAGTATAAAAAGAATAATAACACTCTCTTCCGCGGTGGGATCAGTAGTACTTATAAGGGACTATATAATGTCAAGAAATGTTACGAGGAAGCAAATAAGACTCTTTCTTATTTAGCTGATCGCAATAGAAATGATATTATTTGTTACGAAGATATTGGTTTAAATCGTTTATTTTTAAATCAATCCTCACAAGAAATAGAACAATTTGTACATGATGTCTTATCTCCTTTAAGGTCTGATAACGATAGAAACAAAGATTTAGAAAAAACGCTTCTTACTTACATCGAATACAATCGATCTGCTACGAAAACAGCGAAAGACCTGCATATTCACATTAATACGCTTTACCAACGACTAAAAAAAATGGAAGATTTGCTTCAAATTGACTTTCAAAATAATGAGGATGTATTAAAAATACAACTAGCGTGTCACTTAGAAGCAACTTATAACCAATCATAATGTAGAGGCAACGTGTTCGGATCACAGGAGAGGAAGGATAGTATAGCAGTAATCACAACTGCTTTACCTATCCTTTTTTAACGCAACTCAAAGTTTGTTGAGATTTCAACCCTTACGTAATAAACGAAATTATCCCATTAGCCTTCAGGACGCCTACTGGTACTTATTACCCCCCATCATTATTTTGGGTTATTTGCCATATAGTTCAAACCCCACTTCTCAAATTGGAGAAGTAAAGAATAAAGACTCTTCCCGGTCTCTGATAGTGAATACTCAACCTTGGGTGGAATTTCAGAATACACTTGCCGATTAATCAGCCCATCGCTTTCGAGCTCACGTAACTGGCGAGTGAGTGTACGCGGCGTAATATTGGATAATTCCCTTCTTAATTCATTGAACCGCCTAACCCCATGAATCGCAAGCTGATACAAAATGACCAGCTTATACTTACCTCCAACCATATTGACCGTAAATTCAACCGGACATTGTGAGTGTTGTTTATCCACTCTGTTTCCCTCCTTCTTTAAGGTATCCTAAAGGATAGTATATATCTCTAATGTGCGTACTTACATATTTGAATTTATGCGTTTATTATATAGCTAAAATAGTAAAATTACTATTAGTAAACGAAAGGATGAAGAACAATGGAAATTAAGGATAAAGTATTGGTTTATGGAGCTGGTGGCGTGCGAGGAGGTGCAGTCGCCCGAAAACTTCTGAAAGAAGGATATACCGTTCATACGATTGTACGAAGTTCTGACAAAGTTTCTCAGCTTCAAGAGCAAGGCATTAATGCCTTTGTTGGCGATCTGTCAAATGTAGACAGTCTAACTTCAGCTCATGAGGGAGTCAGCAAAGTGTTCCTGCAATTGCCAGTGGATTATAATGTGGAGCGCATTCGTCAACAAATCCGCAATACCGTCGATGTCGCCCAAAAAGCAAATGTTAAACTTCTAGTTATTACTACCAACATTTTTTATCCCGATGATGTTACAGATGTCGCTGCCTTAGAGAGTGCGAGAGAATTGATTTTCTATGTTAAGGAAAGCGGCATTCCGTCTATCATCCTTAAACCTACACTTTATATGGAGAATTTCCTTATTCCTGGTGTTGTTGGCAACGAAACACTGGCTTATCCTGTTCCAGCCAATCATGCAATCGCCTGGATCAGCATAGAAGATGCGGCTGCTTATGCAGTATATGCCCTTAACCATCCAGAGCTGGCAGGGCAGACATTACCTATCGTAGGATCTGAGGCCCTAACAGGAAATCAACTGGCTGAGCAATTCAGTGCTGTATTGAATCGAGAGATACAGTTTTACTCTCTCCCAGTAGAAGCGTTTGAAGAAGCGTTAGCTCCAGTAATGGGCAAGGAAACGGCAGAAGGCTTGGCCGAAATGTACAAATGGATTGGATTAAATACTAATTTACTGCCTAAGCCAAACCAAGTCATTGACGAGTTGCGCACTGCTGCACCTGGCACTCCGCTAGTAGAGTGGATAAAACAAGGTGTGCAGCAAGGATTTTTCGCCCCCGTCGCTGAGGAGGACGGAAATAGCTGATCCATAACTAAAAGCACCGTAAACCTCGACATAGTCCGGTCTACGGTGCTTATTAGTTTGCCACTTCCTGCCAAGAGAGTCATGCCCGCAAAGGCTCCAAGTAAAGTGACAAACTACATGCACTACCTCCGAAAAAGCCCCCGAATAATGTTTCATGTTATATGAGTGCTTTAACAAGTTTATGTTCCTTTAAAGATTTGTCTAGTTTTTTACCTTCCCCACTATAAAACCTTATAAATGTACTGGACCCTCTGGACCTACTGGAATACCAAGCAAGTACCAAATGACAACTATAATGATCCAAAATAACCCGAAAAATAGTGTATACGGGAATAACGCAGCAATTAATGTACCCAAGCCAATGTTTTTATCAAATCTCCTAGCAAATGACAATAGTAATACGAGATAAGGTACCATTGGTGTAATGGGATTTGTAATCGCATCTCCTACTCGATACATTGCTTGTGTAAATGCAGGATGATAATCTAAAAACATAAACATAGGAACGAAAATGGGTGCAAGAATAGCCCATTTTGCTGAAGCACTACCAATGATTAAATTAATAAATGCTACAAAAATAATAAACATTACTATTAAAGGAACACCCGTCAATCCAGTACTATTTAAGAAGTCTGCCCCTTTAATTGCAATAATCGGACCTAAATTACTAGAAGCAAAGAAAGCGAGTAACTGTGAAGCGGCGAACACTAACACGATATATGGCCCCATCGTTGCCATTGACTTTCCAAGCATTTCTCCAAAATCTCGTGAATTTTTAATGGATTTTGCACCAATTCCATAAAAAAGACCAGGGATGAAGAAAAAGATTGTCAGTAATGGGACGATCCCACTTATAAATGGAGAGTTCTCGATGATCGATCCTGTCTCAGGATTTCGCAAAATCCCGTTTTCAGGAAGAATTAAACAAAGGATTGCAATAACAAAAATTGCCGTAGAAATTCCTGCCCATCTTAGTCCCCGTTTTTCTTCTTGAGTAACCTTTTCCATTTCATGAATTTCTCCTGTATAGGTACCAAAACGTGGAATCGTAAACTTATGAGTGACCCAAACAGCTACAAATAATAGAATAATGGCTGAAACTGCAATAAAGTAATAGTTCATCGCAGGATTTGCCACATAACTAGGGTCAACTGTTTGTCCAGCTGGTCCTGTAAATCCTGCAACTAATGTATCTGACATTCCAAGAAAGAAGTTAGCAGCAAAAGCTCCTAATGTAGAAGCATAGGCAGCTACTAATCCGACTAACGGATGATAGCCAAACGCCATAAGAATCGTGGCAGCAAGAGGCGGTAGGACAACTGGTCCAGCATCTCCAGCTACATTTCCTATAATTGCAATTAAAATAATGGATGGAATAAGTAACCTTTTAGGAGTGGAAATGACAGCACGCTTCATAATCGCATTAAAAAATCCACTTTGTTCCGCAAGTCCGACACCAATCATGACGATAAGAACAAGTCCAAGCGCTGGGAATGTACTGAAATTAGTAACCATGTTTGTTAAAATATCAATTAACCCTTCCCCATTAAGTAAATTATTAGCCACAACTGTTTCGCCAGTGACTGGATGGGTCGCAGATACATGGAATAAACTCGTAACAAACGATGCAACTAAAGTCAGTCCACAAAGAATGAAAAATAATACAATTGGATCAGGTAATTTATTTCCACCATATTCGATGGAATCTAACAATCGATCAAAAAAAGTCCTTTTCTCATGTTTTTTATTTCTGGGCAATGGAACCCCCTCCTCATCAAATTATCGAATATTTACCTCGTAGTGAGTGTTAAAGCTGTTAAAACATGAAACTTCAGCCCTTCTTTTAGAGCATCTTCATCGATATCAAACTTAGGATGGTGATGGGGATAAACAATACCTTTCTGTTCATTACCTGCTCCGATCATTACATAACAACCTGGCCTCTCATCACTGAAAGCTGAGAAATCCTCACCACCTAGCATCGGATCAATTATCTCTAGTGTTTTATCTTGGAAATGTTCTCGGATCATTGCACTTAAACATTCAGTCATTTTCGGGTCATTTTGAACAGGATTATAGCCATACGTATATTCGACTTTTGCCTCTGCTCCATTTGCCTTAGCATAGCCGTCTGCTATTTCACTGATTCGTTGTTTTATTAACGCCCTTGTTTCTCCATTAATCACTCTTACAGAGCCGCCAATGGAAACAGAATCTGGAATAACGTTGAGAGCCGGACCGCCACCTTGGAACTTCGTTACAGAAACAACCGCAGAATTCAACGGGGCAACCGTTCGTGAAACAATATGATTTAATGCTGTAACCATTTGTGCCCCGATTGCTACAGGGTCAACCGTTAGTTCAGGAGTAGAAGCATGTCCACCTTTACCTTGAATCTTAATTTCAAAAATATCGCTAGCAGAGGTAATCGCCCCTTGACGAATACCTATGGTTCCATAAGGTATCGTTGACATTAAATGAATCCCTACAACTTGATCAACTCCGTCAAGTACACCTGCCGCAACCATTTCTTGTGCACCTCCAGGTGGTAATTCCTCTGCATGTTGAAAAATAAAAACAATTTCTCCATGTAATAAATGTTGATTGTTTTTCAACACTTTTGCTGCCCCAAGGAGCATGGCGGTATGGCCATCATGTGCACAGGCATGCATGATTCCTTCATTTGTTGAAGAAAACGGAAGTTCCGTCTTCTCTTGGACCGGCAGGGCGTCCATATCTGCACGTAATGCAATCACTTTACCCGATTTTTTTCCTTTTAGGCAGGCGACAACACTTGTTTTGGTCGGCCGATTTAGTTCAAATCCTCCCAACTCTTTAAGTACATCATATACATATTGAGACGTTTCGTACTCTTGAAAAGATAACTCAGGATGCTGATGCAAATAACGGCGCCATTCCAAAACATTTTCATAAACCTCGTCAATTTGTTGTAAAATTAATTCCATTTCCAAAGTAATACCTCCTAATTTAAAGAACACTTAACGAAATTTTCGTTAAATACTATCTTTAAGTTGATAAACTATTGCTGTCTTCTTTTTTATTTTTCGAAAAAACACAACAATAAAGAATTAAAAAACAATTATTTCACCAGAAAATACTTAAATCCTATTCTCTTACTATTTTTTAATAACATACTTCGTGCTACGCTATTACCATAATCCTCTTATAGTTGGTATAAATAGGGAAAAATTCTAATTAGCGAATATATTACGAAAATTTCGTTATATACTTATGGACATTTTACGCTATATTTCTTCACCCTTCAACATTTTTTTTGTAAAAACTAAAATAAGCACTCTTAATTGGAATGCTTATTTTAGACGATAAATTTTAATTGGCCTTCCTCGGTAGTGGTGGGACTCTTCGCCAATACACTCTGCAATACCAACTTCGCACAATGCAGCGACTATCCGCTGAGCGTTTCGTTCACCCATTTGCAGATGTGCCGTTAAATCCTTTGTCGTAAAATTACTCCACCCCATTTTTTGGATTAAGGCTTCTATTTTTTTAAATGTTTTTACAGGGATTCTTCCTCTTTTTAATTTCTCCAAAAAATCTATATCATTTGTACGATAGGCATACTTTAGTTCTTCCGCTTGTCTTACTGACTCAATCATCGTGCCATCATCCTGAACAATAACCATCCCTTGTTCTGCTTTTTTCTTCGACTGTTGAAGAGCACGATGAGCGTTTATTTCAGCTGATAATACAGTTATTCCGAAACCAATTCCTACGGAAACAGTAGTATTTGCTTCAAGTGACAAGGAATAGGCTGTTTCCTTTAATGTCTGTATCTCTCTTTCAATTGCTCCTCGAGAGCTAAAAATTGTATATCGTCCATTTCCTTCCTCGAAGAGAGAGCCATCTAATTTTTCACAAAGCTGGATAAGTGCTTCCTTCATCCTAAGCTCTAAATACTGAACTTGATATGTTTTCTCCATTTTCTCTTTAATCGAGTCAAAATCTTTCACCTCGATTTTTTCGACACCAATCTGCGTATCTTTATAGTAGGAAGTCTTTATCTTCTCAAAGAATATCTTTATCGTTTGAAAAATTTCAATACGTGTAGGTGACATGGAATATGCTGGGACACCAGCTTTATTTAATGCTTCATTGACGGTTGGGTAACATGTCAAAGCACCATCCGTCTTATGTTGCTTCCATAAATCATAGTGGAAGTTAAACAATTCTCTTGTGTCAGTGTCTGCATCGAGGGTTTTTACGTATAAATCTTTCACTATTTTGTTTAACTGTTCTAAGCTTTCTCCCTCGGTTACATTTGTAGCAGGGATCATGTCAATGCTTAATCGGTTTAGTAATGCCCCTTTAGAGTAAACCAGTTCCATGAAACTTTTATAAATACTGGATTCTGTGGAGAATATATAAACCGAATTTTCAACAAAAGATAACGTTTTTGAAGCGGCCATATACGGGATGTAACCTGAAAATAGCCAAAAGTCAACGTGGTTTTCATGTTCTCTTATAATGTTCTCTACCTCTTTTACTTCTGTATAAGAGTAAGGTATTAATTCCATTTCTTGATCAATCTCATAAGCTACTTCCAAAATTCGCTTTACTGACAAACGAGGACCAACCACTCCGATTTTATACACTTCAATTCCTACTTTCTCATCTATTTCTACTTTATTTATCTAATCAAAATAAAACACACATTAGTGATTACTTTAATTGTAATCACTAATGTGTGCTTTTTAAACAACTATATTGTAACAAAACAGAACGACAGCTATCAATATTAATTTTAATTTTGAAGTTCCACTCCAAAAAAATTTATAATTTCAAAATAAAGTAGTTTGTTACTTCATAAACAGAAGAAGTTGCTGTAACATATTATTAACGTTATAAAAACATTAGGGAGGTGAAAGGCATGAAGTACGAAGAATCCCCTGGAGGAAGCTTACCGAAACTGACTTTATTAATGGAACAAAATAAAACAGGTTTTACGAAATCAGAACTTAAGGTCTATGAATACGTACTGAAAAATTTTAAAGAAGTGATTTATCAGTCCTTAACAGAAATCTCTTTAGCCTGTGATATTGGTGAATCAACTGTTTTGAGATTTTGCAGGAAATTAGGCTTTAAAGGCTATCAGGACTTTAAATTTGCTCTCGCTCAAGAGCTAGCCTCTTTTAACAATTCTGAAAGTGATGAAACCTTTGTTGACCGGGTAAAAAATAGTATGGTTGAAACGATACATAATACGTATGAAATTGTGGATCATGAGGAGTTGCAAAAAGTGATCGATCTCATTATTGAGACGGATAATGTTATCGTCTACGCCATTTCTTCCTCTGGTATTGCTGGATTGGATATGCAAAATCGCTTAATGCGGATTGGAAAGCATATTGAAGTGATAACAGACTCCCATATGCAGGTCACACGCTCCTGTTCCGTATCTAGCAATACGTTAATCATTGCCATAAGTTTAACTGGATCAACGAAGGATATTGTCGACGCCGTATCAGTAGCCAAAAAAAATAACGCCAAAGTCGTAGCCATTACAAACTACGTCAAGTCACCGTTAACGAAATTCTCGGACCATTTACTATTAACATCAGCCAAGGAAAACCCGTTAGATAGCGGCTCTCTCATCTCGAAGGTCTCTCAATTGTTCGTCATCGATCTTATTTGTACAGGCATTTCCATCAAAATTTACGACCAAGCGAAGAAAAACAAAGAAAGAGTTGCAGAAGAGATTTCTAGGAAATTATATTAAAAAAGACGATTCAATCTCGCTTTGATGCTGGGTTGAATTGTCTTTTCATTCTTAGATCTCAGTGGAAACTAATCACTTAGTGAAAAAAAGGATGTTTCATAAACAATTAAGTTATAAAACACCCTTTAGAATAATGTCCCTTCTGTCCTACTTATAAATAATTTATTAACGAAGTGGCGATGGAGAAATATACAAATAATCCTACAATATCGTTTATCGTTGTTATGAACGGACCCGATGCTACTGCTGGGTCAATTTTAAACCTATCAATGATTAACGGAATGACAGTCCCTGTTAAAGTGGAAACAAGTATGGTTATAAATAAGGAAATGCCAACGATAAACCCTAGGGTCAAACTTGTATTTGGGAGAATGAGCGTTATGAATGTAACAATGATTCCGCATACGATCCCCATCATGAAGCCCGTTAAGGTTTCCCGTTTCAACAATTTAATAATGCTTTTTCGATCCAACTTCTCCAATGCTAAGCCCCGAACAACGATCGCTAAGGATTGTGTCCCTGTATTCCCTGCCATATCGGCAATTAATGGGATAAAAATCGCTAAAATAGCTACTTCTGCTAACGTTCCTTCAAAGCCTCCAATTAATCCCGCTGTTAACATTCCAATAAATAATAATAGAATCAACCATGGCAACCGTTTTTTTGTGGCAGTAAATGCATTCACATTAAGGTCTAGGGCACCTTTTACGGCTGCAAATTGGCCAATTTCTTCTGTTGTTTCTTCTTCCATAACATCGATAATGTCATCAACCGTTACAATCCCAATGATTTTTTCCTCACTGGTTACTACTGGAACAGCTAATAAATCATAGTCTTTAATAATGGTGGATACTTCCTCTTGATCGGCAAAGGCAGAAACAGAGATAACCTGCTCCTTCATGATATTTTCCACCAATTCATCACTTGGTGAAATGATCAATTCACGAAGGGATACGATCCCAATGAGTTTATCTTCTTCATTGGTAACATATAAATAATAAATCGTTTCCGCGTCCATTCCTTCTTCCCGTAATTTCTCCATGACGGCGGTAACATTATCTTTTGCAGACAACGTAATAAACTCTGTGGTCATAATAGATCCTGCTGTATCTTCTTTATAAGACAATAATAATTTAATGTTGTTTGCTTCCTTTTTATCCATTCTACTTAATAGATAAGAAGCAACACTGTCTGGAATTTGTCCAAAAAAGTCCGTAATATCATCGGCTGCAAGCTCGTTTAACATATTTAACGCAAACTCATCTTCTAGCTCAGCAAACACTGTTTTTTGCTCTGTTAATGATAGACCTTGGAAAATTTCTGCAAATTCAATGGGCTCTAAATAGTCATACACACGCTTTCTTTTTTCCTTACTCATTTGTTTAAAAATATCAATTTGATCGGTAGGATGAAGCTCCATGAACTCCGTCCGAAAGTTTTCTTTCTCGTTTTTTTTCAAATATAAAAAGAGGTAGTAAGTAAATTCTTCCCTGTTTTTAATATTTAATGTTTTTTTCATTCTGTTTCCTCCTTCCCTTTATAAGTGTTCCACATCCACCGTTAAAACGTAATCAATTTTCTTAATTAAATAATAAATTTCGGTGGTGTACTGTTTTTCCGGTGCTGAGAGTCTTAGATCAATTTGTTGATTTCCGTTCTCTAAATCTTTTAATTTAATATCACGAATCGTTATGTCACTTTTTTCATTTTCATTTAAGCCTTGCCCTTTTTTCTCAATGGTTTTAATAAGTTCCGTCATCTTATAATTTGGCTCCATGACAATTTTTACAGAAACTTCTCTTTCCCTTAACGTTGCTGGCCCTACGGATTTAATAATCATTGGTAAAAAGTTTACCGCGATAATAAGTAAAATAACGGCAATGGTCGATTCAAAATAAAATCCGGCACCAACGGCAATTCCTAATCCCGATGCAGCCCATATCATCGCAGCACTCGTTAAACCAGATATGACATCATTGTTTCTACGAAGGATGACACCGGCACCAAGAAAGCCGACACCACTGACTATTTGTGCTGCTAAACGCATGGGATCAATGGCATTGTAAGTGGGTGATGCAAATTGGTGAAACGATTGAATGGAAACGATCGTAACTAAGCAGCTTGCGACACAAATAACCATACTAGTCTTTAGCCCTAAAGGTTTATGCTTTAATTGCCGGTCGATACCAATTAACATACCAAAGAATAATGCTATCGATAATTTAATAATAATTTCTAAATCAAATACCATCGTAAACCCTCCTTTCAAGACCGTTATATTTAAGTTTCCCTAAAGATTAGAAAGTAAAGTTAATTTCTCAAAAAAAGACACCTTCAACGAAGAGAAGGTGTCTAAACTGTTATAAACATCTTCCATCGTTGAGCTTTAGCACTGTGTGACATAGGGCTACCCCAGCTACATTAAAAACTACCTTCATCGATAGTTATTGTTGACCCATTGGCGTGTCTCCACATTTCTGGGCAGCAGCATATCTTCACACAGGAGCCTCACCTAACGAAGATCCTAGTTTATCTTGGTAAATAATCTAATAATGCAGTAGCGATAGAGAAGTAAATCAATAACCCTAAAATATCATTCACCGTTGTAATAAATGGTCCTGATGCGATTGCTGGGTCTAGTTTTAATTTATCAATGATTACTGGTACAACTGCACCAATAATGGTTGCAATGCTAAGGGTTAAAAATAAGGAAACCCCAACAATAGCTGCTAATACCATTCCTCCTTCATATAAGAAAGGAATAACAATCATTAAAACAACCGCACAAATTAATCCAAGCATAAGACCAGTGCCAAATTCCCTTTTAATCGTATGGAGTAAACCTTTTCTCTCAAAAGAACCAGTTGCAAGTGAACGTACCATTACTGCAAGGGACTGTGTACCCGTGTTACCAGCTGAGTCCATAATCAGTGGAATAAACACAGCTAATATTACTATCTCTTCAAGTGTTTCTTCAAATTGACCGATCACACCCGCTGTAATTAAACCAAAGAACATCAACATAATAATCCATGGAGACCGCTTTTTTGCTGCAGAAAAGGCTGTAATATTAACATCCGTTGCCCCTTTGGCTGCTGTAAAATCATCGAAGTCCTCTGTCGCTTCTTCTTCTAATACATCCATCACGTCATCAACTGTTACAATACCAATAAGTTCATTTGTAGTTGTTACGACCGGTGCTGCTAATAGATCATAATCTTTTATTAACTGGGCAACCTCTTCTTGGTCTGTATGGGCTTCAACAGAAACTACTTGTGTACTCATTAAATTTTCCACTGTTTCTGATAATGGGGCTACAATTAAATCGCGTAAAGAAACAACACCGACTAACTTATCTTTTGCATCAACAACATATAGATAATATACCGTTTCTGCTTCAGGTCCTTCTTTTCTTAGTTGGTCCATTACTTCCGAAGCAGTGTCAGTCGCTTTTATGGAAATGAATTCTTTTGTCATTAATGCCCCAGCGGACTCTTCCGGGTAAGACATCAGTTCAATTACTTCATCTGCTTCTTCTTTATCCATGGCATTTAAGATATCTTTTGCATGTGGTTCATTAATCTCCACTAAGAAATCGGCAATGTCATCCGCCTGCATATAATTAAACATACTAGCCGCATAGGATTTATCTAACTCTTTTACAACTTCTTTTTGTTCCTCTACCTCTAACCCTTGGAATATCTCAGCAAATTGCTCTGCAGATAAATATTCATAAAACATCGGTCTTTTGTCTTTGTATAGATCTTGGAATAGTTCCACCTGATCCGTCGGGTGGAGCTCTAAAAAATACTCAAGAAACGTGTTTTTATCTTGATTTTTCAGTGACTTGAAGATCGTTTCGAAGTACTTTTCACGCGCCTCTTCATTTAATCTGTTCATCCAAATTGCCTCCTTTGACTTGTTAACATGGTGAATACCTACTTATGGAGTCCCACCCCACTGAACCCTACACTTGAAGGTAGTAATGGACTCGGCTAATAGTAAATATTTTATTTTTTTCACGAAAAACACTTTAGTTATGAAATTAATACTTCGAAAATATGAATCACTATCCATTACATTACCCCCTCCAAATATCAAACATAAAAACCCACCTTCATACGAATGAAGATGGGTTACCATACAAATTTTTTACTGCATCTCAAATACACCAAATTAGGCATACAGATACAATTTAACTTGATCCTCCATTCGTAGAGCTTTAGCACTGTGTGGCATAGGATAAAATTCCAGCTACGTTAAAAACCACCTTATGTCGATGGTTTCTGTTGACCCATTGGCGTCTTTGGACATTTTTGGGCAGCAGCGTATCTCCAGCACAGGAGCCTCACCTAACGAGGTTACTATTTAATTAATTTCACAATGCCTACTTTAACATCAATAAAATTTGTATGTCAACAACTTTTTCAATTACAATATATTGTTTTTTGAAAAAAAGGTTACAAAATTAGTGAAAATAGTTCATTTATCTAAATTAATTGAAGTTATAACTTCCAACATAAAAAACAATCAATCAATAACATTACTCCTATCTTCCTCTATACGATACGGGTTAATATAGACGAACACTCGTTTAATATCCGAATGATTTGTAAGTAATGACCTTTTTACTTCTTTTGCAATCAGATGACCTTCCTCCACACTAATGGTGGGATCAACACTTACTTTTATATCAACGACGATATAATGACCGTGTGTCCTAGCTAACAACTCGTCAACTCTTTTTACTGAATCAATCGTTGTAACCGTCCTAATAAATAGTTTCGTCTTTTCAGCATCAAGAACTTGTTCCAACATGATTAAACTAGCTTCCTTGCCAAGGGAAAAGCCTATTTTAATAACTACTAACGAAACTACCACCCCTGCTAATGGATCAAAATAAAGTAATATGGGGTAATTTAGGTGTTGACCTAAAATGGCACCAAGTACACCAATCAAAGCAGCGAAAGATGATAGTGCATCTGAACGATGATGCCAAGCCTCCGCTTGCAAAGCCGAACTATTGATTTTTTTCGCTAGTCTATTTTTATATTGAAATAACAGTTCTTTTCCCAAAATAGAAATCACGATAGCCACTAAAGCTACCCCTTTGGGAGCCATTGGGATTTCACCAAAAAGAATCTTGAAAGATGAAAATGCAATTTCTACACCTACGCCAATGAGTAAAATCGCTACCACAATCGTTGCAATATTTTCCGCTTTCCCGTGACCATAGGGATGTTCTTTATCTGGAGGCTTTTGTGCTGTTCGTAATCCTGCTAAAACGGCAATTGATCCTGGCACATCAGAAGCGGAATGGGCTGCATCAGCGATCAACGCTCTACTTCCAGCTATCCATCCAATTATTCCTTTCATTATTGCTAAAACTCCGTTAACGATGATCCCGACCCATGTAGCAAACTCTGCTTGTTGAAAGCGATTTCGACCAAAAAGCTTTTAACTTTTTTAAAAATTATTGTTGACACATTTTTTTCTTTGCTTTAGTATCGAACTTGTGAAAAAAAATGAATACCTCGTTAGGTGAGGCTCCTGTATGGAGATATGCTGCTGCCCAAAAATGTCCAAAGACGCCAATGGGTCAACAGGAATTATCGAATTAAGGTGATTCTTAATGTAGCTGGACAAATGAGTCCTATGCCATACAGTGCTAAAGCTCTACGAATGGAGGAAATAGTTGTGTATTGTACAATTGTGTACATACATACTTTGTTTTGCTGCGCACAAACACCTTCATTCGTGAAGGTGTTTTTTTAATAACAAAAATTGATTTCTAGGAGGTGGTATGACTTGGATAGTAGTCCTGAACCCGAATCATTCGTATTAAATTATTATTTTAGACAAATCAAAAACAAAAGTGACATAACTTCCATTTCATGTCGCAGAGGAGGATATCATTATGGCAAGATTAGAAAAAGATTTAAATGTAAAAGAATTAACGGAGTACAAAGATAAAGAAGCGCAAAAAAGTGATGTACTAGTAAACGGTACTGTTTTACAAATTTGGAAAGTTCGTTTACCATTCCTAATTATTACTCTCATCGGTGGTATGCTTGCAGGTGCCGTCGTAGGAGCTTTTGAAGAAGCATTAGAAGCAATTGTTATTTTAGCTATTTTTATTCCAGTAATTATGGACATGGGTGGAAACGCAGGAACACAATCTTCTTCCATCTTTACAAGAGCTTACGTATTAGGTCAAATCACATTTGATAAATGGAAAAAACACTTAGGAAAAGAAGTATTAGTTGGTTTAACTATGGGTGCTGCCCTAGGAACTGCTGCGTGTATTATTGCTTACCTATGGCAAGGGATATTTGCATTAGGGCTAGTTGTTGGTCTTTCTCTTTTCTTTACTGTTACAATCGCAACAACTTTAGGATTCTTAATCCCTTACATTCTTGTAAAACTAGGTTTTGACCAAGCAGCTGGATCAGACCCATTCATTACTACGATCAAAGATGTAACTGGTCTATTCATCTATTTCGGATTAGCTTCTGTATTATTAGCACACATGATGTAATTAAAAATTCTTTTCAAAAAGGTTGATTATGAGCTTTTTGAAAAGAATCGAAGCAATGAGCAAAGCCGTCGCATTCTTTTAGAAGCCTGATAGGAGCGGGTTTCTCCTATCAGGCGAGCGACGAGCGAATCTATTACTTAATTAATTTTTCTAAAGCAGAGACTTTTTGATTTGAGTTCACAGACTAATCAAAAAGCAGCAAATAGTAAAATAAACTTCGTTTGTTATAACTACTGTATGAAAATTCTCAACCTAAACAGTAGCGAAGAATTATCTTTTTTCCTTCTCTACTTTTTTTCATTAACAAAATAATCCTACCTTCTACTCCAAGAATCGGCTTTGGTTCGGTAATGTTCTTTACTTGAATAAGGACCTAAAATAACTCCTAAACTAGTAAGAACAAAGAAAACGATGAGTGCTAATGAAATGATTAATTTCATTCGATAGCTACTCATGTGTAACTGGTGCTCCTAGCTTATATCCAAACCCACGTATCGTTTTTATGTACTCTGGTTTCTTCGTATTGGCTTCGATTTTTTCCCGTAAATGACTTATATGGACATCTACAATTCTAGTATCTCCAACAAAATCAAAATTCCAGATAGCATTTAACAACTGGTCTCTTGTTAGAACTTTTTCTTGATGTTTCCCTAAATATAATAATAGTTCATATTCTTTCTGTGTTAGTTCGATAGTTTTTCCTTTTAGATATATTTCATGATTTTCTGGATAGATTACTAAGTCACCAATGGTAATTTGGTTTTTATTTATATTTTCTACTGTTTCCTTTTGGTCATGTGTTCTTCTTAAAATGGCCCTAATTCTTGCAATAACCTCTCTTGGACTAAACGGTTTGGTTAAATAATCATCTGCCCCTAACTCTAACCCTATTATTTTATCAAACTCCTCTTCTTTTGCTGTCAGCATTAGAATCGGAGTCAATATTTTGTTCTGCCTTAGTTGTTTACAAACCTCTAATCCATCCATTTCTGGCAACATAATATCCAGTACAATTAAATCAAAATCCCCATTTATTGCTTTTTCAAAGGCTGTTTTCCCGTCCATGGCAGTCGTTACCTGAAATCCACTCTTTTCAAGATTATACTGAAGTAAAGTAACAATAGACGATTCATCATCTACTATAAGAATTTGTTGTGACAATTTATATCCCTCCCCCAAAACCAAAAAATCTACAGTGAACATTTAAATTAATCATATGAAAAGTAGGCATTCCATGTATACATACTTTCTGTTAACGTTTTGTAAATATTATGTAAATTACTAATCATTTGATGAAGAATGACCGCATTTTATATGATAAGCTATTCATCTATCAAAAGGCTCATTGGACTTTCCCCTGTTTATCTTCGAAGTTAGTAGTTTTTAAGAAATGCTATCTCATATCTGTTTTTCCTAAATTCATTGAATACGAATTGATGAGGTAATCTTCAATGAAAACAGCAAGTGAGTCTTCATCATGGTGACCAATGATCATATCTGCATTAGCTTTAACATTTTTAGTTGCATTCCCCATGGCAACACCCAAACCAGCATGACGAAGCATCGAAATATCATTGGGACCGTCACCTATTGTAACAACCTCTTCCCTTCTGATTCCATATGCACATATTAAAGTATGTATCGCTGACCATTTAGATACACCACGAGCAATTAGTTCAAATCCGTTGTCCCAGTGGATAACATCTGCATCTTTTGTAAATGGCATCGCCAAGGAGAGGCTAACTTTTCCAGTATTGACACTATACTTTAATACATCCCCATAGCTAGCCTGTCGTAAGTCGCCTATATATTGAGGAGGCACTCGACCTTCTAGAGTCCATTGGATTACCTCCTCTGATCTTTCTTTACAATACATACCTGCCTCTGTATGAATAATGACGTTACATGCCTCTTCAGCAGTTTTACGATGAAACAGATCGTGATTGATCTTTACCGGTTTTTTTTGAATTAATTTCCCAGTATATCCGTCATATAAGGCTGCACCATTTAAACAAATCATTGGTGTCTTCAGCTTTAATTGTTCGTAGTACGGAACCGTTATATCGTATTGCCTACCAGTTGCAAGAAAAACTTTTACCCCTTGATTAATTATCATATGAATTGCTTCCTTATTCCTTTGCGAAATCTCATTCGTATTCGTAAGTAATGTACCATCCATATCAATAAAAACTGCCCAACACCCACCACGCTACTCCCCCCCCTCCAAATTTTGTTAAGGATATCGTATCATTTGGATGTTAAGTAAATTTAAAGACGGTGTATGATTTTCATGAAGCATAGAATTATTTAAATTACATTGGAAAGTATGCTACAACTCTATTGTAAAGATTTCAATAGATTTATTAATTTTAAAGCATTGTGAGGCACTATATAGTACCTATTAAGGACCAATGGAGAGATTGACTTCAATAGTAGTAACATATGTACCCTTTAGTTCTGATTGTGGTTCTAAAGTTAACGATAATGCATTAGAACTAAAGTGGACAAGGTAAGATCCCATTCCTCCACCTCTAGGGCTACTTATTATTTTGATACCTTGATCAGTGTCAATGGCTCCTCCTCGAATGGTTATTTCACTAATAGGAGAGGAGTCAACACTTTGCATAATTAGGCTTGGCTTACTAATCATTAACGAACCTTGTGGAAGAGTGTGTCCATTTTCATTGGTGCTGCTTTGATTGTGATATGCCATCCATCTTTTATGTGGTCATTTTGTATGGGAAAGGTATCAATTTGGGCATGGGTTTTCTGCACTTCACCACTAAGAACAATAGCATTAAATTTTCCAATAACAAGTGGCCCCATAAAAAAATATGGATGTTGATCTTCAACTGGATCTTCTATTACCTCCTCTTGCCCAGGCGGATTATTTTCTCCTTGAGCATGGTCAGGAGTACCTGTTTCATCTGCGTGTTCTGGATTATCTCTTTCCTCCATAAGTCCAGGTGGCAATTCTTCCTCTTCATTTGATTCCGCGTGCGCAGGCGTTCCTTTTTATCATGAAAAACTCCCCTTCATACATAAAGGGGAGTTCAAATATGTTATGGTCCACTTACAACATTCCAGATCAAAGTAGTTTCATAATATGTATTAGTGTTAATATTTTCCGGGAGTTGAAACTTTAATGAATCGATTCCAAAATCAATATAATATGTACCCATTCCCTCTCCTTGATTAGCAGATAGAACTTTAACTGGAAAATTTCCATTAATTGGATAGGTTTGATTACCAACCCATTTCGGAGGGCTTGATGATCCTTCTCCCTCTTGGATATTCGCTTTTTGAGCCAGTAAAAATAAAGTACCCTTAATACCATCGTCTTTGTTTCTATTGTTTTTCTCTAATTTTTTTATCGGAGTCGACTTAAGGGTTAATTTCCAACCTTCCCCTGAGCCTGTAGCATCAACAATTGTTAATTTGCCAACATCCCCATAGGCTACATCCCCTTCCTCATTTATTTTCAACGATACATTTTCCTTTGACGCCTGAACATGCAAAGTACCACTTGACACAGAAAAATGGATGGATGTCTCTGACGATTTAACAGATGACATATTTATAAAAATAATGGTGAATAGGATTCCTAATAATAGAACAAAGTATTTTCTGGTTGATTTTCTATATAATGCAAACATTGGTAACACCTCCCCTCAATGCTACCATTATAAAGGAAATAAGTTACCAAAATAAGCATTTTTTATAGGTAATATAAGGTAATCTGGGTAACTCACTTTCGTCTTGCACCTAACCAGTAAAAGAAAACAGCTACTACTACTCCACCTATGACCCATACCCACACGGGAATCCCTGTAGGAGTCTGTTCAGTAGCATCTTTTCTTATTTCTTCATATTCTCTTACTTGTTCCCCTTCTATTTCCAAAGTCCGTTCTGCTGTTACCTCCTCATTCAGAACATTCGCTGATATAAATACATGATACTGACCAGGCTCTAATGCATCATGCTCCCAAGGAACAGGAAATCGAATCTCTGAATAAGGCACCATCGTAAAGGCTTCAAAGTCGCCTGCAAATAGTTCTTCTCCACTTTCATTTTCAACTCTGTAGTAACCGTGTGTACCCCGTAAAATCATTTGAGCACCGTTAATAAACTCCATGTACATTTCAGGTCCCGATGGGTGAATGTTCATTCCTACATCGCCCATTGCAAAATTTTGTGTTGGGGTATTTGGCAAATCAAGTTGTACAGCAAGAGTAAAGGTGATTTCATTTCTGATAATGAAACCGATATCTCCCTCTTCTTCGCCCTGATCCTCCATCTCTTCCAATGTATCTTCTCCAACAGCAGCAAATAGAAGACCGCCTAAGAATGTTCCTTCATCCGTATCAGGAACAGAAATATGTATTGGAACCTCAACCGTTTCATTTCCACTCAGTTCAATAAAGGGCTCTACAACCAGTAATTCCGACATAAGCGTAGCGTTCTCTAGGAGTTTGGTATTTTCCGATTCTGTACTCTCTTCATACAAAATTCCTCCAGTAGGAGCCGTATAAGAGTTTAAGGGAAGTACATGAACAGTAATATCATGATTCCTTTTGTTCTGAATACGAGCAAATACCGTTTGATCATCTCCAGGGTTCACTTGTAAATGATAGTAGCCGCTTACACCTTCCATTTGCATATCAGGTAAGATGGCTTCAACAGAAAAAGGGGCATCCATTTCTTGTGCGCTGGTTTTCACTAAAAATGAACTATTTATAAACATAAAAACGGTAAGAAAACATGAGAAAAAGATCAAAAAGCGATGAAGCATTATTAATAATCACTCCTTCCACCTGTTAGTCTATCCCAAATGAAGTTCATTTTATTTACGTAAAAAAACAACCATGCTATTAACATGGTTGTTCCTATGAATCCTCTATTATTGTTTAGGACCTTGAGTTAGGTTCCATGTAATGGTTGTGCTGTATTGACCTGCTAATGCAGTATCAGGTCTTAAAGTTAATGTTAAAGCATTTTCACCAAAGATTGTGTTAAAAGTACCAAGACCTTGACCTACTTCCGCATCCAAAACAGTTACTCCGAATGCACTGTCAAGGTTACCACTACCTGGTGTTAGAACAGTAGCATCTGAAGATCCTGCTTCTGCTTGTACAGAAGGTGCAACAATAGCAAGAGAGTTACTTGGTAACGAATGATCATCAGTTGTTCTTGTTAGTGGTGATGCAATAGCATTTATATTCCATCCATTTCCAGTACCAGTTGGATCAACCACTTTAAGGTTACCTAAATAGGCTGTAGTTGATTGAATTGTACCATCTAATGTTAATCCTGCAAAAGTTACGGATGCAGGCACCTCTAAGTTTAATGTTCCTCCTGTAACTTCAGCAGTCCCAGTTGTATCATTAGCAAATGAAGCATTTGCGAAAACACCAAAAGATAATGCGAATATGGATAAAGCAGTTACTAATTTTTTCATGTATATTATTCCTCCCGAAAGGTAATTTTTTTTGAGATAATCTATACCCCACTCACCTTTATCCTTTTTAAGGCATAAAAAAATTCCTACCATATCCATAAAACTTTAAGTCTATCAAATGGTAAGAATGGAAAGGAAGTAAAAGTAACTACTTCTTTTCATTCTTTAGCAACCTGTCAACCTTAGTAATCTTACCTTAGGTACATGGCTTTGCGTCATCGCCTTTCAACGATTTTGCCTTTTATAAAGGAATGAACTCTATGAAATTGTTCGTTTCAGATGGTGTGTGATATATCTTACATGGATTATATTATAGTGAAATACAAATTTAATCTAGCATCAAATGTTTCCATTGTTACCAAAGGAAAATATGGAAATGATAAAATAATTATAAAAGGAGGTCATACTATATTACTGTAGATTTTTAATTTTTCAATCTTATTTTGATCGTTTTTTCTATATTTCATTGTCCAACCTTACCTCTATCATCTAGCTCATGTATTTCTTTCTAAAGTTGATTATGACAAAAAGTTTGTATAAAAAGATTGACAATAATCGATTACATATGTAAACTTTAATTATAAATCGATTACACTTGTAAACATTGGTGGTGATCTTTGTGATAGCAGAAGTAAACACTAAAATTACGGAATCGGAATGGGAAATTATGCGTGTTGTTTGGACCTTAAACAAAGTGACAAGCAAGGAAATAATTCATGTTTTGCAAGAAAAAAAAGATTGGAAACCTGCAACAACAAAAACATTTATCGGTCGCTTAGTAAAAAAGGGGATGTTGCATACAGAAAAAGATGGAAAACGCTATTTATATTCTGCAGCTGTAAGTGAAGATGAAACAGTGAAAAATGTTACTAATGGATTTTTTGATAATATTTGTAGTAAGGATGTAGGAAAAACTATTGCAGAGATGATTTCTACCTCCACCTTGAGCTTTGACGATATCGCCTTATTAGAAAAAGTATTAGAAAAGAAGAAGGAAACGGCTGTTAAAGAAGTAAAATGTAATTGTTTAAAAGGACAATGCCAATGTAAAAATCAGTCTAATCATTAAATTATAATCCTTTTTTTCGTAATGTTAGTAAGTAAATAAGCAAAAATACACTTGAAATTTTACTCAAGTGTACTTTTATCCAAATAATATACCCTACCGCGGTATAGTATATTATTTAAAATAATGATTGGAGTGAATAAAAATGGAAAAAACCTTAGTTTCCGTTAGAGGAATGACATGCTCTTCTTGTGTTAACCGAGTGGAAAAAAAGATAGCTAAGGTTCCTGGAGTTGAAAAGGTAAGTGTAAACTTAGCGGCTAATCAAGCACAAGTCTCTTACGATACTTCCGTAGCAAGTACAGAAAAAATTATCAAGGCCATTGAGGACATTGGTTATAGTGGAAATGTTATCGATGAAAACAAAGAGGTTGATGCTAGCCAAGAACAGCAAAAAGAAACGAAAAAGCTTAAAAAAGATTTTATCATTGGGGCTATCCTCACTTCCATCGTTTTATACGGTAGTATCCCCCACATGGTGGGAGGATGGGGAGAGAATTGGCTATTAATGGATCTTGCAGGTAACGCATATTGGTTACTTTTATTAACTAGTATTGTACAGTTAGGTCCAGGGATGCGTTTTTATACTAACAGCTACAAAGTCCTTAAAAATAAGTCTGCTGATATGAATGTACTCGTTGCAATGGGAACAACCGCGGCGTGGGCTTATAGCGGTGCTATGACACTCTTCCCTACTCCTTTAGTTAATATGGGATTTCCACATCAGTTGTACTACGATGTAACAACCGTTATTACAACATTAATTATTCTTGGACGTTACCTTGAAGCTAAGGCAAAAGGAGAAACCTCTTCTGCTATTAAGAAATTGATGAATCTGCAAGCGAAAACGGCAAGAGTAATACGCAATGGTGAAGAGTTAGAGATTCCAGTCGAAGACGTTGTGATTGATGATGTCATTGTTGTTCGTCCTGGGGAAAGGGTCCCTGTCGATGGGGAAGTAATCAAAGGGAAATCATCTGTAGATGAATCCATGCTTACTGGAGAATCCATTCCCGTTGAAAAACAAATCGGCGATGAAGTAATTGGAGCTACGATCAACAAAACAGGAAGCTTTACATTACGTGCAACGAAAATAGGGAAAGATACCGCACTTTCTCAGATTATTCGTATGGTTAATGAAGCACAAGGGTCAAAAGCGCCTATTCAACGAGTCGTAGACAAAATATCTGCCTACTTTGTACCCGCAGTTGTTGTACTTGCTTTTACTAGTTTCTTTGTTTGGTGGGCTATCGGACCAGAACCAGCCTTTATTGTCGGTCTCACATCGTTTATTGCTGTATTAATCATCGCTTGCCCATGTGCACTAGGGTTAGCTACTCCTACAGCAATCATGGTCGGTACGGAAAAAGGTGCAGAAAATGGGATTTTAATTAAAGATGCCGCTAGTATTGAAAGAGCTAACAAAGTAAAAACAGTCGTATTAGACAAAACAGGTACAATTACAGAAGGAAAACCGAAAGTAACGGATATTGTACCTAGTGATTCTTTTTCCGAACTGGAATTACTAACTCTAGTAGCTTCTGTGGAACGAGTATCCGAGCATCCATTAGGGGAGGCAATTGTTCAGGAAGCCATTTCGAAAAATCTTGAGCTTCAGGAGCCAGATACCTTTGAGTCTATAACAGGTCATGGTTTAATAGGGACACTCAATCATCAAGAAATATTAGTTGGTAATCTCAAATTGATGAAAGAACACAACATTTCCAATCCAGAAATGGTAAAAACTGCTGAAAACCTTGCTGATCAAGGAAAAACACCAATGTATGTAGCAATTAATAGTGAGTATGCCGGTATTATTGCGGTTGCAGATACGCTAAAGAAAGATACTGTAGCTGCCATAAAGGCACTAAAAGAAATGAATATAAAAGTCATCATGCTCACTGGGGACCACTACCGAACAGCAAAAGCAATTGCGAAAGAAGCTGGTATCGATGAATTTATCGCGGAAGTTCTTCCAGAGCACAAAGCAGCAGAAATCAAAAAATTACAAGCTGATGGTGAAATCGTTGCCATGGTTGGTGATGGGATTAACGATGCCCCTGCCCTTGCCCAAGCCGATGTGGGTATTGCCATTGGAACTGGCACCGATGTAGCGATGGAAACAGCAAGTATTACCTTAATGCGAGGTAATATCATGAGTGTTGTTACTTCTTTAAAGTTAGCAAAGACAACGATGCATATGATTTGGCAAAACTTAGGTTGGGCATTTGGCTATAACGTCGTATTGATTCCAGTTGCAGCAGGTATCCTTTACCCGTTCATTGGTATTTTCTTAAATCCTGCATTAGCTGGAGCAGCAATGGCATTTAGTTCTGTATCCGTTGTGTTAAACACATTACGATTAAAAAAGTTTAAATCTGTTTCTGCTTAGCCTCAACAAGTAAGCCATTGAAGAAGTAGGTGATAGTGATAGTGAAATGACGACACTTTGATGATTAATAACACAAATCGAGGTTGTCTCCAAAGGGGGCTTTTCCCCTTTTCGAGACAACCTCGAAGTTTCCTTAGATGTTGATATTATAATTTTCTTCATGGTTTAATACATAATACTGTGGAGATGCTTGTCCAATAGACATAGGAGCTTCTTTAATTGAACGACTGTCAAAATACGCTACTATACCGAGAAGAAGCACTATTGGCATAATAAACATTGTTGCTACACTAATTATAAAAGCCACCTGAAGGATACTTTTCTTTTCTTGGCCATTTCTCTTTTGAAGTACCGTCTTTATAAAAGCAGCAGCCTGAAGTAAGACAACGATAACGGCCATACCAAGAAAAACATATAAAAACCAAATGGACGGATACTCTCTCCAGTTCGGTGGTGAAAATTGAAAGAAATAAAACAAATAAAGAACGCCACGAAGCATCGCAATATAGAAAATGACATTAATTAAGGAGGTGTGCAACCACTTCCAAGAAGAAACGCCAAGAAGTTTCACTGCTTTATCAAAGGAAGTAACGGCTAATAAAACGATCATCGGAGCCATTACAAGGCCCATCATGTTCATGATTCCAACTTCCGGTCTAAACAAAATATAACCGCCAACATCTTCGATATATTCAAAACCAAATAGTCTTGCTACGTCCCAACGGGCCCAACGATCCCAAATAGCATAACCATGTACGAAGGAAAGTATGGCAAACCAGATTCCAAATTCCCGTCTCCATGTGATAAACTTCTTTATGGGATGCCAAAGCTTTGCAGCGGGTGATAGAATGAGGGTTAGAAATAAGAGTACAAACGCAGCATGTGCCCACGCTCGCCAGAATGGATGGTCCATTCCCCAATCAGGCCACAAAGAAGGAATAACCCCCCATGTGTAATAAGACTGATAAAATAAATAAACAAGAAAAAAAGAAAATGCAGCTACACTCAGATGACGTAATAATATTACCTTTTCACTTTTAATTCCCTGTAACATAAACTTCCTCCCTTTACTATAAATCTAGTACGATTTGTAGTTTTTTATTTTGCCTGTTTTCGCAAACTTTGTTGCTTTTTAAAAAGCTTGGAGAAGCGAAAGGCGGCGACTCCATCGTTGCCCGCGGAACTAGGACGGTGACATTACGCCGTTACCCACAAGACGTGGGCTGCCTTTAGGCGTAATTGTTCCGCCTGTAGCGTATCCCAAGCAAAACTATATGCTTAAAAACAACTTGGTCTTGTGCGACGAGCAATCGAAGTGGCGCAGGAGGAATCTATACGAAAAGAAACTTTATTATTCAGCTACTATTAGTGGTAGATATATGGAAAAGGTAGTCCCTTCTCCAACTTTACTTGTTACTGTAACCTTCCCACCATGTGCCTCTACAATCTCTTTTACTATTGCCAAACCTAACCCAGTTCCTCCGTTGTTGTTCCGATTTCTCGATGTGTCTGCCTTATAAAATCTTTCCAAAATATGTGGAAGATCCTTTTGATTGATACCACTACCCGTGTCCCTTACAGAAATAATAATCTGTTCTGACTTATTATGGAGAGATATTTCAATCACTCCCTCTTTTGGCGTATGCCTAATGGCGTTTTCCACTATATTAATGATCGCTTGTTCTAGGCGATAAGCATCCATTAGTACTAATAGATCCTTACATGCATCCTGGATGATAAGGTGATGCTTGATTTTTTTTTGATTAAACATTAGAGCCCTGCTGTCATAAATGCTTTTTATCCAGGTTGCAATCGGAATCTTTTCCTTTTCCAGCTTGATTTTCCCCTCTTCCAGCTTGGTTAACAAAAATAAATCACTAACTAAATTCTCCATTCTCGTTGCTTCTTTATAAATAACGTTTAAGTTTTGCTTCCATTCATCCTTATCATCTTTTACAGTCTCCTTCATTACTGCAGAATACCCCTTTATATAAGTTATAGGTGTTCTGAGATCATGGGAAATGTGCGAAATAAAATGTCTTCTAGAGTCACGGTATTGTTTTAACTGCTTCGTCATGGACTGAATACTATTTGCTAGGCGACTCACTTCATCTTCACCAGAAATAACTAATTCAATATCGAAATTCCCTTCGGCAATCTTTTTTGTTGTTTCGCTAATTTGATTAAGCGGTTTGGAAATTCTTTTCGTTAAATATTTGGTGAATATAAAACCTACTACAAATGTTATAACACCCATAATAGCTAATAAATAGAGAAGCTTTAGCTGTGCTTGATTTAAGTCCCCAGTATCCTGGTCCAAAAATACATATCCGATAATCTCTTCTTCTCCACTCGCTACAATTGGCATGAGTGCCCAAACATGGGGAATATGAAACCTTATTGATGTATCCACACGATCCACTAAGGGTTCATCAGCAGTAACTAATCCAATATTTTCATTTATCCAGCTTAAAAAATGATGTAATTTGGCATCTGTAACTTTATCTGATATATAAGTAATGTTTAAATCTTTATCTAAAATCAAGAAGGAGCTTTTTTTATCCGTTTCTATTTGTTCAATATACTCGATTACCAATTCACCTACATCTTTTTCTAGTAACTGGGCGTGAGAAATTATTCTTCCAGTAACCTCCTTTGTTAAATGCTCTTGATAAAAGTTTTTTGTAATCCAATTTGCTCCACCAATAAGGACTATTACCGATATTAGTAAAATTAACATTACCCATGCAGTTATTCTAGAAGAGAGATTTTTTGGCAACATACTGGATCCTTTCTTTCCTTATGACTCGTCGGGAACTTTATATCCAATTCCCCAAACCGTTTCAATAATGGCATTTTCGTAACCTACAGTCTTCAACTTTTCACGTATATTCTTCACATGTGTATCTACTGTTCGATTATCTCCTTCGTATTCCATTCCCCATTCTAATTCCAATAAATGATCACGACTATATACTTTCCCTCGGTTACTTGCTAGACGGTAAAAGATTTGAAACTCCTTCTTAGTCAGAGGGAGAATCTTATTATTATAAGAAACTTTATAACTGCTAGGCTGAAATACTAGATCATTAACAATAAATGAGTCCACCTTTGATTTATAGTTTTTTGTCCTCCTTAGAACAGACTCAACACGTGCAGCAAGTTCTTTAGGCTCAAATGGTTTTACTATATAATCATCTGCACCTAGCTTTAATCCTTCAACAATTCGCTCCGTATCACCTAATGCTGTCAATAAGATTACAGGAGTTTTATTATCAAGATGTTCCCTTAAGGTTTTTAACAGCTCGAAACCATCAATTTCAGGCATCATAATATCTAAAAGAATTAGGTCGTAGGAATCGGCAATTATTTTATCTATGGCTTCCTCACCATTTGAGGCTTCATCTAGTAGATAAGAATAGGGAGTAAGGCAAACTCGAAGTAACTTCCTCATTTCCTGTTCATCATCCACAAGTAATATACGATCACCCATACTAAATCCTCCATCTCTTCTCATTACTTAAAATCATAAATTTACTTCACTTATTCCTTCGATAATTGACGCAATTCCTGTTGCTTGTTCCATCCGTACCGCGTCATACCCCTTGGTTTATAAACAGACAAGATCATAATCATAAGTAATACAGCAAGACCACCAACGGAATGGACCAATGATCCACCAAGTGCACTTATGTCATCAAAGGAGGTTACAGGATCTCTAGCTACCTTAACCATATAGTTGATTGTTTGAGAATAGCTAAGTAATACAACTGTAGCAAGAGAAGTTAATACAAGTTTAAAAATTACCCAATAGTGATGGAACAAACCCCACTTGGTTCCCAGTGACATGGCAAAACCAGTCACTAACGCCCCTATTGCCAATGGTACTAAAACCCACCAGTAGATTAACCCCATTTCTAGATAAGAGGACCGTAATAACTGAGAATCATTACTAGTTATTACAGCAACATCTAAAGCAATAAAGGCAATAACTGCGCCTATCCAACCTACCGATATAGTTATATGTGCAATGAGTGCGAATTTACGAAGACCCGTTGACATCTTCATCAGTACCAAATCCTATCATTGGGATGAATTCCCATTTCATGTTGTTCAATCTGAACATTGGAATTTCCACCAGGTAAATGACGTCCAGGACCGTGTTCACCACCGGTAATTAACATAATCATTACTATTAGTAGTACGACAATAACTGCTATAAATGCAGATACTTTTACCCAACTAGGAATACCTGGTGGTTGCTCCTCTATTTTTCTTTCTTTATTAACGATTTCGTTTTGGCTATTGGAATTTGGTTTTTTAGTCATTATGGAATTGTTCCTCCTAACTGTTTTTATAAGTGTAATGGCTCTCTTCAAATGTTACCTGGAATTTTAAGGAGATTATGCTACTGTTCAGCAACACCTTGATTTACGATCATTTCCCAAGTAGCCCCCCCGTCTTTTGACAAGAATATATCTTTATTTCGGGTGGAATATACATATTCATTTTCATTTTCTGGGTTTTGTTTTACGAAAGTTATTACATCCCCACTATCTAACGAGGGAATTGTAAAATCAATTTGATCCGATCCATCCATTTTTATAGATATTAACCCTTGCGGTAGTCCTACTAATAAAGAATCCCCATGATCAAATGAAACAGCTGTAACATTCATATTTTCAAGCAAAGATATAAATGAGTTTCCGTAATCCTGTGAAAGATACAGACCAGTGTTTGTTCCAATTGCTACCACTCCTTCGTTTGTAGGATGTGCAGCCAAGGAAGAGGGTTGTCCAATTAGACCCTTTAACTCACTTTGATTCCATGTCTCTGTTTCATCTGTAGTATAGTAAAACCCTGGTTCTGTCATTCGTGAATTAGGATGTGGGTTAAAAACATATATTTCTCGCGTCCTGTAGCCAACTGCCATTCCGTGAAAATCCACTTCTTCGTATAGGTCAAGGATTTCTAAAGTTTTACCACTGTCCGTACTTTTTACAATTCCAAAGGGATCACCCATCTGAGATCGTGGCGCTGGGTGACCACTACTGTAAAATCCACCTTCAAACATGGAAAAACCCATATAATCATGAAGCTCTC
Organism: Evansella vedderi; assembly: GCF_030813435.1. Lineage (GTDB taxonomy): Bacteria > Bacillota > Bacilli > Bacillales > Salisediminibacteriaceae > Evansella > Evansella vedderi. The sequence goes on along the minus strand of NZ_JAUSUG010000016.1, from coordinate 71,287 downwards.
CTTCTGTCTGATCATACCATGTACCATTTTTATAAAACTTTAACCCATCATGAGCTGGTACATATATTGTTTGACCATCACCTGAATAATCTAATCCATGTATGTGTTGGAAAGTGACATTATTACTAGTACTTATGACATTTTGTGCAACTATTATTATTGCAGCCACTAAGAGTAAACTAACTATGATAATTAGAGTTGAATTTTTATATTTCACACTTTCACCATCCTAAATAATTATTCATTTAGATTTTCTTTAAAACCCCATAAAACCATCAAAAAAGTTATTAACTAAAAAAGCTGTTAGAAGAACTATTAAATCAAAATACAACATTATTCCAAAGATTATCATTAATAATCCACCTATTTTCATTACGAGATTCATATATTTTTTTATCCAATTCATTTTTCCAATGAAAAATGCCATAACAAAGAACGGAATAGAAAAACCGATACTATAAACCCCCATGTATAACAACCCTGAACCTGGATTACTTAAACTGAGTGATATTATCGAAGCCAATATTGGTCCTATACAAGGCGTCCAACCTGCAGCGAATGCTAAGCCTATTGCATACGTGCCAAGAAAACCACTTGGTCTTTTTGAAAAACGAATCTGGTAATTTTTCATTAAAACAGATGGCTTTACAATACCAGCAACAAATAAACCGAACAAAACTATAAAAATGGCTCCTATTTGTCTAATTAAATCACTATATTGAATAAAAAATCTCCCTACAATGGATGTAGACATACCAAGAGCAATAAATATAGTTGAAAAGCCTAAAATAAAAACGAAAGTATGCAACATTACTTTGGGTGTTACTTTATTTCCCTTACGTTTTAAATCCTCCTGCGATACCCCTGTAATATACGATAAAAAAGCGGGATAAAGTGGAAGGTTACATGGGGAGATAAAGGATAATACACCAGCAGCAAAGGCAAAGAAAATGGTTACGTCGTTCATTTATAATCTCCTTTAAAAAATTAATCTCTCTCTATAGATCTGGTACTAACTTTTCTAATGAATCCAACACTTGCTTTTCTGTTTTCGGCCCTAAACTTCTCTCTAGAACCGTCCCTTCTTTATCTATTAATAGCGTGTAAGGTACGGCCGTTACCCCATAAGCATTTCCAACGATTACCCCTTTATCAACAACAATGGGATATGGCACGTTAAATCTATCAATAAACCGTAGGATTTGGTCTTCCGATTCGTCTAAATTCACTGCTAGTACTTGAACACCTTTTTCTTTATATTCCTCGTAATATTGTTTTAAATACATCATTTTATCACGGCAAAACATACAATAGGTCGCCCAAAAGGTTATGTATACACCCTGTCCTCTCATTTCCTTTAAATGAACAGTATTCCCTTCCATATCATACAGCTTGAAATCCGGTGCAACATCACCTGCATCGACTAGTCCCCTCTCCTCAGAAAAACTCGTAAAGAGGGTATATCCTATTGCTAGGGCGATTACCAAAAGAATGGTTAATCTCATTATAAATGTTTTTTTCACTTTCTCACCTCAGTCCATTAGTTATTCCTTTTCACAAATTCCCAGTCTTCTTTCTAAATATCACCATTCTATCTTTTAAGGTAAGCACTTGAAACTTATCCCCTTTATTTAGGTTTAAACTTCTCCGTAACTCTGTAGGAATTGTTATTTTATTGTTTTCTCTTACTATCATTTTGTTGTCTGTTGTATCTCGGATTGCTTTACTAATTAGCAATGCCTGTTGTTCAATAGATAAGCCAACATTAACCTGCTCTCCAGGATTGATCCCCATTACGTTCCTAATGATCTTTGGAATTGTTATTGTATAAGACGTTGAAACAGCACATTCTATCGACCTATCTGTAGCATCATTAAGTTCGACAGATTTGCTATAACTTTGTGTATACATATATAAACTTACCTCCGAGACTTAATGTTGTTTTTTGTACAAATTCAAATGTGTTACTACTAAACTTAGAGTATCTAATATAAACACAGTATTTATATATTAACTAGAATTGTTGAAGTTTTTGTGAAGATTCTTTCTTAAAATATATTTTGTTAATCAAAAAAATTCAGCCATAGTAATTACCTTACGAATGCGGTACCATGGCTGAATTTTTTTCATATTTAAACTTTCATTCGATCCTTGAGTCTCATTTTCCTTAGTTTTATGAAAGCAAACAACAACAAACTAATTGTTAAGAGTACATATAACGTATTTTGATATTCAAGGGCTATAACCCCAGCCGAAAATAACGAAAGCAAAAAAACGAATACGGTATTGCCAATAAAGGTCGCCAATACGTAATCCTTTGCTTTTATTTTACTCAAGCCACTACCTATATTAACAATACTTGCAGGCATAAACGGAAATAGCCGCATAAATAGTACTACCTTAAATCCATTCTGTTCTATTTGTTGTTTAATTTTTAGGTGATTGTATTTATGTCCCCATTCCTGAAAACCGTATCTCGCTAAATAAAATACTAAAACAGACCCTAAAAAGTTCCCCATTAAACTCCACAAGTACCCATTTAGAAACCCGAATAACCAAATATTAAACATGGTTAAAAACAGAAAGGGGATAAGGGAAAATACATTTTGCATTATCATAAAGGTAAATGTAATGACTAGAATTAAGTACAATTCTTGCCCCATCATTTCATGAAGTGTAGCCCAATCACCGGACTTAAAATAAATAAGCCAATCTTGTTGATTATATAATCCAAAACCAATGAGTAAAAATAATAGAAGTAAAATAAAGTATTTCAATTTTTTCCTCCAGCATAGTTGGTTAAAAGATATTTAGGTATAACCTACGTTTTTTTATAAAGGCTCTTTTCTAAAAGATTGTTGTTTTTCGCCATTACTTTTTAGCTTGGATACGGTACAGGCGGACCTCCAAGCTTATCTCAAAAAGCAACAAAAGTTTACGAAAAGAGCCTTTATAAATTACCATAACTGCCCCCCTAACATAATAGGGGAGCAGTTCTATGGTTATTCAGGTTTGTTAGGAATAGTCAAATCAGGGGTAAAAGCAGCTTCAAAGTCAAAATAATGAACGGCTGCGACCATTCCACTGGATGCATGATGTAATTCATGACAGTGGAACATCCAATTTCCCGGATTGTCAGCAACAAATACAATCTCATAGGATTCTTCTGGTCTTACATTTAATGTTTCTTTTTTTATTGGAGACCCAGATACAGCTTCTCCGTTTCGTGCTACAACATAAAAGAAATGTCCGTGAAGATGCATTGGGTGATCTACATCAGTATTGTTAACAATGGAAACTTTTACCACGTCCCCTTCGTCCACTTCGAAAATTTCGTGATCTTCATGCCCATGAAAATCTTTCGTTGTCATTTTCTTATTATTAATAGTAAATGTTTCTCCACCATCATAGGAATCAAGAATCATATCAAACTTTTTATCAATCTCTTCAAGATTTAAATCCTTAGGGGTTCCGTATTGAGTGATATCTAAAAAATTAAGACTAGAATTTACCGTTTGTAACTCCATATCTTCAAACCCATTATAGATTAGAGGAATAAATCCATGTAAATTGGAGTTTTCTTCTGAAAAAATCTCAAATCCCCAAGCTCCAGGTTGATTCATTTGAATTTCTACATCATAACGTTCAGCAGGAGCAATACGAATCGCTGTATTAGAAATGAGTTCAGGTTCATTAACTGGTTGACCATCGTAATGTGTAACTTTAAATTTATGTCCCGGGATATGAATGACTTGTGTAAACAATCCTGTATTAACAAACCGAAGTCTTACGATATCCCCTTCAGAAACTTGTATTTGATCAATAGCTGGTGCAGCTTTGCCATTAATGAGTAATGTATCATACATCATATTCATCATTTCAGCATGAGTAAGCTCAGACGTACCACTGTTTGTACTATGTTCACCGTGAACTTCATGGTCTCCATGGTCTCCATGATCTCCATGATCTCCGTGGTCTCCATGATCTCCATGATCTCCGCGGTCTCCATGATCTCCATGATCTCCATGGTCTCCATGATCTCCGTGGTCTCCGTGGTTCATTCCCATGGAAGCCCATTCGTCTATCATAATTACTTTGTCTAAATCATATTCTTTCTCGTCTTTAGGTTCAACAATAAGTGCACCATACAAGCCCATTCCCACCTGATTTGACCCATCTTGATGTGAATGGTACCAATAAGTACCCGGAGTATCTGCCTTAAACTCATAGGTAAAAGTTTCACCGGGAAGGATTACATTTTGTGTCACTCCAGGTACCCCATCCATATCGTTCGTGAGAGGAACCCCGTGAAGGTGTAATGCTGTTGGAACATCTAAAGAATTCGTTAAATGAATGGTAACATGGTCACCTTCTTGAATACGGATCTCTTGTCCAGGTAAACTAGAATTATAGGTCCAAATATCCTCCATCATTTCATCATTAAACATCCAATGGGTTTCCTTCGCCTCTAATTGGATAATGATACTTCCATCTGACCTTTCAACTTGTTCACTCGCAACCTGTTGGTCCACTTCTTGATTATTATGATTGGAGTGATCCATTGTCGGTAAACTACAAGCAGACATAATAAAAATGAAGACTGTCAAAAATACTGTAGATTTAATCATGGAATACATTTATTTTATCTCTCACTTTCCTGTAAAATAATTTCGATTTTCATTGATAGTCATTTAAAAGAGAACTAGTATAAAAGGATGACATCCTATTATTTATCAATTTTCTTCTCTTCTTCTTCCAGCTTTTTATTTTCTTTTTTTAATAACTCGACAATTACCCTTGCTGCAATAATGATCACTACCATGATTGTAAAGGTATATAAATAACTCCCTTCCGACCAACTGGGAAGGTGAACAATTGATTCCGTCACACTCATCCTAAACACCTCTTATTAACTTACTTGACACTTTACTTTCTATTAAGAATTTAAGCTACACTTGAAAATTTCGCTCTTTTTACTACTAACCTATAAAAAAGCAATAAACTAATGAAACTTAAACTTACTGTAAATCCATAAATATAGCCTAAATAGGGGTGTAACCCCGAATATAGCATTGGAAAAATACCTAATGAATAATCCATAATGTCATTTGTTATTGTCCATATGGCCACAATCATTAGATGCTTCCAACCAAATGTAAAGTATTTGGAAAACAGTAACGCCTGGGCTGCCATACCTAGGTGGGATAGGACTAACATATAACTTGTCCAATTTATAGACCCACCTGACAATCCTGTTAAAAAGATCATTACAACAGCCCAAATCCCATATTTAAATAAAGTAATAGCAGATAAAGCTTCAATTAACTTCCAGCGCTTACCTAGTAAGTAACCAAATAGAACAATGGTGAAAAAAAGGCTTGCCGTAGGGCTATCTGGAACGAATATCCATAATCCCCATGGTGTTTGTATTAATTGAGGCCAATACCATATAAATCCATAAATGGTTCCAAACAAATTAATAAAAAATAAAAGCCAAATTGTACTTTTTCTCTCAAGCAAATCTCTAAACCATACCCAATAAAACAAACAATTCACCTCAGATTTAAACTATAAGCTAATAACTTCTGTATCAGAAGAGGTTACAAATTTATAACCAGCTCTCACTAGCTCTTCACGTAATTCGACAAAATTATAAATTTTCCCGTTAAAAACCTTTCATTTTCATAGATGAATGGTTGATGACCACCTTCTTCACTTATATTGCTTATCTCCCCAATAAAGCCACACATTTTTTACCTCCATTGATCACTAATATTTAATAACCTTTTCACAGTGTTTTTATTATAATTTAGATTATTGTAGATTTTGTGAAGTTGTAAATCTTTATTTTAAGGAAGATACAGCTTTAACTATGGCCGTTATAATAGCTAAAATAAAAAAAGATGCCTGATTCCGTTCAGGCACCTAAGCTTTCCATTGAATAGAAAATTATTTATCACTATATTTTTTCAAAGCTTGTAACTCTCTTTGAAGCAGTTGATTTTGTTCGATTGCTTTATTCATTCTTTCATTTATTATCTCAACTTCCTCCTCTGATAAGCTATTATTCTTATGGGAGCCTTGTTTATTTTTCTTAGATACTGATATAGCTTTCCAGCAAAAAAATAAACATATCCCTTTTAAAGCAATTATGGCTAACAACAAATAGTTATCCAAAACCTCACCCCTAACCATTTTCCGTAGCGGCACCCACTTTCATTGGACGGAGTATTTCTATTGCAACCAAGTTACAAATAGAAAGTAGAAAGCTGTTATAATATTATTGACCATTCTGTGAATAACTCCAAAAATTTTAAAATCTAGATCGTGCTGGATATAATACAACCTTATTTAGGAGTTTTAAAAAAACGATGGAGAATTAGCGAGTCCTGCCTGTGGAGCCATTTATGGCTGATTCTTAAGAATACCTGTTTAATAAGCCTTAATTGCTTAAGTTAACAACAACCTTCCCTTGTAAGATCTTGAAGTTGGTAATTCTACCTAGGCGTATCTTCTTCATTTTTTCCAGTACGTTTATATCTAGTTGAATAATATTGTCACTATAAGACAAATATTGTGATCGATTATTAAATACCATATTGTTTAGCCATTTATTATTTAGTGGTTTCATCGTTGTTACTCTTAGAAAAATTTCCTTTTCATTAAAATCTTCTTGAGCTAAAGTTAAAGAAAATTTAATAGGTAATCCAATTTTTTTTATAGATCCGTATATATTTATAGCATTGTCTTCTACATTTATATTGTATATCGTGATATCTTTATCTTTCATGTATTCCTGAATGCCGTATAGCAGCATCTCTTCTGTAATAGAGATGGCCAAACCTTTTTTTGATAGGCTCGAGACCTTATCCTTCATCTTCGTTAAAAAACTAACCAAATTTATTCCCCCTCTTCATTCAACCGGAACGTTCCCACAATAAGCTTTAAGACATAGCTCTAGGTCCGTCTACACCATAATATTCAAAATTTTTTTAGATATTATTTTTTTCCAATATAAAATAAATGACCACCTCTAAGCACTAGCTCCTTGAAGGTGGTCGTTCATCTTAGTTAGTTTTTTATTTTATTTTTCTCGACATACCATGCCACACATATTGAACATCGTTTGATACTTGAACTGCATCTTGTAATAGCCATCCAGCTAAATCTCTCATGTTTCTTTCCTTTTGTTTCAATGGTACGATTCCCCTTCCAAGCTCAAGCATGATAAGGACAATCGTTTCGTTTCTTTTTTGTTCTTCTTCTTTTAATTGGTGTACCATCTTTTGAAGTCTATTACGAATCACCAAATCGTCCGTTTCTTCCTTTAACTCCTCTTCAATCCATTTCTCCCAACCTTCCAAAACTAACGTTGTATTTACTTCCCATTGGGATTTCCAGTCCTTTAATGAATGTCCTTTGTATGCTGATAACCAACTACACTTCTTATAATTGGATTTCACTATTTTTCTTTTTCCTGCATAGGCACCGCCAACAATGAGTTGCATAACCAACCTTCTCCTTCCCTGCTTACGGATAATCGAAATGCTTGCCCAGGTTTTATCGGCAGGTCCCAAAATGAATGGACTGCTTTAAACTTCCATAAAAAATAACGAACAACCCCACCGTGAGTTATTACGACAATGGGTTGATTCGTATTTATTTTTGCTATTTCCCCACATTGGATTAAATCTTCTAAAAAAGAATCCAGTCTCGAGGTGAATTCAGACCACGATTCCCCATTGGGCGTTGCATGTTGCTCCCAATCACGTAGCCATCTTTGATATTCAGGTTTACTTTTTAATTCCCCATAGGTTTTCCCTTCCCATTCCCCAAAATTCATCTCTCGTAATCTAGCATCTTCCTTTAAATGAGTTCCTATGCCTAGATAATGAGCGGTTTCCTTGCACCGCTTCAAATCACTTGTAAATACCGCATGATAGGATTGGTTTCGTAATGCTAGTTTTAATGGGTCAAGCTTTGATAATTCACCCTCTGCCAACCCTATGTCTGTATGGCCTAAATAACGTTTTTGTAAGTTCCACTCCGTTATCCCATGACGAATGAGAAGAAGATCCATACCATTGCAAGTCCCCATAACTCCCCTCCTTCCATGACGGTTCCAAGTAAATCTCCATTAATTCCTTTAAAAGTATGTTTCACCCATAGTCCAAACAAAACAATAAATAGTAAATAAGCAGGAATTAAAAATAAATAACTTGGAAAGAAAAGAAATAGCACGAAAACAGGTAAAACAGCTATAAAAATATCTAGGCTATGTAAATGCTTCTTCCATTCATAAGCTAACCCTTCTTGTTTGGCTGCCGGCATAATAAATAATAAGATTACTGCACTTAGCCTAGATAAAGACAAAATAACTAAAAATACATAGATAAGCTCAATGGAAATATCCAATATTGAATAAATAAACATCCCTTTCCAGGAAAGTAAAAATACGAGAGCAAGAATGCCAAAGCTCCCTACGTGTGGATCTTTCATAATCTGCCACTTTTTTTCTACTGAGGCATTGGAGCCAACAGCATCGGCAACATCCATCCACCCATCTAAGTGTAACCCACCTGTCAGCCATACCCACAATGTCATTATGAATAAGACAAGCATGACCTCTGGCAAATATGGGTGAAGGAACAGAGCTATAACCGTTATGATTGTGCCTAAAAGCAGACCAACAACAGGGTAGCTGCGAAGAGCCCACTTACTTGTTTTCTTATTCCAAGGACAAGAAAGGGGAATTGGTATTCTTGTCAAAAATTGCACTGCCAATAAAAAACCATACATGCAGTTTTTCATTTTCCTTCCCCCTTCCAATACGTGGGAAGACCAGCAATCATTTGTATCACTTGATCTGAATAAGGGATGATCTCTCGGTGTAATTTCTCTAGATTATAAATATAGTTATGGACAGTTTGAAAAGGAAGGGGAATCCCTTCATTTAGATCATTGGATACGATAATAAAAACAATCTCTTTTTCCACGGCTACCTTGAGCCAAGTTTGAATCGTTACGATTAATTGGTCAACATCATGATTGAAATCAAACATTCTATTGCTCAACCATATCGTTAAACAATCAAATAAAACGACATCTCCTTTTTTAGTCTCCAATAAAAAAGATAAAATGTCATACGGCTCTTCTACCGTTATCCAATCCCCTCTTCTACGTTCCTGGTGAAGATTAATCCGTTTTTCCATTTCTTGGTCAAGGCGATTCGCAGTGGCAACGTAGTATAAACTCCTTTCCACTGACTTTTCCTTTATATTACGATACGATTCTATTGCCAGCTTTTCCGCAAAGCTACTTTTTCCTGAACGGGCCCCACCTGAAACAAAGACAATCATCGTCTATTTCTCCATTCTTGAAGTTTGTCTATTAATTGTTTATTTTCATATGTGGAACGAATGGCAATACGTAAATAATTACCGTTTAGGCCCTTAAAATTATGTGTATGCCGCGTTAAAATCCCACCCTTAAATAAGTATGGAAACAACTCCTTTGTATCTTCAGGTCTTTTACGATCTTGGAGGAGATAAAAGTTCACCTTGGAATTGGACACATAATAATCTAAATCCGTAAGTTTTTTTAGAAGGTAAGCCGATTCCACTTCTAACCATTCATGTGTTCTTTTCACAAACGAATGATCCTCCAGTAACTTAGGAACTACCTTATCAGCAAATGCATTAATACTCCATGGAAGTTGCCATGCCTTCATTTTTCCAATGATAGAATCCTTCGCCAAAACGTAACCGATTCTTAGGCCTGGGATGGTAAACATTTTCGTTAACGAACGTAATAAAATTAAATTAGGATAGGATGAAAGCCATCGAGACAAAGAAAATGTAGGGGAAGGAAGAAAATCTACAAAGGCTTCATCCACAACAAGATGGGTATTCGTTTCGAGTCCTTTTTCTAGTATTCTATGTAAACTTTTTTCGTCAACAACGGTACCAGTGGGATTATTGGGTCGACAAAGAAAAATGACGTCAACCCCACTCATGTTATCTAAAATAAGCTCTAGGGGTAACTGGAATTCATTGCTTTTCTCTAAAAACACGTCTTCCGTATGAATATGATAATGCTCGCAAGCTCGTTCATATTCCACAAATGTAGGCTGTACGATAAACGCTTTGCCACCTTCAAATAATTTAGCAACTAAAAAAATGGCTTCGGCGCCCCCATTCGTAAGGAGCACCTCATCCGTTGTGAGCCTTTCATATGCGGCTAATGCTCCGTGGGAGTTAGGATAGTTTGGATCAGGATACTTGGTAATATGATCAAATGATTGGTAAATTTCATCCTTTAACCAAGGAGGAGGACCCAATGGATTTAAGTTGGCACTAAAATCCAGGATTTCTTTCTCCCTTTCCATATGAAATAATTGCTTCATTGTTTCTGGTTGTCCACCATGAATCGGCCACTGCATTCCTTACACCTCCATTACTATTTACCAATGAAAAAGACAGTAATAATTAGTAGTAAAATAAAGCCAATCCAGCCTCCATGCATATACAGGATTGCTTGTTTAATATGGGAAACCGTCCGGACTTTCATCGGTTCCCCCATTGTTGCCCGTTCAGACTTTTGGCCATTGTAATAATTGACACCACCTAGCTGAATAGCCATCAATCCAGCAACCATCGCTTCTGGCCAGCCGCTATTTGGACTCGGGTGCTTCTTTGCGTCTCTCCATGTTATATGTATGGCATCCTTTCTATTAGACCCTTTTATAAAAATAGAGGTGAAGAGCATCGTCCATGCTGTTAACCGTGCTGGTAACCAGTTGACGATGTCATCTAGCTTGGCAGACGCATAGCCAAACTTTTCAAATTTTTCATTTTTATAACCTACCATGGAATCCAGGGTATTGATAGCTCGGTAAACCATTGCCAGAGGAGCACCACCAATAACTGCCCAAAATAGGGGTGCAGTAATTCCATCTACAGTATTTTCAGCCACTGTTTCTACGGTACCTCTCACAATCTCGCTTTCTTGTAAATGTTCTGTATCCCGTCCAACAATCCTACTTAATCTCTCCCTTGCCTCCTCCAAATTTCCTTGCGTTAAGGGCAGCCATACATCCATCGCAGCAGAGCGTAATCCTTTTATGGCAATAGTCGTAGAAATGATATATATTTCTATAACTATTCCAAGGATAAGGTGAATGTCATAGGCGAGATAAATTACAGCTAAAGTAATGCAAAAAACGAGGCTAAGGACCGTACACGTAAGGAAAAATCCTTTTATTTTACGCCCTTCACCTTGGTTCCATCTCTTTTCTAAGACAGAGATTAGTTTTCCTATCTGAATGACTGGATGGGGAAACCAACGGGGGTCACCAATAATGAGATCTATTACAACAGCAGCAATAATAACGATAATAAGGAAGCCTAATAGACTTAATTCACTAAACAAGAACAGCTTATGAAATATCATTTACTTTTACTCTTTTCCAATATTTTTTTACAGCTTTTGCCGTTGCTTCATAAACAACTTCTCCAATCCCTTTACCAACTAGCGTTCCTGAGCCTGCATAGGGTGTACTTTCCCCTTGCTGTGTAACTGCAAGGAGCAAACTGTCCGTGGATGTCCCAGAAGCTAACGTGTTGGAAAGGGGATCTTTTATTTGAAGGTCTTGAAGGGCCTTTACTTTCCCTTCTGTTGCTGACATTATTCCATTTACAAGTGCACCGTCACTAAAATGAGCATCGATAAACACCATTGTATTAATTGTTCCTATCTTCACATCTTGCCTTGCCTCTTCCTTAGAAGATATATCTACGGCATTTCCTATACCGGCTGTAACAACTGCCATAATAGAAATATCCTCCATTCGTTTCGTACAAACAACCATATCTTCTAACTTGACGGCCGTCATCATCCCAACGGCTTGATGATGGGGGATGTTATACTCTTCCATCCAATTTCGAATGTCTTTATCCGGTTCAGAACAATGGTAATGCTTTTCCACATGAAAATTACAGAAGTGTTGGATCCATTGTATCCCTTCCCCAATAACCCCATTGGAAATGGTACGTAACGGTTGATTGAATTGCAGATGAATGTACTTTTCGTTTTGTTCTATTGAAAAAGATTCGGAAAAATTTCTCCACTCATTTGTCTGTACATAATTGGGTGTCATTAATAGTTGTGGCTTAGGGATCGTTGGATGTGATTGCGTTTTTACTTGTACTTCATACACCTTCTCCAATTGATCTTCTTTTCTTAGGGTATTTATATCCCCTACCTCTAGAAATTTTCCATGATGCAAGAGTCCAACCCGGTCTGCATATAGGGATGCTACATTTAAATCATGTAAAATTGCAAAAATCGTTAAGCCTTTTGTTTGCTGCCACTTTTTTAATAAATCGATCATTTGGAAAGTATGTTTTATATCTAAATGATTCGTTGGCTCATCTAAGAGCAGCATCTCAGGTTCTTGCGCAAGTGCTTTCGCTAATAAAACACGCTGCTTTTCTCCCCCGCTTATCATCCGAAATTGTGTTTTTTGAAATTGTTTTGTTTTTGTTATCTCCATCACATTTTCAATAACGTTCCAATCTTCTTTCGAAAGCTTTTTTAAAAAACCCTTTTGATGTGGGTAACGACCGAGGCTAATAATTTCTTCCACTGTATAATCAAAAGACACATGTGCTTCCTGAGAAAGGACCGCAATCTTCTTTGCTTTTTCTAGCTTTGTAAAAGAAGGTAGTGATTGTCCCGAAAGACTAACCTCTCCCTTTTGTAAAGGAAGTTGTCCAGTGATTAATTTAAAGAGAGTCGTTTTCCCACTTCCATTTGGACCTAACAAAGCAAAGAATTCCCCTTTTTCAATGGCTAAATCAATCCCTTTAATGATAGGCGTATTTGAATATCCACCTACCACATTTTTTAAAGAAAGCATCGTTTATTTCGCCCCCTTTCCAATTCGCTCTCTAATTAAGAGAATGGCAAACACTGGCGCACCGATTAATGCTGTAATGACACCGATTGGTAATTCTTTTGGAGCAATAATCGTTCTTGCCACTAAATCAGCTAGAATAAGAAAAGCTCCACCTGTTAACATAGACAAAGGAAGAACATGTCGATGATTAGGACCTGTAACAAGACGGACAAGGTGGGGAATAACGAGCCCTACAAAACCGATCGACCCTGAAACAGCAACGGCAGAACCTGTTAATAATGATGCTCCTATTAGGATCCATACTTTTCCACGATTCACGTTGACACCAATATGTTCCGCTGCCTCTTCCCCTAATGCAAGGGCATTTAGTTCACGAAAATGCATCAAAAGAATAAATGTCCCTGTTACCATAAAGGGAATAATTAATTGAACATGGCTCCAACCTCTCATGCGAACACTACCATAAAGCCAATAAATAATTTGTACCATGGAATCTCGATCACCTAATGCAATGATCAAGGAGATAATGGAACCTATAAATGCACTGACAATGATACCTGCTAAGATGATCGTTTCAATTGCTAAACTTCTACTGCTTAATCTTACAAGTCCAAACACAACGAGTAAGGCCACAAAACCACCGATAATGGCAATGATAGGAAGGGTATAACCCCCTAATACTGCAATATTTATTTGAAAAAATAAAACGATAACCGCTCCTAATGCAGCACCAGAGGAAACCCCTATTGTATATGGATCTGCAAGGGGATTGCGTAATAAACCTTGGAAGGCGGCACCTGCTAATGCTAAGGAAGCCCCAACAAAAAAAGCAAGTAATACTCTTGGGATGCGAATGTTCCAAATAATCGACTCTACATTGGGAGGAATATCTTCAAGCCAGCCCATATTAATAGTATTTTCAAAGATAATATGAAAAATAGTAGGAATAGGAACACTCACACTACTTACTAATAAACCGAGGAGGGCTGTACCTAGTACAAACCCTCCACACAATACATAAAGCCAAACAAACTTTTTACTGGAAAATTTCCGGGTAGATGAGTTTTGCAAGAGTTTCCACTCCTTCAATTAAACGTGGACCAGGTCGAACCACTGTATCACTTTCTACATCAAAAATTTGTTCATTTATTACAGCTGGTACTTCTGTCCACCCATCGCGGGAGGAAACTTCTCCTTGAAGATCTTCGGAATGGTAAGTGGTGATAATGACATCCGGTTGCAGTTGAACAATTTCTTCTTCTGTCAGCATTACCCATCCTTCATGATCTTCTGCCGCATTAACTGCTTGGATAGATTCTAGCATTTCGTGCATAAATGTCCCTTGTCCAGTTGTAAAAATATCTGGTGCTGGAGAAACTTCTACCCATACACTCTTTTTATCCGTAACTGCTTCTGCCTTTTCCTTCACGATTTCATGGCGTTCCTTCATGTCAGAAATAATTTCTTCTGCTTCACTAGAAGCCCCTGTTGCTGTCCCTATTAATGCAATAGAGTCATATACTTCCTCGAAGTTGGATTTACTTCCAATGACAACTACCTTCATCCCAACCTCTTCAAATTCAGATAAAATTTCCCCATGATTATTATGATGATAATCTGTAACAAAGACAATATCCGGAAGAAGGCTTAAAATAAGCTCCACATTCATATCTTGTCCACCAACATTTTCAACGGATAATGCTTCCTCAGGAAAATTACAAAAATCAGATACCCCTACCATTTTATCCCCTAAACCAAGGGCAAAAGAAATTTCAGTAATACTTGCTTGAATGGAAACAATTCTCTCCGGCTCTTCTTCAATGGTAATTTCCTTTCCTGCATCATCAACAAACGTTACTGGAAACTGCCCTTCTGACTGATCATCTGTTTCCTCCGTTTGTTCTTCCTCTACAGATTCACTTTCATTTTCCTGCGCATTGGCTTGTTCTTCCTCGTTAGGTGTACCACAAGCTGTTAAAAATACTACCATCAAAAGTAGAATAATACTTGCAAGTCCCCAATTTTTTAAGATCTTTTTCGTCATTTTTCTTCTCCTCCTCATTTTTCCCAACAAAAAAACGCTAATCCC
This sequence comes from Evansella vedderi, assembly GCF_030813435.1. Classification (GTDB taxonomy): domain Bacteria; phylum Bacillota; class Bacilli; order Bacillales; family Salisediminibacteriaceae; genus Evansella; species Evansella vedderi. Next base: position 56,279 of record NZ_JAUSUG010000016.1, on the reverse strand, counting down.
TAAGGAAAAGCGCTGAATGTATAAATGCACATTATGTATACATCGACTATCTATGGTTAGACAGCACGACAGACTAGTAATCTATTATTCATAAACTACCATGCACGTTAAACATCCTTTTCCTCGAAGGCGCTTAATAAACAATCTTGGCAGGTCTCCTGACTTACGCTTCACCGGTTAGCTACTCCTTCCCATGCATTTCTATACACAGTGGAGATGTGTTAGCATTCCTCAACGTTTACAGTGGCGGGACCGTGTTGGACTTTCACCAACTTCCCTTTTCATCTTACATTGTTCGGATGTAAGAAACCAAGCTGTTCCATATTCGTTTTTTTGTTCTGAAGATAAGTATAAAGTAGAGCTATTCTTTTGTAAATATATTAATTTTATTTTTCCTTTTCTGTCACTCCTGCCGATGAGAAGGTAGCCATGTTTTGTAAGATTTTTACGGAGGCATCAAGAAGAGGAAAGGCAAGGGCTGCACCTGTCCCTTCGCCAAGTCTTAACTGTAAATCAAGTACTGGTTTACACTCTAACATCTTTACAGCGATTTGATGTCCCCTTTCCTCTGACTGATGACCAATAATCAAATAATCTTTTACATCCTTGCATAGCTTCACCGCCACTAGAGCTGCAATCGTACTGATAAAACCATCGATTATAATCGGTGTTTTTTTACTAGCAGCCCCTAAAATAGCTCCGGTCATTCCAGCAATCTCTAAACCTCCTACTTTTGCTAGAATATCAAGTACATCCTCTTGATCTGGATTTCGGGTTTTTATTGCTCTTTGGATAATCTCTACTTTATGCTTTCTTTGTTCTTCTGATATTCCTGTACCCGACCCTACAATCGTGCTTATATCCTCTTGCGAAAGAACGGCTAGGATAGCACTGCTGCTAGTCGTATTCCCAATTCCCATTTCACCTGGAAGGATACATTTCGCTCCATCCTGGATCAGTTTGGTTGCCACCTCTATTCCGACCTCTATCGCAACAACAGCTTCCTTTTTGCTCATGGCATCTTCATATAAAAAATTAGCGGTTCCGTAACGAATTTTTTTCGTAATAAGATTCCCATTATCAATAGGGCTACATACACCAACATCTACAATTTGAAGCATTGCCCCAATTTGTTCTGCAAGAACGTTTATTGCGGCCCCACCTTGCAGGAAGTTATGTACCATCTGCGAGGTTACTTCTTTGGGATAGGCCGATACCCCCTCATCTGCTATACCATGGTCGGCAGCAAACACAATAATTCCTGGAGGAGAGACAACAGGGAAGTGATGGGAAGTGATTTCACCCAGTTGAACAGCTAATGATTCTAACCTTCCTAAACTTCCTTTTGGCTTTGTTAATGTATTTAAATAGGCCTGAACATCATTTCCTATCCCTTTATCTACCGGTGCGATTGCCTCTATTGTCTTCTTCATTTACAACTCCCTCTCCTTTTAACCCTTTACCTTGTGAAACTCATCCATTTTTCTATAAATTTCGTCCAGTTGAATATTTTCTCTCACTACTTCTGCTAAACGATCAAAAGCTTCCTCTCTCTTTTTGGAAAAAGATGCCCTCTCTACAATCGGATCTAACCCTTTACTTGCCCTTACATCATTAAGGAATACTTCCCTAAATAGGTCATTGTGAAAAATTCCATGAAAATACGTTCCGATTATATTACTATCCTTACTCATGAATCCATCCTTATTTTCTTTCATTCGAATGAAGGAGTCACAAGCCCTTTCATAACGAGATTCTCCCATATGAATTTCATAACCTGTAACAGGAATTTCTTTGTCCTTATAGGTAACAACTCCTTCAGACAATGTTGTTGTTTTTTTTGCTTTCATGGATGTTTTCATCGGGATCAGCCCTAATCCATCTGTCCTTTGCATGGAAGATTCCATGCCCATCTTATCCTCGATATGATTTCCCAGCATTTGATATCCCCCACAGATCCCAAAAAGGAATCGTCCTTCTTGAGATAGCTCTAAAATACGATTTCCTAAACCGCTGTTATGTAAAAAAATCATATCTTCTATCGTATTTTTACTTCCAGGTAGAATAAGAATATCTGGATTTCCTAGTTCTTCCACACTTCTCACAAAGCGAAGATGACAATCCGGTTCTTCAAAAAAGGGATCGATATCAGTAAAGTTGGAGATGAAAGGATACCTAATAACGGCAATATCTATTTCCTTTGATGTGTCCTCCTTCGATGTATATTGACTTAATACAACAGAGTCTTCTGCTTCAATCATCAGATTATCGATATAGGGTACAACGCCAAGTATAGGAACACCAGTATATTCCTCAAACCAAGATAAACCTGGTTGTAGTAAGGATACATCTCCCCTGAATTTATTAATAATTACACCGATAACTCTATGACGATCCTCTTTTTCCAAAAGCTGTAACGTACCGACTAAACTAGCAAATACTCCCCCTTTTTCTATATCCCCCACTAAGATAACAGGGGAATTCGTAAGTCGGGCTACCCGCATATTCACTAGTTCACGATCATTCAAATTAATTTCTGCAGGGCTACCTGCCCCCTCAATGACGATCCGTTCAAATTTATCTCCAAGTCTTTTAAAAGATTCTTCGATCAGCTTAATGCCTTGATCATAAAAGCTTTTCCTGTATTCTCCAGCTTTCATGTTTTTATAGACTTTTCCATGTACAACAATTTGAGACTCATAGTTTCCAGTTGGTTTAATTAAAATGGGATTCATATCCGTGGTTGCAACGACCCCTGCTGCTTCTGCTTGCACACCTTGGGCACGTCCAATTTCCTTCCCATCGATAGTAATATAGGAATTCAAAGCCATATTTTGTGATTTATAGGGTGCTGTCAAATAACCATCCTGTGCAAATATTCGGCATAATGCTGTAACGATAGCACTTTTCCCTGCATCGGAATGTGTACCTTGAATCATAATAGGGATCGCTTTAGACATGGGATTTCCACTCCAAACATTTTGTTATCCAATTCTCTACTATTGCCGTGCAGGATGCAAAATGAATATGTGTATATCCAGCAACAACATTCTCATGAAGGTAACCTTCCTTTTGAGTCCCTCGCATCCCTTTTGTTTCATAAGCATAGTTCATTTCCATCGTTAGTTTTGGATGAAAAGTAGAATAATGAAACTCATGACCTTTCGCTGCTTCCCCTTCTTTTAAAAGGAAATTCCCTTTTTCTCCAGTAATTTCTCGATACCCAATGGCAGCTAATCTCGTTTCCATTTTTACAACTCCTGGAATAACACCAACCATTGGGTGAGTTTTTTGGTCCAACGTGGAGAGGGCTTCACATAAATACATAAATCCACCGCATTCAGCAAATGTTGGCAACCCCTTTTGAATGGCCCTTTTAATGGAAAGATGAACTTCTGTTTGCTCAGATAATTCAGCTGCATATTCCTCCGGAAAGCCTCCCCCGATATAAAGTCCATCCACATTCGCCGGAAGTAACTCACCATTTAAAGGAGAAAAATAAATTAGCTCTGCTCCATATGCCTTTAACAGCTCTAGATTTTCCTCATAATAAAAATTAAATACTTTATCACGGGCAACAGCAATCCTAACCCGGGCTGGTTCTTCCTCCTTAAATAAGCTTGACTCTTCTAATTTTAAGGGGGTTGTTTCCCCTAATTCATAGAGTTTAGTCATATCAACAGAGTCTATCACTAATTCCCCTAGCTTCGAAAGGAATGAATCTAATTCTCCCCGTTCAATAGACGGTATAAGCCCTAGGTGGCGTTCCGGCATTTCAAGATTCATTTCCTTGTTCAAATAACCTACAACAGGAATGTTACACTCTTGTTCAACGGCCTTTTTTATTAACTGAAAATGACCTTCCCCACCAACTTTATTTGCAATGACCCCTACAATATTGACATCATTGGATAATGCCTGAAATCCTCGGACAATGGCAGCAGCGCTCCGTGCCATCCCGGAGCAGTCAACTACCAATACGACAGGACTATCTGTAAGCATACTTATTTCTGCTGTACTTCCTTCATTTTTCGTTGGGTCCTTTCCGTCGTAAAACCCCATGACACCCTCAATAATACATATATCTGCTCCTTCATTGCCTCGGTGTAAAACCTCTTTTAGAACGGAAGGAGACAGCATCCAACTATCTAAATTCCGGGAACGCCGACCGGTTACTGCCGTATGATACGATGGATCAATATAATCAGGGCCACACTTATAGCCTTGAACGATGTACCCCATTTGTTGAAAGGCAGACATTATTCCAATGGTTACTGTCGTCTTTCCAACACTACTGCCTGTCCCTGCTATTACTAATCGTCGATGAGACATTTTTGGAAACCTCCATTTATATGATTAAAATTCTATTCCCTTCACAGCAGGAATTCCTTCGTCATAATAATGCTTTTCCGCTTCAACAACCGATACAAGATCTGCTATTTCTTTTATTTTCTCATTCGCATCTCTTCCCGTAATAACGAGATGAACATGGGAAGGTTTGTTTTTAATTAAGTCGACTACCTCTTGCAGTGGCAAAACATCTTCAATTGGAAATTGGTCAATAGCAAGGGCATTGTTTAATTCATCTAAAATGACTAAATCATACTCCCCACTCATTACTGCTTCCCGTGCGATAGGCCACCCTTTTCTTAAAGCATCCCTATGCTCTTCAGGCGTTTTTGTCCATGTAAAGCCAATTCCAAGCTGTTCCATATCAACCCCTAGCTTTTCCATTGCAATTTTTTCCCCGTACGTTCTTTCAGGTGATTTAATGAATTGATAAATTTTCACGTTAAAACCTCTACCAATGGCACGTAAGGCTAGTCCTAATGCAGACGTTGTTTTCCCCTTACCATTTCCTGTATAAACAAGCGTTAATCCCCTCTGCTTTTCTTTACTCATTTTCCATACCTCCAGTAAATTTATCCTATTTTTTCCAAAAATAAAAAACGCCTTTCTTCTTGGAAAGACGTTAAAGGTTAATGAGATTACGAAACACCAGGATATCCCCGAGTAAGAACCTCTATTTAAAAAGCTTGATCACTTTTCCCCTTAAGCATCCTTTTCCTCGAAGAATACGAAAGTTACAAATAGGCAGGTCTCCTGACTTACGTCTCTGCTACACCTTCCCATACGATAAGCACAGTGGTTTTTCGTAGCTTTAATTAACGATTACAGTGGCGGGACCGTGTCGGACTTACACCGACTTCCCTTTTAACCTTTACTTTAATAAAGGCACCTACTTGTCTTTTTAAACTATTAAGTATAATAAAAGTCTAGCATTTCCATTGTAACTTGAAACTTTAATGATAGAAAGTATTTTCTTCCCTATTTGGTATAAACCTCATTAATTCATACCACTCTATTTGAATGAATTTCATAAATTTATGCCCTTTATACCTCGCTTTTTGAGCATGAAAAAAGAGTACCTCCCCAAATGTCTAATTTACTCTTTTTCTATTTTGAAAAGAAAATGGAAGATAGTTAGAAGTTACTTGTCTCATAAACAAATTCATGGAATATGTATCGTACCAGAAGCATTAGTTACCTGTTTCTTAAAGCATTCATGAAACGTGTAACGAAACGGAAATGTGACTTACCTGTCTCATAAAGCGTTCATGAAACGCGTAACGGAATGGAAGCGTGACTTAACTGTCTCATAAAGTATTCATGAAACCCGTAACGAAACGGAAGTGTGACTTACCTGTCTCATAAAGTATTCATGAAACCCGTAACGAATGGAAACGCCACTTACCTGTCTCATAAAAGCATTCATGAAACCCGTAACGGAATGGAAACGTTACTTACCTGTCTCATAAAGCGTTCATGAAACGCGTAACGTAATGAAAACGCCACTTACCTGTCTCATAAAGCGTTCATGAAACGTGTAACGTAATGAAAACGCCACTTACCTGTCTCATAAAGCATTATGAAACGGGTAAATTTAATTAATTTTTAAAAAGATAAAAATATTATTCTAAATTTGTTCTGATTATATGAAACTGAATTATGAAATTGTTTCATTTGACTAGAAATTATATTTTATTATAATTCCTTTTTATTTTTTAATAACGAGTATACATAGGTATCATAGGGTTTGCCATTTTGGTAAATGTAGTCCCTTAATACCCCCTCTTTTTGAAATCCTTTCTTAGTTAGTAGTTGATTAGATGCCGCATTTTCAAGAAATACAACTGCACCTATTCTAGTTAAACCCATAACTTCAAATCCGTAAGACAGCACCTTAGATATTGCCTCTGAAGTATAACCTCTTCTCCAATGGTCTGGATGGATTTCATAACCTATTTCTGCTCGTTTATATTTAGGTATCCAAGCATTAAAGCCAATCGTGCCAATTAGTCCTTTTTCCCCTTTTCTTTCCATTCCCCAACGTATGCCTTTTTTTTCATTGTAGTTTTTTGAAAAGAAATGCACAATTTGCTTTGCCTGTTCAATATTAGACAAGGTTTCCTGCCCATAATAACGTGTTACTTTTTCATTAGAAAAGCAAGCAAAAATACCGTCCACATCGCCATCTGTAATTTTTCTTAGCGTAAGTCTTTCTGTCTCTAATACTGGAAACATTTTATAGCTCTCCTCTTTTATTATTTCTGTGCTTATATTGTAAGCGTACATACATGCTAATAGAGTTTGTGATAGATCATAATCTCCTTAAACTGATAACACTAAGCAAAAGGTCACTATAAAAGCTCCATGGAGACCGAATCATGATCAAAACCCACCCCAAAACAACTAAAGGCTAAATTATAAATAAAACGCTTTATAAAGCCTTTTAAACACTTTCATTAAAATTAAAGTTCATTATTATAGGTAAAAATGATTAATGACAGTCCCAATTATAGATGACATTCGAAAAGTTTAAGTTTAGCAGGTCTTTTCTTTTTATAAAAAAGTTTGCCACACCGGCATCCCCCCACATTATATCTTTATCAAATTCGCTATCAATTTGAAGTAATAGAATGTTGTGGTCCACAAACCTTTCCTCATATTCCCTAGGGTCGCTTTGTGTAAAATAAGGGTATCCGCCAATTTTGTGGCCTTCTCCTAGGAATGTATCGCAGTAAACTTCCCATAGTTCTTTTTCGTCCCCTTCAACCTTTACAAAAACAGAAAGATCAACCGTGTCACCAAGTAATTCATTGTTTCTATAATCCTCTATAGATACTGGTTCGTAATCTAAACGGAAAGACAATGCTAATTCATGTTGAATTGGAAAGTATTCTGTTTCGAGTTTGTTCATGTAGGAAAAATCACTGACTAATAGTGTCTCGTCTTTTTCGACATTGGGGTGGAATATAATTTTAAGGTTTTGTTGAGTTGTCATATTATCAAAATTAATACCCATAACGTCGTCTTCCGCTGAGATGAAGAACTGTAATACCCCTTGTTTTGGCATGTCATCTAGTGTTGGAATTTCCTCAAAATTCAACTGAGCTAATAATTTCATTGGTTTATTATTAGCATCTTTTGGATGTTCCATAGTTTTAGGTAGATATGGAGGCCCCCAAGCTTACTTTGAAAAATTTTTGTTTGGCCTTTAGATGTAGATATTTTTATAAAGGGTTTTACTGTCCTTTCAATTTGCTTACGGTAAATTTCCAGTTCAGTCGGTAAGTTTAATTTCGGAATTCGGCTCGACATTAGGCGTTTCTCCTTTGTTGGAAAAATTAATATTTTTTATAAATAAATTCTTTGCCCTTCCCGAAAAATCATTTTTTTGACTAATGTGTAGTTAAGTAAGATGTTCTTCCTGCAAATTTTCGCGCTGTTATGTTATTACTTCTTTACTTCTATTCTTTTAGCTCTCGCTTGTCCTAGATTGTTAAAATCTCTCCATCTTACCTTTAACATCATTTTTTCCTTCTTAGCTTTTTCGATAATAGCCTTGATAAATGGTGCTTTTTCCTTTGTATAAGTTGGTCTATCGAACTTATATTTTGAAGCAAGTTCTTTTTTTAATGAGACATACTCTTCTGCTGCTTTTGGATGTAACCTAAGATAATCACGAAACAATAATTTTTCAACCCACTCTTTGCTATTAAACTCACAGATATGTAGATGACAAGTCCCTTTTCCGAATAATCCCTTCCTAAAAAACCTTCTATCTTTAAACTCAGGTTTAGGAACATATTCATAATCAATTTCACTCAATGGAACTATAAAATGAGATACTTCGTTTAAATCATCCACACCTAAGATAATATCAATGATTGGCTTTGCTTCTAATCCATCGATAGAAGTACTTCCAATATGTTCAATTCCAACAACTTTATTTCGTAATACATCTAGAATGCTTTTTTTCTCATTTTCAAATTGATTTTCCCAATTTGGGTTGTAATTACAAAGTTGAACAATTGGTTTCGTCATATTATCCCCACCCATAAATAAAACTTTCTCAACTAAATTCTGGCTACTTACAATGATTATACAGTATTCCAATATACTCTTTGCTTATTGCAGAATTACCGCAAGACTAAATTAGATCTTTAAAACTAATTTTATATCAAGGATAGACATATGGTATTTTTGGCTGATCAATTTGTTTCCATTCTTTTACTTGAATAATTGGTAGTACTTGACCATTATTTTCTATAGTATCAACTAGCCCATAAACCTTAACCCAATCATTAGCATTTCGCAGATTATTATCATCGCTAGATAACAGCAATCCTGTAACATGGGCATCAGCAACACAGTGTGTAACTAAAAACCTTGCTAAAAATGGATGGTCATCACCCACTAAAATAAAGCCTTCTAATACAAGAGGTTTCCCATCAAAAAACTCTGGGTACGTTAGAATATTGTTTACATACACCGAGAAATTTAAATTATTTAGAATTAGGACAGGACTTTCCATCATTTCGTGAAAAACTTTATTAGACGTAACTAATTCCTCCGAATGATGTAAATGCTGCTCGTTTGGCGTATAACAAATTCCCCTTTTAACAGCCTCTGCCGCCCCTAGATCTTTATACGGAAGGAGAAAACCTGTAACTAAGGGAAATAGTACAATGGAGTATATTAATACACTCTTTAAAGGAACCTTTCTTGCACTACCCACTTCATGATTACACCCTAAAATGGTACAGTAATCATGATCTTCCGCCTGTTCTTTCGATATAAATATTCTAGGGACTTGAATAAAAAATAGAAATAAAAAGATAACCGAAGCTATCTGGCTAAATGCTGTATATTGAGGATTAATGAATTTAATAATCTCTCCTGTATGATGGAGCATAAAAATAAATCCGGAAAACAGTAATAAAATGATTGCTTTTATTGCTTCTTGAGTATGAAAATACAACGTACTACCTCATTATATCCAAGGATGAACAAACATCAGTACACCAAAGACACTTAATGTGATAATGATCATTAAAAACACTACAAAACGAAGCTTAAATACAGCCAGCATCATAATCGTATTTTTTAAATCAAGCATAGGCCCATAAATAAGAAACCCTAATAAAGAAGTTTCAGGAAACACGTGGCGAAAGGAGGCACCAATGAAGGCATCCGCTTCCGAACAAAGGGATAAAAGGTAAGCAAGTCCCATCATTATGGCTGTAGAATAGATTATCCCTTCCCCCATTCCTATTAAGGTATTTGTAGATACATAGGTTTGTACAAAAGCAGCCAACATGGCCCCAATAATTAAATACTTAGCCACATCAAAAAACTCATCCACAGAATGGATAAACATGGCTCTTATTCGCAATAAGAGGGGGAAACGGTAGGTAGACTGATCCAACTCAAGCAGACTGGCGGATTTTTTTAATTGATTTCCTTTAAACAGCAAACTAATAATTGCAGCAATAACGATGGCAATTAATAGCCCCAAACCCATTCTCAACAATGCTATTCTTATATCCTGTCCAAAAGCCATATAGGTGGAAGCAATAACGATGGGATTAATGAGAGGGCCGGTCAAAAGAAAACCTACCCCTGCAAAGATGGGGACTCCCTTATATACTAGTTTTCTTACAATTGGGACGATCCCACATTCACATGCTGGAAATAAAGCCCCTAACATACAACTCATTCCTACAGCCATGATTCTATTTTTAGGGATCAGTTTTTTTATATGCTCTTCTGTAACAAAAACTTGTATAAGGCCCGCTATAAAAACTCCAATTAAAACAAAGGGGACTGCCTCAATTAAAATACTAAGAAAAATCGTGTTAAAGGCTAAAAGGGATTCAGGTAATACTATTGTTTTCACAGTCCATCGTTCATTGACAACCACAAGATAAAATACGGAAGCTAAAATAATGAAACCTGTTATTTCCGCTAAATTTTGTTCAATACGCCGTATCATTGGATCCTCCAACCATTTTTATTTATTGAAAATATATGCGGACAAGGGGGGATCATGACATTAAATCGAAATTATTATGATTTATAACAGAAAAAAACAACAAAAGAAAAATTCCTTTGTTGTCTTTCTTCGTTATACATTCAGTTTCGCCCATTCCCTTTCCACTTCATCTGTATTTAAGTCTATACCTATCATAACTAAGTAATGTCTTCCCATATGTTCTGACGGTTCCAAATACGTTCTTTTCATTACGTGTTGAAGTAAGTAACACCCATCCTTTAAAGGGATGTACCCTTTTGCCCTTAATAAATTTGGTCGCCACTTTTTCAAAAATTTATCGACTTTAGTAGGTTTCATTTGTTGACTAAAATCCAATGTAATCGTATTTATTCGTGAATAAGATCGGTTATCTTTATGTTCGTGGTTGTGATCATGCTTATGTTCATGGTTATGGTTATGATGATGCTTATGTTCATGATGAGCGTGTGCATGCTTTTTTTCGTGTAATGATAATTTATTCTTTATTACCTTTACATCTCCTAACAAAAGATCCGAATCCACTTCACTATAGGAAGTAAAATAAACAGGTGATACTGTATTTTGTTTTTTAATTACTTTCTTTACTTTTTCCCTATGAGACTCTGAAATTAAATCTACTTTATTCACTATCAATAGATCAGCAACTTCTATTTGCCTTCTTGTTGTTCGAACCAATTCTCGAACGGACTCAAAAATACTGTTATACTCAAGTACATTCTCTCCATCGAGGACCGTTATCACTTTTTCTAAATAAAGATAATCTATCAGTTCAGGTTCAGTCAAAGAATCTACTACTTCTTCCGGATTAGCCACTCCAGTCAATTCAATAAAAATAACATCCGGCTGATTTTGCAGGAGCTTTGTGATTGAATCGGCAACTTCACTTTTTTTACTGCAGCAAATACAACCATCTAATAACTTTTCCATGATTTGTTGTTTATTCTTTTCGAGAATAATCTCTCCATCCATATCTGTCTTCCCTATCTCATTCATTAAGACAGCAGGAGTAACTCCTTTCTCCTCACATGTTTGGAGTAATCGCTTTAGAAGTGTTGTTTTGCCGCTCCCTAAAAAACCACTTAAAACAAATACCGGGATTTTCTCCATCCTTTCCCCTCCCCATAAAAGATAGCTTTTTTATCCTGCCTTATTATATATCGAGATAAATCGCAATTATTACTATTTAACATTTTAATTATTTATAAAAATAAAATTTTGTAACCCATAAAGCACAAACTATTTACTCACTTCCACGTCCTGAAATATCCTGCTGTTTGTAGCCCCATACTGATAAAGATACTTTCCTTTATAGGGTTCTGCCTCTTCGTTTACTTCTGCAAACACTAACTGACAAATCCTTCTCCCCACTGTTAATTCGATAGGAAGACTATTTGCATTAAATAATTCTAAGGTAATCTGTCCTTTAAAACCTGGGTCTACCCAGCCTGCATTTTGAATAAATAACCCTAAGCGTCCGATAGAACTTCTTCCCTCCACAAACGCAGTTAAGTTGTTAGGCAGTTCTAGCGTTTCCATTGTAGTTGCTAACAAAAAAGAATGGGGTGGAAGGATTATTTTCGCTTCTTCCTTAATCTCCCTATATTTCGCAGAACTCTCCAAAGAGACAACTGCATTTTTATGTTCGTCAATAGTTAGAAAATGTTTACCTAAACGTAAATCAATGGAGGCTGGTTGAATTTGCTTCACGGTAAAGGGTTCAACCATGATTTCTTTACTGTATATTTTAGATAATATGGTTTTGCCAGATAACACCAACTGCATTCCCCTCTTTCTCCCTATGCTTTTTGCAAGTTCCAACTAAATGGATCAGGTAACATTGCCCAATCTGTATCATACTCTGATGGGGTTAATAAACATTTATCCAACTCTCTTGTAATTTCACCGGGGTCTAAATCAACTCCAATAAATACAAGCTTTGTATGTCGATCTCCAAATTCCACATCCCAGTCGTCAAGTAAATGAGGAGTTTGGTTAATAATTTGTTCCTGCTCCAGCTTTGGTAGGGACGCTACCCAATAAGTAATCGGTTCGATGGCAACAGATGGTCCAGCTTGTGATAGTAATAGAGCAACATTATTTCTTGTGGCACACCAAACAATCCCCTTTGCTCTCACCACTTCTTCTGGCATAGAATGGATCCAATTATTAAAACGCTCTGAATGAAACGGCACCCGTCGCTGGTACACAAAAGAGGAGATTCCATACTCCTCTGTTTCAGGAGTATGCTGCTGATGTCCTTGGGAAAGTTCACGAATCCAACCTGCGGAAGAACTAGCCTCCTCAAAATTAAATAAATTCGTATGTAACACCTCTTTTGGAGAAATATCTCCGTTCATAGTACGAATAATTTTTGCCTTCGGTTGTAGGGTTCTGAGGACCTTTTCCAGCTTATACAACTCTCCTTCTGATACGAGATCACATTTATTTAATAGAAGAACGTCACAAAACTCAATTTGATCAATAAGTAAATCGGAAATTTCCCTTGTATCCTCTTCTCCAAGAGCTTCTTTTCGATCTAGCAAACTCTCACCTGATCTAAAGTCCTTCCAAAACCGATTTGCATCTACCACTGTTACCATCGTATCTAATTTGCAAAACTTCGTTAAGTCGATTCCAAGCTCTTCGTCAATGTAGGAAAAGGTTTGGGCCACTGGAGTTGGTTCACTTATACCCGTGGATTCAATAACGATATAATCAATATTTCCTGACTTCGCCAACTTCTCCACTTCCATTAATAAATCTTCCCTTAACGTACAACAAATACAGCCATTGGACATTTCCACAAGCTTTTCTTCTGTCCTTGACAGTTCTCCCCCTTGTTTAACTAACTCAGCATCAATGTTAATTTCACTCATGTCATTAACAATGACTGCTACTTTAAGTCCATCCCGATTTTTTAAAATATGATTTAAGATGGTTGTTTTACCTGCTCCTAAGTAACCACTTAAAACTGTAACTGGAATTTTATTTTCCATATATATCTCCTCACTTCCACTTTTACAAATCGTAATAATTACGATTTAAGACTTATATTACCTTCATATTTTTTACCTGTCAAAAAAAATGAAATTATCTCAGCTAACTTTGTTTACTTACTTTAGATTTTTGGTTATGATAATATCACAACGCAAAACGTAATCATTACGATTTATTTAACGGAAGGAGAATGACGATCTAATGGCAAAAAAATCAATGGTATCAAAGGAAAGAAAACGTCAAGCATTGGTTGCTCAATATGCTGAGTTAAGAAAAGAATTAAAGGCTAAGGGAGATTATGAAGCGTTACGAAAGCTTCCACGGGACTCAAATCCTGCAAGACTTACTAGAAGGTGCGAAATGACAGGTAGACCAAGGGGAGTACTGCGCAAGTTTAAGCTTTCTAGAATTGCATTTAGAGAGTTAGCCCATAAAGGACAAATTCCTGGAGTAAAAAAATCCAGCTGGTAGTCAAAAAAAGGAATGCGCCCTTGAAGACAGAAGCCCAACTCTTCGGGCTTCTCCTTTTTACAATGGCTCTGTTAAAGGTAAGTGTTGATTTTTGAACAGGGTTGATTGAAGCGAGCGTCCTGAAGCGAAAATCAACATCAAAGTTTAACAGAACTTTTACAATTAATCATTATTTAAGTTACCGAAAGGGGAGGTAACTATGACGAAGGAAAAACAAATTCCCATAACTTTAGTTACAGGGTTATCTGATCGACTAAAATCAGCCGTAATAAAGGATGTAAAATCACAAAATAAATCTAAAGTTATTCTGTATCGGGATACATCTGTATCCTATAGAGATATTGCGGAGGAGTGGTTTATTCAAGAAAATAGATTAACTGAAGTAGTTCATGATATAGAGGCACCTACTAAAAACAACCTCCTTTCTATAATAAATGAACAAAATAATAAAGAGATCGATCAATGGATTATTGATATAGAGAAGTTTTCAAATATCCATTTAATTATGGACGAAGATGATCTCCCTATCCAAAAACATATTCATATAGTAGATGCCGCTCATTTTTGGTTCCTATACTCTTCTAATGATTATATTGAGACACAATCCTTTAACAGTGAGGGGACAGTTGAATCTTCGTTAGGGGAGCTTCTAATATCTCCGTTAGAAATGGCTAACGTTATTCTCTTAGGTAACGTTGGTAAAATAAACCATGGACGTTTGGCTGAGTTAAAGTGGTTTATAAATAAACTTAACCCACTTGCTGAAATTTTTACAATGAATGATTTCAAAGGTGCTGGTTCTCTTTTTAAAATGACAGATAACATAAAACAACATACTTTAGAGGAGCTTTATACCTACCAATTACAACAATTTGAGCAACAAAGACCCTTAACACTCGTTGGAGAATATGGTATCGATACGTATATTTATCAAAGTCATATCCCTATTTCCCTGGAACGCCTTGAAACATTTTTTACAAAACTTCCTGAGGGTATATTACGTACAAAAGCTATATGTTACCATCCTTTAGAGAATAAAATCCATTATATTTCGCAAATTGGGCCCTCTATCGAAGTATTAACAGAAGAACAAACTTATTTTAAACAACCGACAAATAAATTCTTATCGGAATTTCTATTTATTGGTAATGGTTTAGAGCCACCTACTATAAAAAAAAGATTGGATAAATGTTTATTGATAGATGAAAGTCCTCCAGCAAAGGAATTATTAAATAAAAGAAGCCTTTCCTAACAAGTTCCGTATTCTCTCGCAAAATAGTAAAATACAATAGAAGATGTAGATAAACTATTTTCACCTTCGTGTTGTTTTATAATGAAAAAGATGAGGTTGGGACAAAAGTGTTTTTATCAATGAGAAATCCGAACGAAATAGAAATAATCAAAGTTGGTGCATATAAATCGCTTCGGAAAAATACTTCGCTATAGTAATGCACTGTTCGTATTTTCAGTTGAACATTTTAGTTATGTCCCAGCCTCCTTTCCTTTTATTTCTTTCACAAATTCAATCTTTATAAGGGTATGAGAACTGTTATATAATTCCCCATCTCCTCCTCATAATGTTTAATAAATTGTAAATTATAACAAAACTACTGATAAAGGGGTGCCCGTTCGTTCCCTTTGCATGTACCATGAATTTTGGAACCGATTATAGACGTCAATAAGGGGCATCTTTTTCGTTATGAAAAAAAAATAAACCATTGAAACTTTATAACGAATATTGTACCCTTTATAAAGAACAATAATAACATTATAAAGGAGATGTTTATATTGAAAAAGTTAAAAAGAGGTATTATTGCATTGTTAGCTGTGGGATTTGTTTTAGGTACTGTAAGTGGAGTAAGTGCCCATGAACATATACTTAAGACACCTGGAGGAAATCAAGTAATTATAAAAGAAGAACCGTTTCATGGTACTGATCCAACGAATGGAAAGAACCCTAACCTATCTGTTGACCGTGCCACTGGGGAGCTCATCTTACATCCAATCCATGAAAAATTACACACTGGACCAAGTGTAGGTAAAAGAGCTATTCAGGTCTGTGTAAATGCTGACGGAGAACCTGTACCAGGAACATGTCAATAATAAAGATAACGATTAGAGCCGCTGAATGATTGCGGCTTTTTCTTCTATTATAAGTACTCATCTGCTACTTCCAGGAGCATTTCATCATGACGTTCCGTTGCATATATTGCCTCGTTCATTAAATTTTCCGCTTCTACCCATAACGCCTCCCTTTCCTCCACCATGTATTTTTCATAAACGGTAAAAGAATCCAAAGTTAATGATGTTGCATTAATGTACTCATCATGAACTTCTTTCACTTCATCCGTCGCCACCTCGACAGACTTAACTTCTTTTAAAAATCCACTATATTCATTAATGAGACTTACTAGACCATTATAAGCCTGATCCCAGTCCTCTTCTTCCATGAACTCGATATAAAATGTTTCCATTAGAATGATGTCTTTTTTAATTAGAATTTCTCGTTGGGGCAAATAGTTATTAACATCACTTTTTACGTCAAAAACGTTTTTAAATTCATCTATTCCTTCTTTAACCGCGTCACCACAAGCAACAACTGTTGTTAAGAGGAAAAATATCATGAAGGTAATAAATAATTTTTTCATATTTGATCCCCCAAGCGTTCTCAGTAAGAGCTTCCATCCCACAGGTATTTCTTTAATAGATCTTTATTTACTTCTACCCCGATCCCAATTCCATTAGGAAGATCTACATAACCATTAGTAGCTTTAATTGGTAAAAGCTCCGTAAACGGATTTTCCATTACATCCCATTCCATTGGTTCAATGTTTTCGTCATCCATTTTACTCCAAGGTGATAAGCTTGCTTGTGCAAATAAGGCGTACAACCTTGAAAGTGCTCCATCGTAACTATGGGGTGACACCCTAATATTAAAATGGCGAGCAAGCTTTAGTGTATCCCTGAAATCTTCTATTCCATCTCCATGCAAGACATCTGGTTGGATAATATCGAAGGTATTATTGCGAAGGAGCGGTACAAACTTTGCAGCTCCTTTTATATTTTCTCCTCCTGCAAGAGGTACGGAAAGGGTCTTTCGTAACAACGTGTATGCAGAAAGATTTTCTATGGGCATTGGTTCCTCGAACCATAAGAGATTGGAGCAGCTTGAGAAATACCTTTCCCACTTTCTAGCTGTTGCCATATCATAACTTTGGTTCGCATCAAGGATAACCTGTACTTTTTCCTCGAGCCTATTTTGCAATAATGTAATATGAGCCAAGTCCTCTTTGAATGCCTTTCCCCCAACCTTCACCTTTATTTTGGTAAATCCCCTTACCGTTGTTTTTTCCACCAACGGAAGAGAATAATGGATCCAATCGTCCCTATCCGTATAGGATTGAAAGGAGGCGTAAACAGGAATACGGTCTCTCCATCTCCCTCCCCATAAATCCGATACGGAAAGATTCGCATATTTAGCTGCAATTTCCGTTAAGGCCATACTTATAGCAGCAGCAGAACGTTGATGCCATTTTTTGATTGTTGTTACTAAATTCAATCGATCTAACGCAGATTTTCCTATTAGGTAAGGTATAATTCGTTGATTAAATCCTAGATGTAATGTTGGAAGCCAATCCACACACTCCCCCCAGCCATCTATACCAGAAGATGTCATAATACGTATGAGGTAGCAGGACCTGTATTGCTTATAACCATTGGCATCACCATAGGGGTTAGAAATTTTATGAAGCAAAGGAAAAGTCTCTACCCTTTCAATTTTCATCGTTTTATCCACCTTACGAGAATTAATATGGGCATGTATGCTACGATTGTTTTATCTTGCGCTATCTAATTGTATTTATCCATATCTAAAACATGGTCTTATCATATATTCAGATAGTATAAAAGCTCTTTGTGTTCTTGTAGACTTGTTTATAAACATCTTTTATGTTTACTTTTTTTAGTTTGGCTATTTGGGCAATGGATTGGTGAATCATTTTTGGATGTGTCATCGTGTTTTTAAAGGGTCCTTCAAAAGGCCATGGTCCATCAGTTTCTACCATCATGTTGGATAATGGGTACATTTCTACAAGCTGCTGAATCTTCTCCTTATAGATAACGTCCGGTGTAATGGAAATATAATATCCGTTTTGAATCATCTGTTCCGTTGTTTTGGCATCCCCTTTAAACCAATGAAAATGAGCTTTCTCCACCGTATACTTTTCCAGCAAACCGCAAACTATGGGGGCATCCCCATAGACAGCATGAAGAACTATCGGCTTATTAAATTTCTTTGCTTTGATAATAAAGCTTTCCAATAGTTCCACATAATTTTCCTGGGGAAGTCCAGGATTGTTTCTCCTCAAATAATAGGGGAGTCCCACCTCTCCAACCCCTATCATCTCGTGTTGGTGTTTATCCATGAAGGAGTGAAGACGCTCTAGCTCCTGTTCGGAAGGGAGAGGCTGCTCGGGATGATAACCGAAGGCGGCATGCACTCCGTTATGTTTCCTGGAAAAAAATAAATTGTCCTTTGCAGAAGCCAAGTTGTTAGATACGGAAATAAGCTGTTCTATATGATATTTTTTCCTATCATGTAAAATTGTTTCCCGTTCTCTATCCTTATATAGATCGAAATGGATATGTGCATCAATAATAAGGTTGTCCATTTTATTACCTTCCTTTCGTCCTTTGTATCGCCCGAGTCATTATCCTATTTAAAACATTATTTGTTTCCGTAAAAATTCCAGAAACCAATTAAGTTACTTCCAGTATAGTTTTATTTCTAATATGAAAGTATATTAAAAACGGAGGTGAGTACGTTGTCAAAAGAAGATAAAGAAAAAAGAATTAAATATAGTATATGGGAAACACGAACGGATGAACGTCAGCTTAGAACTATAAAAAAATCTCCAAAATTAAATGGAGATACTACGTTTAATACAAAAAATAAATAATTTTAAAAAAATTCTTCGGTTTAACTGTTAAAATGATTGTAATTAACAATGTGAGAGCAGCGGATGATATTAATATTCCTTGAACATTGCCTTCTCATCTCTTTTATGTATCTTCATATCCTTTTTGGATATTATATGTTCATCTGGCGGAATATGAGCTGTATAGGTTGGGTTACTCACTTTCCCTCCAAACTAAATCTTTACATAAATATGCTATTTTACTTAAAAAAGCAATCCCTTGTGAGATTGCTTTTTGTGATTATTATTCCTACTTACATGCATTTAATATCTCTTAACAAGTTTTGTTTTTTCAAAAAAGTATTGGAATCCATATAAGATAAAAGCCTTGTAGAACAAATACAGAAAGAATTGAAAACGGTTCATTCGAACGAGTTGAGCTACTTTTAATTTTTCCATAATCCAGCTGTTAATAAAAGCAAAGAAACCGTCTACTATAGCATTAAGAGTTATAAATTTTTTAAAATCTCCGTAAGTCCACTTTAAAATCCACATCGTACCAATGAAAAAGGGACCAATATTAAAAGGAAACTCATTGGCTATATAAGAATTTCTATTATTATAGAAAACCCACCATTTTCGTTTTTTTCCAATTTGAACATTCCATGCTTCCAAAAGGCCAACAAGAATAGCCGCTGGTAAAAATCTTTTTATATTACGCCTACCTAAAAAAGGTAAAGTTAGCCAAGAAATAATTACCATTGCAATATTAACGAATAAATTATTTACCATAAAAACATAACTCCCTAAGTTCTATTTAGAATAGGTTTTGTTTTTATTCGATTTATTATTCCTTAAATTTCAAATTAAATAATTACGATTGGTCACCATTCATCTTTATTGATATCTTGTAGCAATAAAAGTTTTAATATACTTGTCTAAAATCCTTGTTCCGCCAAAGTCTCTTCATAAAAACCTGCAATAACAAACCCAGCATCAATTTGTCCTTGGATTTGGTCTTCCAAAGTATGTACGTATTCCCCTAGTACCGTTTTAAAGTTAGTCCATCACGTTTCGCTACCTTTCCGTCTTGTTCCAATTGCTTCTTAGATATATCAATAACTGTTACATCTGCCCCGGCAGCAGCTAAAATGGGTCCTTGTTGCCCTCCGCCAGAGGGTAAACAAAGTATTTTTAACCCTTCCAAGGATTCCGAAACAAATTTCTAGGGACTGGCTTTTCAGTAGTTACAGTAATTTCCCATTCACCTGCTTTATTTCTTTCTATCGTTTTGCTACTAGTTCCCTCTTCCACTTTCTTATCCCAAGCAATACTATTGTGTTTTGATATATCCACTGTCTCCCCCTTATTGAATAAGTTACTTTGATTTCTTTTAGCTGCATCAGTTTTTCTATTAACTACTACGTTAGTTTAAAAAAATGTTCGAAGGATCCCCCTGCTGGAAACCTTTTCTTCTTTCCCCGTATGGGCATTAAGATAAAGCCCAGAAGTATATATATGTACCAATTCGAACTTCCCACTTAAACTGGACCAAACGATGACCGTCTCAATATATTCCTCCTCCAAGCTTGTATCCTTGGAATTTTTATATTGAGTAAGTGCATCATTCGGTTTAAGAATTCCTTCTGCATCTAGCTCATAAAATGATGGATCAAATAACAAACCGCCACTATTTTCATACCAATTCTTGAAATGAACCAGATTACCATTCCTTGCATTATAATAGACCATCAGTGATTTCTCTGTACGATAGCCATCCACAGTGAGGTTCACTTCATAGCTATAAAGTTGTGTTTTATCAGGATCCAAATCTTCAAGCTGATAATTTATCCCCCTATCATAGATCACATAATCTATTTCCCCATACTCTCGCTTTAATAAAGAGTTTAAGTTCTCAGCCACCAGTTCCCTGTCTACTAAATCCCCTTCATCAGGTGGCGTGCCAAAATATACTTCATTTATAAATCCATAACCGTTTAGCTGTCCACGAACATTCGATCTATCTCTATAAATGGTGAAATTATATTTCCTAAGGGTCTGATCCTCTTCAATTAAAATCTCATTAATTTCTTTTTCATCCATATCTAAAACATAAATAAGCCTCTCTACTATTTCATCCTCAGATAATCTGTTCATTTCCTCAGGGAGACGTTGATATAACAAATAAAAATAGCTTAAGTTATTAATCTCATTCTGTATTTTGACTATTTGTTCAACATCAATAGAATGAGTAACTGATCCTGTTTCAGTAACTAAAGGAAATCGTTCGAAGATACCGTTTAAATTTTGTTGTTCCTTATCAAGTAGTCTCGAATAGTCAATAAATGTTGAGTTCATCATATCTAATAAATCTGCTTCTGTAGTTGACCAGTGTCCCGTTGTATTTTTCAGCTTTAATAAATCTACTACGTTTATAAAGCCTTGTTGAATTGAAAACGAGTATGTCCTTCGATTATTTTCGTACCAGTTCGATTCAAAGGGGTTGAAATAGTTAGTTAAACGATTATGCTCTCTGTTAAACGATTGGATATGATTCCTTAGGAGGTCACTATTGTATTCGGAACTCCTACTATTGTTTGTATCGTGTTGAATTCCCATGAGTTGATTATTTATACCAATCGTTGCGTTTCTGATATCGGTAAGATTAAAGTAAAGTGATCTACGGTCATCGATATATGCCTGATAAACGTAAAGGATAAATAAAAATCCTATTAGAAAGCATGCAATTTTCCACACTTTTAGTTTCCGTTTCAAAGACTCGCATTGCTTTGTTGGTCCTTTCATCTAAATGCACATCCCTTAATCAATATTATCAAGTAATCAAAGTCACAACCTCTTTCAATTCTTATTATCATTTTAACATATATATCCAATATTCTTCCTTAATGATTGCTTTCACTTTAGTATGAAAAACCCTTTCTCCTTTCTATTTTCACAAATACCTTTTACAATATTAGTAGATTGTATTAATCTAATATAATGGAATGTTTAAGTATATATTTTTAATAATATGGGGAAAAGGATGGTATCCTTCTTTCCCCTGAATCCAATCAAGAGAACAACTATGAATTTATATATTTATTTTTAGGAGGATCACCAAATGAAATCTAAGAAATTGATAATTGGAGGGGTAGAACTTTCCTCTCGTTTTTTCCTAGGAACGGGACGTTATCCGAATCCCTATGTACAAAATGAAGTAATAAGAGCATCTGGTGCGAGCGTGCTTACATTTGCCATACGCCGAGCGAATCTAGAAAATCCAGACGAAGATGCCATTCTTCAGCATTTAGAAGAGGATCATTCTTTCACCTATCTCCCAAATACATCCGGTGCAAAGACTGCTCAAGAGGCAGTCCGAATTGCCCGTTTAGCAAGAGCATCTGGTTTAAGTGATTGGATTAAGGTAGAAATTAGTGCCAATGAAAAAACGTTGTTACCAGATCCAATCGAAACATTAAAGGCAACGGAAATTCTTGTTGAAGAAGGGTTCACCGTACTTCCTTATACATCCGATGATCCCATTTTATGTAAACGCCTGGAAGAAGCAGGTGCAGCAGCGGTTATGCCAGGAGCAGCTCCAATTGGTACGGGTCTCGGCGTATTAAACCCTTATAATTTGTCCTTAATTATCGAGGAAGCGAATGTACCAATTATCGTTGATGCCGGCTTAGGTTCTGCCATGGATGTGGCTCAGGTGATGGAATTGGGTGCTGATGGTGTTCTAATGAACACACCTGTGGCGAAAGCAAAAGATCCAGTAAAGATGGCACTTGCCATGAAGTATGCCATTGATGCCGGCCGATTGTCCTATGAAGCTGGAAGAATTCCAAAGAAAAAATACGCTACCGCTTCTAGTGGCTTGCAAGACTTTATTTCTAACTAAACAGTTGAGATGAGTGAGTGCACGAAAATTTTAACTTGAATCTTTTTCGTGCACTGGGTGGGGGCTGCTGTGCATAAAATTCAGTGGAAACAAAAAATTCGTGCAGTGGAAGGCTCGTTGAGTGTACTAAAACGGCAACCGGATTCAATTTCGCAAACTAGACGGAGACTGTAGTACACCAAATTCATTTAAAACAATAACTTCGTGCAGTAGAGGGCACGTTTGGTGCACTAAAATAGCAACTGGACCCAATTTCATGTACTGGACAGGAGTTGCTGTGCATGAAATCCAGTAAACTCTTGCATTTGGGGCAGTGAAAAACCTCCCCCTGTTGCAAGTTAGGTAAACGTCAGTGAATCCATTACCATGAATTATAATATAACGGAGGGCCACATATGAAAGAACACATAATCGTTCTAGGCGGAGGTGTGATTGGATTAGCTACGGCTTTTTCTTTAAGTCGCCGCGGACATGAGGTTACAATACTCGAAAAAACAACATGTGGAGGGCAGGCATCTGGTGCGGCTGCTGGGATGCTCGCACCATACACGGAAATTGGGGAAGATCCTGATCCTTTTTTCAAGTTTTGCTTAAACAGTTTACGAATGTTCAAGGAGTGGCAGCAGGATGTGAAAGATGCTTCGGAAATCGACTTTGAATATACAGAGAGCGGAAGTATTCATGTCGTCTACCATGAATCGGACATTCTTCCCCTAGAGACTAGAATTGCTTGGCAAAAAGAGTTTGGGTCTGATGCTGAAATCGTAGATAAGGAACAGTTGAAATCACTGGAACCAAATCTATCAGATGCTGTGATTGCTGGGATTTATTCTAAGGAAGAAAGTCACGTATTTGCTCCTGAATATGTCAGAGCATTAAAAATTGCCTGTCAGAACAACGGTGTGACTATTATCGAACAAACGGGAACCGTTACAGTAGAAGAATGGAAATCTACCCCTATTCTTAAAACGGAGGATGGTAATCAATATACCGGGGACCGCCTCGTTATTTGCTCTGGGGCTTGGGCTCAAGAATTAGAAGAAACCTTTCAGATTCGAATCCCTGTATTCCCAATCCGCGGGCAAATTTGCGCATACAAACTTGAGCCAGAAAAAGTAAATCATATTATAACGAGTAGTCAAGGATACCTAGTTCCAAAAGCAAATGGTACGTTAGTAAATGGTGCCTCAGAAGATATTGCTGGTTTTTCCACAGATGTCACAGAAAAAGGTATTTCCCGACTTGTTAATTGGAACAAACGAATCCTTCCATTTTTAGAGGCAAAGACTCCTTTTCACACATGGGCAGGACTTCGACCAGCAACCCAGGATGGCTTTCCACTACTGGGACCTCTGGAGGACGCTCCTCATATCATTTTCGCTACTGGGCATTACCGCAATGGTATTTTATTGAGCGCACGTACTGGAGAAGCGGTTGCGGACATAATTTCTGGAAAACCATTAGACCCATCTACACAAACAGCTTTTAATCCAGAAAGGTTTTCTTAAATCTGAAAAATAAGCGAAGCCCTAGTGCATTATAAATTTAATGCACTAGGGCTCCGTCATACTTACTTAGCATTTACATGCTCTTACAAATTCTAAAAACAGTTTAAAGTTATAATCGTCCAACTTGTAGTTAAACTCAGGGTGCCATTGAACAGCTAAAATAAATTTTTTATTTGGCATGACAACTGCTTCTATCAACCCATCTTCAGCATTGGCGGCAGACATTAGCTGTTCCGATAAATTCTTAATTCCCTGATGATGATAACTATTTACTTTTAAAGAATCTGTTTGAAGAAGATGATAAAGCAAGGTATCTTTTGCTATGTAAACATTGTGAACAGGTTTCGTGTATGGTGGCTTTTGCTTATGTTGAATATGACTCACACTCAGTTGGGTTGGAATGTCCTGATATAGTGTTCCGCCTAGCAAGACATTAAATAATTGCAGACCACGACAAATCCCTAATGCTGGTTTATCCAATTCTACTACTTTACTAAAAAGAATCGCCTCCATAATGTCTCGTTCATTGCACAATTCCCCACTAAAATCCTCTATTTCTTCACCATACAACTCTGGATTTATATCGTGACCGCCTGTAAATAGAAAGCCATCAAAAGTTTTGGCTAATCTTAGGATCATATCTTTATCTGTGATCAACGGTAACATTATCGGGATTCCACCAGCATCTCCCAATTGCTTATAAATGGAATATTTATTAACAGAGGCTGTTCAAAAAGTTCGGTTTCTTAACAGCCACGAATATTGTATCTAGAACTTACTTCACTGCCTTTTTTATGTAACCTGATAAAAACGTGTTCTCAATAAGCCCATGAAGATGATCGATACGATGACAACGGTTATAAGAAATAGTGGTCGAATTGGAAGTATTTCTGCCCATATTCCTGCAAAAAGCAACCCCACCGGCATGGCAAGTTTCATTAACATGGAGGAGGTTCCAGATACTCTCCCTAACAAATGATTCGGAGTAAACTCCTGTCGAGCTGCTAAATAAATGATGTTAACGATAGAAACAGCAAAGGTACGAATAGCGAGGGAAATACCAATCACCCACCATGTATTAGCAAAAATTAGAATGGTGAACCCAATGATTTCAATGACTAAGGAGTAAGTAAATAGCTTTCCCCTTGGAATATAATTTAATATTTTTTTAACCGCTAAGGCCCCTAACAAACCACCTAATGCACCGAAGCTTAACATTAATCCAATTTGAGATTCCGTAGCACCTATGATATCTACAGCAAAAAATAGAAGCACACCAATAACCATACTAGACGCAAGATTCACAAACAGAATGGCAATGGTTGGTGTTAACAACAATTTATTACCGAATAGTTCCTTAATCCCCTCTTTTAAATCCATCCAAAAGCTATTCCTTGTATTTTGACGTTCCACTGGAGGTATTCTTATTTTTGTTAAAAAAATCAATAGTATGGAAATACAAATAAATTGTATGAACAGTGTCCCTTCAAAGGTGGTGGCAGCAAGAATAAATCCCGTTATTCCAGGACCAACCATACGAATCATTGTATCCATAAAACTAAGCTTCGCATTAGCTTCCGTTAATTGTTCTTTGGCAATTATTTGTGGAAGGGAAGAATGATAAGCATTACCAAAAAAGTAGCCTGAGCCGGAAAATAGGAATCCTAATAAAAATAAGGACCAAAGCTGAATTCCTTGGGAAAGGAGTAGTAACAAAATTCCTCCAATAGCCAACCATTGAACGAGAACCGTAATGGTCATGATCTTCTTTCGATGGACCCTGTCCACAATAACCCCAGCAACCATTCCTAAAAGTACATTCGGCAATATCTCCATTACCCTTATCCCACTCATTGCCAGAGCACTTTGGGAGAGATCATAGATTAATAAGGGCATCACAATCATATAGATTTGCAAGCCAAATAAAGAGATAGCACTTCCTCCCCATAAGAAAAGGAAATTTTTATTTTTACAAAGAGATGTAGTTTTAAGCTTTGTCTTTATCTTTTTTGTTGCTTCCATCTTACCTAACCCCCTAATGTAAAATTATCAATTTCATAGAATTTATAGATTATTTCCAATTTCTATGGTACAAAGATAAAACAGGAAGAAAAAGACCCTAAATGAATTAAAGAAACACTTCACCTTTTAGAGAAAGGGGAACAAAACAGGATGAAATTAGAAGAACATTACTTCACCCTTTATCAATCTTGGGGGCCAGGGAGTAAAAAAGTATTTATTTCTGAGGTTGCGCAAAAGCTGAAGTGCTCTGACCGCCATGCCAAATCTATTGTGAAACAAATGAAAGAAAAGAATTGGATAGAATGGATACC
Organism: Evansella vedderi; assembly: GCF_030813435.1. GTDB lineage: Bacteria > Bacillota > Bacilli > Bacillales > Salisediminibacteriaceae > Evansella > Evansella vedderi. The sequence goes on along the minus strand of NZ_JAUSUG010000016.1, from coordinate 29,772 downwards.
AAATCCAGGGAGAGGGAAAGCCACAAGCTTAACCTTCCTATTGAAGCCGAACGAAATTGAAGAACAGCAAGTTCAAACTTGGATACATAACGGAGATATCCCACAAGCACTTAAATGGATGGAAAGTCAAAAGGAGTTGGGGGCCTCTTTCGTGGAATGGCTAGAAGGCCAATTTAATTGGACACCTTCTCACCAACAAGAAGATGGTTTAGACACCCTAAGCTATCCATACTACCAACCTATTCACACCCTTGTCCCTTGTTATATTTCAACAAGGCATGAAGGACATCTAGTGGAGCATGTTTATAATCGTCTAATTACTTATTCCCATTACGATAAAACCTTTCACCCCGAAATCGCCCACCATTGGGACTCAGAGGACAATGGGAGGATCTGGCGTTTTTACATAAGAAAAGGAGTTTTGTTTCATGATGGGAGCCCGTTAACGTCAAAAACAGTAAAAGAAAATATTCTTTTTTGGAAGGATCATCAACGGGATGGCTGGAAGTTAGATATTTTAAATGACATTAAGAAAATCAATATTGTCTCTACCACGATTATCGAGATTCATTTAAATTCACCCAACCAAATGCTTTTACATTTATTCACAGATCATAAAGCAATGATGATTCCAGTCCATCTCTATGAAAAAGATAAAGAGAGATTTCGAAAACACCCTATTGGAACTGGTCCTTATGAGATCACGAGGCACCGGAATGGCCATATGGTATTAAAGGCTTTTACCCACTATTTCGGATATCGTCCACTATTAGATAAAGTAGAGCTTTACAGTATACCTAATTCACCATTACCACCAAGGCGACAGGTTCATTATCGAATTGTTGGAAAACATACCACAGACATTAAGCATTATGATTGGTTTCCCCCACGACTTGGGGGTGTATACCTTGTGGTTAACCATCAAAAGGAAGGTCTACACAAACATCCTGATTTTCGAAAAATGCTCTCCCATGCTATTGATCGCTCAAAATTATTTCAGAACCATCCGTACCATGCCGTTTGGTTCCCAGATAGTTTCATTGATGAAAATGCAGGAATTCTGAGGCAGCACGCTAATGTACAGGAGGCGAAAGCTTGGTTTCATGCCAATGGCCTTAAAGGAAAAACCTTAACACTAACTTCTACATGCCTTGAGCATAATGCTTATTTCGGTTTTGAATTAGGGGTATTCAAGGAAGTATTTAAGGAAATGGGTATCACGTTGGAAACGAATTACGTAGATATTAACGAACTGCACAAAAAAGAACATATGGAAAAAACAGATATCATTATTGCAGGTGTCGGTTTAGGTGAAAACCCATTAGTTTCCATGTTAAATGCTATTACATCTGAAACTAGCTATATTTGCAACACCATGCCACCAGAAGCAAAGGTTCATCTAGACTCCTTAATTACTACCGTCAGACAAAGTCCTGACACACAAACCGCCTATGAAAATTTAAGAAACATTGAAAATTTTTTATTAGATAATTATTATGTTATTTTCTTATATCAACGGAAAATTCACATTAATGTAGAGGCAGACGAAAGGCTCCAAGGTATTGAAATAAACCGCTATAATCGTTTAAATTACCACAAGCTTTGGTATAAGTAGGACATCTTAAAAAATGGCTTGGGATCCATCCCAAGCCATTTTTTAACTTGATAGTTTCTATAACTCTCTGGTCTTTTTACAAACATAAATCATTTGATGACTATCTTCTGTTAAAGGACTTTCATTCCAGTCTTTGTAAATTTGAGTTATCTCAAATCCATTTATCATCAGTATTCTTTCCATTTCTTTTGGGTACACATAACGTAAACCTATATTCGTCCTTACTTCATCTACAATTTCTCCAGTTGAATCTATATACTTCCTTATGGTCATATTGTGCTGTACTTGATTTAAAGGGTCGTAACTGCTGACAGTATAAACATCAACCTTATTATTCGTTTCCTTATCAATATAAGACCTCCAGTACTCTTCTTCATTTTGTTGCAGTAATTCTTCTTCACTAGGAAACCTAGTTCCAAAAATAAAGATACCCTCCCTTTCTAAGTGCCTGTTTACAGATATTAGAAAACCATCTTGAGCATCGTTTGTTAGGAAATGCTGAAATGAATTTCCAACTGAATATATAAATTTGCTCTTTATACCTAAATCCAAATTAGTACAATCCTGTTTAACCCACTTTATATTTAAATGAAGATTTAATGCCTTCTTTTTTGCTTCCATTAACATTCCGTTATGTACGTCTACCCCTATCAGATGAAAACCTTCTAAAGCTAAAGGAATGGTTGCTCGTCCAGTACCACAGGCCAAATCAATAATTACACCAGCTGCTGCTTTAGCTGCCCATTTTAATAAAATTGTTACATCTTCTCTGTAGGCATCATTTTCTTTATCATATAAAATTGGATCATCGTATTCTTCTAGGTTTTCAAATTTGTTCATTTGGCTCTCCTTTAACTATATTATTCTATTATAAGACGTGTTCAATCTACCTTTGAAAAGGCTGTTTCTTCATTTCAATTCCAATATTAACACTATTTTTCTCGATCATGGGGAAAAAGAGTACTACTATTTTAATATGAATCCCTTCCCCTTTTTCCATATTTTAGTTATAATATAAACCTTAAGGGAGTGAAAATGAAATGGCGAAATCAAATGCTAAAAAGAAAAGGGATTTTGTTTTGCGAACAACCAAACGGGATGTTACAAACTCACGAGGACATCAAGCAGCCTTCAGTACACACGTAAGAAAAACGAAAACAAAGAAAGAAAAGCTAAGAAACCAGGAAACAAAACACCATAAGCGTTACCTTCAAGGTTATCAAAATGAAGGCAACGCTTTTTTAATTTCATTAAATTTTAATACTTTACTATATTCCATTTCTCCGAAACTAGTTTAAAGTCACTCGATCCACTTCCTTAAACATGGAACTTCCCGTTTCAAGTAATGTCTTAATATCAGAGATGACAACAGGCCAATAACTGGTCCCTCTACCTAATAGATTTTCATGAATTAATGTGAACTTCACAACGTTCTCGTTCTCCAATTCTTCTAATCTATACGTAATAATGGAAGGTTTTAAATCATCACCAGCATCGTTCCAGTTATAAATGAGTAATTTGTAGGGCCTCACTGCTAATACCTTCCCTTTTCCGTCTAGTTTGCCATCACTCAACCATGCCTCTATTTTCGCTCCTACTTTCCATTCCGAACGAAACTCTCTAGCACCGACACACTGTTTCGTGAAATCACCATTCGTTAGAACTTCCCATAGTTGCACAGGTGAAGTTTTGATAAACACTTCATAAATGTAAGATTTAGACACCATAATTTTCCCCTCATCCCCTATTATTTTTTAAACATTATTCCCTTGACATCCTTCCATTTCCTCTCCCTTACTAACTGAATCACATAAAAAACAGGTAAGTAGACCATCTGAATCGATAATCCCATTAAAAAAGCCATCAAGACATAAAATTTTCGTTCCACACATTTTACATTGACCTACTTCTTCCCGCATCCAACTAACCCCCTACCCTTTTACAAATATATATTCATCAAATGTGGCTATTTGGTTTTATCTTTGTAAGTGACGTTTTTCCTTATATAAGATCACTCCAACCAAACCAATTATAGAAAAGACAACTGGGGTAATGAAACCATAGTAATATCCAGCACTTATACTACCTGAAACAGCTTGAAAATGGTCCAATACTTTTCCAAAAATACTTGGCAGCAACACGGCACTTAGAAATCCACCCGTATTCGCAAACCCAGAGACAATGCCTGAATCTTTTATAGGAAAAGATTGACGAACGGCAGCAAAGGTTAAGGCATTCGCCCCATACGAAAGGCCAATAATAAAGAAAAGCATTATTAGCATGAAGAATGGAGGATTCCCATGAAAGAAAAGAAAGACGGACCAACTCAATAATAGAATAATGTGAACCACAATATACGGGCGTTTAATTGTTTCTAATCGACTAGCAATCGAACTAGCTAGAGGAGCACCAATAAGTGCCCCGATCAGTCCAAGCATGATCAGCTGACTTGCTTCTGTACGTGTCATTCCATACAACGTCATTCCATAAGGCACTCCCCAAGAGCTGATAAATCCTACATACGTACCCACAATCCCAAAGTGACAAAGGAATAAAGCCCATGCTTGTCGATTGGAAAAAATTCTTTTTAGTAACTTCCATGTTTTTTCCCGTTGTTTTTCATTTTTTATAAATACGGATTGTTTAGGTATTTTTATGAGGACAAAATAAAGGAGAATACCACATAAACATAGGAGCAGTCCTGCCGAGAAAAAAGCCGGCCTCCAACCAAGGAAATCAATCCATAAGGCGAAAGGGACTGTTGCCAAAAGGAAGCCAAGACTTCCTGTCATGGCTGTCACACCAATTAACCGTGTAAATTCCTTTGCTTTAAACCACTGGCTCAGTATTAACACCATATTGACCCAGATAGTAGCATCCCCTATGCCAGTTAAAATTCTAGCAAAAAATAAGACAAATTCATGGGTACCAAGACTATAAAGGATGGTTCCTAAACCAGTAAGGATGGCACCAACGATGAGAAAAAAATTGGGGCCATAACGATCAGCCAAAAAACCCATGGGAATTTGCAAAGCCGTATATACAAAAAATTGAATACTAGCCAGTAGCCCAATGGTTATTGCTGTTACTTTAAAGTCCAACATGATTTGGTCCGTGATCAACCCTGGAGCGGTTCGTTGGCTCGACATGAATAAATAAGTAAACAATACAGAAGCAAATACAACCCACCTAAACCGGCTATTTTGTTTGTCCATGATACCTACCCCTGTTAGGCTTTTTACTCTATATGTATGGTTTTTAGTTAACGGTAGGAACCAGTTTTTTATAAGAATATATCCATATGAAACACGAAATCCTTTGGAGATTCTACCTTCGCTTATCATCATCACCGGTTGAAACACGAGTTCCGGCTGTTCCTCCTCTTTTACGTTTCAACTTCCCCTTTTGTAACGCGAGTTCTTCCCGTTGCTCTTTTTTCGCGCTTCAACTTCTCCTTTTGTTACGCGAGTTCTGCCCGTTACTCTTCTTTCGCGTTTCAACTTCTCCTTTTGTAACGCCAAGTCCGGCCGTTGCTCTTCCTTCGCGTTGCAGCATGTTGTAAATGTCAAGCTAACTACGGACATTTTTGATTGTTTAAGAATGTACAAAATTACTCTTCATTATGATAATAGCATTTATATTCTGAGGACAAGATTTTCTGTTTCCATCAGTTCTTGTCCTCACTTCCAGCTTCTGAGGGCAAGATTTTTCTTTTCCATCGATTCTTGATCTTACTTCCGGCTTCTGATGAATCCCGAAAGCATTCTTTCACGGTTCATCTGCACTTTTGAAACGAAAATTCCGTCTATTCCTCTTCCTTCGCACTCCAATATCCCCTTTTAATAATCTAACTACCCAATTTTTAGCAGGAATTTAACTCCCCATACCGAATATGTTTATAACCTAGTAATAGTACCTAGTAATAAACCCAATTAGGAGGGATTGTAATGAGCAAGATGAACAGTATTGATACAAACTCAGTTAAATGGAAAACAGTAAATGATGGTGTTGATATGGCTGTTTTACGATTCGACCCTGGAGAAGTTCGCGCTATTTTACGTTTTGCTCCAGGAAAAGGGTATCCTCGTCACCGCCATCCGGAAGGTGAAGAAGTATTCGTTATAGATGGAATATACGAAGATAATGGAAAAGAATATGGTCCTGGGTCCTACTTGTATTATCCGCCAAACAGTGATCACGCACCTATCAGTCCAACAGGATGCACTATATTAGTCATGTCTCCTAAAACCCCTATCAACCTATAACCAAGAAAAAGAAGTGTGATGACATCATCTTTACGCTTCTTTTTAAAAATTAAACCATATGAGCGATGATAGGAGTTAACCAAAAGTGATTATGTAGACGGCCTTAAGATCAAGAAAATCTTTTCCATCAATATCGGGTATTATAGCTTTAGGAAAAGGTTGATAAAAAGAAGGTGATCATTTGCAAATAAAAGTCTTAACCTTTAATATTCACCACGGAAAAGGTCTTGATAAAATGGTCAATTTAAGAAGAATTAGTAACGTTATTAAATCATCTAAAGCGAATATCATCGGCTTAAATGAGGTGGATAAACACTTTTCTAAGAGAAGTGACTATGAAGATCAAGCGCAATGGTTAGCAAAGGACCTTAATATGGAATATGTATTTGGTCCAGCTATTACACTTCGGGGTAAAGGGCAGTCAAGTATTCGTCAATACGGTAATGCACTACTCACCCAATTTCCAATTATTAAAAGTAAAAACCACCCTTTTGATTTTTTACCACGAGTAGTCGAAGATAGAGCATTATTAGAAGTGGACATTAAAGTGAACAATAGAATTCTCACCATTTTCGTCACACATTTAAGTTTGGCACCGTTTCTACACCAAAAACAAACGCAATTTATATTGGAAACAGTGGCAGCATGTAATTATGTTCCCATTATGATGGGAGATTGGAATATGAAGCCGTTTTCGAAAAGTTGGCGACTAATCACTAGCCAATTAAAAGATACTAACACTGATCATAAGAGTAACTTTACGTTCCCATCTAGACGCCCCACCATGAAGTTAGACTATATATTTGTTAATCCCCAGGTTGAAGTATTGAATGCAGGTTCTTACGCTTATGATTTACAAGCTTCCGATCATTTACCTTTCTTGGCAACTTTAAAAATAAATTTATGCAATGACAAATAAAATAAAAAATAAAAAGAAATTAATAAATTGTATAATTAAAACTTCAAAAAGGGACTATATAGAAGTAATTTATTTCACTACATATGGAGGTATGATGATGCAACAGAACCAGAACCAACAACAACAGCAACAACAACAGCAAGCTACTCAACAGGCTCAACAAGCAATCCAACAAGCTCAACAAGCAGTTCAACAAGCAGCACAGCAAGTTAGTCCACAAGCTATTCAACAAGCACAGCAGCAACTACAACAAGCGACACAGCAATTAATGCAAGCTCAAAGTGCTGCTCAACCAGCACAGCAACAACAATTTCAACAGGTACAACAGGAATTACAGCAAGCAACACAGCAGCTACAGCAATTACAACAACAACAAAATCAGCAGCAGTAAAAACAAGGCACCGTTGGGATTACCAACAGGTGCCTTAATTTATTCGCAGCAACAACTATTATTTGTAGTTTTTATTTTCTAAGACAGTTACTTTTTCCCCATTTTCTCCTCGTCCTATTTTTTTCGTATTTTGAACTAATCGGTAAATATTATCACAGCATTGTTGGGCACCTTTTACTAATAATGGCACACCTATGGAGTCTATTTTTAATCCCCTTGAGAAAAAACCTCCAATAGACATGGCAATAGGTACCGTTGGTGATGTATTGGATAATATTATTTTTTCATTAAAATGAAATTTATCATCTAATAGTAAAGCCAACTCTTTTAATGCGGGTACAACAAGTTTGTTCCTTTTCCGACCAATGGAGTAAACGGAATGGCCATCTTCATCCGTACCATGAAAAATGAGCTTTCCGAAGTCTTTATTCGTTAATTTATTAAAATATTCTACATCTAAAATTTCTTCCTTCGTAAGTTTTCTTTCTGATTGAGGTAATTGGTTTAAATGATATGCAGCAGCCAAAGCTGTAGTATGTGTTCCACCATAATCATTATATATGTATATCATAACATCATCCCTATAACATTTTTATGCTATTATGCTCCATTATTCCAGTTTCCATTCCCATATTAATATTGACTTTATCCAATCGTAATATAATTAACTCAACACAATAATATTTCTAGAGATAGAAGAAAAAATACAATAGAAGTCAGCAAAACCCATTCACAGAAGAAAATGTTCAGGAGATATACGGCTACTTTGGAGAAGAATTGATTGTTGTCGTTGACGGTATGGATGACGAATACAAGTTCAGAAGAGAAACACAAAAGGAAAAGAAAGAGCAAGGCCAGTAGCTTGTTAACTGTTTGGATACTTTTTCAACAAAGTCAAACCTGTCCTCCTTAGTAAAGGTACGAGGGGACAGGTTTTTTCATAGCATAAACAGAAACTCCTACCATTTGTTCTATTCTATCAATTAATAATCTCTTTTAAAGTGCATGTACCAAGAAATTCTCTTTGAAAATAATAAATAAACGAGGGCGATGGTATAAACGATTATGGAAATGACTATCCATACCGATTCAAAGGTGGACACTGCATTTCTGAAAATAAAAATAATACTCCAACTAACATTTACAAACAATATGAGTATATTAATCACTTTCACCCAAATGTAGCCTTTGTTCATTAATAACAATAAAATGATATAAACGGATAAGGAAAATGCATTGATTACTGCTGTTTCAAAAGTATCTTTGTAAATAAGTGCTTCTACAAAGATCGATAAAACTCCGTGAATAATCAACATGGTGATGATATTTGAAAGTAGTGCTTTTCCCTGTTCCTCCATATTTTCCATAACTAACCCCTTTTCCTACAACATAGCTATGTATATAGTTCCCTAAGTATTGGTGAATTCCCTCTAATACTGGAACAAGAACGCATAATAAATATGTTTATTGTAAGCTCAGATCCTCTTACTTATCATTTCAACACGAATAAATAATAGGATACATGTTAATCCAATAATCGCAATAGCAAAGGGCGACATAGAAACACCTTTAACAAGATGTTCCATAATAAACAAATAAACAGCAAATAATGAAATCGTTATCACTTTAGCTAAAACATCCGAATTTATATTTTTTTGGAAAAAAGCAAGAAATAATTCAAAAATATAACCAATGATGATTAAAAACAATGGGAATAGAACCATAAGAAAACTATACAAAAACAAAGACGAAATAGATTCATAGTAAAAATGTAATGGAAAGGCTTTACTTGCAAGAAACACTATTAACGAGATTTTTCCAAGGAAAAGGAAAAACGTAAAAATAATGATAAACAGTGAAACAACCATTAAATTCTCCCTTTAATTGTTATTTTTAGTTTATTTATTTCGGACCTTCTCACTTATTTTGTCAAACCCTAACCAACCAAAGTAAATAATTAAAAATAATATTAAAATAGAAAAGCTTTACTCCTTTCTTGAAGTAAAGCTTTCCTTTCGTCTATTCTTTGCCATTCAAAATCCTTATTTTCAATTATATGAAAGGGTTAATTATCACGTTGCTCAAGCTCCTTTATTTTTTCCAGCCATTCATTTTCCAAAATGCTCATTTCCCACAAACTCCAGTAGTGGTCCCCCATTTTTCTTGACTCCCTTAGGAGGCCTTCCTTAACAAATCCTGCTTTTTCATAACAAGCAATTGCCGAAGTATTAAAATCAAAGACTCCTAGGCTCACTCTGTGTAATTTAAGCTCATCAAATGCAAGTTTAAGCATCTCGGTGATCATGTGTTGGCCAACACCTTTCCCCCGTACCTTTTCATCACCAACTAATACTTTTCCAATTCTAGCTGATTTATTTTCCCTATCAATCTTTCCTAAGGAAATATGGCCAATGACATTCCCCGTTTCCTTATAAACAACACTATAAACCAACTCATGAGCATTTTCCTTATTCGCGTCTTTAAGATAATTCTCTAATTGCTCCTCATTTAAAGGATACTGAAAATGAGGTCCACTCCATTGCATTAAGAACTCAGGAGAGTCTATCCAATGAATGAGCTGTTGAAAATCCGAAGTTTGAAAAAATCTTAATTCTATCATTGAAAATTCACCCGTTTCTTTAACCTGCACTGGCTTCCCATTCTTCGTCCGTCGGCGGGTAGGTTCGTTTCACTTTAAAGGAAAGAATCAACGATACAAATGTCAACACACCAATCATTCCAAATGCGATGATTGCTCCGAATATATCAGGATTCGCTATTTGAGGGATGTTAGCGCCCACCCTTTCCCCCGTTGTCATGGTTGTTACTAACAACCCGGTTCCGATAGATGCCGACATCTGACGTATCGTATTCGTCACCGCCGCCCCGTGTGGTATCAGTTTTCTCGGTATTTGATTCAACCCTGCCGTGTTCACTGGCATCATCACCATGGAGAAGCCAAACATCCGGATAGCATACATGACGCTCAAATACATAATAGAAGTCGTTGTATCAATGAACAGAAAAGCAAATGTAGAAATAGTCATAATGATTAGACCAGGAATGGCTAAGACCCGTGCACCGAATCTATCAAAAATTCGTCCCGTAATAGGAGCCATGAAACCTGCGATCAGTGCCCCTGGGAGCAAAACAATTCCTGCCTCCATCGCTGTAAACCCGCGCATATTGTGCATATACAATGGAATGAGTGTCTCCAGTCCAATAAGTCCCAAAAATCCAATACTGCAAATGATCGTGGATAGAGTAAAAATACGTGCTTTGAAGACACGGAATTCCAGCATAGGATGACTTATCCCAAGCTGACGCTTAATGAAAAGGAAAATCGTTAAAGACCCCAGAATCAAGAAGATTATTGTCAGAGGGCTCCCCCAGCCATTATTCCCCGCACTGGTGAAACCGAAAAGAAGTCCCCCGAAACCAAAGGTAGACAACATAATCGATAGGGGATCGACTTTCGGATTCTTTAGCTCTGTCACATTCCTCATACTAAAATACGCTACAATCAACATGATCAGGGCTAATGGAATAATTCCCCAGAACATGTAGCGCCAATCGTAATTCGTTGTCACCCAACCAGACAGGGTCGGCCCAATTGCTGGTGCAAAGGAGATAACAAGACCAATATACCCCATGGCCGCTCCCCTCCGTTCTACTGGGAAAATCAGCAGAAACACCGTCTGCATTAAGGGAAGCATGATCCCTGCTGCAATGGACTGAATGATCCTACCAGTAAGTAAGATAGGAAAATTTGTCCCTATTGCAGCAACCACAGTTCCAAGGGTAAAGATCCCCATGGCCGTCATGAACAGCTGTCGCGTCGTGTATTTTTCAATTAAAAAAGCAGAAATGGGAACCATAATACCCATAACCAGCATAAACACAGTCGTTAACCACTGTCCCGTATTTGCTGTTATATTCATTTCAATCATGAGAGGCGGAATGGCTGTAATCATTAATGTTTGATTCAAAACAGCAATAAAAGCCCCTGTAAGCAGAAGTCCCGCAATCAGTACCTTACTATAATTTTCATTCTGTTCCATTACAAAAACTCCTAATTAATAATCTTTTAAACTAATAAAAAAAATATTTACTAGCTAAATCTATAACTTTAAAACTGAGTCTAATTTCTTTCTGTCCTTCATTAAGTATATCTAAATACTAATATTTCGTAATACGAAATAACTTTTAATAATATTGTTAATGGATTTCCTTCGTAAGTTAACACTTTACCCTATGGACACGTTCCACGTCAAAAGTAATACATCTCATCTCAGACGCTTTTTTTGTCCACGTAATAAAGAAACACCTGCGCCGTAACAAAAGCAAGTGTTCACTAAAGCTCGTTCACATTTTGGTGTTGGTAACACTAACGGTCAGTAATAACTACAGGCATCACCTCCTTTTATTGGAGATGAAGCCAAGCCTCTATGAGTTCTAAATTATTACCCTACTATTATATCATTTAAACCTAGAAAATCATAAATTTCCCATAAAGAAAATGGCCAGATTACTTTTTAAAGAAGTAAATCTGACCATTACCTATTTCTATTCTATTGGAGGTAAGTCCTCAATGGAATCAATGTCCATATATGCCGGAACAACATAACCAATTCTTGTACCTGTTAAGTTCGGTCCTAAGTCAACAATGTCATCTTGATATTGTTCATAGAAAGAACCGTGTGTTAAAGGTAACCATGGAGCAAGGGATGCATCACCTTCACCATTAGCTATAGCCTGAAACATAATAGCAGGGTCGACAGGTGTTAATGTTACATTATACCCAAGTTGTTCTAATACAACCTCCATTACATGGGCAGAGGCACGTTCTGTATCCCACGGAGTTAATACTAATTCGATTGCTTTGCCATCTACCATCTCTACGCCTTCTGTCCATTCATTTACTTTCTCCTGATTCTCTTCTACCCAATTTTTTGCTACTTCTTCAAATGGCTTTTCTTGTGCAGCAAGCATTACTGCTTCCATATCTTCCGGTTCCCAGTAGAAACGATCAAGAACTTGATACGCATTTGGCATATCCTCTTCCAAACCTTTTCTTACTATTGTATTTATGTCCTCAAGTCCACCAAATACCCCTTTTGGATCCTCTAAGAATTTTAAGTCAAAAGAAGCAAACTTGTAGTGTGGAGTCCAGCCCGTTACAATAATTGGTCGTTCATTTTGAATTGCCTGATCTAGCTCCGTTAACATACCTGCAGTTGATGATTCTAGAATTTCCCATCCCTCTAAGTTTTCATATTCCTCTAGAGTGCTAAATGAACGTTCCATTATTCCTGCTCCAGGCTCAATACCTGTAATTGTATAATCTAACGCTTCACCTAGGCTAACAATCTCCTCTCCTTCATTACCATTATTCTGTGCCGTTTCTTCCTCACCACAGCCAGTTAACAGTAAAGAAAAAGATAAGGCTAGCGTAGTACCTATTAATTTTAATTTCATCAAAATTCCTTCTCCCTTCTATGTAATAACAACTTTTTGAAAAGTACGTATGAATCATACAATATATTCTGTACGTAGTAAATTTTGATAAGACTTCATATTTTAGGATTTAAGATAATGAGAAATAGTTGGAGCACTGAGCCTAAATAATTCATAGAAATAATCCTCCATATTCCCAATCACTTTAAATATAAACTAAAAAAAGGACCTGTCCCCAATGCGTTAACGCTTGACTACACCGGAGGTCAGGTCGCTTCAATCAACAATGCTAAAAAAATAAAAAATCCCGTCTCCAAGACTATTTATTAGTCTCGGGGACGAGATATCCTCTCAATTTGTAAATTTTCCTTATTATAACATTATAATCTTAGGTGTTTCTTTTGCATACTCTAAAATCCTTTTATATTATTGTTCCATGTTCTTCTTAAGGACTACGATTATTTCAATGCTTTCCAAATTGTTCATCCAATGCTATTCTCCTTGGTTAACTTGACCATAATGCGTCAAAGACATTGCTGTCAAAGTGGTTTGTATCAATGTTACATGTTTCTGCATCAATACCGTATTGCCATCCGGCGATTAAAGCCCCTTCAGGTGCTAGAGGATCATATTCTGGTGCATTTTCTTCTGTCGTAATGCCATGTTCTGGAGATGACGTCCACACGTAATTATTTTCTAGTAAACTAGGATTTTCCTCTGCCGCTATTTCATAGGCAGTATACAGTTCCCGGTCAGGATGAAAAATTCCATAAACGCCAGATTCATATTCTGACTCTTCTAAGGCATCATACCAGCCAAGAAGGAAGTCAGCATCTATCGGATAGATGGGTTCCACATTGGCAAAAATGGCTACTCCTTCAGGGATTCCGAAGTCCCTAGCCATTTCAATAGCAGCTGTCGCTTCACTTTGCCCTTTTTCATAACCAGTAGCATCGGTGAAGTGATTCCAAATTACCATAATATCAATGTCATTGGAGTGGAGAAGTTCCACTTCTTCTTGAGTCAGACCATAGGAAACGCCTTCTTTATCTCCCAAGTATCTTGCCCAAACTTGTGGATCACCAAAGTTTTCACGGACACACATAAGCATATCTTCTGTTGTCAAGCTTGCAGAATCAACTCCCCACACGGTATCAGGTGTTTCTCCATTAGCTTCTCCATTTCCGTTACCATTTTCTTCACCATTATCTGCTTCATCCCCGTTACCATTATCTTCGCCATTGCCTGTTTCATCCTCGGTACCATTGCCACTTTCACCGGTACCGTTTTCTTCTTCCCCGTTTCCATTACCTTCAATATTATTGATAACGTTATTGGTTACATTGACATCAATATTCACTTCAATGTTGTTCGTGACACTATTATCAATCGTGTTATTGGAACTATTTGTTATATTATTTTCTATTTGGTTATCAATTGTCGCATTGTCTCCGTTAATGTAATTTTCAATATGATTATCTATATCCCCATTCCCACCGTTTATTGTATTCTCAATGTTATTATCGATTTCTCCATTGTTCCCATTAATTTCGTTTACGATGGAGTTATCAATATTTCCTCCATCTGCATTAATCTCATTATTTATTGTATTGCTGATATCACTGTCTCCACCGCTTGATTCTTCCACCCCTATTTCTGTATCTTTGGAAGCAGTTACTGGATTGGACCGATCCATACTGCCATACATATAGAAGGTGAACGCAGTGAATACAATTAAGACAAAGGAAACTATATATGACATCATTTTATTTTCATATATCACTCTCTAAACCCCTCCTTTAACTTACGGTGACATAGTACGTTAAACGAGCTGGCTTCGTGAGGGATACACGAGTTTTTGGGTGTTTGTTTAGTAGATTATTAGAAATCTAAAACCACATATTAAGGGATATATCTTTGCTTCAAGGTATTCCATTGTTTCCGTTTTTATTAACAGTGCCTATGTGTCTTTTAATAAAAAACAGAAAATGTCTAGCAACATTTTCATTTGTTGCTAGACAATAATTATCAAGTATTATTATACTTTTTAATATTAAGTCCTGATTAACATTCCTTCTAAATGAAGACCCACAGATTTTTCTAACCAACGTGACGTTTCAATCAATTTGTTATTTGAAATACCAGTCTCTTCTCCCATTTGCTCAAACATATTTATGAGATCTTCTGTACATACATTTCCTGCAGCCTTAGGAGCAAAAGGACATCCACCTAACCCTCCAATCGATGAATCAAATCGTCTTACACCAGCCTGATAACCGGCATATGCATTTACAATTCCAAGTCCACGTGTATTATGAAAATGAAGCCCAAATTCTACTTCTTCACCGAGCTCTTTATATAATAATTCTATTAAACTCTTTACTTGTGCAGGATTAGCAAGTCCTGTTGTATCTGCTAATGTAATTTCGCTTGCTCCCGCATTAATAAATTTCTCAGCTATACTAACAATCTTCTTCTCTGAAACAGTTCCTTCATAAGGGCAACCAAATGCAGTTCCTAAAACAGCATTTACTTTTCTATTAGCTTGAACACCTTCTTTTACTACTGGAATCAATTCAGCTAATGAATCATCTACATTTCTCCTGACATTTTTTTGGTTAAAAGTATCACTCGCAGCAACAACTACATGCAAAATATCTATATTAGACTCGATAGCTCTCTCAAGTCCAGATTTACTTAGTACCAAACCTCCGAATTGGACATCATCATTCCTTGGGATTCTTTTCATTACTTCAACTGCATCTGCCATTTGTGGAATAACTTTAGGGTTGACAAAAGACACTGCTTCAATTAATTTTACGCCAGAATCAATTAAGCGTGTAATGAGCTCTACTTTCTTTTCCGTTGAGAGTTGCTCCTTTAATGTTTGCAAACCATCCCTTGGACCTACTTCACAAATTTTTATCACTTAACTACCTCCTTATGAAAATATTTTAAAGTTTCCTCACTAGTTAGTACAAAATCTCTACCTGTAAATATGTGATCTTGCATAACGACCATTGCTTTTTCGAAATCACGATTTCTAATTGCATCAAACAACTTGGCATGTGCCTCATATGATCTCTGAATATCCTTTCGGTTAAACCAATAAAAAGAAACGAACACTAATGGTAATACGACTACCTTTGAAATATGAAAGTGTAAATGTTCATTTTTGGATGCTCGAATAACAGTATCATGAAACCGGCTATTATTATCCATAATTTTCCTAGTAATTTCTTCATTACCTAAGTCACATTCGAGTAAAGATTCAAATTCATTTATCAAACGTTCCATTTCCAATAGATCCTCTTCATCACGACTCAACGCAGCTTCCTTCGCTGCGAAGCTTTCAAGCAACGCACGCAAGTCATAGATTTGCTTCACATCATTTTTAGTAAATTCTCTAACCATTAAGCCTCTATTCAGTGAAGTTACTAGCCCATCAAATTTTAAACGTTTTAAAGCTTCCCTTACAGGCGTTCTGCTGACTGCAATTTCTTTTGCCAAAAACTCCTCCGTTAATCGTAACCCTGGTTTGTATTTACCTGTGATAATAGCATTTTTAATAAACTCATATGGATCCATATCTCCCCACCTCACTACCTTTATTGTATACAATAAAAACAAACAAATCAATTAACAATTAAAAAAACCTAAATAATTCTCTTTAAAATCAACGAATAGCTTATCTGTTTTTTTAATATTCAAAAAACTTATTTACTCTTTGTATACAATCGTGTTATCATTATAATAAGTTTCCACCAGGTTCTTACCCCTCAACCTGTGAAAACTTCCATACACATCCACTAAATTTATTTTTTTCTAATTATTTAAATTAGGGATTTGCACGTCAAGTTGATAAGTATCTTTTCACTTAATTTATCAACTGAACCAAAAGGAGGAATTGTAATGGACAATGAAAAGCTACCTCTAGAAGGTGTAAGAATAATTGAAATGGGTTCTTTGCTAGCTGGACCTTTTACTGGAAGATTATTAGGTGACTTTGGTGCAGAAATTATAAAAATTGAGGCACCTGATAAAAAAGACCCAATGAGAGATTGGGGAAAACAAAAGGATGGTCACGGACTTTGGTGGCCGATTCAATCTAGAAATAAGAAATCCATTACCCTTAATCTCAGAGTTAAAGAAGGCCAAGAGTTATTTAAACAACTTGTCAGAGAAGCGGACGCTATTATAGAAAACTTCAGACCTGGAACACTGGAAAAATGGGGTCTTTCTTATGAGATATTAAAAGAAATTAACCCCGGTATTGTAATGGTTAGAACTTCTGGTTTTGGTCAAACAGGTCCATATAAAGATCGCGCTGGATTCGGAAGTGTGGGTGAAGCGATGGGAGGGTTAAGATATGTGACAGGCTTTCCAGACCGACCACCATCTAGAATCGGCATATCAATCGGAGACACACTCGCCGCCCTATTTGCCACGATCGGGTGTTTAACTGCACTTTATGAAAAAAAAGAATCAGGAAAAGGGCAAGTAGTGGATACCGCCATCTATGAAGCTGTATTCTCCGTAATGGAAAGTATTATTCCTGATTATTTACTAACTGGCTATATAAGAGAAAGGATGGGAAATATCCTTCCAGGAGTCGCACCTTCTAATATTTACTTAACAAAGGATGACACCTATATCGTTATCGGCGCGAATGCGGATGGTGTTTTCAAGCGACTTTGCCAAGCAATGGGAAGACCAGAACTAAGCGAC
Source organism: Evansella vedderi (assembly GCF_030813435.1). Taxonomy (GTDB): domain Bacteria; phylum Bacillota; class Bacilli; order Bacillales; family Salisediminibacteriaceae; genus Evansella; species Evansella vedderi. The sequence continues at coordinate 12,397 of NZ_JAUSUG010000016.1, read as the reverse complement.
CATCCCAAATACGCTACTCATCATGCTCGAAGTGAAAATATGAAAGAATTAGATCTATTAATCGAGGACTGGACCAGGACTCTTTCAGCGGAAACTAGTTTAAAACTACTCGAAGAACATGGGGTTCCATCTGGACTGATATATTCTGCAAAAGAAATACTTGAAGATCCACAATATAAGTCGCGTGACATGATTATTACTACTCAACACGAACATCTTGGAGATTTTCCCATGCCAGGTATTGTGCCAAAATTAAGCCGCACTCCAGGCAAAGTAAGGCACGTTGGTCCTGAAAGTATCGGCAAACATAATGAATACGTGTACAAACAAATCTTAAAAATAAGTGAAAACGAGATGAATAGACTTAAAGAATCACAAATTATTTGATTATGTAAAGGATGGGTGTATCATGGGTAAAACATTATATGAAAAGATTTGGGAAAGACATGTGGTACACGAAGAAGAAGACCAACCAGCAATTCTGTATATTGATTTACACCTAATACATGAGGTTACTTCGCCGTAAGCATTCGATGGATTAAAAGCGGAAAGTAGGAAAGTCAGGTGTCCTAAACTAACGTTGGCAACGGTTGACCATGCGATCCCAACAACCGATCGCTCATTACCCTTTGAAGACCCCATTGCTAAAAAGCAAGTCGATATAATCGAAGAAAACTGCAAATTATCCGGAATAAAACTGTTTAATATGTTTAATCCCACCAGGGAATCGTCCATGTTATCGCTCCTGAATTAGGATTAACTTTACCTGGCCAAACAATAGTGTGTGGGGATAGTCACACCCCCACACACGGAGCCTTTGGAGCACTTGCTTTTGGTATAGGCACTAGTGAAGTTGAACATGTTCTTGCAACACAAACATTAAGACAATATAAATCTAAAAACTTGCTATTAAAGTTAGAAGGAAAGCTTCCATTAGGTACTACCGCCAAAGACATAACCCTCGCAATCATTGGTGAATATGGACACGACTTTGCAACAGGTCACGTGATCGAATTTCAAGGAGAAATTATTAAAAACCTTTCTATGGAGGAAAGGATGACAATCTGTAACATGGCAATCGAAATGGGAGCACGCGCAGGAATGATGGCACCAGATGATGTCACATTTCAATACTTAGATGGTAGACCTTACGCTCCTAAAGGTGACAAACTTTCCGATGCAATGGAATATTGGAGAATGTTATACAGTGATGAAGATGCACATTTCCATACTGTTTTAAGTTTTAATATCAACAATGTCTTACCGCAAGTAACTTGGGGAAGTAATCCTAGTTTGGTTGTTCCCATCAAAGAGGTTATTCCTGAACCAAGTTCATTATCTAAAGAAAGAGAAAGTATGGCAAGAAAAGCATTAGAATATATGGATTTGAAACCAGGCACACCAATCGAAACTATTACGGTAAACACAGTCTTCATTGGATCTTGTACAAATAGTAGAATCGAAGACCTTAGAAATGCAGCAAAGGTTGTCAAAGGTTATAGAGTAAATGAAGGTGTTAGGGCACTAGCTGTACCTGGGTCTCAACACGTAAAGTCACAAGCAGAATCGGAAGGTTTGGACAAAATATTTACGGATGCTGGATTTGAATGGCGAGAAGCGGGTTGCAGTATGTGTTTAGGAATGAACCCAGATGTCGCAAAACCTGGTGACCGAGTTGCTTCCACTTCCAACCGTAACTTCGAAGGACGTCAAGGTAAAGGGGCTAGAACACATTTAGTAAGTCCAGAAATGGCAGCTGCCGCAGCTATCGCGGGACATTTTGTTGATGTAAGAAAATGGGATTTCATATCTTAAAAGGGGGTTATAAAATATGATATCAAATCAAACTACCGATAAACGATCGTTTAGAGAAGTCCATAGTATTGTTGTACCCTTAGATCAATCCAATATCGATACTGACGTTATCCTTCCTAAACAATTCCTAAAAAGAGTAGAAAAGTCAGGCTACGGAAACTTCCTTTTTTACGATTGGCGGTATTTAAATAATGATATGGAGAATCCAAACTTTATTTTAAATAAACACCCTTATCGTGAATCTAAAATTCTCTTATCAAGAAAGAACTTTGGTTCAGGTTCATCTAGAGAACATGCCCCTTGGTCTCTACACGACTTTGGAATCCGAGTCATAATCGCTTCTTCGTTTGCAGACATCTTTTACAACAACTGCATCAAAAATGGGATCCTTCCTATTCGATTAGATGAACATACAATTAATCAACTATTCGAATTAACAAAAGACCAACCTTTAAAAATGATAGTGAAATTGGAGACGAAAACAATAGAGTATGGAAGCTACCATACTATCTCATTTGAAATTGACAATTACTCACGCTATATGCTTTTGAACGGGTTAGATGAAATTGCGTTAACACTTAAGCACGAAGAAAAATTAAAGGCGTTTGAAGAACGACATAAAATTTATTATTCTATTTATTAATATCGGTCGGTTACGAGTCAATACCCCGATGGTAATACCGTAGTTGTATTATCATCGGGGTATCCTTATAAGAACATCTCGACCACAAAAAGCGTGTTTACCAATATCAGTAAGATCGGTAAACACGTTTTCTACATTAATTATATACGGGAGTTCTCTTTTCGATAAAGGCTGCTACCCCTTCTTTTCCGTCTGGTTCCCCAACTTGTTTTGAAATTGTATTAGATTCTAGCGTTAAATGGCTTTCTAAATTTTCTAAGAAGCTTTCATTTAATAGCTGCTTCGTCCTTCCTAGAGCCGTTACAGAATTTTTTACTAAGCTATCAATTATTTTTCGACTCTCATCTTCTAGCGTTTCATCATTCACTGCCTCTGTAATTAATCCTAAATTTACAGCTTCTGTTGCACCAATTACAGGATTGAGGAGTAACAATTTTTGAGTTTGTCGAAGACCAATAAGCCGGGGTAATAAATATGTGCATGATCCATCAGGGGTTAACCCTACTTTCGTATAAGACGCTGTAAATTTTGCCGTTTTTGCAGCTACTACAATGTCACAAATACTCGCAAGACTTAGCCCCGCTCCCGCAGCGACTCCACGTATCACTCCTACTACAGGCTTCTCCATTTTAATAAGGAGACAAATAGCTTGATGGAGATAAAGCGTTACCTCTTTTAAATAAGCAGAAACATTCTCTCCTTGAGATTGAAAACTGACTAAATCTCCACCAAACGAAAAATTCTTACCTGCCCCTTTTAAAACGATAACTTTCAAATTTGTTAGTTGAGAGACTTTTAATGCTGTTTCAAATAATTGCTTTGCCGCCTCTAAGTCAAATGCATTGCCTTTCTCAGGATTGCTTAAAATAATCGTTCCAACCTTATCTTCTATAATTAATTCAACTTTTTTATCCATCAACCTCAACCCCATTTAGAAATTTCTTAATAAGTGCGGATGTTTTTTCAGGTATACGCTGTGAAAGTTGGCCTGGAACATCCACTATCCACTCATGTACAACTTGATTCGTAAGCTTTAAAACGTCTTTATTTTTGTCTACCAAGACATCTCCGTTTGCAGTTAGCAACAAAATTGGCAGTTGAATGATAGAAAGCCCATTACCAGGATCATAGTTAAACGCTTCCCGATAACCCCATTCATAATTTTTACCAGCTTTTATTATTTGTTGAACTCCTTTGTGTATCATTTCTTTGGATATAGCTGGTTTAAATTTCTCTTCAAAGTATTTCCACCACTCTTGAAGATGACTTCCATCTTCTTTTATTAAGAATTTAGGTAATTTTTGGTGAAAAAGCTTTCGTTCTTCTTCAGTAAATAGGGGCACTCCACTTAATATAAGGGACTCCACTCTATCGGGTTGCTGTACTGCCATTTCTATCCCTAAGCTCGCCCCTCCATGTACTCCATATATAACGAAAGAATCAACACCAAAATTATCTAACATGTCAAAAAACAACGATGCTACTTCTTTAAATGTTAATGGATTTTCCGGTTGCGAAGACTCTCCAAACCCCGGATAATCAGGTGCAATAATGCAAAAATCATCTTTGAGAAAAGGAAACATTGGTAAAAAAACTTCTGACGATAAAGGCATTTCATGAAGTAATAATATGACTTTACCATCCCCTGTATGGTGATAATGGATATTTCCATTACCATATTGAAAAAAATGACGCTTCACCATCTAAATGACAATACCTTCCTTCTTAATTTAGAATTTATTGAACAGCGATGTAAAACCGTCAAACTGGTCTTTAATCCCCTCTTTTCTTAAGGCATGCCACAATGTAGCTGCATTAATTGGTATAACTGGCTTATTCAACCATCTTTCTGCTTCATCAGCAAGTTTCACCATGGAAAGGTTTGTTCCAACTTGGACGATAGCATCCACATCTTCTTCATTTACTTCATAAATTGCCTCCCGAAGTTCATCCTCTGTTACATGTGCAATTGATACAGCTGTCGGGCATTTTAATCCTTTAATATTTACAACTTCGTAACCCCAATCATTGAAAAAGTTTACTACCTGTTCATCACCAACTCTTTGGTACGGTGTAACCACGCCAATTTTTTTTGCACTGTGAAGTTGAAGCGCATTATGACATGCAGCAGCTCCAGAATATACCTTAAGTCCAGTTAACTTTTCTATATTTTCCTCAAACTTTTTATTTCCCTCCTTTCCACCCCAGAATGTTTCCGCCGACATTCCCATAATGATCGCATCAGGTTCACAAGTCATTACATCTTTAATTGCCCTCTCCATAGAAGCCCGTACTTGTTCAAGAAGATTTTCAAAGCCTGAATCATCATCAATAACAGGATTCTCAATGTAAATTCTCCCCATATGAAATGTAACACCTCTTGGTGCCATAAAATAGTAATCTGGTTCCACAATCGTGTTCGTCGAAGGTGCCAACACCGCTGCTTTCAATCGAAAACCTAAAGCATCTGTCATAAAGATTCCCCCTTCTAGATTATACGTTCACAGTTTTTAAACCCCTTAATCATAGAAGTTTCCATTAAATAATCCTTCATTTTCTCCCTATCATCCATCATCGCTTCCATCATTCTCTTCCGTTTTTCAAATTCTTCTTCACTACTTGCCGCTGCTTCATTCTTTATTGTGTGCTTTTGAACTTCTTCTTTAGCAGCATGCTGACGTTGTACTTCAAACCTTTGTAAAAAATCTATTTCTTCATTACCCCTCCAAACTTTCTCTAGGTAATTCGCAAGAACATAGGCATCGTGAATACCACTGTTCATCCCCATTCCCCCAAGAGGATTGTTTACATGGGCAGCATCCCCAATTATCGCAATTCTCCCAACTAAAAACTTTTTCGCAACTCTTTGATGAGCTTTGTAAATTACCCAATGAAAAATATCAAACTTCTTATCTCGCCTGGAAAAGTTCTGGATTCGCTCCTGAATATAAGTCTCATCTATATCTTCTTCTCTTTTGGCAGGATCCAAAGGAAAAAGAAATTTCCACATGCTCAAGTTTTGGATAATTGCGATCCATTCCTTTGGATGGGAAAAATAGCTGACTGGTGCAAGTTCAGGGTATTCTTCTGTGAAATCATGCCCTTTAACACAGATTAATAAATGGTGTTGAGGGTACGTTAATCCAACAAAAGGAATTCCTAATGACTTCCGAACAATACTAGATGCTCCATCTGCCCCAATAACAAAATCAAATTCTTCCTCAACTACTTTTCCTTCTCTATTAAAAGTTGCTTTCACTTTTTCAGGATCTTGCTCTATGTCAATTAAGGTCGAATCAAAAATAATATCAATGTTATAGCTCTCTTTTAATTCTTTTTGGATTATTTCTGTTAAATGGTGTTGTTCACATTGAAAACGGTAGGGAAATTTTGTTTCGTCCTTTAACACATTAAGTTTTAAATCTGCAACGAGTTCATAGTTTCTACGATCCCAATATTGAAAATTATCAACAATTAAACTCCTATTCTTTACACCCTCTAATATCCCTAACTCTTCGAAAATTTCAAGAGTTGGTGGATGTAGAGTTGAAGCTTTCGGAACAGTCGTAAGCGCAGACTCTGATTCTACTATAGTCACTGAAATATTTTTCTTCGCAAGAGATAGAGCCGCAGACAAACCAACAGGACCTGCCCCAACAATTAGAATTCGTTCCACTTTATTCCCTCCCCTTTTATAAATCGATCTTACCTACGCAATCTGTTCACCACGATATTCCATTCTCTTTCTCACACTTCTAATATGGAGATAAAAGACACAAATAAGACTTATTACGCCTAATGTATCAGTAATTCCATCTTGAATGATTAACATAATGGATGTTACTAAGAAGAGGATACGGTAAACAGGAGCAACACTACCTTTGATATATCCTAATATACTTATAGTTAAAGTAAATATACCAAGGAGAGTTGTCAAAGAACTCCATACGATTTCGTTAACGCTACCCATCATTAATAATGAAGGATTCAATAAAAACGAAAATGCAATAATCATCCCAGGAATCCCTAAGTAAAAAGCATAAACGCCTGTTTCATGACTGTCACTACCAGCTATACCAGATGCTGTGTATGCTGCTAAGGCTACTGGCGGTGTAATCATTGACATAACTGCCAGATATAAAATAAATAGGTGAGCAGCCATCGGCTCAAACCCTAAATCTTGCAGGGCTGGGGCAAGTAATATAGAGGCCATTATATAAGCTGATGTAGTAGGCATTCCCATCCCAAAAATGATACAGCCTATTGCAATAAGGATAATTGACAATGTAGTAATACCAAAGGACCAGTCGATAATAAGTGATGAAAACTTAAGTCCTAATCCAGTATGCAAGACAACACCTACGATTATCCCTGCTACCGCACATGGAATTGTTACTTTGACTGCAGACTTTGCACCATTGACAAAAGCATCCAATGTTCCTGTAATACCAGTTCTTGTTGATGGGAAAAGATTACTAATTATAACTAGAAGAACAATAGAATAGAAGGCTGAAACTTGTAAAGAACTACCAGAGAAAATCAAGTAGATAAGCAATAACAGTGGAATTAACAAGTGAAATCTTTTGAGAATTTCTCTCGTATCAGTACTTAACTCCACGTCAATATCTGAAGTTTTTTTATTTTTTTCTTTTATTTTATCTGCTTGGATATGGACCATAATAAATAACGCAACATAATAGAGCAAGGCCGGAATTAAAGCTGCAAAAACAACATCCGTATACGGTACGCCGAGTGTTGTAGCCATTAAAAATGCAACCGCTCCCATAATAGGGGGCATTATTTGTCCACCGTTTGATGACAAAGCTTCAATTGCTGCAGCAAACTTCGGAGAATACCCCGCTTTCTTCATGAGAGGAATAGTAAATATTCCGGTACTGGCAACATTAGCTACACTACTGCCATTGATCGTCCCCATCCCACTACTAGCAAAAACAGCCGCTTTAGCAGGTCCACCTTTCGCTTTCCCTGTTAACTTAAATGCAATATCAATAATCAGTTTCCCTCCACCCGAAATTTCAAGAAAAGCTGCAAACAGAACGAAGTAGAAAACATAATTTACAACTACACCAACCGGGATTCCAACAATACCGTCACCAGAAAAAAACATAATCTCTACAAACCGTTTAAGCGGGAGTCCGCTATGATTCAGCAGCCCAGGAATATACGGGCCAACGAAGCCATAAGCAATAAATACAACCGCTAAAATAGTCATCGCTTTCCCTACCGTTCGTCTAGAAGCTTCCAAAACCAAAATGGTTACTATAATACTAAAAAAATAATCAAATGGTTGAAGGTCTGAAACGAAACGGGTTCGGGAAATTAATCGTTCAAATTCTATAAATATATATGCACCAGAAGCTAGAGATAAAAAAACTAGTCCGTAATCACTATATTTAGCAAAAATATTCTTGGAATCTTCCCCTCTTCTAAATAGAGCAAAAACTAACCCTAATGCAAAAGCTAAATGAATTGTCCTTTGCAATTGTGAATTAAGTGTTCCGTACGAGGCAATATAAATTTGAAACAAAGCCCATAGAATACCTATTATAGAGACGATCCCTAGATATTTCTTCATTTAATCACCCAATTCATTCGTATATAAAGCGGGGGCACTTTAAGCCCCCAATAACGGATTAATCGATCGCACCGACTTCTTCATAGAATTTTTTTGCTCCATCATGCAATGGGATATATCCATTCCGAGATGCATACCCAGCCTGTTCTGGAATAAAATCACCCATTGCAGCATGCGAACGTACCATTGCATCTTTATTTTCATAAACAGCTTTTGCTAAGTGATAAGCAAGTTCATCATCCATATTTTCATTTACAATGTAAGTTACATAAAAACTAGGTACGAATACTTCATAATCCTGATTCCTAAACTCTCCTGCTGGAAAAACAGGTCCGCTATCGTAGCCGATATTAGTAAAGAATTCATGATATTCATCCTCGATACTCATAAGCGTGATATCTGTCATTGTGGCAATTTCTGCGACAACTTGGTGTCCACGTCCTAGTGCCATAATGTGTAAGTCAGCTCTATTGTCTTGAAATGCCGTTTGGATTACATCATTTGACGTAAATTCAACATTTCCTCCAAAACCCTCTATTGCATCATAATCCATTCCATAAGCTTCTAGTGTCAATCTTGTGTTATATTCAGCTAAAGTCCCCCGTTCATTTACATAAAGATTTACAGGAATTTGCTGATCTTTTATATCTTTTAAAGATTCGATGTTATTACTCTCCAAGAAGTCTGTTCTAGCAATTACACCTATAAAATATTCATTCATACCACCAACTAAACCTCTGATATTCGAAAACTCTTCTTCATAAGCAACAATTCCGTTATACGCCCAATTACTGGACATATTAAACATTATCCCAATGTCAGCTTCTCCTTTTGAAACTAATTCTGCATTTCCAATCCCACCGGAATATGGTAAAACTTCTAAGTTTATCTCAAAAACAGAGTTATCATTACTTAAAATTTCAGCCAATGCCGCAGTATAAATATAAGCTGACGTTTGTTGTTGATTAGTTGCTGCAGATATATCGTATCTTCCGCTTTCACTGGCATCACTGTTACTAGAATCACTGCATGCAATTAAAAACATTACCATCATACTTATCACCATTAATATGATCTTTTTCATTTTTTCCCCTCTTCCTTTAGTTTTTCTTCTACAATTTGAATCTTTGTTCCCATCGTTTGATTCGAATTAAGCCAAAGCAACTGCCAATCTACACCCGTACTTGGGTTTAAACCTTTTACATCCATCCCATACATTTCTAGAGTTTTTCTACCTAACTCTAAATCATCCACTTCATAAGCGATATGAAAGAACCCTTCACCGTATTTTTCTAAATGTTCATATGGTTTATGTCCTTTCTCCTGAGGACAAATCAGTTCCAAGATTAACCCCTCAATCTGGAACAACGCGATTTCAGCCCCCCTTTCTTCAAAGTAAAATCGCTTAAAACAGTTTAGCTTAAATACATCTTGATATAGATGGATCGCACGCTCTAAATCACGAACTACAAACGCAATATGGTGAACTCTATTAATCATGATCCTACATTCTATTAAGCTCACTTAAAACTGTATCTAGTGAGCGAACATCTGCATATTTTTGATTCATATCATATAGATTTGCTTCATGTGCCTTTGAAGATCGATCGCCAACGCATTCCATAGGCACTGTCACACGATAACCATACTGAAGACCATCAACAACTGTCGCACGTACACAACCTGAAGTTGTGCATCCAACTACGATCAATGTATCAATCTTCATACTTGTTAACAAAGAATGAAGATTAGTCCCAAAAAATGCACTAGCAAACTTTTTAACGACCAGAACCTCCTTACGTTCATCCCATTCCAACCTACTATCAACTTCTGTATAAGAGGAAGTACTTCTCAGCACCTCTAGTGCTGGAACCTTTTTTACAAAATAACCACCATCTAGTTCAGGGGCGTCGTAAGAAACAGTAGTAAATAGTACTGGAATTCTATTACTCCTCGCTTCACGTAATAGTTTCTTGGTAGCTAATAACTCAGAAGAATATTCTGAACCTAGCGGACTATCAGGGTCAGTGAATCCTTTAATATAATCCACAACAATAATTGCCGGATTCGTTCCAATTCCTATCTGGTGACCAAAGCCATCAAAATAACCACTCACAAATCCACCCCCATATTAGAATTCCTTTAAAAAGATATTAACACGATTGTATGCAATAAATCAAAGTATTTTTTTAAAAATTTCGAAAAATCTAATTAATTGCCGTAATAACAAGGTTTTTTGTGGTAAGATAAAATTCAAATACATATAATTTATTGTGATTTTTTTACTTTGTATACAATAACCTCAATTTTATATATTAGGGGGACTTTTTATGTCAATTAAATTATTTAGACCAGCCTCTGTATTATTACTAGGGTTTTCAACTCTTTTTTATGAAATCACTGACTTTAGTTTTATGGAGTGGATTATTAGCTTTTTGGCTCTTATTGTGATTCTCTCATTTCTTCCTTACTTAACACCGATCCCTAAAACCTTGATAATATCACTCCTTGGAGTTTCCATTATTCTTTACACACTTAACGGAAGTTTATATCAAGCCTTTATGGGGTTTAACATGAATGCATCCATCCTTATGATCTTTATTTTTGTTCCTTTACTATCCATCCCGATTAAAGCTGGAAATTACCTTACCTATATTGACCAAATTCTAAGCAGTTATATGAAAACAACATCTCTTCTTTACACGTTAATTAAAGCGTCCGTTTTAGGTGTAGGGTCTATTATGGGGATGGGAACTGTCCCTCTCATATATCATTTGACAAATACTAAATTAGTCGAACCATATCAGTTATACCAAGTAACTGCAATCGCCAGGGGGTTTTCCCTCTCATTTTTATGGTCTCCATACTATATATCCATCGCATTTATTATTTCTTACTTCCATGTCTCCTGGACAGATATTGTACCTTTTGGATTGTTACTAACATTAATCGGATCTTTATTAGGAGTTTTAATTATAAAGGGGAAATATTTGGAGGAATTGAACTCTAACTTAGATAAAACAACAATCAATCGAAAAGCTAAAATAAAGTTAATTGAGTTAGCATGTATTATTATTTTTATGACAACCATCTCTATCATCATCGATACACAAGTTGAGCTAACCATGCTTAACATTATTTCGATAATAGCCATTGTCATGTCCCTTGTTTGGTCTTTATTTTATCAATCTAGCAAAAGTTATTTTAAAAGTTTATTTACATTTACTCAAGAACGCATTCCATCAATGGGCAATGAACTATCGTTATTTATTGCAGCAGGAGTGATTGGACATGCAATATTAATAGTAGAAGCAGACCACCTGATCACAAACTTTTTTTATGTTGTTGGTATTAATCACGTTTTAATTGTTATTCCAATTGTATCTATCGTTATATTATTTTTCTCCTATATTGGTGTATTATCTATAGTTCCAATTACAGTTGTATCGATTGCTCTCACTTCTTCTCCACTATTTATTAACGATCATCTTATATTAGCTTTAGGCATTTTACTTATATGGTCTATCACCGTGGTTTCGTCTCCGTTCTCAGGGGTAAATCTTATATTATCTTCTTTAACAAAAATAAGCCCTTTCAAAATAGGGATTCAATATAATTTAAAATTTTCACTTCTGTTTTGGCTTTCCGGTTATATGATAATTCTGGCATTATATTATGTATTGTAATAGTTACTCAATTCTTACCGCAGTGGATTCGAGTAGGAGGGAGCCTCTCTAACTATATTGATTGTGCTCCCCCCTCTTAGAACCGTACGTGCATTTTTCCCGCACACACTCTTTCCTATCAACCTTCACAATATAGCTAATCTTCTCTCGAAGTTCGTATATATTTACTTTCACTCGTGGCCTTGGGAGAGGAAAACCTAACAATATAAGCAAGTCCCTTACATTCTTTTCTTACATTCTTTTCAAACCATAGGTCCAGAACATAACGATCATACACATTTGCAAGAATCGGGGAAGCAACACCTCCTTGAGGTGTGCCAAAGTCTTCTTTATTGTTTTTAGCTCCTCCCAGACCCCGTTTTTAAGAATCTAGCTATTCTGTTTAACATCACTTTGGCTCCATCCTATTAAAACAACATATAGTATCACTAGCATTGCATTAATTAAATCAGATGATTCATAATACTTAAAATCTTCAATTTTTTAATGGTTATACAACAAAAAAATCCTTTACAATGGATGTACAGGGGTCCTGTCCAAATCCAAAAGTAAAGGATATCAGCTATGGACAAGAATACACTATTTTCTTCATTTGGTAAATGGGTTTCACCATTAAATATTGAAAAACTTTCTGAATTAGTTATGGAACACAATCAA
>NZ_JAUSUG010000015.1 GCF_030813435.1 Evansella vedderi | reverse complement strand
AACTAGCAGAAAAAGTAGTGTCAGAAATGGAAGAAACAAAGGAAAAGTTAAGGTCAGCTAAGTAAAGAAGAATAATTTTCCCCATATATATAACGTTTAAAAAATCCCATTCGTATTAGCAACGTATTTTAAATAAGGCTCTGTTAAAGGAAAGTGAAGACTTTGAAAAAAAAAAGGGTGGCCCAAAAGGATTAAGGCTTTTGAGTCACCCTCCAAGTATGTAGTGGCTGGGATGGCAGGATTCGAACCTACGCATCACGGAGTCAAAGTCCGTTGCCTTACCACTTGGCTACATCCCAATAACATCAGAACAGTATTTAAGGTACCACTATTAAAAAAAATTATTCATAATAACTCAAAATTTATTTTTCATTATCAATATAAGTCAACAGGAAACACTCGTATTACAATAAAAACGTCAAAAATAAATTTAATAAAAATTCCTTTGAAGGTAGTGATATAGGCTAATGGAAGTGGAAAAAAAGTCTAAAGAATTGTTGTTGAAGGCAGTCTCTTACGGTGCTTCAGATATTCACTTAGTACCTATGGAAAAAACTGCTGCTGTACGATTCCGCATCGATGGTCAATTATTGGAAATGGAAAAATTATCCGTAAAACTGACGGTGAAGCTCATTAGTCATCTAAAATTTATTTCCGGTATGGATGTTGGAGAACGAAGACGACCTCAAAACGGCTCCTTAGAAGTGCCTCTCATCAATGAAAACTACGCCATGCGATTGTCTACTTTCCCATCTTCTTATCATGAAACCCTAGTGATTCGATTGTTTCCACACGAAACACAAACCCTGCACCAGCTTTCCCTTTTCCCTGAACAAGCAAAAAAGTTATTAGCTATTACACATGCTCCTAATGGGCTATTCCTTGTGTGCGGACCTACGGGAAGTGGTAAAACAACGACTCTGTACTCGTTGTTACATGCAAGCTTCCTAAATATGAAACGAAATATTATAACCTTAGAGGATCCCGTTGAGCAAAAGCATGATCATTTTTTGCAAATGGAAATTAATGAAAAGGCGGGGATAACATATGCTGACGGTTTGCGCAGTTTATTAAGGCACGACCCAGATATTATTATGCTCGGAGAAATTCGTGATTCTGAAACAGCTCGGATGGCCGTCAGAGCCTCTTTGACCGGCCACCTAGTGTTAAGCACTTTACATAGTAAAGATACTATCAGTGGTCTTAGGAGATTATGTGAACTTGGTATATCTCCATTGGATTTAAAAGACTGTGTAAAGGCTGTAGCTGCACAACGTCTTGTGGACATTGTTTGCCCTCTATGTGATGGGGAGTGTCATCCTCTATGTAAAAAAAATAGACAAAGGAGACGGGGAGCTGTTTATGAAATCCTTGAAGATCAACAACTTCAGAGTGTTCTTTCCAATTTAAATAATAATCATGGCGTTAACCCCACATTGAGTCATGTTATTTCTAAGGGTATAACCTTAGGCTACATTCACGATTATGAATATCTCCGCCATGGGAAGGGAGGGATGAGCCTTTGAAGAAGATATTTAGAAGCGATCAAGAGAGAAGTGAGTGGCTTCTTCAGTTAGCTGCCTTATTAAAGGAGGGCTTCCCATTATCAGAAGCTTTAGTATTATTGAAAACGTACCAGAGGGGGAATAAGGGGCAATGGTGTGAAATCATTTACCAAAGCTTATTGAATGGGGATGATCTTTCCGCTCAATTAGAATTCGCGGGTTTTTCAAAAGACATTATAAGTTATTTATATTTTCACGAGAAATACGGTGATTTAAAATATGGCCTTGAAACGGCTGCAATTCTAATGGAGAAGAAATACGAATCAATGGAAAAAGTCCGTAAAATACTTTTCTATCCTTTTATCCTTTTTTTATGCCTTATCGTAATGGCAACCATCATCTCACGGGGGGTGTTGCCCCAAATTCAAACTTTCTTTCAGTCCATGAATCAAGATTTGCCATGGGTAACGAGGTTTGTGATTTCGCTCCTTTCACTATTTGAAGCTCCTATTTTACTTGGTTTTACCCTATTATTACTACTTTTTCTGTTATGGTTACGAAAATTAAGCTTGTATGATCGGTTAAAGTTCCTACTAAAATTACCGTTAATTAAGCTATTTACACGAAGTTTAATGACTTATTATTTAACTTCTCATCTGTCTCCTTTACTTAAAAATGGTTTTTCCCTTTATAAGGCACTAAAGGTAATGGAAGAACATTCAAAAATTAATTTTTTGCAACAGGAGGCACAAGTTATCTCCTTTCAACTAATGGAAGGTACTCCGTTTACTGAGATAATACGTGAGCGCAAGTTTTATGAACCTCAGCTTGTTGCTACCATTGGACTGGGGGAAGCAAAGGGGGCGTTAGGTGATGAGTTAGAGAGATATACAAACTTTTTACAACGGCAGTATTATGAGGGAGTACAGAATTTTATGGCATTATTACAACCGATCTTATACACGGTGATTGGTGTTATTGTAATGATCTTATTTCTTTCCATGATGCTGCCAATCTTTAATATTGTGGATGGGTGGTGATTAAGATCCATTAGGAATAACCATGCAGTATAAACTTACTACTTCAAGTTCTCTATGTCCTCAAATTTTAAAAAAAGAAGGAGATTAAAAGATGACAAAATTAATGGCTATTATACACAAGTTTTTGAAAAAGGAACATGGTTTTACATTGATTGAAATGATGATTGTACTGGTGATAATTTCAATTTTACTTTTAGTAGCAGTACCTAATTTAGCTAAAAATCAAGCCACAGCAAATGCTAAGGGCTGTGAGGCAACCATTGACTTAATTCGTTCACAAAAATTAGCTTATGAAATCGAAACGGGAGAAAACTTAACTGACCTTCAAAAATTAGTGGAAGAAGAATATGTGGATACATTAACGTGTCCTAACGGTGAACCAGTTAATGATAACATGCTTAAGTTCTCTACAAGAACGACGACTCCGTAACATGAAAGAACAAATTCATAAGAACAATGGCTATACTTTAATTGAAATGCTTCTTGTACTACTTCTTATTTCTTCCATTCTTCTGATCGTCATTCCTAATTTTACAAAATCGGTCCACAGTAAAAATGTAGATTATTTCTTTGAACAATTGGAAAAGGATTTATATGAAAGTCAAATGACAGCCATGACTGATGGTGTTATTATTCGCTTTGTTTTTTCGCCAACGCTAAATAATTATACAATTCGTCATGGAGTAACAATTGTTGAAACACGAACTTTTCCTGAGGGCTTAACAGTAAAGATAGGGACATTAGGTTATAATGATTTGCGTTTTTTACCAACGGGAACTATTTCTTCTCCAGGCTCTTTGGTCTTTAATTATAAAAACGATCGTTACGTTCTTGTATTTCAATTTGTTAGGGGGCGCTTTTATATTGACAAACAATAAAGGATTCACTCTTTTAGAAATAATGATTGCCCTTTTCGTTTTTGCTGTGGGAGTAGGAACGATATTTCCAAGTATTGTTAAAGTTCAGCAGGAGCGTCAAACAATTCGGCAAGAGCGTATAGCAGAAGAAGTGCTGCATTACCATTACTATAAGTATTTTTTTGATGGTGAGGAAGCAAAGGAAACTGTTGTAGTAAATGGAGAAGTGATTTATTTCCTAACTGTAAAAGAAGAATCGAAGGAGAGTGTATTATGCATAAGTTGGGAGGGGGAGAATAGGAGAGGTTATGAAAGGTGCCTATCATTTAAGAACAGATAATTCAGGGATGACGTTGATGGAAGTGTTGATTAGTTTATTTATTTTTACAATTATTGCTTTTGTTATTCCAGTAGTTTTTTCTATTTGGAATCAACCAAAATCCGTTACTATCCCTTATGAGGAGAGAATACTTTTCACTTCACAGCTTCAATTAGATTTACGGACAAGCACCGTTAGTTGGACAAATGTAAATGAAACAATCCTATATTTTCGTCGTTCCTCTGATAATGCAACAGTACAATATGAGCTCTATCAGGACAAAATACGACGTCGGGTCAATAATACAGGCCACGAGGTGTTCCTCCAATATGTCCGAAAAATGAAGGTGTACAATAAAGAATATGGAATTGAATTAAACATCACTAGTATAGATGGAAGAGAATATTGGCAGATAATTACCCATCCAAATGATGTGATTTCAGGTGTACGTCATGAGTAGTATAAAGAACGAAAAGGGGGTGACGTTGTTATTTTCCATCGTCATCCTCTTCATCCTTTCCTCTGTTCTCCTTCATTTCATTACTATGTATGAAAGTGAGAAACGTTTTCTTGAATTAGAAAGGGAATGGAACAACCTTGACCAACTGATTATCGGAGGAACAAAAGAAGTGATTAACTTGATGGAGGAAAATGAATCAGGCCATTTAGTTGCGGGAAGGCTTGATTTTTTTAACGGTACCATTCATTATCAAATAGTACAGGAAACTCCAAATGAAAAGGCAATTTTCCTACAAGCATACACTAATAATGGAAAGTATCGGGGAGCAAGGTTTAGATACCATGTAGAAAACAAAACGATAACCGGTTGGATGGAAGGAGCTCAAATAAAATGAAGGAATGGGAAAATATCTATCTTGTTGGCTTTATGGGGGTAGGGAAAACAACCGTAGGCAAGGAGCTTGCAAAAGCAATAGAACGATCATTTGTTGATTTAGACGAATACATCATCCAAAAACAACAGTTAACAATCCCAGAGATTTTTGAACGGTTTGGGGAAAGTGGATTTCGAAAAATGGAAACAGATGCATTAAAAGATTGTTTTGGGAAAAAAGCAGTAGTTTCCACTGGCGGCGGAATTGTTGAGGTAGAAAGTAATATCCAGTGTATGGAGAAATCGGGTATTATTGTATTTTTGAACGCTTCCTTTGAAACAATTTATGATAGGATAAAAGGGGATTCTACTCGTCCTCTAACAAATGAAGGATTATCAGGTCTAAAAAACAGATTTGAACGTCGTATTCCTTTGTATAAAAAAGGGAAAATCATAATTGATACAGAGGAAAAGTCTGTAGAGGAAGTTATTAAAGAAATTTATCAGCACATTCATGTATAAGCTCCCTTATAATTGGAAATCATAATAATGATAAAGACTGTAAAGGTGGTGTGATAATGAAATCCAATGACTACATTAAATATATGACACAACAGTTTGTTTCCTATGTAGATCAACCAAAGGAAGAAAGGATAGCAAAAAGAGAGGAAAGAAAGAATTCACGTCCTCCTCGCACACACCAACTTTTTGGTTTAGTACCTTTTGCCATTTCACAGTCTATCCGCAGATGGAAAAATTAATAACAAACATAGCGCTCGCTCCTGCCACCAGGACCGAGCGCTTTCTATTACTAATATACCATATTCTGGTTGTCTGAGGGATGATTAGAAAAATAAAACATACCGCCATTAATGATAGAAATATTAATAAATGGTTCATATTGAGCTTTAATGGCTTCCTTTTCCTGATCGTAAGTTTCTGTTTTTTCTTCCTCCCCATCATAAAAAGCTTCGAGAAGCGCTTCATCTTTTTTCATACGGCTTAAGGCATCGTCAGCCCATTTATGTTCTTTTAGTTTTTCTTGCCCCATTAAGTACCGTTTTATCCGTTCAAGGCCTGCTTGAGGTTTGATGATAGGTGTCATTGTGAAACAATAATTGGGAATTTGTTCTTGAAACCTTTTATTTTTTATTTGTGAATGAATATCATTGATCATTTCTCCTGTAATAAGGCTTAAACCGATGGAAAAAAATTGATCTTTTTTATGATCGCAGCAATAGGAAACACTCCCATTCAGTATGAGCCAAGGCTTCATAGGGAGTGATGCTCCATTTGGTTGTACAGACTCATATAGCAACGCATGACGACCTAACTCCTGAGCTGTTTGAAAAATTTGATGGAGCCTAGGAGACCCAAAATGAATCAATTCACCTTTAATATCTTCAGGAGCTAAATTGGAATCCGTTATTAAGGTTAATTTCATAGGATTAGGTACTGCCCCGATTTTTTCCGTGTAATGCCAATAAAATGGACGGTTCATCAATGCTTTATCCATATCAATGGACAATTGAATATGCAAATGGCCATCCGATTCCTCTAAAATGGTGCTTTCATTTTCAATAAAAAAATTTTTTAAATAATCATGAATTTCCGCTTGATTCATGAATAACATCCTTTCTACTTGTCTAACGAAGTTATCATTAATTTAGGCTGTGTTAATAAAAGATTGCTCCTGTCTCTTCTTCCTCTGCTCCTGCGATTACTCGTCGCTGGAGTTGCCGCTTTCTGCTTCTCCAAGCTTATTAAAAGCAACAAAGTTTTAGAAAACAGCCTTCATTATTTCGCTAGTATGGAGGAGAGGTTATCCATTTTGACACGTATTTCTCCCTCTGATTCTGAATGAAGAAGTATGTTGGATACGTGGTCCTCCAATTGGTTGTCTGAGAATTTTTCAAGGATATCGTCCAGTTTTCCAATAACTCCCTCGAATAATCCAATTTTTTTGTATAGAAGCTTTAAGATGTGATCTTCCACTGTGTCTTGAACAGCAAAATTGTATATTTCCACATCTTTTTCTTGACCAAGCCGGTGTATTCTCCCGATTCTTTGTTCAATTCTCATTGGATTCCAAGGCAAGTCGTAATTAATCATTCTATGACAAAACTGAAGGTTTATACCTTCCCCCCCAGCCTCAGTAGCAATTAAGACTTGTACTTGATTTTGGAATAATTGCTTCATCCAATCTTTTTTACTTCTTTTAAAGCCTCCTCTAAAGGGAACGGACTTTATACCATGTTGACCTAAGAACCATTGTAAATATAATTGAGTTGCTCGATATTCCGTAAAGATTATTAATTTATCATCGGTTCCTTGGATTAGTGAAAGAACTTGTTCAGCTTTGGAATTTGTTTTAACAGCATTAATTTTCTCTGCAATATCATTTAAGTCCTGGGAGATTTCCGGATGGTCTCCATATTGCTCCATTAGATTTTTTAAAGTCATAAAGGCAGCTTCTCTACTAGAGCAAACCTCCCGTTGCAGAGTTAAGGTAGTAAAGGAAATTCCTTGGGCGAAACCCCTATATTTATTTTTTAGTTCACTCACTGCCTCGTACAGCTCCCGTTCCTCCGGTGAGAAAGTAATAGGAACCGTCTGTACTTTTCTTTTTGGCCAATCCATTCCAGAATCTGTCCGGCGATTTCGAATCATTACCTTTTGAATTAACTCATTTAACTGCTCATGATCCTTTTCTTCCTTATAATTTTTCTCAAAGGAACTTTCGTCACCTAAATATCCTGGCTTTAGAAGAGATATTAAATGGAAAACTTCACTTAAACGATTTTGTACAGGAGTTGCAGTTAACAAGAGACAAAATTTCTTTTTTAAGCTCCTAACAAACTGGTAATTTTTTGTCTCTTTATTTTTTAATTTGTGTGCCTCATCCACAATAATAAAATCGTAATCAATATTTTGAATAACAGAGGCATGGGGTTCCCTTTTCGCTGTATCAATAGATGTAACGGTTATATCTATTTGTTCCCATGCTGGTCTTTTCCTTTGTTCAATAGCGGGTATAAAAAATTTTTCATTTAATTCTCTGCACCACTGGGTGACTAATGAAGCTGGTACAAGAATAAGTACTTTTTTTACAAGCCCTCTAATCATGTATTCTTTCAAAATTAAACCGGCCTCTATTGTTTTACCAAGGCCAACCTCATCGGCAAGAACAGCCTTACCATTCATTTCGTTGATCACCTTTTGGGCTGTTTCGTACTGATGTGGGAATATCTCTAAATGGGGCAAATGCTTTGTTGCCTCTAATTCATGAAAGTTATCAATTAACCGTTTTTTTCCTGCTTGTAATGCCATATTATACTTTGACCAATTATTTAATCCCCGGTTATTTTCTAGGGAATCAAGAAAACTATAGGACCAATCTTCGTCAAATTTTATGGTCGGAATCATTGTTGGCGTCCTCCCTTCATGAATATAAACCTTCTTTTTATCAGTGTTATCAATTAGAGAAAGCTTAAAACTTTGAAAAAATAAAAAGTTGCATATTGCCATAGAAAAAAGAAAAATGGTACGATGTACGTAAGAGAAGATGGCCGTTAACAAAGCGCTTATGCTTTTCTTATTATGAACGTATTTGGATATTTCATGAATACGTGCTTAAAAGATTTTTACTATTCTTATAGGGCGAATGATAACAAGGGGAGAGAGCGTTCGTTATGGAACGTCGCCGAAGGAGCAAACGGAATATTTCGTGAATCTCTCAGGCAAAAAGACTCTTGTTGGACGCACCTCTGGAAAGAACTCGTTTTTTGTGAGTCACCCAAGGGGCTACCTTCTTTTCTTAGAAGGAAAAACTCTCAGGTAATAAAGACAGAGACATGACATTTTAGGGCATGTTTCTGTCTTTTTTTATGTCCACTAATAAATAGTACGTTCATTAATGTCGAAAATGGGTATTGAAAATATGGTACTGTAGTATGTTAAATACGCATAGACGGCTCATCTTTACCAATTATTATAGGGGTACTTTTTGAAAAAAAACGGAGGTGGATTGCATTGTCATTAAATAAGACTCCATTGTATGAGGTGTATGGAAAGTACAATGGGAAGACAATTGATTTTGGGGGCTGGGATCTTCCTGTCCAATTTTCAGGTATTAAGGAAGAGCATGAGGTAGTCCGTACAAAAGCAGGATTATTCGACGTTTCCCATATGGGTGAAATTGAAGTAAAAGGAAAGGACGCTCTCGCTTTTCTTCAAAAGATTCTAACGAATAACGTAGCGAACGTAAAAGAAAATGCATGTCAGTATTCTGCCATGTGTTACGAAGATGGTGGTACAGTAGATGACCTTGTATTGTATAAACGTGGAGAAGAAGACTACTTATTAGTCGTAAATGCATCCAACATTGAAAAGGATTTTGAATGGATAAAGGGTCATATGTTTGGTGATGTTCAAGTAATGAATGTATCAGATAAATATGCTCAGTTAGCTATTCAAGGCCCATTAGCAGAACAAATTACACAAAAACTAACATCTACGAACTTATCCGAAATTACTTTCTTTAAGTTTCGTGAAGGAATAACTCTCGCTGATAAATCTGTTCTTATTTCCCGTACCGGTTATACTGGAGAAGATGGGTTTGAGATCTATTGTAAACCAGAAGATGCTGTATCCTTATGGGAAAGCTTATTAGAAGCAGGTCAAGATGAGGGCATCCAACCTTGTGGTTTAGGTGCAAGGGATACATTAAGGTTTGAAGCACGTTTACCTTTATACGGTCAGGAATTAACGAAGGATATTTCACCAATTGAAGCAGGCATCGGCTTTGCAGTTAAAACTGACAAGGAAGAAGATTTTCTTGGAAAAGAGGTTCTCAAAAAACAAAAGGAAGATGGAGCCCCAAGAAAGCTCGTTGGAATTGAAATGATAGATAAAGGAATTCCGCGTACAGGCTATGAGGTTTTTATAGACGGTGAGCAGGTTGGATTTGTTACAACTGGAACACAATCACCAACGCTCAAGAAAAATGTTGGACTTGTATTAATTGATGAGAATTATAAGGCATTAGATACAGAAGTGGAAGTACAGGTACGTAAGAAGCGATTAAAAGCAAAAGTTGTTGCAACACCATTCTATAAAAGATAATAAAGAGGGCAATTTACTTATTTGTATACATTAACCATCTAAAAAGGGGATGAAAACATTGAAATTTCGTTATCTACCAATGACGGAACAGGATCAAAAAGCAATGATGGATACAATTGGTATCAATGATCTAGAAGAGCTTTTTGACGACATTCCAAAGGAAATTCGATTTAAAGGTGAACTAAATATCGAGGAAGCACTAGATGAAATACAATTAGTAAAGGAAATGCGCCGCCTTTCTGACAAAAACTTAAACATTAAAGAATATACGTCATTTTTAGGAGCAGGCGTTTACGAGCATTATATTCCTTCTATTGTTAATCATATGCTCCTTCGTTCAGAGTTCTATACAGCATATACACCATACCAACCGGAAATCTCTCAAGGGGAATTGCAGGCTATTTTTGAATTCCAAACCATGATCTGTGAGTTAACTGGAATGGATATTGCCAATTCTTCCATGTATGATGGCCCTACTGCCTTAGCAGAAGCGGCAATGATGAGTGCAGGACAAACAAGAAAGAAAACTATTCTTGTATCCAAAACGGTTCATCCTGAAGCAAGAGAAGTTTTAAAAACGAATGCAAAGGGACAAAACTTAACCGTTGTTGAAGTAGATGAAAAGGATGGTATAACGGATCTTGATCATTTAGCTTCTCTTTATAATGATGATACTGCAAGTGTTATTGTTCAGTATCCAAATTTCTTAGGTAACATAGAAGACTTAACTGCCATTGAAAAAATTGCCCATCAAGGTAAGGGTCTATTCATCGTTTCCTCTAACCCACTTAGCTTAGGGTTATTGCAGCCTCCTGGAAAATTTGGAGCGGATGTTGTAGTAGGTGACGTACAGCCATTTGGTATTCCTACCCAATTAGGTGGACCGCATTGTGGTTATTTTGCTGTTACTACTAAACTAATGAGAAAAGTTCCTGGTCGTCTTGTAGGCCAAACAACTGATGAGCATGGACAACGTGGCTTCGTATTAACATTACAAGCGCGAGAGCAACACATTCGTCGTGATAAAGCGACTAGTAATATTTGTTCTAACCAAGCGTTGAATGCATTAGGAGCTTCCATTGCCATGAGTGCACTTGGAAAGCATGGTGTAAAAGAAATGGCTGCTCAAAACATTCAAAAGGCCCATTATGCAAAGGAGCAATTAAGAAAGCAAGGTGTGGAAGTGGTATATGACTCTCCTACCTTTAATGAGTTTGTTGTACGTTTGCCTAAACCTATTACGGAAGTGAATGAATCACTGCTAGCTGAAAAAATCATTGGTGGATATGACCTATCCCGTGATTATCCAGAAAAGGAAAATATGATGCTAGTAGCAGTAACAGAACTACGTACAAAAGAAGAGATCGATCAATTTGCAGCAGTATTGGGGGGAGTAAAATGAGTCAACAAGATCAAGCATTAATTTTTGAAATTAGTAAAGAAGGTCGAATCGGCCACAGTTTACCAGAATTAGATGTGCCAGAAGTTGATGTAAATGACTTACTACCATCACAGTTCCAACGTACAAAAGAGCCGGAACTCCCTGAGGCATCAGAGCTACAAATTGTTCGACATTATACAGCTCTTTCCAATCGAAACCATGGAGTAGATTCTGGATTTTATCCACTTGGATCATGTACCATGAAGTATAATCCTAAAATTAATGAAGACGTAGCTAGATTTCCTGGCTTTGCTCACATTCATCCATATCAAGCAGAGTCCACAATCCAAGGGGCTTTAGAGCTTATGTATAAACTCCAAAATTCATTAGCTGAAATAACAGGGATGGATGAAGTAACATTACAGCCAGCGGCAGGTGCCCATGGAGAATGGACTGGATTAATGCTTATTCGAGCTTTCCATGAAGCAAATGGTGATCATCACCGTACGAAGGTAATTGTTCCAGATTCAGCTCACGGAACGAATCCAGCATCCGCTACCGTAGCTGGATTTGACTCTGTAACGGTACGGTCTAATGAAAAGGGTCTCGTTGATTTAGATCATTTACGTGAAGTGGTTGGTGAAGATACAGCTGCCTTGATGCTTACCAACCCTAATACTTTAGGATTATTTGAAGAGCAGATCGTAGAAATGGCCAAAATCGTTCATGACGCTGGTGGGAAGCTTTATTACGATGGAGCCAACTCTAACGCAATCCTAGGCATCACTCGTCCAGGGGATATGGGATTTGATGTTGTTCACTTAAACTTGCACAAGACATTTACAACGCCACATGGTGGTGGCGGACCTGGATCAGGACCAGTTGGAGTGAAAAAGGATTTAGTGCCGTATTTACCAAAACCACAAGTTGTGAAAGAGGGAGAAACTTATCGATTTAATTATAATATCCCTCAATCTATCGGTCGTGTAAAACCTTACTACGGGAACTTTGGAATTAATGTTCGAGCATATACGTATATCCGTACTATGGGTCCAGTTGGTTTGAGAAAAGTATCAGAATATGCAGTGTTAAATGCAAATTATATGTTCCGCCGTTTAGAGCCATATTTCGATGCTCCGTATACTCAGCATTGTAAGCATGAGTTTGTATTATCTGGACGTCGCCAGAAGAAACTTGGAGTACGTACACTAGATATTGCGAAACGTTTATTAGACTTTGGTTATCACCCACCAACAATCTACTTCCCATTAAATGTGGAAGAGTGCTTAATGATTGAACCAACAGAAACGGAGTCGAAGGAAACCCTTGATGAATTCGTAGATGCCATGATTCAAATTGCCAAAGAGGCAGAGGAGAATCCGGAGATAGTTCAAGAAGCACCGCATCATACGGTAATCGATCGTTTAGATGAAACAACTGCAGCAAGAAAGCCAATTTTAAGGTATACAAAAGAAAGCTAATAGTATAAAAGATAAGGCTGTTTTCGCAAACTTTGTTGCTTTTTTAAAAAAGCTTGGAGAAGCGAAAGGCGGCGACTCCAGCGACGAGCATTGCTTCATGAAATTGCTACGAGTTGTCTCGACGGATACGCTACGAAGTGATGCTTGTAGAGGAAGAGACAGGACTAACAGCAGAAGACACCGCAGGGCGGTTTTCCCGAGGAGGCTGAAGCGTTGCCCGCGGAAAGCGTCCGCCTGTAGCGTAGCCAAGCAAAAAATATGCTGTAAAAACAACATGGTCATGTGCGACAAGTAATCGCATGAGCAATTTATGCGAAAAGAGCCCAAAATAAAGACATTCGATTAAGTTTATGGCTTAATTGAATGTCTTTTTTTCCTATTTTTTGGTTACTTTTTAACTTTTCCTGTCCACTTACGGAATCCACCCTTAAGGGTAATGACTTCCTCGACTCCGCGTTTTTTCTTTAAAATCTTTGAAGCTTGAATACAACGTGTTCCGTTTTGACAATAAATATAAACAGGCTTGTCTGGTCTAATTTCGTTAATACGATGTTTCAATTGAGATAATGGAATGTTTCGGGCACCAAGAATATAGCCTGTCTTAAATTCCCTTTCCTCTCGAACATCAATTAGTTGTGCTTTACGATAATCTTTACGAAACTCCTCCTGCTCTAATGGCTTTAAATAAGCAGGTTTCTTTAAACGTAATACGATAAAAATGATTAAAATAACAGTTAAAATAATCAGTGTCCAAGGCATTGCAACGGCCAACTCCTTTTTTCTCTTTTCCCTATTCCACTATAAATGATATACGGAAATTGGTAAACGTGCAACGTTTTCTATATTGGGAAATATGAGCAAAGAATTTTGACGATAAACATTTTTTCTGTATGATAGATAAGTAAACTTTTTGTCTTTGAGAGGTATTAATAATGGAAACTTGGTATTATTTAGATTCAGGAAATAGAGGACCAGCCTATAATATGGCTTTAGATGAAAAACTAATGGACTGGCATAGGGAAGGGGAAATCCCACCTGTTGTTCGTTTTTACGGTTGGAACCCTGCAACATTATCCGTTGGCTACTTTCAAAATGTAGAGAAGGAAATTAATTTTGATGCGGTAAAAGAGCATGGGCTAGGGTTTGTTCGCCGACCAACTGGTGGACGGGGTGTTTTACACGAAGACGAACTAACCTACAGTGTTATCGTTGGAGAAGATCACCCTAAAATGCCTGCAGGTGTTACAGAGGCTTATCGGGTTATATCCGAAGGCTTATTAGAAGGTTTCCGATTTCTTGGACTCCAGGCACAATTCTCCATTCCAAGAACAGAAGAGGAGAAAGCCCGCCTTAAACGTCCACGTTCTGCTGTTTGCTTTGATGCTCCCTCATGGTATGAATTAGTCGTCGAAGGACGGAAGATTGCTGGAAGTGCTCAAACCCGACAAAAAAATGTTATACTACAACACGGGTCAATTATTCTATCCTTAGATGAGGACAAGCTTTTCGATGTGTTTAAATATCCTAGTGATAGAGTCCGTGAACGAATGCAGCAAGCTTTTAAGAAAAAGGCTGTAGCTATAAGGGAGTTAACGGAAAAGGATTTGAACATAGAAGAGATGAAGGAAGCCTTTAAAAAAGGTTTTGAAAAAGGGCTGGATGTTCATTTACGACCTTTCCATTTATCTGGGGAGCAGGAGAAAGAGGTTTTGGAATTAGTAGATGAAAAGTATGGGACCGATAAGTGGAATTATAAAATTTAAGGACTTGTTATACTCCCCACAAAATTACGTCAAAATAAAATAAAACATGTCGGACTTAGACATGTTTTTATTTTTTGCTTCAAAGGTAATTCTACTATATATAGTTGTGACTATTCTACTGATCTACTAGTTTTTAATTAGCGTATTATGGTTATTTCATGTAAAGGGAAGGGTTAAAATATCTTGTCGAAAACTTATTAAATTCGAGAAAAGTCGACAATGGTAGGGATTTAGAGAAGTTGGAGAGGGATTATATAAAATTCGTCAGATTTTAAAGAAAGAAGCATTATATCTCTATTTTTCTTCTTTTTTCGCTTGAAATTTGCTGTTTTTAGAGTTGACAAAATGAGAAAGAAAGCATCCTAAATCAATATATAGTATTTTTCTATTTTATCTATATACTATATATTGATGACCCGAAAATTCTGTGCTATAGTTAAACAAGCAATCAATAATATGGCATATGTTGCCATAAACATCAAAGAGATGATCCTTGAAAATTGGATAAAATGAAAAATTTGTAGAAAGGGAGCGGAGGCCTGTGAAGACGTTTATGTCTGAAAAAACGATCAACGTTGAGGAGCTTAATAAAGATATTGAACAATTTCCTCAAGTATTTCCAATTACTCCGGATATGAAATTAAAACAAAGCGGAGTATCACGTTTGGTCATGCTAGACCGCTATACGTTTAAAGACACCGAGAAGAAAACATTAAAAGTAGGAGATTTTGTTGTCTTAACAGTTAAGGCAGACCCTAAGTTTCCAGCACGTGGCTATGGATTTGTCGCGGAGATTAACTGGGAAGAAAATCGTGCAAAAATTGCAGTTGAAGAAGAATTTCTCGGTGTATTAGATGATGCTGAAGAAAAGAAAACGGGGATTGTAGAACGTTCCCTTGACACCATAGATAAGCCTCTAGAAATCTATTACGAGCAAATTGCGAAACGGAATGCTAGAGGATTAGCAGAAGTGGAAGTGGATCCTGAGAAGCGCCAGGAGTCGTTTGAGAAGTTTTATCATGAACTGATGAACATGAATTTCGTACCAGCAGGACGAGTACTGTATGGAGCAGGTGCAGAAACGGACGTTACTTATTTTAACTGTTACGTAATGCCATTTGTTGCAGACTCTCGTGAAGGCATCTCAGAGCACCGGAAACAAGTGATGGAGATTATGAGCCGCGGTGGAGGGGTAGGAACAAATGGTTCTACGCTGAGACCTCGTAACACCCTAGCTCGAGGAGTAAATGGAAAGTCCTCCGGTTCCGTATCTTGGTTAGATGATATAGCGAAGTTAACGCATCTAGTGGAACAAGGCGGCTCGCGCAGGGGAGCTCAAATGATAATGCTAGCGGATTTAAAATATTGATGCCTTAGTCCGCGTCATTCAGAAAATGGATGACTAGAAAATTGGGTGAATTGCTGGAAACCCCTTAGAGTCAATCAAGCTACAACGTGACTGGAAACGGTGAGCGTGAATGCTCAAAAATTGATTGAATTGGGAAATCAGCAGCCAAGCGTCATTGGGTGAAAGTAATGGCGAAGGTTCAACGACTAGAGGGTGCGTCCCAACAATAATCCCTCATAAGTGCCCAACCCCAAACAGAGTTTGCTGTGGGTGATGATATAGTCTAGACCGTAATCAAATATCCTGAAAAGGACGGTATAAACGTGGCATCCAGACATTTTAGAATTCATCATATCTAAGATGCAAAATCCAAGAATTTTACGATACTTACTAGAAAATACAGAAGATGCACAGATTAAGAGATTAATAAAAGAAAAATTAAAGTTTACTCCATTAACAGAGCTTGAAGAAGCAATGTACCAAGGAATTCTCAATTATAAGTATATTCCTGGTACTGGCGGGTTTGATCCTAAGGTCATTCAAGAGGCGGAGGACAAGCTTCGTACTGGTGGAACCTATTCCGTTAATAACTCTGAGTTTTTAACTGGTGCAAATATTTCTGTTTGTATTACAAAAGATTTTATGGAAGCTGTAGAAAATGATACGGAGTATGCTCTTCGTTTCCCTGATGTTGAAAATTACAATGAGGCTGAAATGGAAGCATATAACCGAGAATGGCACGAATATGGGGATGTACGAGAATGGGAAGCACTAGGCTTCGGTGTTCGAACATACCGCAAGATCAAAGCAAAAGAGCTTTGGAACCTTATCAATATTTGTGCGACCTATTCAGCAGAGCCAGGAATTTTCTTTATTGACAATGCGAACGAAATGACAAATGCAAAAGCGTATGATCAAAAAGTAGTAGCAACAAATCCGTGTGGGGAACAACCACTTGCACCATTCTCTGTCTGCAACTTAGCAGCTGTTAACTTAGCAGAGATGGCAAATAAAGAAGATAATACAGTAGATTATGAGAAGTTGAAACAAACGGTAGCAACAGGTGTCCGTATGCAGGATAACGTAATTGATGCTACACCTTATTTCCTAGAGGAGAACACAAAGCAAGCAAAAGGCGAGCGCCGTGTTGGACTTGGAGTAATGGGATTACATGATCTATTGATATACACAGAAACGGTATATGGATCAGAAAAAGGGAATGAGCTTGTAGATAAGATATTTGAAACAATTGCTACAACTGCTTATCGGACAAGTATTGAGCTTGCTAAGGAAAAGGGAAGTTTCCCATTCCTGGTAGGTAATAATGAACAAGAAACACAACACCTAAGAATGAAATACATTAACACTGGTTACATGAAAAAAATGCCAGAAGATATTCGTCAAGGAATATTGAAATATGGTATTCGAAACTCACACTTATTAACCGTTGCTCCTACGGGAAGCACAGGGACAATGGTTGGCGTGAGTACTGGGCTTGAACCTTACTTCTCATTCTCTTACTTCCGTAGTGGTCGTCTAGGGAAGTTTATTGAAGTAAAGGCGCAAATCCTTCAAGAATATTTAGATCGTCACCCTGAAGCAGATCCAAACAACCTTCCAGAATGGTTCGTTTCAAGTATGGATCTCTCACCAGAGGCACATGCCGATGTACAATGTGTTATCCAACGTTGGGTAGATAGTTCATTAAGTAAGACTGTTAATGCACCACGTGGCTACACTGTAGACCAAGTAAAGAAGGTATATGAACGTCTTTACAAAGGTGGAGCGAAGGGTGGAACTGTATACGTGGATGGAAGTCGTGATTCACAAGTTCTAACTTTAAAAGCGGAAGAAAATGATATGTATGCAGTAGAATTAGCTGGAGACCCTGCTGAAGACACTAAAAACAGCAAGAAATCGGTTGTACTTTTGGAAACTATTTCAGACGTAAGAAGCACATCTGTAACTTATGGAAGTGAAGTAGGGGACACATGTCCGGTATGCCGTAAAGGTACAGTAGAAGATATTGGCGGATGTAATACATGTACAAACTGTAGTGCACAATTAAAGTGTGGATTATAGAAATTTTTAAAGGATGTCCATAGGGCATCCTTTTTTATTATACTCACTAGAGCTTGTTACCGAATCCAATAAAAATAATCAAATTTGGGTAACAAGCCATTATTTTTTTAATTAAAAGGTCGAATAGTTAAAAATATAATTAGTAAGGAAACAAGTTATTCCATCTAATGTTGAGTACGTCACTTGTCGTAATTATCACTAAATTCTCCACTGAGTAGTACATGCTCACATTTTATAGTATAATTTTACATAGAAAAAGGAACCAATTGACTTATTTCATCATACATGAAATAATAAATAACCATTCTCTAAAAGGGTTGCAAGTTTGGAGGGGACTACATGCCAACACCGAGCATGGAAGATTACTTAGAAAGAATTTACCTATTAATCGAAGAAAAGGGATATGCCAGAGTTTCTGATATTGCAGAAGCATTAGAGGTGCATCCATCCTCGGTTACTAAAATGGTCCAGAAATTAGATAAAAGTGAATATCTTGTATATGAGAAGTATCGCGGACTCATCTTAACGCCTAAAGGAAAAAAGATCGGAAAACGCCTCGTTTATCGACATGATTTATTAGAGGAGTTTATGAAAATTATTGGTGTTGATGCGGAGAATATATATCAAGATGTAGAAGGTATTGAGCATCATTTAAGCTGGGATGCCATTGACCGAATTGGGGATTTAGTTCAATACTTTGATGAGAAACCAGAACGGGTAGACGAATTGCGAGATGTTCAAAAGAAAAGTGAAGAAATCGAGGAACAATCTTAACCATTGCAGGTTGAGGTTGTTTTTTTTCTCCAAAGCTGTAGCCAAGTGACAGTCCTTTTTTTCCTATAGAGCTCCTTAATTTTTAATCATTTTTTCTCCCTAATTTACTAAAATGGTAAAGGGGAGGTAGATCCATGCTACAAGTTGATGGGGTGTTTGCAGGTGGAGGAATAAAGGCTTTTTCTTTTGTTGGGGCCATGAAGGCTTTAGAAGAAGAAGGGATATATTTTGAGAGATTAGCTGGAACCAGCGCAGGAGCTATCGTTGCTACCTTAATTAAAGCTGGTTTTACAAGTAATGAAATTGAAAAAATATTAGATGAAGTGGACTTAATTAGTTTATTAGATCGGAAACATCGATCTATTCCCTTTTATCGTTGGATACGCCTATACTTAAAAATGGGTATTTATAAAGGGGATGCATTTGAAGATTGGTTAAATAGCATTTTAAAGGAGAAGGGAATACGTACTTTTGGTGATATCCCTCCTGGCACACTAAAAATGATTGTCTCTGATGTAACTAATGGAAGGTTAGTTGTCTTACCTGATGACCTTGCACAATACGGTATTATTCCAGAATCCTTTTCGGTTGCTAGAGCGATTAGAATGAGTTGTTGCATTCCATTCTTTTTTGAACCTGTAAAAATAACATCAAGTAAAGGTATTCAATCCGTGATGGTGGACGGAGGAGTATTAAGTAACTTTCCCATTTGGCTTTTTTCAAAACAAGGGCAAACTCAGTTACAACGACCTGTCATTGGTTTTCGCTTATCCCCATCAGAAGATACCCTTCCACCTAGAGAGGTAAAAAATGCATTCTCCATGCTTCATTCTATGGTGGAAACCATGTGGAAAGCCCATGATCAGCGATATATATCAAAGAGTCATGCAAAAAACATTGTATTTATCCCTGCAAATAAAGTGCCGGCGACTAAATTTGATATTTCAGAGGAAGAAAAGGACGCTCTCATACAGTTAGGGAAGGAAACTACAGAAAAATTTTTAAAGAAATGGGCTTATTAGCGCGTGTTCAAAAATAGATGAAAGCAAGTAAAAAAAGAACCAAGCGTTTAAAATAAAGCTCGGTTCTTTTTTTTGTTTTTCTTTCCTTCAATGACCGTAAGCTTTACATCTGATTGGCGCTTAACAAGAGGTCTAGAAATTCGCTTTTTCTTATCTTTTTTCTTACTTGAAAAGGTAGCAGGGCGTTTAGTTGACTGACTTTTCTGTGTATACATACTTTGAGGTTGGCCATACGGAGCTTGACTCCGCATTAATCTAGGTAGGATAAACTTCTTCATTACAAAAATTAGTAGAACAACTATACCAGCAGTAATTAATATTTGTGTGAAAAAAGCTCCAGGAGATCGGACTAGATTATACCCTATACCTAATATAGCTAAGCCTATAATGGTTAGTATGAGGGGGTGGTATGAATGACGAAGCATGCCTTACACCTCCTAAAAATAAGATTTTTAATCACTGTCGTTTTCAATTAAATGGCAGATGTTTTAAAAAGATGAACACTTTAATAGGATTTTAATTTGATGTAAAAAAGAAATGCAGCTGTCTTGCTAATGTCTAATATTTTTGAATGAATTTAACCTATTTGTTGTAGATCAACTAATAAGAAAAACTAATTATAAATGAAAAGGGATCAATAACTAAATGATAGCTTGTTCAAATTATAAGGGGTATTTTATTTTATTCCCTAAAGTTCAAATTTACTATTTATTTTATTCTACATTAACGGCTCCATTCCCTCCAAATTAAATTACTTTTATTATTTCTATTCTTATTATTCCCTGCCGTGAGCCCATCTACACGTTCAATTTTTCCAATATTTTTATTGAGTATATGATCGTATTGGGAGAATTATCAACTGAGAAATAAGTTTTTAATTAACTTTATCGATTTATACACGTTAATTCTTATAGGATTACGAAACATGGACATACTAATTTCGAGGTGATAAAGGTGGGTAAATTAGAGCAAAATCAAAAGGAAACAGCTCTTTCCTTTAATGCAACAGTTGCATTAATTGGTTTTTTTGGAGGACTTATATGGAGCATTATAGGTTACATAGCATTCTATTTTAATTTCACAAGAGTAGGTCCAGCATTGGCTTTAATGCCTTGGGCCCTAGGAGATTGGAAAAATGGCTGGTTAGGGCAGCTTGTTGGAATCGGTTTAATTGCTATAATCTCCATTGGAGCAGCATTCCTTTATCGATTAATCTTTGCAAAAATTAATCATACCTGGCCTGGACTACTGTTTGGCGCTGGATTATGGATGGGAGTATTTTGGCTATTTAACCCTATGTTTCCTGGTCTTAAGCCACTTACTCAACTGGATCTTAACACGATTATAACCAATTTATGCTTATATTTACTGTATGGATTATTTATAGGTTATTCTGTATCCTATGAGTATCATGAACGAACAATGCACGAGGGTGAAGCTATTCAAAGCTAATGTCTTATGATAGAATGTTCCTTGGAACATTCTCTTTTTTTATGTATATATGCAAGTTCAAATTATTTTCCGTGTAAAAAACTCACTCGATGCACCCAGCTGATAATTTTATTGTTTGGAAATGAGGATGGTAATATGACCAAACTACTTATACTAAATGGACCTAACCTAAACCGTTTAGGGAAACGTGAACCAGATATTTATGGAAAAAGCTCGTTAAAAGATCTAGAAGAGGAACTTCGCAGCAATTTCGCGGAACAATTGGAGTTGTCATTTAAACAATCCAATTGGGAAGGGCAACTTATCGATTGGATTCATGAAGCCGAGGAAAAATATGAAGGGATTGTTTTTAACCCTGGTGCCTTTACTCATTACAGCTATGCTTTAAGAGATGCGATTGCAAGTATTAGCATCCCAGTTGTTGAAGTACATATTTCTAATGTTCACGCACGGGAAATGTTCCGGAGCGAATCAGTAATCGCTCCTGTTTGTGTTGGACAAATTAGTGGATTTGGTTTCGATGGGTATAAGATGGGACTTACTTATTTTTTGAAGAGGAGTGGTTAAACATGAAACGTCTAGAGCAAGTAAGAGAGCAATTTAGTAAATATGAAATCGATGGAATCCTTATATCGAGCAGCTACAATCGCCAATATATGACAGGCTTTACGGGAACTGCTGGGGTTGCCCTTATTTCAGAAAAAGAAGCTAAATTTATTACTGATTTCAGATATGTGGAGCAAGCACAAGAACAAGCTAAGGGCTTTGAAATTGTTCAACACAGTGGGCCAATTCAAGAGGAAATTGCTAAACAAGTTAAGGAATTGGGAATTAAACAATTAGGGTTTGAAAAGGATCATGTTACATACAGTGCATTTGAAACATATAAACAAACCATTGAGACATCTTTAATACCTGTTAGTGGTTTAGTGGAAAAAATGAGATTAATAAAAGATGAAAGTGAAATATCTATCATTAAAGAAGCGGTTCAGATCGCTGATGCTGCATTTGAACATATTTTAAGTTACATTCGTCCAGGTGTTAAGGAAATCGATGTGTCCAATGAGCTTGAGTTTTTCATGAGAAAAAAAGGGGCCGTATCCTCCTCCTTTGACATCATTGTGGCATCTGGGTATCGATCAGCCCTCCCCCATGGCGTGGCAAGTGATAAGGTAATCGAGAGTGGAGAATTAGTAACGTTAGACTTTGGTGCTTACTATAAAGGTTATTGTTCTGACATTACGCGTACTGTAGCTGTAGGAAACCCAAGTGATGAATTAAAAAAAATATACAATACTGTTTTAGAAGCTCAATTAAAGGGTGTTCAAGGGATTAAGCCAGGTATCACTGGAAAAGATGCAGACGCTCTAACGAGAGACCATATTACAGAACAAGGATATGGCGATTATTTCGGTCATTCTACTGGCCACGGGTTAGGAATGGAGGTACATGAAGGACCAGGATTATCCTTTAGATCTGATACCGTTTTGGTACCGGGAATGGTTGTAACAGTCGAACCGGGTATATATGTTGGAGGGTTAGGTGGAACTCGTATTGAAGATGATATTGTTATTACAGAAGATGGGAATGAAATTCTATCTTCTTCCACGAAAGAATTATTAATATTAGAGTAATTTAGTAAATACTACAAATAGAATCTACGAAATAATGTCTAGCTATAGTGCTAAAGAACTGGAGGCGCTATGCTATGCTTTTCTTATAATGAACAGGAGGATTATGAATGATTTCAGTAAATGATTTAAGAACAGGATTAACAATTGAGGTAGACGGAAGCATTTGGCAAGTAATGGAGTTCCAACATGTAAAACCAGGTAAGGGTGCAGCATTTGTAAGAACGAAGCTCCGTAACTTACGTAATCAAAGTGTACAAGAGAAAACATTCCGTGCCGGTGAAAAAGTGGCTAAAGCCCACCTTGAAAACCGCCGTATGCAATATTTATATTCAACCGGAGATACCCATACATTTATGGATAATGAATCCTATGAACAGCTTGAGCTTCAAACTGCACAAATCGAGGAACAATTAAAGTATTTAAAGGAAAACATGGAAGTTCAAATTCTTATCTATCAAGGGGAGACTCTTGGAGTTGAAGTTCCAAATACAGTAGAATTAAAAGTTACAGAAACGGAGCCAGGAATTAAGGGAGATACTGCCTCGGGAGGTACGAAGGCTGCTGTAGTTGAGACAGGAATCACCGTACAAGTACCTTTCTTTGTTAACGAAGGAGATGTTCTTGTCATCGATACTAGAAATGGATCTTACGTTTCAAGAGCGTAAACACTTTAGCTTTTATAGGGCAACGATTTAGCATTTAGGCTTAACGTTGTCCTTTTTATTTATTTAGGAAATTATATTTTTTCTGAATGTGGATAACAGTAGCTGAATAATCGTCTAGCTTCATGCGCCATCGGCTCGAGAAAATTTCTGCCCGAATAAAAAGCAAAAAGCACTTTTTTATCGGTCAGAGCATTTTTCCGTTCGAATTGGCAACGCGCGCGTTGCCGCTTCGATAGGCAGGCGCATTGCGCTTTTGTCCTTTAAAAACTTATGTTGCTTATAATAAGATTAATACTCGAATTCGTTACAGGCGGACGCTTCCTTCGTCGCTGGAGTAGCCTCTATGCTTAAAAATAGTATTTACATTTTAGGTGTTTGCCTTTTTCTTGATACAAATGACTTATTTTTAAGCAAAATACTTTCTGATTTTTCAGAATTGTTGTATTGTAAATGTAATCCGATGAAAGAGGTGGGAGAATGGAAAAAAATGAGCTGTTTCTTGATGATGGGGTCGTAGTCAATGCATACTCATTTTCTGAACATGTTATCTGTGTCGATGTCAATAAGGATGGTCAAGATTTAGGATCATTCTGTTCGGATGTTAGTCAATTCGAAGAATTGGACGAAGAGGAAATGGTAACTCTAATTCAACAGCATATAAAATTAATAGAATCCTCATCTCTAAAGAGCCAAAAAGAAAAACATATGGTTTATGGTTATGAACTTAGTTATTATACCCACTCTGAAACGGTTACCTGTGTGGATGTAAAACAAGCTGATAAACCTGTTTGTTCCTTCTGTGTTGATAAGGTTACATTTGAAGAATGGCTCGAAGATAACGACCAACTAATTAATGTTATAAATAATTTAAAAGCTTAATAAAAGCTATTTGTGAACAACCTCAACTTATTTGAGGTTTATTTTTTTTGTTATTTCCTTTTCACTTTGTCATAAATAGGACACGCATTCATATATTCTGAATAGACACAACCTGTCCTAAGATTCTCGAAGGAGGAGTGGTAATGAAAGAAGTCTTTCAAGTACTCCCAGAAAAGATTAGAAAAATTATCTTAAAATTACCAGAAAAAACGATAAATGAAATAGAGGAAATTCGTCTCCGTGTTAATCGTCCAGTAGAAGTCCGTACACATACGGCAACATTTGTTGTCCCTAATTCTGCGACTCCTTTTATTTTTATAGAATCGGATTCTGCTCTTATGCTCAGTCTGTTAAGTCAGCATTCTGTCTATCGATTAGAAGAGGAATTAAAACGGGGTTATATAACCATTTCGGGTGGTCACCGAGTAGGATTAGCAGGAAGAGTGGTCATGGAAAAGGGGGAAGTAAAGGGAATTCGAGATATAAGTTCTTTTAATATCCGAGTTGCTCGTCAAAAATATGGTGTTGCAAAAAGCTATCTAACTCAATTACAGCAAAGGGGGAATTGGTGTCATACATTAATTATCGGTCCACCGAAATCAGGGAAAACGACCTTACTCCGTGATATTGCAAGGGAAATTAGCAAGGGAGTAGGTTCCCTAAAGGTTGAAGCAAAAAATGTAGGGATTATTGATGAACGATCAGAAATTGCAGGCTCCGTAAAAGGTATTCCGCAGCATGATTTTGGTGTGAAGGTAGATATTTTAGACTCATGTCCAAAAGCGGAAGGTTTAATGATGATGATCCGGTCCATGAGTCCAGAAGTATTAGTTGTTGATGAAATAGGTCGAAAAGAAGATGGAGATGCAATCATGGAAGCAGTTCATGCAGGAGTAACCATTTTTGCATCTGTACATGGTGACTGTCTTGAAGATGTCAAAGCTCGACCTACCATTGCTAGTTTAATAGAGCTGGGATTTTTTCAACGGGCAATTGAGTTAAATGTTCACTCGAAAAGGGGAATCGTGAAAAAGCTTGATTTAAAGAAGAGAGTATCGGGTGTGATTAGAACATGAAACTAGTAGGAGCATTATTAATTATTTTGACTACTACAGTTTTTGGATGGGAGTTTGCAACACGACTTGCTCGTCGGACAAAGCAAATAAGATATTTAAAAATTGCATTTGAAGCCCTTGAAACAGAAATGGTCTTTGGGATGACTCCGTTACCATATGCATGTGAGAAGGTTGCAAATCAATTATCTTCACCGTTAAGTCAATTTTTTCACGAAGTATCGAAAAAATTAAAGGAAGAGGAAAGAACAGCAAGGGATATTTGGTGCAATACCTTAGAGAAGTGGAAAAAGACAACAGATCTTGAAGCTTCAGAAATTAATATATTAAATCAATTTGGACAGACGTTGGGAGAGCAAGACTTAGAGAATCAAAGGAAGCAAATAAGACTTGCTATTTCTTATTTTGATCAAGAAGAAAAACAAGCCATGGAGTCTCAAAAGAAATTTGAATCTATGTATAAGAGTCTCGGTTTCCTTGGTGGTGTGTTAATCGTTTTGATTATGCTCTGAACAAGCAGGGGGGAATAAACCTTGGGTTACGACGTAAGTTTAATTTTTCAAATAGCTGGTGTAGGAATAGTAGTTGCAATGATCCATACTGTACTAAAAGCTATGGGGAAGGAAGAAATAGCCAATTGGGTAACATTAATAGCTTTTGTTGTTGTTCTTTATATGGTAGCAACTGTAGTTGATGATTTATTCCAGAAGATCCGTAGTGTATTTCTTTTTCAAGGCTAGTGGGGGTGAGGACCTATTGAAATCATCCAAATAGTCGGACTAGGTATGATTGCCACATTTTTGGCATTAGTAGTAAAAGAGCATAAACCAGTCTTTGCTTTTCTGTTAACTGTGTTTGTAGGAGTTATTATCTTTTTATTTTTAATAGATCAAATTTCTACAATTATCCAGATGCTAGAGGAGTTAGCACTACAAGCCAATATCAATCTTATCTATGTTCAAACAGTGTTAAAAATAGTAGGAATAGCATATATAGCAGAGTTTGGTGCACAAATAGCGAAGGATGCAGGACAAGGGGCAATGGCATCAAAAATCGAATTAGCAGGAAAAGTGTTAATTATGGTTATGGCAATCCCGATCATTTCTGTCATTATTGAAACAATTATTGGATTAATACCGAATTCTTAGGAGGGAGAATAACGTGAAAAGAACATCGGTCCTTTTGATTTTTCTGATTTCGTTTTTTCTCCTTCCAATAGTAGTTTCTGGGGAAGAACAAACAATCCCAGAACAAGAAGAATTAATGGAAAGACAATTAGAACGCCTTGGAATAGATGAAATTGGTGAATTTTGGGAAAGCGTAATTAAAGAATACGAAGGTTACCTCCCAGAAAGCCAGCGTGGTAGTTTTATGGATTTTGTAAGAGGAGACAAGCAGTTTTCCATTGGGGAGTGGATTAATGGTTTCATTCGTTTTCTATTCCATGAAATTTTTGCAAACGGTGTGCTGTTAGGTACCCTTGTTTTGCTTGCGGTATTTAGTATGATACTGGCGCAATTACAACAAGCTTTCGAGAAACACACTATAAGTAAGGTAGCCTATGCCATTACGTATATGGTCCTTTTAATCATTGCTCTTAATAGCTTTAGGGTTGCCATGGATTTTGCTCAATCGACAATAGAAGTAATGAGTAATTTTATGGTGTCTCTTGTTCCATTACTACTTGTATTGATGGCTTCATCAGGAAGTGTCACTTCGGTGGCGTTGTTCCATCCAATTATTATGTTTCTCGTACATACGAGTGGAATTTTTGTTCAATATATTGTTCTTCCTTTGATTTTTTTGTCGACTCTCCTTTCTATTGTTAGCACAATGACTGAACATTATAAAGTTACGAAACTAGCTGATTTTATTCGTAATATAGCTGTAGGAAGCTTAGGAGTATTCCTTACTGTATTTTTAGGTGTCTTATCTGTACAAGGAGCAACTGCAGCTGTAGCAGATGGAATTGCCATAAGAACTGCGAAGTTTGTAACAGGAAACTTTGTCCCCGTTGTAGGGAGAATGTTTACGGATGCAGCAGATACAGTAATGGGTGCTTCTGTTTTGTTAAAAAATACAGTAGGAGTTGTAGGACTCGTTATTCTTTTATTAATTTGTATATTCCCTGCATTGAAGGTTTTGGCAATAGCTGTAATTTATACCTTTACATCGGCTATTCTACAACCCCTTGGTGGTGGACCAATCATACAATGCTTATCCATCATTGGAAAATCAATGTTGTTTGTTTTCGGTGCATTGGCAGCCGTGTCTTTAATGTTTTTTCTTTCCATTACTATCATTGTAATATCCGGAAACTTATCTTTAATGATGAGGTAGAGCGGTTAAAGAAAGGAGGCTAAAACACCATGAGCATGATTACAGCATGGATCACAAATATTATCCTATTAATTTTATTTGCAACCATTTTAGAATTACTTCTTCCGAATTCCAAAATGCAAAGGTATGTAAAGTTAGTTGTTGGACTTATGCTGCTCATGGTAATGCTT
Source organism: Evansella vedderi (assembly GCF_030813435.1). Lineage (GTDB taxonomy): Bacteria > Bacillota > Bacilli > Bacillales > Salisediminibacteriaceae > Evansella > Evansella vedderi. Next base: position 117,181 of record NZ_JAUSUG010000015.1, on the reverse strand, counting down.
CAGCCGCTTCTTTCCATATTTCAAACAGATTCAGAAGAATGGCTTTCCGAGATTACTTCTTGGACGAATAACGAAGATCTTGAAAATACTTCTTCTATAGATTCAAAGAAAATGGATATAGAATTGGACAATCTTGCATATATTTCTGAACAAGTGGCTGTCCAATTAAAAAATAAAGCTTCTGATGAATTACAAGAACGTTTTGAGGTGGTGCCGTTAGACGTATATCTCGAATACGAATCATTTCCAGAAGAGGACGATTATTTAGACAACCTTTCAGACGTGTATGTGCTCTTACAGCCCATGGAAGACATAGGTAAGGTAAGTGACGTAAAAGTTGTTCAAATTGATCCAGTAGAAATCATGAAAGAGAAACAGGGTGAAGAAGAACAAGGAGTAAATGGGTCAGGTGAAATAATTACATTTTTAGCAGCCCTTTGGGAAATTCCTGAAAGCAAAATACACGTACAAATGAAAGGAGGGGAGGAGTAATATGGGCGAAAATAAAAATGATTCTAATTTGTTTCGATCCATTAACTTAAATACTTCAGGAAAAAAAATAAATGTGAAATACTTATTTGTACTGTTAATTCTTGGAGTTATGTTCATGATGATTGGAACATTTATGCAGTCTAATAATGAACCATCTACAGTTCCTGTAATGAACGAGCAGGAAGAAGAAATATCTGAGGTATTTATGTCTAATGAAGAACCTGCAGAATTAAATACGATGTCTGACTATGAAGCATTCTATGAAACACGCCTTGAAAGGGCACTAGAATCTGTAGTAGGAATTTCTGATGTTACCGTAATGGTAAACCTAGCAGAATCTGAAAGAACTGTTTTTAAAAGTAATACAAGCACTAAAGAACAATTTACAGAAGAAACAGATCGAGAAGGGGGAACACGTGAGGTACATGATACAACAAAAGAGGAACAAGTAGTTATTACCCGAAGTGGTGATAAAGAAGAACCACTTATTGAAAGAATAGAGAAGCCAGATATTAGAGGTGTTTTGGTTGTTGCAAACGGTGTGGAAAATATTCAAGTGAAAAATTGGGTAATAGAAGCCGTTAGCAGAGTGTTGGATGTACCAACACACCGGGTATCCGTATTACCAAAGAAATCAGAGGAGGAATCGTAAATGGTACTAAAACGTCAAACTGTTTGGTTATTAACAATGCTTAGTTTAATTATTGTCTTGTCTGTGTATTATATCTCCATGGATCGTATTCAAGATCATCAAGCTTTTGTACCTGGGGAAGAGGAAGAACAAGATGGTGAATTGGATCTGGATATGGAATTAGAAGATGGGGATATGACTTTGATTGAGCTTGAAGAAGTGGAAGAAGTGTTAGGAGATGCCTCTTTCTTTTCTGACCTTAGTGTAAATGAAATCTTTAATCAAATACGTTTGCAACGAACAGATTCTCGTGGTCGTTTACGTGAAGACTTAATGACAGTTTTTGGTTCAACAGAAGCTAGTGCAGAGGCACAAGTGGCGGCGATGGACCGAATTGAAAATCTTAATACAATGCAGCAAAATGAAGAGATGGTAGAAACACTACTTAAGGCAGAAGGATATGAGGATGCCTTGGTAATTGCAGAAGATAATTTTGTGAGAATATATGTTAAAGCAGATGAGTTAACGAATGAAGAAGTAATAGAAATTATGGATATGGCCCATGAGCACATTGGAACAAATGTTGAAATACGTGTAGGGTATCAATCAAGTAATAAATGATCTTATGTACATGTAGAGAAGACGTTCTATAAGTTAGAGGTTCCCTCAAAAGGATAAAAACATGCCATTTGAGGGAACCTCTCTTTTCCTTGATTAATCTTTATATACAATGGGCATGATGATGTTGTAGGAAATAAAACATGATTTTCTCAAGAATAGATGGTATAATACCCAATTGGAATAGTTATCCTTTAATATAGAAAATTACGGGATACAGATAGATTCACAAGGGAGAGATGATTCATGGAATGGTCTGACTTAACCGAAGGTGCGAAGGCGGTATTAGAACAAACAAGAAATATAAAAAATGACAAGATTCAAATTGTAGAATTTGAGGTGGGATTCCAACAAACGGAAGAGGATGCTGGAGATGCAGAGCCTATTTCTATTCAAGAAGAGGATTATCAAAGTTTAAAAAGGTTTACTCAAGAAAATGAGTACGGAGATAAGTATCATATGGCAAGAAATAAAAATATTGTAAAAATAATTCTCCTGGAGAAAGGGAAAATTCCGGATAATTTATCGGAGATCCCCGTATTTAGAGAATATAAAAATGAATAGTAAAATGAAAGCAAGTTTCATTCTTTCTTTACTATATTAATAAAGGAATACATATTGTATATAAGCATATTATTAATAAAGAAGAAAGGCCTTTTCCATATATATGAAAAATGGAAAAGGTTTTTCTTATGTGGTATAACAAAGGTAGTTAAAAGTCATTAGATTTAAAAAAAAGGTTCCCATTTTACGTAATATGAGGTAGCATATTTTTTAGGACTTGCTCCTAAGACAAGGCAGAAAATGTTATACTTTTAGAGGAATCATAATGTTTTATTAAAACGGTAATGAAAATGTTACATACAAGGAGTGAAGGGACATGTTGAAAATCCAAGAAATAAGAGAGCTTATTAAGTTAATTGATGACTCAACTATCGAAGAGTTTAAGTTTGAGCAAAATGGATCAAAAATTACGATGAAAAAACATTTAAAAGGAGAAAATGTTTCAACGGAAGCAGTAAGGGAAGTACATACACCTGCACCAGTCCAAACTGTAGTTACAGAGCCTGCTCCACCAAAAATAGAGGACAAGCCTGTTGCACAACAAACGGAAGTTAAAACGGAAACGATCACAAACTATCACAAAATTACTTCGCCAATGGTAGGGACCTTTTACGCTGCCCCATCACCTGAATCACCACCTTATGTTAAGGCAGGGGATAAAATTAAAGGGGATACTGTTGTCTGTATCGTAGAGGCAATGAAGTTAATGAATGAAATTGAGGCTGAGGTAAATGGTGAAATAGTGGAAGTATTAGTTGAAAATGGACAATTAGTTGAATATGGACAAGAATTATTCCTAGTTAAACCGGAGTAGGGGTTGGAATTATGATTAAAAAAGTGCTGATTGCAAATAGAGGAGAAATTGCTGTTCGAATTATTCGAGCATGTAAAGAACTAAATATTGAAACAGTTGCTGTTTTCTCGGAAGCCGACAGCGACTCCCTGCACGTGAGACTTGCGGATGAAGCTTATTGTATTGGTCCAACACCTTCTTCTCAAAGTTATTTAAACTTCACTAATATAATGAGTGTTGCTACATTGACAGAAGTGGATGCAATCCACCCAGGGTATGGATTCTTGGCTGAAAATGCAGCCTTTGCAGAAATTTGTGCAGAATGTAATATTACATTCATTGGTCCTTCTCCTTCTGCCATTAATCAAATGGGTACTAAAGACGTTGCAAGAACAACTATGAAAAATGCAGGTGTTCCTGTTGTACCTGGATCGGAAGGTATTATTGACAGCGTTGAAGATGGAGTTAAAATTGCTGAGGAAATCGGCTACCCTGTTATTATTAAGGCAACAGCAGGTGGCGGAGGAAAAGGAATACGTGTAGCAAGGGATGAAACTGAATTACGGAAAGGTATATCAGTAACTCAAAAAGAAGCAAAAGCGAATTTTGGTAATCCTGGTGTATATTTAGAAAAATACATTGAAGATTTTCGCCATGTAGAAATACAAGTAGTAGGTGACACGCATGGTAATGTTATTCACTTAGGAGAAAGGGATTGTACCATTCAGCGAAGACTTCAAAAGCTTGTAGAGGAAACACCCTCTCCTGCCTTAACAAAAGAAAAGAGACAAGAAATGGGAGAAGCAGCAGTGAGAGCAGCACAAGCTGTTGATTATGTTGGTGCTGGTACCATAGAATTTATTTATGACCATCGCAACGGAAATTTTTATTTTATGGAAATGAATACCCGTATTCAGGTTGAACATCCTGTTACTGAAATGGTAACTGGAATTGATTTAATAAAGGAGCAAATTTTAGTTGCTTCCGGGAAAAAGCTTTCTTATACTCAAGATGAAGTAACGTTTAATGGCTGGTCAATTGAATGCCGTATTAACGCAGAAAATCCTGATAAAAATTTCATGCCATCCCCTGGGAAAATTACCATGTATTTACCACCAGGTGGTTACGGAGTTCGTGTGGATAGCGCGGCTTTTCCAGGTTATGTGATACCACCGTATTATGATTCCATGATTGCCAAGTTGATTACCCATGGGGAGACACGGGAAGAAGCTATTGCTAAAATGAAACGAGCACTAAGTGAGTTTGTCATTGAAGGGGTAGATACTACAATTCCGTTTCATTTAAGATTATTTAACCATGAGGTATTTGTCGGTGGTGACTTTAACACGAAATTTTTGGAACAATACTCTTTGAAACCAGCAACAGAAGAGTAGTCTTCTAAAAGGAGGGGCAATATGAAGGAAAACCAATTAATTCATATGTCTGAGGATAAGGATGAATTAGGTAAAGTCGAGATTTCTCCTGAAGTTATTGAGGTGATCGCAGGCCTTGCAGCAAGTGAAGTGGAAGGGGTAGCGACGATGCGTGGGAACTTTGCTTCGGGCGTTGCCGAACGATTAGGGAGAAAACATAATCATGGAAAAGGTGTTAAGGTGGAGTTAACAGATGAGGGGATCACTGTTGATACATTTGTACTAATTAACTACGGGGTTTCTATACCTGAGGTAGGGAAAAAAATTCAAGATAACATTTATCAAACATTATTAAATATGACGGCTATTGAGTTAAAGGAAGTCAATGTTCATGTAGTTGGGGTACAGCTTGAATCATCAAAACCAGAACAAGATAAGAAAGAACAGTAAGTTTAAAGGAGGAGTCTCAGAGGGTTTATCTATGCCCCTTTGAGACTCCTTTAGCATTATTAGTACAACAATTCCCTTTTTCTTTAGTGCACCTGTATAATAAAGAAAAGTTGTGCTATTATCTTATTTGGAAGGGAACAATACATAAGAGAATAATGGAAAAGTCAAAAATAATTATACTCATTACTTGATGAGATCGTAATATGCTTTGATGTAAAGGAGTCGTTTTTATGAATCGGAGAGTCGCTAGAATAAAGGCAGTCCAATCACTATATCAAGTAGAGATGACAGAAGTATGCCCCAATGAAGCCATAGAAACAGTATTAGATGGAGAAGAAAAGGACAGCTTTTTATTGTCATTAGTCAATGGTACCGTTGAACATTTGGAAGAAATAGATCAATTACTACAATCTGCACTAACAAATTGGTCACTTTCCAGAGTTTCACGGGTTGATCGTGCTATTTTACGAATGGCTGCTTATGAAATGAAGTGGGTAGATGATATTCCTGTAAATGTCAGTATTAACGAAGCAATCGATATAGCAAAAGGCTTTACAGGAGACGTAGAGTCAGGGAAATTTGTAAATGGAGTATTATCAAAATTGGCAGGTATGCTGAAATAAATATAGGAAGATAAAGGGGGAGTTCGTATGTCGGCAATTGTAATCTCTGGTAAGGAGCTTGCAAAGGAAAAAAGGGAACAAATGAAAGGGGAAGTAGTAGAACTGAAAGGGAAAGGGATAACACCAGGCCTAGCAGTAATTTTGGTAGGAGAAGACCCAGCATCCCAATCTTATGTAAGATCGAAACAAAAATCATGTAAAGAAATCGGTATTCATTCTGAATTGGACGAGCTCCCAGTAACGATCAGTGAACAGGAGCTGTTGAACAAAATTGAAGTATTAAATAAGGCTGACCATATTCATGGTATATTAGTTCAGCTTCCATTACCTAATCACATATCTGAAAAGGCTGTTATTGAGGCAATTTCTCCGGAGAAGGATGTGGATGGTTTTCACCCAATAAATATTGGACGTATGATGACTGGCCAAGAAGCATTTTTACCATGTACTCCATATGGTATTGTAGAAATGATAAAGTCTAAAGACATTGATATGGAAGGAAAGCATGTAGTTGTAGTTGGTAGAAGTAATATTGTCGGGAAGCCTGTTGGCCAATTGCTGTTAAATGAAAATGCAACAGTTACTTATTGTCATTCAAGAACGAAAAACATGAGAGATATTACGAGACAAGCGGATATTCTTGTCGTTGCAGTAGGTAAAGCGCACTTTCTTGATCAAGAATATATTAAAGAGGGTGCTGTTGTTATTGATGTTGGTGTAAATAGAAATAATGATGGTAAGCTAGTGGGAGATGTGGTTTTTGAAAATGCAAAAGAGGTTGCATCGTACATTACACCAGTACCTGGTGGTGTTGGTCCAATGACGATAACCATGCTTCTCCACAATACAATTATTTCTGCAAAACGTCACATAGGACAGGAGTAAAGGAAAATGAGTCGTGACTTTATGTCCGTTAGTGAAGTTACAAGAAGAATTAAACGAATCATAGATGGTGATGAAACACTCCAGAACGTATGGATGAGGGCTGAAATATCCAACTTTAATCACCATTCCCGTGGGCATATGTATTTTACATTAAAGGATGATAAATCTAGAATTAATTCTGTAATGTTTGCAGGGAATAACCGATTTTTAAAGTTTACTCCAGAAAATGGGATGAGTGTATTAGTTCGAGGAGATATCTCTGTCTACGAGCCACATGGACAATATCAGCTTTATGTTAAAGAGATGCAGCCAGATGGTATTGGCAATCTTTACTTAGCCTATGAAAATTTAAAAAAGAAGCTAGAAATGGCAGGCTTTTTTTCAAATGAAAAGAAAAAGACAATTCCATCTATGCCAAAGGAAATAGCCGTAGTTACGTCACCTACAGGTGCAGCAGTAAAGGATATTATCATTACTATCAAACGACGCTTCCCGCTGGTGAAGGTAACTCTTTTACCAGTATTAGTACAAGGACCAAATGCACCTGTATCAATAGCAAAGGCAATAAACCAAGCAAATGAAGCTAATCGGTTTGATGTAATGATTGTGGGCAGGGGTGGAGGATCTCTAGAAGAATTGTGGGCGTTTAATGAACAAATTGTAGCGGAAGCGATTTATGAATCGAACGTACCCATTATCTCTGCTGTTGGACATGAGACTGACATTACCATCAGTGATTTTGTAGCAGATTTAAGGGCCCCTACCCCTACTGCTGCTGCAGAAATGGCTGTTCCGGATATGTTAGAATTGGCAAATGTTATTCAAAACCGAAAAGATCGATTGGTCCGTGCTATGGACAGAAAACGATCCCTCCAAAAGGAACGTTTAAGTTTTTTTACAAAGTCCTATGCTTTTAGGTATCCAAGACATCTTATAGAACAAAAGGAACAAGATCTTGATCGACTTGTTGAGTCCATGCGTAAAGCAGTTGATCGTCAATTTAGTAAGAAACAAGATAAACTAGAAGAGCTTCATTCTAGAATTCAGAGAGTTCATCCTGAACTTAAATGGAAAGAAGAGAAGAGTAAATTAGTTCATTTAGATAATTTGTTTCGTAAAACTATGAAACAAGCAATTCAAGAGAAGGAAATGAAATATTCCATGTTGCTTTCCAAGTTAAGTGTACTAAGTCCATTAAAAATAATGGAAAGAGGTTATAGCCTCGTTTATGATGAAAACAATCAGTTGATAAAATCAGTTGATGGAGTGAAACGGGATAGTGACCTTACTATTAGACTACAAGACGGAAAGTTAAAATGCCTTGTAGAGGAAACGATAAAAGAAAAATTACCTACTGTGAAATCGGAGGGAAGAAAATGAGCAAGGACCTGTCTGAACTAACCTTTGAACAAGCCATGGAAAGATTGGAAGAGGTTGTTAGTAAACTAGAAGAAGGAGATGTTCCTCTAGAGGAAGCTATTAATATGTTCCATGACGGTATGAAACTCTCAAAATTTTGTCATGACAAGCTTCAAAAAGTAGATAAGCAAATGACTGAAGTACTATCAGAGGATGGGGAAATAACACCTTTTGATGTAGAGGAGCAAGGGGAATAATGGGCTTAACTTTTGATCAGTTTTTAGAACAAGAAAAACAACAATTGGATTCACTACTACCGACCTTTATTGATCATATTGGTGAAGATGCCCCTAATGTATTAAGGGAATCCATGGTTTATTCTCTAAATGCAGGTGGAAAACGTGTGAGACCTATTCTGTTATTAGCGACATTATATGGTTATGGAAAACCGTTAACTATAGGATATGAAGCAGCTTGTGCCATAGAAATGATTCATACCTATTCCTTAATTCATGATGATTTGCCTGCTATGGATGACGATGATTTAAGGAGGGGAAAACCCACAAACCACAAGGTTTTTGGTGATGCTATGGCAATATTAGCTGGGGACGGGCTGTTAACCTATAGTTTCCAGCTGCTTACTTCTCTTAAGATCTCCAGTGAAATAAAGGTAAAACTTATTGAAAGAATAACTCAAGCTGCTGGACCTGCAGGAATGGTTGGAGGACAAGTGGCAGATATGCAAGGAGAAGGAAGAGAATTAAATGCAGATCAGCTTCAAGAAATCCATCGGCGTAAAACAGGTGAATTACTAGCAGTATCTGTTGAAGCAGGGGCAATAATAGCAGAAGTTTCAGAGGATGAGAGAGAAGCCCTGCGAAACTTTGCGTTACATCTAGGACTAGCCTTTCAAATAAAGGATGACATTTTAGATGTGGAAGGGGATGAATCAGTTATCGGTAAACCGGTTGGCAGCGATGTAGGGAATGACAAAAATACATACCCGAAACTGCTGGGGATAGAAGGTGCAAAGGAAAAGCTTTCCTTTCATCTTCGGGAGGCAAAAAAATACTTATATAAAACAAGTATGGATCATACATTGTTAGTAGAAATAACTGATTATATAGGAAATCGTTCAAAGTAACAGGTTTTTTAAGGCAGTTTTCGTAAACTTTTTAGTTTTTTTGAAAAACTTGGAGAAGCAGAAAGCGTCTGCCTGTAGCTTTTCCAAGCCACATTATATATAACGAAAAACAAATTCTTTTAGAAAACAGCTTTTTCTAATTTCTGGATTATGATGAAAAGCTTGTTCGTTGTCTCAAGAAATCCTTTCATGTTATAATATCGTTATACCGAGTGGTGCTGTATTCTAGTCAGTTCTCCATTTTCGAAAGCGGGCCTAAAAATCCGCTAAAGGGCACATCGATGAAGTTCCTAGTTTTGGCTTGAAGCGCCCAGCTTTGGGTCTTAACTGGGAGTAAAGGCTGTAGGGCGATCCACAAAGGCATGTGGGCGTTGACCCTGCAACCGCGGAGGCCTTTCGTTGTGGCAACTGTTCCCGCAGAAGCTATGGCGCAAGGTATGAACCTGCATTGCGAGTTAGGGAACTCGTGAGCAGCGTAGCCTGCCTTGAGTGGAGTATGAGGGGATTATGAATGCTAGGTAGTATACAATTGCACTCATTCATATGAAATCTGCTCTGCAAAAGAGGATAGAAAATGGTAAAGAACTGTTGAGGAAAACTCCTAGGCTGTTCCACATCGGACATTTAAAGGGGATTATAGTGCGTGCTAAGTGGTAATCCAGTCTGACGTCTGGCGACAACGTCAAGTTAGGTTTAAAGGGAAACCGCCATAGCGGCGACGCTAAGGTACTTAACTGGGAAAACCTACTGGACCTAAGACGCAGTTTTTACTCTTTAAATGACCACTCGGATACATACTATGAAAAATGATTGGAACGTTGATGCTAAATGAAAGAGTCTCTTAAGAAATCATTTCAATGGAGTTTGATAGTAGCCGTTATCACATTGGTGTTAGCGGCTCTTTTTGCTATTGTTTCCACGTCTATCCTCAGTGGCGTATCTTGGGGAATAGGTATGTTTATTGTACTTTTAATTGTCCTCATAGGGGTATTATTTGATACAATAGGGGTTGCAGCGACTGCTGCCAATGAGAAACCCTTTCACGCTATGGCAGCAGAAAGATTGTATGGTGCGAAACAAGCAGTTCAAATTACAAGGAATGCAGACCGCTTTGCCAATTTTTGTAATGATGTCATAGGGGATATTGCAGGGGTAATTAGTGGAACAGCATCAGCTTATGTTGTTATTCGTCTCTCCATGCAGTTAGGTTACGAGGAAGGAAGTAGCGTTCAATTCATTATTTCTGTCTTGTTTACAAGTATTGTTGCAGCACTTACTGTTGGGGGCAAATCCGTTGGAAAAACGCTAGCAATCCAATATTCGACTCAAATCATTTTCCAAGTGGGTAGATTATTTTACTTTTTAGAGGTAAAATTGAAAATAAACATTTTCAATGGTAATAAACGTAAAAAGAAAGAAAAAAAGAAATCTAAAAGAAAGTGAGGGTTTTTCTTGGATTTAAACCGCATTAAAGACCCAACATTTCTTAAGAAATGCTCAAAAAAAGAACTGGAGGACCTCGGAGAGGAAATCCGACATTTCTTAATTGAAAAGTTATCAGTTACTGGCGGTCACTTAGGACCAAATTTAGGTGTAGTGGAACTGACTTTAGTTCTTCACCAATTATTTGAGAGTCCAAAGGATAAATTTCTTTGGGACGTTGGACATCAAGCCTATGTCCATAAAATCTTAACAGGACGTGCCGATCAATTTGATCAGTTAAGGCAATATAAGGGTTTATGTGGATTCCCTAAACGTTCTGAAAGTGAACATGATGTATGGGAAACGGGGCATAGCTCTACGTCTCTTTCTGCTGCAATGGGAATGGCTGTTGCAAGAGATATTAAAGGAACAGATGAAAATATTGTTGCAATAATCGGAGATGGTGCTTTGACCGGAGGTATGGCCTTGGAAGCGCTTAATCACATAGGTCATGAGCAAAAGGATCTTATTGTTGTTTTAAATGATAATGAAATGTCCATTGCTCCAAATGTTGGGGCTCTTCACAATGTACTTGGAAGACTACGAACTGCAGGAAAGTATCAAAAGGCCAAGGAAGAGTTGGAAATGCTGATTAAACGTATTCCAGCATTTGGGGGACGACTAGCATCAACGGCAGAAAGAGTTAAAGATAGTCTTAAATACTTGCTTGTATCAGGAATGTTCTTTGAAGAAATGGGTTTTACCTATTTAGGACCGGTGGATGGTCATGACTTAGATGATTTAACAACTAATATGAAATATGCTAAGAAAACAAAAGGCCCTGTTTTAATACATGTCATTACTAAAAAGGGGAAGGGGTATGCCCCTGCTGAAAATGATGCAAAAGGAACATGGCATGGATTAGGTCCATATAAAATGGAATCTGGTGAAGTGGTTAAGAAACCAGGTCCTCCTAGCTACAGCGGTATTTTTGCTGAAACATTAAAGAAAATTGCTCGTGACGATAAGCGAGTAGTTGCCCTAACCGCAGCTATGCCTGGTGGAACAAAATTAGATTTGTTTGCTAAGGAATTTCCCGATCGCATGTTTGATGTAGGTATTGCAGAACAGCATGCCACAACAATGGCAGCCGGACTTGCGACACAAGGTTTAAAGCCTGTCTTTGCAGTGTACTCTACATTTTTACAACGTGGATATGATCAAGTAGTACACGATGTGTGCCGTCAAAATTTAAATGTGTTTTTTGCCATTGATCGTTCTGGACTTGTAGGTGCAGACGGGGAAACACACCAAGGAGTTTTTGACATCTCTTACTTGAGACATGTACCTAATATGAAAATCCTAATGCCAAAAGATGAAAATGAGCTTCAGCATATGATTTATACTGCTGTAAATTATGATGATGGTCCAATTGCTGTACGTTATCCAAGAGGGAATGGATATGGCATAAAAATGGACGATACATTAAAGCAATTGCCATTAGGTAAATGGGAAGTATTAAAGAATGGGAATGATGCAACAATCCTTACCTTTGGAACGATGATCCCTGTAGCAATGGAAGCTGCGGAAGTTTTAGAAAAAGATGGTGTACGTGTGGAAGTAGTGAATGCAAGGTCTATAAAACCACTTGATGAAGAAATGCTCACACAGCTGGCTTTACAAAACAAACCCATTTTGACATTAGAGGAATCCGCTTTACAAGGTGGGTTCGGAAGTGCTGTTCTTGAGTACTTTCATGAGAATCAATTTCACTCAATGGTAGTGGAAAGAATGGGGATACCAGATCGTTTTATTGAACACGGAAGTGTAACAAAACTCCTTGAGGAAATTGGTTTAACTTCACAGCATGTCATTCAACGTATGGATCAAATTTTACCAAGAAAGAGACAACGAGCGTAATACAATGGAAAAAAAAGAACGTATAGATGTGCTGTTAGTGGAAAAAGGTCTAGTGGAAACTAGAGAAAAAGCTAAACGTACGATAATGGCAGGCTTAGTATATGCTGATGGGGATCGAATAGATAAACCTGGCATGAAAGTAAAAAGGGAAAGTAATTTAGAAGTAAAAGGTCAGGTTATTCCATATGTTAGTCGCGGAGGACTAAAGCTAGCTCGAGCAATTGAAGCTTTTCAACTAAACCTAAAAGATAGAATTGTATTAGATATAGGGGCTTCAACGGGTGGATTTACAGATTGCGCCCTTCAAGAAGGGGCAAGTCTGGTATATGCTCTTGATGTAGGTTATAACCAATTAGCATGGAAACTTCGACAGGATGAACGAGTAGTTGTGATGGAAAGGACAAATTTCCGTCATGTTACTCCAGACAAGTTTCAAAAGGGAATACCGGATTTTGCTACTATCGATGTCTCTTTTATTTCCCTAAAGCTCATCTTGCCTGTTTTAAAAGGAATATTAAAACAAGGCGGCCATGTTTCAGCTTTGGTGAAGCCTCAATTTGAAGCAGGACGAGAAGAAGTTGGAAAAAAAGGGATAGTTAGGGATCCAAAGATTCACGAAAAGGTACTAAATACGATTATTACCTTTTCTGAGAACTGTGGTTATACAATTAAAGGACTCGTTCCTTCTCCCATTAGAGGTGGTGAAGGGAATATCGAATTTTTACTCCATTTAGTATTAAAAGAAAATGTTGAAGAAAACGTTCCACTAAAGAACAGTATTCCGTTAATTGTACAAGAAGCCCATATGGAAAAGGACACAGAGTAACATCCTGTGTCCTTTTTTCTTTCCCCGCAGTTCGACAAAAGTATACGTCTTTTTTTGTACAATAATTGTATAAATATAAGAAATCGTATATGATACGAGGTAGAAGAACAATTTTTTATATAGGCTGTTTTGCTAATAAGTGCTGTTTTAATAGATGAACAAACGGAGGAATTATCAATGAATAAAGGACAACGTCACATAAAAATTCGAGAAATAATTACAAGTCAAGAGGTGGAAACACAAGATGATTTAGTTGACCAGCTCCGTAATAGTGGATTTAATGTCACTCAAGCTACTGTTAGTCGTGATATTAAAGAACTTCACTTAGTAAAGGTACCAATGATGGATGGACGCTATAAATATAGCTTACCTGCTGATCAACGATTTAACCCATTACAAAAATTAAAAAGAGCCTTAATGGACAGCTTTGTTTCCATTGACCAATCGAATAATTTAATCGTGATGAAAACGCTCCCAGGGAATGCGAATGCTGTTGGGGCATTGATTGATAATTTAGATTGGAATGAAATCATGGGTACCATCTGTGGTGATGATACCATTTTAATTATTTGTCGTGAACAACATAATACAGAAGAAATCAGTGAGCGCTTCCTTGAAATGTTATAGTATTTTTTAGTAAAAGGATGTGATGGCAATTGTTAATGGAGCTCTCAATCCGTAATTTTGCAATTATTGATCATACCACAATTTCCTTTGAAAAAGGCTTAACTGTATTAACAGGTGAAACTGGTGCAGGTAAATCCATTATCATTGATGCCATAGGACAACTCATTGGCGGAAGGGGATCGGTTGAGTTTGTCCGGCATGGAAGTAAACGGGCAGAAATTGAAGGGCTTTTCTCAATAGAATCTACTGAAGAAATTAATAATTTATTTAGAGATATTGAAATCGAAATTTCCGAAGAGGATACTGTTTTACTAAAACGTGAAATAACTCTACAAGGTAAAAGTATATGCCGTATAAACGGGAAATTGGTTACATTAGCTGTATTAAGGCAAGTAGGTCAGCTTTTAGTGGATATCCATGGTCAGCATGAACATCAACATTTGCTTCAGGGGGACAAGCATCAACTGCTTTTAGATCGATTTGCAGAAAAAGCGATTACACGGGTAAAATCTGAATACGAGCAATTATACGATATTTTTAATAAAAAAAGAGAAATGTTAAAGCAAATATCAGAAAACGAACATGAAATGATGCAGCGCTTAGATTTAATACAATATCAGTATGAAGAAATTGAAAAGGCTAAGCTTCAACCAGAGGAAGATCAGCAGTTATTCGAAGAGAAAAAACGTTTAGATTATAGTGAAGACTTATATAAAACAGTACATGGCACATATGAAGCACTTTACGGAGATGGAAAAGGTCTTGAGTGGATTATGCATGCCATGAATCAAATAGAAGAAGCAGCTAGTATGGATGAAAGCCTTCGATCACATCACGAAAATATTTCAAATTGCTATTATTTATTAGAAGAGGCAGCCTTTTCCTTAAGGGATTACTATGAAAAAATTGAATTTGATCCTGAACGTATCAATGAAATTGAAGCGAGAATGAGTGAAATAAATCAGCTGAGAAGAAAATACGGAGATACTGTAAACGATATTTTAGAATATGCTTCCAAAATTGAGGATGAATTAGATACCTTAAAAAACCGTGATGAACGGTTGCAACAATGGATTAATGAGCTGGGAGAAGTTGCAGAAGATTTATTAGTGGAAGGAAATCATTTAACTGAAGTAAGGAAAAGAGAAGCTATTCGTCTCGAGAAGGCTATACAAAAGGAATTAGAGAATTTGTATATGAAGGATACTGAATTTAAAGTGGAGTTTGAGGGACAACATTTTTCTGTGGAAGAGCTTTTAAATGTAAAAAAAAGAATTCCCATTTCAAGAAAAGGTCTTCATTCTATATCCTTTATGGTATCCACTAATAAAGGTGAACCTTTAAAGCCATTGGCAAAAGTTGCTTCAGGCGGAGAAATATCCCGGATGATTTTAGCGTTAAAAACCATTTTAACCTCCCACGAAGGAGTAACCTCCCTCATTTTTGATGAAGTGGATACAGGGGTCAGTGGACGGGTAGCTCAAGCTATTGCTGAAAAAATAAACCAAATATCAGCTAAATCTCAAGTACTTTGTATTACTCATTTACCACAAGTTGCAGCTATGGCAGACACCCATTTATTTATTTCAAAAGTAAATGATGGAGAGAGAGTTGCTACTTCAGTTAGGGCTCTCAATAAAGAGGAACAAATGGAAGAAATTAGCCGTATGATTTCAGGGGTTGAAATTACCGATTTAACAAGAAAACATGCACAGGAGCTACTTGACCAAGCAAGGAAAATGAAGCAATAATTTCTTACACAATGAAAAGCTAACCATTTTAGGTTAGCTTTTTTCTTTGTACATGGTTATAAATCGTCCACGACAAGGCAAAATTAGTAGTACAGCCATGGTGGAGGTGTAGGTTAGAAACGAGGAGAGTGAATGGGTTTGAGAAAAAATATAATAAAAAAATGCTTAGGTACTATTCTCCTTGTGTTACTGTTCTCCGCTGCATTTTATCCTCCGCTCCAACAATATATGCAAGTACCAGGTCATCTTGTTCTATTTGAGGGACAAGAATATAATGTACCATTATCAATGCCTGCAATGGCAAAGGATGATGCAATTGCCATAACGAGTGAAAATGGAAGCTCAAAATTAATTGGGGAAAAAGCGAGTGAAAGTGTAGTACAATTTGGCATTGGAGGATTCCCGTTAAAATCGATGAAGGTTTCTGTACTTCCAGAATTGAAAATAATACCTGGAGGTCAATCCATTGGAGTACGTGTTCAGACAGACGGGGTTCTTGTTGTAGGGCACCATTTAGTGGATACAAAAGAAGGGACTGTATCACCTGGTGAAAAAGCCGGCATTGAAGTTGGAGATACTATTACAAAGATGAATGGGGTAAAGATCGAAGCAATGAATGATATAAACCCTATTGTACAAGAATACGGAGAGAAAAATAAACCGATTAAAGTCGAGATTAAACGAAACGGTGAATTGTTTACGAAAGATCTACAACCAGTAAAAGGTAAAGGGGACGAAACCTTTCGTTTAGGCTTATATATTCGGGATTCAGCAGCAGGTGTGGGGACACTGACATTTTATGAACCAAAGTCGAAGAAATATGGAGCATTAGGGCACGTTATTTCTGATATGGATACACGACAGCCCATCGAAGTAAATGAAGGTGAAATTGTAAGTTCAAAAGTAACCTCCATTGAAAAGGGGTTAACAGGTGAGCCAGGTGAAAAGCTTGCAAGATTCTCAAGTGACCGCAAAGTATTAGGCGATATACAAAAAAATAGTTCATTCGGTATATTTGGAACACTAAACGACGAATTATCAAATGGACAAATAAATAAACCAATGGAAATCGGTCTTTCCCATCAAGTGGAAGAAGGACCTGCTGAAATATTAACTGTAGTAAGCGGTGATGAAGTCAAGCGTTTTGATATAGAGATAGTTAGCAGTACAGAACAAAAATTTCCTGCTACAAAAGGAATGGTAATCAAAGTAACTGACCCTGAATTAATTGAAGCCACTGGTGGAATTGTTCAAGGGATGAGTGGTAGCCCAATAATACAAAATGATCGTATTATTGGTGCAGTAACCCATGTATTTGTAAACGATCCAACAAGTGGATATGGATGCCATATTGAATGGATGTTACAGGAAGCTGGAATTGAGATATATAGCGACGAAGAACAGGAAGCAAAGGCGAGTTAATACTCGTCTTTCTTTTTTTATGGTTTTTTGTACGAATATAAATAGATTGAACACACTACAGGCGGACCAATTACGCCTAAATAATCAAGACGAGACACCGTAGGGACGAAGGACCAAGTAGGCTTGTCAGATCCCCGCGGAAAGCGAGAGGGTTGCAGCGAATGATAACACAGGATTTGTATTTTGTAGTAAATCCTTATTAAAATAATTTTTTATATAATTAGAAATAAATCTATGGTAAGATTGAAATAAAGATTTTTCGACAAATGGAATTTGGGTGTGTTGTTAATGATCGAATAGGGTCGAAATCGAGAGCAAAACTAAAGAAACAAGAGAAAATATAAGTTTTTTAAGAAAAAATCAAAAAATAAAAAGGAATACACTTCACCTTGTCGAATACCTGTTATGAGACATTAAAAATGATTGGGAGGAACAACAGTGGAAAATGTTAGAGTATGTATTGCAGATGATAATCGTGAACTAGTTATGCTATTAGAGGATTATATCAATTCTCAAGATGACATGGATGTCGTCGGAAAAGCTTTTAATGGTCAAGAATGCATAGAGCTTATTGAAGAAAAGGAACCAGACGTTCTAATTCTAGATATTATAATGCCTCATTTAGATGGGTTAGCAGTATTAGAAAAATTAAATGCCCGTCAATTAACAAGGCGTCCTAATATTATTATGCTTACGGCATTTGGGCAGGAAGATGTTACAAAAAAAGCGGTGGAGTTAGGGGCTTCTTATTATGTTCTTAAACCATTCGATATGGATACATTGATGAACAAAATTCGTGACATTAGTGGGAATTCATCTGTTTATATTAAACCGCAGCATTCATCACCTCAAGTTAAAAGAGAAAATAAACCAATGAACTTAGATGCAAGTATTACGAGTATTATCCATGAAATTGGTGTACCTGCACATATTAAAGGATACATGTATTTAAGAGAAGCAATTACAATGGTATATAATGACATTGAGTTATTAGGTTCCATAACAAAAGTACTTTATCCTGACATTGCTAAGAAGTATAACACAACAGCAAGTCGTGTAGAACGTGCAATTCGTCATGCAATCGAAGTAGCATGGAGTCGTGGGAATATAGAATCTATTTCCAAAATGTTCGGCTATACAGTAAGTGTGTCAAAAGCAAAACCAACGAATTCTGAATTTATTGCTATGGTAGCGGATAAATTACGAATCGAACATAAAGTTAGCTAAGATTCGTTTTACCATTCTATAGTAATGGATTTAGTGGCCAATAAAATAAATGAAAAAGAAAGTATACTCGATAAATTTTAGGATTTATCGAGTATCTTTTTTTTATCCCTCTCTTTATGAAGAAATTGTAAAGAATCATTGACTAATTAGTGAAATAGTTTATCAAAACGTTGATTATTCACAACTTATTCATTGTCTGAAATATTGGTACATTTATAATTTAAGTATAAATAAAATGCCATAACCAGAAATTTTAAGGGTAATTAGAATGGAGGTGAGACCATGTTAATAGCTGTGAGTATTATTTTAATTGTTGCCACAACATTATTCGTAACTTATTACACTTATCATCATCGGAAGCGTCTTACATGTATGGGTGGAATGATGATTGCAATGACTAACGCAATGATGTCAAGTGTATCAATTGGAACAATTGTAGGGGTTATATATAAGGTTGATTTAAGTACACCTACAATTATAGGGGTAGTATTTGGAATGATTGTTGGATATATTACCGGCAAGCCAATATCCCTAATGGCTGCATTAGATGGACTTGGTGCAGGTATTATGGGGGGGATGATGGGAGCTATGCTGGGTGTAATGCTCCTTCCTTCTAAGGTAAATATGATGGTCGTTTTTATTTTAGCGATCTTTGTTATTGTAATGATCGTCTTAGTTAAAGTTATTGATGAGGAAATAACAGCAAGGGTGAAAAAAAGCAAGGTGGAGCTAAAAAAACCCTTTCTTTTAAACCCTTCATTTTTAATCATAATTGTTTTATTTATTGCTTTCTCCGTGTTTAGTACTGACTATGTTTTATCAGAATCGGATGCCCCAAATGATTTCGAAGTTCCACTTACTACGTACAATGGAGATTCTCTACAAGCGGTGATTAATGTACAAATGTTTTCGTATGAACCTAATAATATATCCATACCTACAGGTGAGTCAGTAGTACTAAACTTTAAAGCGATTGATAATTTAATTAGCTGTGCTATATATATTTATTCAAATGATTTAGACTTCCGTGTAAAAATAACTTCTGGAGAGGAAAACTTTATTGAGCTTGGTGAATTGGAACCCGGAATCTATAACTTTGCCTGTACAATGAACATGTTTAGTGGTTCAGTAACTGTATATTAGTTGTTATACAAAAGGGGGGATTATAGTCTGATATGGTCTTTTTTGGTTGTACAATTTTCCCTCATTCTTTTGAATGAATTGGTTCATACTATAATTAGTACAAGAATGGGGGGATCAATATGGAAAGCA
This sequence comes from Evansella vedderi, assembly GCF_030813435.1. Lineage (GTDB taxonomy): Bacteria > Bacillota > Bacilli > Bacillales > Salisediminibacteriaceae > Evansella > Evansella vedderi. Next base: position 97,782 of record NZ_JAUSUG010000015.1, on the reverse strand, counting down.
TTGAGTTGGAAGGAAGAGCTTATTATGGCAGGATCACCAAGCAATTACTTCATGACATTCCTCCTCATTCAATTATTATTATTGAACATGAAGATATCGATATTGTTGCTGCTGAAGATATGGTCAGAAAAAATGTAAAAGGGGTAATCAACACTCGTGCTTCTATGACTGGGAAGTTACCAAGGACAGGGGTTTCACATTTAATCGACCATGGTATTCCAGTTTATGATCTTGTTTCAACTATGAGGTATCCGTTATCAGAACCAACCCTTATTCGAATTGCTAATAGTAAAGCATATTTTGAGATACATAATAAATGGGAAGTGCTTGGTAATATATTCCCCTATACTGTTCAACATGTACAAGAAAAATCGATGGAAGGCAATTTTCAATTTAATAACCTGTATAGAAAATTTGTAACAAACAGTTTTCATTTTGCCAATATGGAACTAGATACATTTATTAAAGCAGTAGAAGCCCTTCCTAAATTAACTGATCTAGAAGACCAATGTACATTTGTTGTGGCAAGGGGACCTGGAGTAGAAGAAGATCTTCAAATCGTTCGCTCCTATATTAAGCAAAAACCTTGTTCTATTATAGCAGTAGATGGTGCTTCTGCTTTACTTTATCACTATAACATTAAACCGGATTATATTATAGGTGACATGGATTCCATTCCAAAGGAGGTATTTAAGTATTCGTGCCGCTATATAGCCCATTCTTATATGAATGGAACTAGTCCTGGTCAAGAGCGGTTAAAACAACTTTCCATACCATGTGAAGCCATTCCTTTCCCAGGATTAAGTGAAGATCTAGCTATAATGCTAGCTTATGTGTCTGAAAGTGAGCACATTTTTACATTAGGATGTAGAAACTCAGTTGTTGAACTGGTAGAAAAAGCACGAGAAGGTATGGGATCAACATTACTTACAAGAATGTATGCGGGGGAAAGGATCTCAGATTTAAAGGCGGTAAACCATTGGTTATCCATTCCTAATAATCTCCAGATGGTAAGAGAATACATGTTGGAAAATTCTTTGACAGAGGAGTATCGCGTAGATGAAAGCTGACATAATTATACCAGCCTTTAATGAATCAAATAAAATTGAAAATACATTAAAGTCACTAATAAATCAACCATGGGTAAATGAAGTCATTGTTGTGGACGATGGCAGTGAAGATGGAACAGAGGAAATTGCATTACGGTATACACAGAAAGTATTTAAACATGAAAAGAATAAGGGAAAAATGGCGGCAGTATTTACTGGTATTCAAAGAGCAACAGGGGAGTGGATCATACTTTTAGATGGGGATATTGGTGAAACAGCATCAGAGGCTAAGAAGCTACTAACCCCATTAATTGAGGATCATATTGACATGACTATTGCTGTATTACCGCAATTTAAGCAACGGGGATTTGGATTAGTTAAAAAACGAGCGAGAAATGTTGTTTATAGAGAAACTGGAGTTTTTTTGACGGCTCCCTTATCAGGTCAAAGAGCTTTTCATCGTAATTGGATTCCAATAATTTTATCTCATCAAGGAAAAGGATTTGGGTTAGAGATGTATTTAAATCTTACTTTCCTTAAGCATGGGGCAAAACTACGTGAGATAAACACAAATATGTCCCATCGAACGACAAGGAAAGACTTGAGAGGATTTAGACATAGGGCAAAACAATGGTTAGAAATGGAGATCACGTTATGGAATTTTTCATAGTGATACTTATCCTTACTGGAGCTCTCTTTTACGTAATAACTTTCTTATTTAACAAATTCCGTTGGCAAGTAATTAATTATAAGGGAAAGTCAGTCCCATACAGTCTTGGAACTATCTTTATACTATTGATTTTAATGGATTATATTATATTGCAAAACATCGTTTCTCATATAGTGGCCCTTTTCTATCTAGTTACTATTTGGTTGTTAGGTTTTATAGATGACCGTTACGGTAAGCCTTATCCAAAGGGGATTAGAGGTCATCTTAAATTATTTGTACAAAAGTACGAGATATCAACAGGATTTTTAAAGGCTGTGGGGACAGTTTTGGTAAGTTTATTTTATATCATGTTTCCTAGGGAGCTGGGGGCACCGTTATGGATCTCCTTCTTGCTGTTGATATTTTTACCGCATACAATGAACTTACTGGATACTAAACCACTTAGAGTATGGAAGGTAGCTTTAATCATTATTACTGTCCCTTTGTTATTTTTACAATGGAATTTATGGGTATTTGGAGGTTACATTCTTATACTGATTATGTGGGCCTTCTATGAGTCGAGGATGTTGGCTATGCTTGGAGACAATGGGGCTACTCTTATTGGGGCTTTGGGTGCAGTGACTGCTGTACAAACAAATATGGGTCACCTTATCACTTTTCTTTTACTGTTTTCCCTTTGCATTACTTGGATAGCCGAAAAAGTATCTATTCAAAAGTGGGTAGAAAACACGCCTGGATTAAGACAAATAGATAAGTTAGGACGGATAGAATAAAAAAAGGGTAATTCGATTGTTATGAATTACCCTCTTCTGGTTTTTTAAACTTTGGTGCAACTCTATTATTTTTTCGGTCGCGATGTAAAATGAAACCACCAATAAACCATACTCCTACAACAAGAGCAAAGATACCTACAAAGAACTGCAGCCATAGCCATTCATAAGGCCATATTAGTCGTTGAAATAATGTATCCCTCATTAACTTAATTCCATAACCGGCCAAAAAAACAGGAATAAGCAGTATACATAATGCTAAAAAACGTTGGAAAGTCATTAACCTAATCCCCTCTTCAAAATAAATGAAAAATAATAACAAGCTTCATATTTATTTTATAGGAAGAACGTCAGATGGGCAAATGGAAGAAAGACATTCCATTAGTTTTAATGTATAGTTATAAGTGTGAAAAAAATTGCATGTTAAGAGAAATACTGTTCCGGAGGTGGCTGAAATGAAACGTTTATTGCTTATTGGTGCAGGGGACGGGGGTGCTGCATTATTAGATGTATTCCAACAAACCGAACAGTTTAATATCATTGGTGTTGTAGATAAAAACATAGAGCGAGAAGGTGTGAAGAAAGCTAGTTCTTTCGGAATTCCTACCTTTCAAGATTGGAGAATCGCCTACCAATCCCTTTCTCCGATAGATATTGTTGTAGAGGTTACAGGAAATCAAAACCTATTAAATGAAATTAGGGAATCATTGAAGAATGAACCAACAACTATAATACCCAGTTCCGTTGCGTCTTTCGTGTTTTCTCTAGTGAAAGAAAAAGAAAAGCTTATAGATGAAGTGGTTCAGCATAATTCAAAATTGGATATAATTTTAAATTCAACCCATGATGGAATGGTAGCTATAGATTTAGATCATTGTATTACCTTGCTCAATGAAAGGGCAGAAGAAATGACCGGTTTGAAGAAGGAATTAGTGATTGGAAGGAAAATTGAAGAGGTCCTGCCAACAAGTAAACTTCCACGGGTGTTAAAAACAGGAAAAACAGAAACGAATCAGCGGCAGCTGATCGGAAATGATAGAACAATAATTACAACAAGGGTCCCTATGTATAGAGCTCATGAATTAATAGGAGCCTTAGGAGTTTTTAAAGATGTTACGGAAATAGTAAACATGGCAGAAGAAGTGACAAACTTAAAAAGCATTCAGCAAATGTTAGAGGCAATCATCCAATCCTCCGATGATGCTATCTCCGTCGTTGACGAAGAGGGAAAGGGACTTATAATTAACCCTGCATATACTAGGTTAACCGGTCTTTCTCCAGAGGAAGTTCTCGGAAAACCTGCATCCACAGACATCTCTGAAGGTGAGAGCATGCATATGCGAGTTCTAAAAACAAGAAAACCTGTCAGAGGGACGAAAATGAAGGTAGGTCCTAACAGGAAAGATGTCATTGTTAATGTAGCTCCAATTATAGTTGACGGTAGGATAAAAGGAAGTGTTGGAGTCATTCATGATATGTCAGAAATAGAAACATTAAATACGGAGTTAAAAAAGGCGAAGCAAATTATTCGTACATTGGAAGCTAAATACAGCTTTGAAGATATTATTGGAGACTCAGAGGAATTACAAATCGCCATTCAACAAGCAAAGATGGCTGCCATAACTCCAGTAACAATTCTGCTTCAAGGGGAAAGTGGAACAGGGAAGGAGTTGTTTGCTCATGCAATACATAATGCAAGTAAACGAAAGTATAACAAATTTATTAGGGTAAATTGTGCAGCTATATCTGAAACTTTACTAGAAAGTGAATTATTTGGGTATGAAGAAGGAGCCTTTTCAGGTGCAAAACGAGGGGGGAAGAAAGGACTTTTTGAAGAGGCTAATGGAGGCAGTATTTTTTTAGATGAAATTGGTGAAATAACTCCCCCAACCCAGGCGAAATTGCTTAGAGTATTACAGGAACAGGAAATTGTAAGGGTGGGAGGTACTAACCCTATTTCTATAGATGTAAGGGTTATTGCTGCTACAAATGTGAATATGGAAAAAAAGTTAGATAAAAAGGAATTTAGAAGTGATTTGTACTATCGCTTAAATCGTATGCCTATTTTTATACCGTCTCTGCGCGAAAGAAGTGAAGATATTCCTCTATTATGCAGTCATTTAATCATTAAATTAAACCAAGATTACGGTAGAAGTGTAGAAGGAGTTACAACTCAAGGGGAACAACTACTAAAAGGATACCATTGGCCAGGGAATGTGAGGGAGCTAGAAAATATATTAGGTAGAGCTATGATCCATATGCATTATACAGAGAAACTAATTGATGCTAAGCATCTTCCTCCACTTGAAGGTAAGTATTCCATTCATGTTCCTAATGAAACAGGACATATAGAGAAAAAAACTTTGCAGGAAGTATTGGATTCCACAGAAAAAGAAATGATTTTATCAGTTTTGACCAATAATAATGGAAATAAGACGAAAGCAGCTCAAGAGTTGGGAGTTTCCATAAGAAATCTTTATTATAAATTGGACAAGTATGGAATAACCCTATAATTTATGTAACTGAATATGGTTGCACGCAATTTTTTGCGTGGTGTGAATTTTCTTGCAGGTTTCGTTGTTGTTATCCACACAATTTGAACGATTACTATATATTCATTTTTTGGCATAATTCTTGCATTTATATTGAATTGGAAAGAGTAAAAAGTAAGGAAGGTGAGAAAGCATGGCATTGGAAAAGCTAATGGAAGCCGTTCAAAGTCGTAATAGCAATCGGACAATTGTCATTGCTCATGCTGTAGATGCATCGTTATTTTTAGCAATGAAGCAAGCGTTAGAAAGGAATTTAGCATCCTTTATATTAGTTGGTCCATTGAAGGAAATGGAAAAATTATTGGAGGAAGCTGAAATCCCTAAAGAACTAGAAGGTAAAGTAGCTAAGGTTAATGCAGAGGATGATAAGGCTTCAGCTCTAAAGGCCGTTCAATTAGTGAGTGAGGGGAAAGGAAACGCTTTAATGAAAGGGATGTTATCTACATCAACACTCCTAAAGGCAGTTTTAAATAAAGAAGTGGGATTAAGAACAGGAAAGGTACTTTCCCATTTAGCAGGTTTTTCCTTTGCGGACAAAGAACAACTCCTCTTCTTAACAGATGCAGCCATGAATATAGCTCCAGATTTACGTGATAAGGAGCAGATAATTGAAAATGCTGTTGATGCAGTAAGACACATTGGTATAGAAAAACCAAGGGTCGCTGTAATCACTGCGGTGGAGACAGTTAATCCAGCCATGCAGGCGACTTTGGATGCAGCTGCTCTTACACAAATGAATCGTAGAGGTCAATTGAAAAATTGTATTGTTGATGGACCTCTTGGTCTTGACAATGCAATTTCGGAAGAATCTGCTAAGCAAAAAGGAATCACATCAGAAGTTGCAGGGAAAGCGGATATTTTATTAGCTCCATCAATTGAAGCAGGTAATGTTTTATATAAATCTTTAACTTATTTCGGAAATGCTGTAGTAGGGGGAATAATCGTTGGTGCGAAGGCGCCAATCATACTCACGTCCCGGACGGATAAGGTTGAAAGTAAGTTACTTTCTATGTTGTTAGCTATAAGTTCAATAGAAGCTTAATGATAGATATGAAGAGGAGGAATTAACATGGAACTATTTAAGTACATGGAAACGTCTGATTATGAACAGGTTGTAGTTTGTCAAGATAAACAATCAGGTTTGAAAGCAATCATAGCTATTCATGATACGACACTTGGGCCAGCCCTCGGTGGAACGAGAATGTGGACATATGCAACAGAAGAGGAAGCCTTTGAAGATGCCCTTCGTTTAGCAAAGGGAATGACTTATAAAAATGCTGCAGCTGGACTAAACCTTGGTGGAGGGAAAACGGTAATTATAGGCGATCCAAGAAAGGATAAGAATGAAGCAATGTTCCGAGCATTCGGCCGCTTTATCCAAGGCTTAAATGGCCGCTATATTACTGCTGAGGACGTAGGGACAACTGTTGAGGATATGGACTTGGTTTATCAGGAAACTGACTTTGTAACGGGTATTTCTCCAGCATTCGGCTCATCCGGAAATCCATCCCCTGTTACAGCCTATGGGGTTTATGTAGGGATGAAGGCTGCTGCTAAGGAAGCATTTGGGACTGATTCCCTTGAAGGGAAGCGAGTTGCTGTACAAGGAGTGGGAAATGTTGCCTTCACATTGTGCCGTCATCTTCACGAAGAAGGGGCAAAATTAATAGTGACTGATATTAATAAAGAAGCAGTTCAACGAGCGGTGGAAGAATTTGGTGCAGAAGCAGTAGATACGGAGGATATTTACTCAGTAGATTGTGACATTTATGCTCCTTGTGCATTAGGTGCAACAATTAATGATGAAACTATTCCACAATTGAAGGCTAAAGTAATTGCTGGAGCAGCAAATAATCAATTAAGGGAAACAAGACATGGTGATATTATACAAGAAATGGGAATTGTTTATGCACCTGATTATGTCATCAATTCCGGTGGCGTAATTAATGTAGCAGATGAGCTCCTTGGATATAATCGAGAACGGGCTCTTAAAAAGGTAGAAACCATTTATGATAAAATATCTACTATTTTTGAAATTTCCAAAAGAGATAACATCCCTACTTACGCTGCAGCTGACAGAATGGCTGAGGAACGTATAGAGGGAATGCGTAAATCAAGAAAACAATTCTTGCGAAACGGAATGGATATCTTAAGCCGAGGCAGAAGGTAAAGTCTCAAGGAACAAAATGACCCTTGTCGAAACCGACAAGGGTTCACCGTTGAAAACATGAGAACACTAATTGAATATATGTTAGTAGAGGAAGAGATCCGTGTTTAAATAGGCTCTTTCCCATAGATTTTGTTTTTCGATAACTCGAAGAAGTGAAAGATTTATCTTATCAAAAAGCAACAATCTTTTAGAAAACGGCCTTTTAAATTATTTTAACATTATTAACAGTACGGAAAACTTGCTTTACTATGGAGGGTATTACAAGTGGAAAAAGAATTACGGATTTTAACAATCAACCCAGGCTCAACATCTACAAAAATTGGAGTATTTGATAATGAAAGAATGATTATTGAGGAAACCATTCGTCATGATCGTGACCAGTTAAATGAATTTCACTCCATTATCGATCAATACCCATTTCGAAAACAAATGATTCTTGAAACCTTAGATAATAATGGAATTAATTTATCTAAACTTTCTGCGGTTGTTGGGAGAGGAGGTCTTCTTCGACCTATTGAAGGTGGGACCTATTCTGTAAATGAGGCAATGCTTGAAGATTTACGGAATGGTTTTTCAGGGCAGCATGCCTCTAACTTAGGAGGCATTCTTGCCCATGAAATAGCTTCTCAACTTAACATTGAAGCGTTTATCGTAGACCCAGTTGTAGTAGATGAAATGGATCCTATTGCAAAAATATCTGGATTTGCAGATTTTGAAAGAAAAAGTATTTTTCATGCTTTAAATCAGAAAGCAGTGGCTCGCCGTGTTGCAGACGATTTTAATAAAGAGTATAGTGATCTTCAATTAATAATAGTACATATGGGTGGAGGTATTACAGTAGGGGTCCATAAAAATGGCAGGGTTATTGATGTGAACAACGGATTGCATGGGGAGGGGCCATTTTCACCAGAACGTGCTGGAACTGTTCCGGCAGGGGATCTTGTGTCCATGTGTTATTCAGGAGAATATTTTGCTGATGAAGTAATGAAGAAGATTGTAGGTCAAGGTGGACTTGTCGGTTATCTCGGTACTAATGATGCAATAGAAGTTGAAAATAGAATTGCAAAAGGTGATGAAAAAGCTGAGTTAGTATACGAGGCAATGGCTTACCAAATTGCTAAAGAAATTGGTGCAGCTGCGGTTGTGTTGTCTGGAAAAGTAGATGCTATTGTCTTAACGGGGGGATTAGCATACGGTAAACAATTCGTTAAGCTTATAACAAACCGGATACAATGGATTTCTGATGTAATTATAAAACCGGGTGAAAACGAACTGCAAGCGTTAGCAGAAGGAGCTCTTCGAGTTCTCCGAGAGGAAGAGAAAGCCAAAATATACGTTGCAGGATAAATATAGTCTGTTGTTGAACTAAGAAAAAGGGAGGTTTTCGAGCATGGCACAGGAATATGATTTAGTAGTACTAGGTGCTGGAACTGGTGGTTATGTTGCGGCAATTCGTGCCTCGCAGCTTGGTTTAAAAGTAGCTGTGGTAGAAAAGGAGAAATTGGGAGGAACATGCTTACATAAGGGATGTATTCCAAGTAAGGCGTTATTGCGCAGTGCAGAAGTATATAAAACTGTTCAAAAAAGTAGTGAATTTGGTATAGACACTGAAAATCCCACTCTAAACTTTCTGCGAGTACAAGAAAGAAAGCAAGGTATTGTGGACCAACTTCATAAAGGTGTCCAACATTTAATGAAAAAAGGAAAAATAGATATTTATAAAGGGCATGGGAGAATATTAGGTCCATCTATCTTTTCACCATCACCAGGTACTATATCAGTAGAAAAAAACGATGGGTCTGAAAATGAAATGTTAATACCTAAGTATGTTTTAATCGCTACAGGTAGCAGACCAAAATCTTTGCCTGGATTAACTATTGATGAAACGCATATTCTTACTTCTGATCAAGCACTACAGCTAGAAGAGTTGCCAAAATCCATGACTATAATTGGGGGCGGAGTAATTGGTATAGAATGGGCATCCATGTTAGCCGATTTTGGTGTAGAAGTAACTTTATTGGAGTATCTACCTCGAATTCTCCCATTAGAAGATGAAGATATTTCGAAAGAGATTCTTAGGGCTATGAAGAAAAAAGGGGTAAAGGTTATTACTAGCGCAAAAGTTCTTTCAAATCAGGTAAAAGTTATAGAAGGAAATCAAGTACATGTACCGTATGAATATAAAGGGGAAACAAAAACGGTTGAATCTAACAAAGTATTAGTTTCTGTAGGAAGAGCCGCCAACATTGAAGATATCGGTCTCCAAAATACCGATATCAAAACAGAAAAAGATGTTATTGTAACCAATGAATATTATCAAACGAAGGAATCACATATTTATGCGATTGGTGATGTTATTGGTGGACTCCAGCTTGCACATGTGGCGTCCCATGAAGGAATGATTGCCGTAGAGCATATGGCTGGAGAAAAACCTCATCCATTAAATAAAGAACTAGTCGCTAAGTGCACCTATTCTTCTCCTGAAGTAGCCAGTGTAGGTCTAACGGAACAGGAGGCGGTGGAAAAGGGATTTGAAGTAAAAACTGGTACCTTCTCTTTTAAAGCCATTGGTAAAGCCCTTGTTTATGGTGATACATCCGGTTTTGTGAAGTTTGTAACTGACGAAAAAACGGATGATCTTCTTGGTGTTCATATGATTGGACCACATGTCACAGATATGATTTCGGAAGCTGCATTAGCAAAGCTCCTAGACGCTGCTCATTGGGAAGTGGCAGAAACAATTCACCCACACCCTAGTTTATCGGAGGCCATTGGGGAAGCTGCACTTGCAGTAGATGGTAAGGCTATTCATAGCTAGAGTAGCTTTAATTATTTATAAGTTGGCCTTACTAGATAAATGTTTATCAAAACAATATAAAATAATTTTTAAGATTAAGGAGGGAGTCCATTGAGTAAAAATCACCGACATCAGCAGCTAGGTCTATCTGACAATGATGTTCTTGAAATGTATGAAACGATGTTACTCGCTAGAATGATTGATGAACGAATGTGGTTATTAAACCGTGCTGGTAAAATTCCATTCGTTATTTCCTGCCAAGGACAGGAGGCAGCCCAGGTTGGTGCTGCAATGGCCTTGGATAAGGAAAAAGACTATGTTTTGCCATACTATCGTGATATGGGCGTTGTATTAAGGTTTGGAATGACTCCAAAAGAGTTAATGCTTTCTGGTTTTGCCAAAGCAGAGGACCCGAACTCTGGAGGAAGACAAATGCCAGGACATTTCGGTCAAAAGAAAAATCGTATTGTAACAGGCTCTTCACCAGTAACAACTCAGGTACCGCATGCTGTTGGGTTTGGGTTAGCAGCTAAGATGAAAAAAGAGGACTTTGTGGCATTCACAACTTTTGGAGAAGGCTCCTCTAACCAAGGGGATTTCCATGAGGGGATAAATTTTGCTAGTGTTCATGATTTACCTGTGATTTTCATGTGTGAGAACAATAAATACGCCATTTCAGTTCCATTAGAAAAACAGTTAAATTGTGAAAATGTATCCGATCGTGCTGTAGGTTATGGTATTCATGGGGAAACGGTGGATGGAAATGATCCATTAGCTGTTTATGAGGCTATTTCCAAAGCAAGGGAAAGGGCATTAAAAGGGGAAGGTCCTTCTCTAATTGAGACGGTATCTTACCGATTGACCCCACATTCAAGTGATGATGATGATAGTGTTTATCGTGCAAAAGAAGAAGTAGAAGCAGCGAAAAAAATTGATTCCCTTATTACGTTTGGTTCTTATTTAAAAGATACTGGGGTTTTAACAGACGAAAAAGAGGAAGAAATTAGAGCTAAATTACGTAAAGTCATCGATGAGGCAACAGATTATGCAGAGAAAGCTCCGTATGCGGAGCCAGAGCATGCATTAAAATACGTTTATGGAGAGGAGTGATGACAGGATGCCGGTAATTTCTTATATAGAAGCAGTTACTCAAGCGATTAGAGAAGAGATGGAGCGAGATGAAAATGTTTTTGTCTTAGGGGAAGACGTAGGAAAACGTGGGGGCGTATTCCGCGCTACTAATGGTTTATATGAACAGTTTGGTGAGGAACGAGTCATCGACACCCCCCTTGCAGAATCGGCGATTGCAGGTGTAGGGATTGGTGCGGCTATGTATGGAATGAGACCAATTGCAGAAATGCAATTTGCAGATTTTATCATGCCTGCAGTTAACCAAATCGTTTCAGAAGCAGCAAAAATTCGTTACAGGACAAATAACGATTGGCATTGTCCAATTACCATACGTGCACCATATGGTGGTGGAGTTCACGGGGCATTATATCATTCTCAATCTGTGGAGGCGTTGTTTGCTAACGTCCCTGGCTTAAAGATTGTAATGCCTTCTACACCTTATGATGTTAAAGGTCTCTTGAAGGCCTCTATTCGAAGTGATGACCCAATTCTGTTCTTTGAACATAAACGGGCATACCGACTGATTAAAGGAGAAGTCCCTGATGAGGATTATACATTACCTATTGGGAAGGCGGACGTAAAGCGTGAAGGGGATGACATCACTGTCATCACATATGGCTTATGTGTACATATGGCCATGCAAGCTGCTGAAAATTTGGCAAAGCAAGGTTATGAATCCCATATTCTTGATTTACGAACAGTGTACCCATTAGATAAAGAGGCTATTATGAAAGCTGCTAGTAAAACAGGTAAAGTCTTGCTAGTAACGGAGGATAATAAAGAGGGCAGCATTATGAGTGAAGTCTCAGCTATTATCGCAGAGAATTGCTTGTTTGACCTAGATGCACCAATACAGAGGCTTGCCGGTCCTGATGTACCTGCTATGCCTTATGCTCCTACAATGGAAAAATACTTTATGGTGAATCCCGATAAAATAGAAGAAGCCATGAAAGAGCTGGCTGAATTTTAATACGAGCATAGAGCTGCAAGGAGGTGCCAGAAATGGCCACAAAAATTACTATGCCACAGCTTGGGGAAAGTGTGACAGAAGGAACCATTACAAAATGGCTTGTAAAGCCAGGGGACCAAGTGAATAAGTACGATCCTATTGCTGAGGTAATGACAGATAAAGTAAATGCTGAAATTCCATCATCGTATACTGGAACAATAAAAGAACTTATTGCAGGGGAAGACGAAACCATTGCAGTGGGAGAAGTAATTTGTACCATTACAGTGGAAGGTGAGGCTGAAGAGGAAGTTACTGTAGAGACTCTTCAAGAAGAAGTAGTTGGAACACAAGAGCAAGTACCAGCTGATACATCTAATAAAAAGCGGTACTCACCAGCTGTACTTAAATTAGCTCAAGAACATGATATAAATTTAGAACAAGTAAATGGAAGTGGTAGAGGTGGCCGTATTACTAGGAAAGACTTATTAACACTTATTGAGAGTGGAGGAGTTCCTAAAGGGGCACCAATGACTGAACCTGTTAAAGAAGTAAGAACTCCTGGAAAAGCTGCTGTTTCAGATCGGGTTGAAACGAAGCAAGCGCCAACTCCACCATATACCACTTCTGGACGTGTTGAGGAGCTGCCAATAAGCGGAGTACGTAAGGCAATTGCAAACAATATGGTTCGTTCTAAACATGAAGCACCACATGCATGGATGATGATTGAAGTGGATGTAACTGACCTTGTACGCTATCGAAATAAGATGAAGGATGAGTTCTATAAGAAAGAAGATATTAAGCTTACTTTCTTACCATTCTTCATTAAAGCAACAGTTGATGCCCTTAAGGAATACCCACAAGTAAATTCAATGTGGGCTGGAGATAAAATAATCCGCCATAAAGATGTTCATATATCATTAGCAGTAGCGACAGAAAATGAACTTTTTGTTCCAGTGATAAAGCATGCTGACGAAAAGACCGTAAAAGGGTTGGCGAGGGAAATAAATGACCTTGCGACCAAAGTAAGAACAAATCAACTTAAGTCGGAAGATATGCAAGGTGGTACCTTTACAGTTAATAATACTGGATCGTTTGGTTCTATACAGTCACAGCCAATTATTAACTATCCACAAGCCGCCATTCTATCCGTAGAATCCATTGTCAAGCGACCGGTAGTATTGGAAAACGATGCGATTGCTGTTCGCCATATGGTCAATTTATGTATGTCTTTGGACCACCGTATTCTTGATGGGCTTGTATGCGGGAAGTTTCTTGGACATATTAAAAATAGCTTAGAAAGTATGAACGAAAAAAATACTTCTATATATTAAAAGAGTCTGTTTAAAAAGGGGCTGTTTTTCCCCGTTTGAACACGCTCTAAAAAGAGGGTGACTTAAAAGATATCTTATAAGCTTTTGAGTCACCCTTATTCTATTATAACTCTTCGTTCGCATAGTCACTTTTTATCTTGTGCATACTAGGGGACAATGAGGGAGGTAGATTAAATTGAAACCAATGAAACTTGTATGCCTATGCCTATGCCTGTTTTTAACTATTTTACCTTTACAAGCTTTTGCAGAAGATGATGATCAATTAGAGTTGCAAGAGAGGACGGATCAACAAGAAAAATATGAGGATATATTTCATAAACATTCACAAATGAAAGCACATATAAACTTTTATTATGAACTTCTCATTGATAAGTACCGTCCAGACCTAAAAGAAGAGTGGATAGAAATTACCCGTGAAAAAGAGGCTATTTTGAAAAAAATAAAAGAAATGAAAAAGGAAGGGAAAGAGCTTGAACTTCCTGCAATAACTGAAGAGTGGAAGGAAAAACATTCCTATTACCATGAGCAATTTTTAGAAGCAGTAGAAAGACGAGATGATGAAAAATTAAAATCATTGTTACCGGCTCTACTACAACTACATAAAAAATGGAATGAGGATCATAGGGAGCTTTTTAAAGAGAATAATTAAATAGTCAATAACGGAAAGGGATAAAAAGTTCCAATTAAAGGGTTGTCCTATAAAGGTTTGCTCATAGCCTTTATAGGGCCTATTTTTTTGAAAGATTTTGCCTATAAAAAAAAATGCTTGATCGTAGTCATTCTTATTTACAAATCGTAATAACTACGATATAATTCTTTTTGGGTTATAAAACGTAATGATTACGAAAGGGGAAAAGAAATGAAACGATTATCGATCTTATTTTCATTCATCCTTATTCTATCTATGATTTTAGCAGCATGTGGAGAAAATGAAGGAGAAGCAGATCAAGGATTAGACGAGGAAACAATGGAGACTGAAGTAGAAGAAGAAGCAGAAGAGGTTGTGGAAGATGAAATTGAACCACTTTCTGTATTTACTACATTATATCCATTAGAAGATTTTGCAAAAAAAATAGGTGGAGAACATGTCGAAGTAACTAATATAATACCAATTGGTGCTGATGCACATAGCTTTGAGCCAACAGCAAATCAAATGATTCAAATTGCAGATGGGGATTTATTCATCTATAATGGAGCAGGATTTGAAGGCTTTGCAGATCGAATTAAAGAAACCGTTGAAACACACGATGTAAAAGTTATTACTGCCGCTGATGGTATTGAACTAATCGATTATGATCACGACCATGACCATGGACATAGTCACGACCATGACCATGATCACGATCATGACCACGATCACGATCACGACCATGACCACAATCATGATCACGAACACGGAAACAAAGATGATGACCATGATCATGAACATGGTGACGATAATCACGATCATGATCATGACCACCACCATGGACATTCTCATGGAGAAGAAGATCCACATGTTTGGTTAGATCCAATTCGTGCTATTCAATTGGCTGAAAATATTAAGACAGCATTGGTAGAACTTCGACCAGAAGCAAAAGAGCTCTTTGAGGAAAATTTTGAAACATTAAAATCTGACCTTGAACAGTTAGATCAAGAATTTATAGCAATGGCGGAGGAAATCTCCAAAGATACTATTATTGTATCCCATGCTGGTTATGGATATTGGGAGGAGAGATATGGGATTCATCAAGTGGGAATAGCGGGAATTTCCCCAACTAATGAACCGTCTATCCGCCAAATGCAGGATATTATTGAGTTTATGGAAGTAAATGATATTAACTACGTTATGTTTGAACAAAATATTCCAATGAATATAGCAGAAACTGTTCGTGAGGAAGTAAATGCTGAAGCTTTATGGATACACAATTTAGAAACTCTTATGCAAGAAGATATAGATAACGGAGAAGATTATTTCAGTTTGATGCGAAGGAATTTGGAAACTCTAAGAACTGCATTACAATAATTTATTACTTATAAGGAGGATGACTAAAAGGTGTTTTTTAACCTTTTGAGTCACCTCTTTTTTTCATTTTATTGTAGTACAAACTATAATTCCGAATCTGTTATAGATATAAATGGATAAAATTTGAATGCAAAATTCCTATGAAGATGATACTATAAAGTAGCAATCAAATCCATGGTAAACAACATGGATAAAGTGTAAAATATACATAAGTTATATGTGATTAGCTATTTATTTTGAAAGGGTGGTTTAAATGGATTTTCAAATGTTCATGAATGATGTTGTACAAACAGCACGTAAAGAAATGGTTCAATCAGGCTATGATGAATTAACAACTCCAGAAGAAGTTGATGATGTATTTAAAAAAACGGGCACTACTTTTGTTATGATTAATTCCGTATGTGGTTGTGCAGGAGGAATTGCAAGACCATCAGCAGCTTATATGAAAAATTACGAAGTAAAAGCAGATAATTATGTAACAGTCTTTGCCGGACAAGATCGTGAAGCAACAGCACAAGCAAGGTCCTACTTTGAGGGCTATGAACCCTCCTCTCCATCTTTTGCATTATTAAAAGATGGCAAAATTCAAACAATGGTAGAGAGACATGAAATCGAAGGTCATGAACCAATTGAAGTAGTACAAAAATTAGAAAAAGCATTTGACCAATACTTTAAAAACGAAGCATAATGAGAAAGGAGGATATTTCCTCCTTTTCTTCATTACATACTAAAATATTAGAAACAAGGAGTGCCTATTATGCAAGAACTTTACAAACAAATTCATGAGTACTTAAAAATGGAAGAAGAAATATCATTTGAGGAATTTGATAGTTATTATAAAAAAATTGTTGATTACCTTAACGAAAATGCAGATAAACTAGAGGAAGAATCATTATGGAAAGCATTATTTATCTCAGAGAATGTGATGTCAAATGCCGATGCACGGGCAAAGGATGCTAAAGGGTCTTTAGGAAAAAAGTATAAAAAAATGGCACAGCGTTTATCTTTGTGGGCCCAAAACTTAACTGCAAGACTTGCTGAAATGGGGTATAATGAAGAGCAAATGAACGAACGTTTTGAAAAGATGTTTGATGAAGAAGTTTAAGGAAAAATAAAAAAGTACATTAAAGGCTTGATTTTTTTTCTTATTATTGCTATACTCCTATAGTGCGGACGAGTTAATCGTCCGTTTCATGCGCCCATGGTGAAATGGATATCACATGAGATTTCGGCTCTCACGTTCTGGGTTCGAATCCTGGTGGGCGCGCCACCATATACATATGTTAACTCCAGTCCATGTACTGGAGTTTTTTTGTATGGCTGTTTTCGTAAACTTTGTTGATTTTTTAAAAGGTTGGAGAAGCGGAGATCGTCCGCCTGTAGCGGATCCAAGTAATCCTTTAGAAAACAGCCTATTGTATTTATAAGTTTGGTCAACTTAATATAGGATATATTAAAAGCATAAAAAGGGGGATCATTTTGTTCAAAATAGGATATCGAACGTTAAAAACAGCTTTAGGTGCCTCCTTAGCTATAGCAATAGCACAGCTTTTTGAACTGCAATTTTTTGCATCAGCTGGGATTATAACGATTTTATGCGTTCAGAAAACAAGGAGAAAGTCTCTTCAAATGTCATGGGAACGGTTTTTTGCCTGTGCAATAGGGCTATTTTATGGATCCGTTCTATTTGAACTTATTGGGTACCATCCCATTACGGTTGGGTTATTATTATTGCTATTTATACCTACAACTGTTTTGTTAAGGGTTCAAGCAGGGATTGTCACTAGTTGTGTTGTTATACTTCACTTATATACATCAGGTTATGTTTCAGTGGAGCTGTTACTTAATGAATTTTCCTTGATAATCATTGGAATAGGTTGTGCTTTATTAATGAATACCTATATGCCAAGTGTGGAGAGACAGCTTCATCAAATGCAACAACGGCTAGAAAGACTATATGCAAAAATTTTTCATGAATATGCTGTTTACGTTAAATACGGAGATAGACAGTGGGACGGAAAGGAAATAACCAAAGCAGCGTCACTGCTCCAAACTGCTAAAAATATATCTATTCAAAATCTAGAGAACCATATAATACGATATGAGGATCAATATTATAATTATTTCAAAATGAGAGAAAAGCAGCTAGAAATTATTGAGCGAATGATGCCATTGCTAACAGTAATAGAGATTCAAATAGAACAAGGTGCCATGATTGGTCAATTTATGGAGGAGTTAAGTGAAGGGGTAACTCCTAATAACACCGCAAGTCTTTTTATTCATAAATTGGAGGAGTTGAGGAAGCAATTTAAGGAAATGCCACTCCCATCCTCACGGGGAGAATTTGAGGCGAGGGCTGCACTCCTTCAACTGGTCAATGAGATGGAACAGTATTTAATAATTAAGCAGCAGTTTCAACCAATTAGAAACTATTCCATTTTTATATGAATAAAAACAAAAACTTCACAAACAACTAATACATACAAATATTATTTTTCTCAAAACATCCTAGTCAAGATAAAGGCAGTGATGGCGTAGATGCGATTTATTTTTCTTTCACTACTATTAGTTATTTCTCCCATATGGCCAATTGGAGAAAACCCGCTTGTAGGTGACCCTTATATCATTGTAAATAAAAAAACAAATGAGTTGGCCTACATTCTTGACGGAGAGGTTAAACAAGTGTACGAAGTGGCGACAGGAAAATCAGATTCGGTTACACCTGAGGGAGAACATACTGTCACCGTTAAGGCGGTAGACCCTTACTACAGGAAAGAGAACATTGAAGGGGGAAATAAAAAAAATCCCTTAGGTTCTAGGTGGATCGGGTTTGATGCAGAAGAAACAGATGGGAGAATTTATGGAATACATGGAACGAACAATCCAGCTTCCATCGGACACTATGTTACTAATGGTTGTGTAAGGATGAAAAATGAAGATGTAGAAATCCTATTTGAGGAAGTACTTATAGGTATGAAGGTTCTGGTAATATCTAGTGATGAAGGTTTTGAAGAAATTGGTAAAAAACATGGAGCAATTGCAGATAATTAGATAGTGAGAAAAGGCTTTCCCGATAGGGAAAGCCTTTTTGATTTACAATTTTATAATGCTATTCCACCTAAAATAGTACCTAGAGCCATAATTGCAATCATTAGATAAATAAGTATTTTGCGATATTTGCGGGGCATGTGACTAACCTCCTTGAATATTACTATATTATATTTTACTTGTTGTTATGAAGAATGACAAGGGGGGAGAAAAAATACCTATGAACACAGTAAGAGTTTTCTGAACTTTTTAAAGGATATTATGGATTAATTATCGAAGTATAGTATGTTATGTATTGTCTTTAAATATAGGGCTTTTTTAAAAGCTTGGAGTAGCGAAAGGCCCGCCTGTAGCGTATCCAAGGAAAAATATATACTTATAAACAACAATATATGCATAAAGGAGCCTAATTAAATAAGGAGGAAAAAGATCAATGGGAGACAGACAGTCATTTGAAAAGTGGAAAGAGAGAACGGAAGAGGAAATAAAGAAACGTCCTGAAAGAAAAGAGAAATTCCTAACTTCCTCATCCATTGAGATTGACCCAGTATACATTCCAGATAACATAGATAAACGCTATTTGGATAATATAGGATTCCCTGGAGATTTTCCCTACACACGTGGAGTAAGAAGAACAATGTATCGTGGCCGTTTCTGGACGATGCGGCAATATGCAGGATTTGGTTCAGCCAAAGAAACGAATAAAAGGTTTAAATACTTACTTGAACAAGGGCAAACAGGGTTATCCGTTGCCTTTGACTTACCTACTCAAATCGGTTATGACTCCGATGACCCCATGTCGTTAGGGGAAGTTGGGAAGGTTGGAGTAGCAATAGACTCTTTAGAGGATATGGAAATTCTCTTCAATGGAATTTCCTTAGATGAAGTAAGTACATCCATGACCATTAATGCCCCTGCTGCTGTTCTACTAGCTATGTATATAGTCGTTGCAGAAAAACAGGGAGTTCCTAAGGAGAAAATTCAAGGAACCATTCAAAATGATATTTTAAAGGAATATATTGCAAGGGGGACTTATATTTTTCCTCCTAAACCATCAATGCGCCTAATTACAGATATATTTGCTTATTGTACCGAGAATACCCCTAAGTTTAATACGATTAGTATAAGTGGTTATCACATTCGTGAGGCTGGTTCCACAGCAGTTCAAGAATTAGCCTTTACATTATCTAACGCCATTGCATACGTGGATTCTGCTCTCGAGGCTGGATTAGATATAGACAATTTTGCTCCGAGATTAGCCTTCTTTTTTAACGGTCATAACCAGTTTTTTGAAGAGATTGCAAAGTTCCGGGCTGCAAGAAGAATGTGGGCGAACATTATGCGGGATAAGTATGGAGCTAAAAACGCAAAAAGCATGCAACTTCGGTTCCATACACAGGTAGCTGGTTCAACCCTAACAGCTCAACAACCGGATAATAATATTGTTCGCGTTGCCATTCAAGCACTTGCGGCAGCATTAGGGGGAACGCAAAGTCTTCACACCAATGCAAAGGATGAAGCACTTGCCCTTCCAACTGAGGATTCTGCTAGAATTGCCTTAAGGACACAGCAAATAATTGCTAACGAAACGGGTGTAGCAGATACGATTGATCCTTTAGGTGGATCCTACTATATAGAATTCCTTACAGATGAACTAGAAAAGAAAGCTTATGAGTATATAGAGGAAATAGAAAAACGTGGAGGGGCAGTTGCAGCAGTAGAGCAGCAATATATGCAGAAGGAAATCCAAAGGGCAGCCTACGAGACTCAAAAACGTCAAGAAAAACAAGAAGAAATCGTTGTAGGAGTCAACAAATATCAATTAGATGATGAGCCTCAACCGGAGCTATTACGCGTAGACGATTCCTTAGTTGATGATCAGCTTGCAAGACTTCAAGGGACGAGAGCAAATAGAAACGAAGAAAAGGTAAAAGCAGCATTAACACAACTAAAGACAGCAGCAGAAGGTACTGAAAACTTAATGCCATTTATTATTGAAGCAGTAAAACAATATACTACAATTGGGGAGATATGCCATACCCTTAGAGAGGTATTCGGTGAATATTAAACTAGTAAGGGGAGATGTAAGATGGAAAAAATTCGTGTGTTAATAGCCAAGCCAGGGTTAGACGGACATGACCGTGGAGCCTTGGTTATTTCACAGGCTCTTCGTGATGCAGGAATGGAAGTTATTTATACGGGATTAAGGCAATCCCCGAAACAAATTGTAAAGGCGGCCATTCAAGAGGATGTGGATGCAATTGGTCTATCCAGTCTTTCTGGAGCCCATAATGTCCTTTTTCCACAAGTTTTAAAGCTTCTTCGTGAAGAACAGGCTGAGGACATTATCGTATTTGGCGGCGGAGTAATCCCATTAGAGGATGCACAAAACTTAGAAAAACAAGGGATTAAGAAAATCTTTACACCAGGTACATCTACAAAAACCATATCTGCCTATATTGAACAAGCAATTTTAGAGGCCCGTGGGCAAGGGGATCCCTTACTTGCAGGTCCAAAGGGTATTGACCATGTTGGAATTGCTGTTTATTCCATTGAAGAAGCGTTACCGTTTTATTTAAACCATTTACATTTAGAAGTAGAAAAAATAGTAGAGGTTCCTTCACAGAAGGTAAAGGTGGCCTTTTTACCTTTAGGAAATTTTAAATTTGAACTATTGGAACCGCTTACAAACGGTAGTCCGATTGCTAGATTCCTAGAAAAAAAAGGTGAAGGTATCCATCATATAGCATTATCCGTTTCCAGCTTACAGGATCGCCTTAATCAGCTTAAACGAGAAGGGGTTCAATTAATCGATGAAACACCTAAGGAAGGGGCAGGGGGATATCCGATTGCTTTTCTCCATCCCAAGAATGCTAAAGGTGTTTTACTAGAATTATGTGAAACTATTGATGAAGCCGAAAAAGGAGACGAGTAATTTATGGATATGTACGACAAAATTAATGAGCTTTACGACAAGCGTAGAAAGATAGAGCTAGGTGGCGGTGACGAACGAATTGAAAAGCAGCATGAAAAAGGGAAACTAACTGCAAGGGAAAGAATTGATTATTTTCTAGATGAAGGATCTTTTGTGGAATTAAACCCTTTTATTGAACATAGAACAACTGATTTTGGTATGCGAAATGGTTCTGCTCCTGGAGAAGGTGTGGTTACGGGATATGGAAAAGTGAATGGAAGATTAGTTTTCTTATTTGCCCAAGACTTCACTGTATATGGTGGAGCGTTGGGTGAAATGCATGCGAAGAAAATTGCTAATGTAATGGACTTAGCCGTGAAAAATAAAGCGCCATTTGTAGGGCTAAATGATTCAGGGGGGGCTCGTATACAAGAAGGGGTATTGTCTTTAGATGGGTATGGACACGTTTTTTATCGTAATAGCATTTATTCCGGAGTGATTCCTCAAATTTCCGTTATAATGGGACCTTGTGCAGGTGGAGCGGTTTATTCTCCAGCGATAACTGACTTTGTTTTCATGGTAGAAAAAACAAGTCAAATGTTTATAACAGGACCGAAGGTTATTGAAACCGTTACTGGAGAAACTATATCTTCGGAGGCACTTGGGGGAGCAACTGTTCATGGAAGTAAAAGTGGAAATGCACATTTTACTTATGAATCAGAGGAAAAAGCGTTAGATGGGGTAAAGGAACTACTAAGTTATTTACCACAACATAACGATGATTATCCCCCTGACATTAACGTTGAAGAAGAGAGGGACGATTTTTTATACGATTTACTTGAACTTGTACCGATTGATCCAACAAAACCCTACGATGTTAGAAAGGTCATAAAAGAGGTGGTAGACAAAGATTCTTTTATGGAAGTTCATGAACGTTTTGCCAAAAATGCAGTTGTAGGGTTTGCGCGTATTCATGGACAGTCTGTCGGTATCATTGCAAATCAGCCGAAGATAATGGCTGGGGGATTAGATATAGACTCTGCAGACAAAATATCTCGGTTTATCCGATTTTGTGATTGCTTCCATATCCCACTTATCACCTTTGAAGATGTAACGGGATTTTTCCCAGGGGTTAAACAGGAGCACGGTGGAATCATTCGACACGGTGCAAAGATTTTGTATGCTTACTCGGAAGCTACAGTTCCGAAAATAACAGTGATTACTAGGAAGGCCTACGGTGGTGCTTATGTGGCGCTGAACAGTAAATCAATTGGTGCTGACATCGTATTTGCTTGGCCTAATGCTGAAATTGCTGTAATGGGACCTCATGGTGCTGCAAATATTATTTTTGCTAAAGAGATTAATGAAAGCAGTGATCCAGAAGTAACTCGCATGGAAAAAATTGAGGAGTACCGTGAAAAGTTTGCTAATCCCTATATTGCAGCTGCAAATGGTATGGTGGATGATGTCATTGACCCCAGGGAAACGAGGATAAAGCTTATCCAAAGCTTAGAAATGTTAAGACGAAAGGAGGAGAATCGTCCTAGAAAAAAACATGGAAATATTCCCCTTTAGGTGCTTTACCAATCATTATCTTTCGGAGGAATTCATGTACTTAATGTTGAAAGGGGACTTGGATACATTTTTTTGCTATAATTTATCCAGTAGATTTAAAACAATGGTTGGAGGCAGGGCACATGGTTAATAAACAACGTATTATTGATGAATTTATTGAATTGGTGAAAGTGGATTCGGAGACGAAATATGAAAGAAATATTGCAAATGTTTTAAGGGAGAAATTTGAAGCCCTTGGAGTAAAGGTTAAAGAAGACGACACAATGTCTGTTACAGGGCATGGCGCTGGAAATCTCATTTGTACTCTAGAGGGTACAACAGATGGAGATCCAATTTACTTTACTTCTCACATGGACACAGTTGTTCCAGGAGTTGGAATTACCCCTGTTGTGGAGAACGGATACATAAAGTCTGATGGCAGCACAATTTTGGGGGCAGACGATAAAGCCGGAATAGCAGCCATGCTTGAAGCTATCCGTGTATTAAAAGAAAATAATATTGCACACGCTAGTATCCAATTTATCATTACAGTTGGTGAAGAATCAGGTCTAGTTGGCGCTAAAGCGTTAGATGAAAAAGATTTAATTGCAAAATACGGTTATGCATTAGACAGTGATGGCAAAGTGGGGACGATTATTGTTGCTGCACCTACCCAGTCTAAAGTGAAAGCCATCGTTTACGGAAAAACAGCACATGCTGGTGTAGCTCCAGAGAAGGGAGTTTCTGCCATTACTGTAGCTTCTAAAGCAATAGCTCGTATGCCATTAGGGAGAATTGACGAGGAAACAACAGCAAATATAGGTCGCTTTGAAGGTGGAACCCAAACGAATATCGTTTGTGATCGAGTAGATATTTTAGCAGAAGCACGCTCATTGGTAGCAGAAAAAATGGAGGCGCAGGTAGCAGCTATGAAAACAGCCTTTGAAGATGCTGCTGCAGAAATGGGTGGAAGTGTCGATCTAGATATACAATTAATGTATCCAGGATTCAAACACGAGGATGGGGACCATGTAGTGGAAATGGCAAAAGAGGCTGTCAAATCCATCGATAGAGAACCAAAACTTCTTCACAGTGGTGGTGGAAGTGACGCTAATGTTATCGCTGGATTTGGTATTCCAACGGTAAATCTAGGAATCGGCTATGAGGAAATTCATACAACGAATGAGAAACTACCTATTGAAGAGCTTGTAAAAACAGCAGAGTTAGTTTTAGCACTTATTAAAAAAGCTGTAAAATAGTAATAGAGTCTGTTCAAAACTCCCATGTCTTTATAGACACCAGATAAATGAAAACTATTTTTGACTGGGCTAAATTTGGGAGTTGATTTACGCTTCAGGCACTCCAATTACGCCTAAGAGCAGCCCACGTCCTGTGGGCAACGGCGTAATGTCGCCATCCTGGCTCCGCGGGCAACGCTTCAGCCTCCTCGGGCCATGTCTCTTCCTCTGCGAGTATTGCTCTGTAGCTGCATCCGTCGAGACAACTCGGAGCGTATTCAAGCGGCATCACGCGTGATGCCTCTCTGAAGTGTCGCTCGTCCCTGCGGTGTCTTCAGCCGTTGCTTTTCCCGTAGGAAAGAGCGTTGCTTCGTCGAATATTCATCGATTTGTCTCGACGGATTCGCTTCGAAGCTTTGCTAGTAGAGGAAGAGACAGCTCGTGCCTTTCGCTTCAATCAACTTCTTTTGAAAATAAACAATGTATTAAAACATAGTTTTCGTATAAAAAGGGGCTGTTTTTCCCGTTTGAACAGACTTTGAACGCGCTCTAATAATAAAAATGCTCCGGACCGCATCCGGAGCATTTTTTATTAATCTTTAAAATGGAAAATTTTCAATTGAGAAGGTCTTTTACAATACGATTTATGGCGAATTATGGTAAAGTAGTAGAAGAGTGGCAAAGAGTAGTAGAGGATGTGAGGAGATGACAGTAAAGTCCAATTACCATTTATTAATCAATTATATCAGGGGAATGTCTAAAGTATTAGAGGAAGAGTGGCAATCCAATGCAAAAGATATTGGATTAACCCTTGCTGAGCAGCATGTTATGTGGATTGTTAACTCTAAGGAGAAAATATCCGTAACTGATATTGCAAAAATAGGCCTATGGGATCGTTCCACTGTGATGCAAATTATTAAACGCCTTCAAGAAAAAGACCTTATATATATGACGAAAAATAAAAAAGATTTACGAGTTACCTTTATTGCATTAACAAAGGAAGGAAAAGCGAAGCGTGATGAATCACAGCAGAAAACATATAAATTCTTTGAGTTTATTGAAGACTATCAAAAAAACAATAAAGAATTTATGGAAGAATTCCTCCGTTTTTATAGGGAGTTTAATCGTCATTTCCATGGGGAAGAGTTCGTGGAATGGGTAGAAGAAACAACAAAAAACTATAAAGATCTATAAAAAAACACCAACAATCGAATGTTATGTTAAAATATACTTACTAACGTTCGGAAATCACTTGATTTTCTTCCTGATCCTCTGGTAAGATGAAAAGCGGTCAAAGAAATTAAAACAGGGAGAGGATCCAAAGTGGCCAAATATGATGTCATTGTTGTAGGTATGGGACCTGCTGGAATTTTTACTGTATATGAATTAACGAAGCAGCAGCCGGACTTAAAGGTTCTGTTTATTGATAAAGGGCATGCTATCCACCAGCGGAGATGCCCAATAAATGAAAAGAAAATTGAAAAATGTCCGCCGCCAGCTGGGCGTAAGGAATTTACCGGATGTTTGCCTGCATGCTCTATCACGAGTGGATTTGGGGGAGCAGGAGCTTACTCTGATGGTAAATTTAATATTACAACAGCTTTTGGAGGCTGGATGCAAGATTACCTTCCACCGTCCAAAGTGTTAGAGTTAATTAAATATGTGGATGAAATTAACCTTGCCCATGGAGCGCCTGTAGAATGTACTGATCCAAACACAGAAGAGGTTCGGAACATAGAAAAACGGGGGATGGGTGCAGGTTTAAAACTTCTTCGTGCGAATGTTCGTCATTTAGGTACAGAGGTTAACCTGCAAATATTAACAAGCATTTATAAATACTTAGAGGAACGTGCTGAATTCCGTCACCGTACAGAAGTGGAAGATATTATTACAGAAAAAACAGATGACGGTAGTTTACGAGTTACTGGCGTTCGTTTGAAAAAAAAGGCAGAGGAAATCTACGCAGATCAAGTTGTTATTGTACCGGGACGTGACGGTTCTGAATGGTTAGGAAGTTTATTGAAAAAACGTGGTTACCGTATGGTAAATAATCAAGTGGATATTGGTGTTCGTGTGGAAACATCCGATGTCATTATGGAAGAGATTAATAAGCATCTATATGAAGCTAAGTTTGTATATAACACATCTGTTGGGACAAGAGTACGTACATTCTGTTCCAACCCTTCTGGTCATGTTGTTGTGGAAAATCATAGCGGTGTTATGACAGCCAATGGCCATGCATACAAAGACCCTAACTTGGGAAGTGAGAATACTAACTTTGCATTACTAGTTTCTCACACATTTACGGATCCATTTGATAAGCCGAACTTATATGCAAAAGAAATTTCTGAACGTGCAAATGATTTATCCAGCGGATCTATCATCGTTCAGAAATATGGTGATATATTAAAAGGAAGAAGATCTACGAAGAAACGTATTGATGAAGGTTTCTTAGAGCCAACCTTAAAAGAAGCTGTTCCAGGGGACCTTGGTCTTGTATTACCATATAATACAATGAAGAGTTTAATAGAAATGATGGAAGCACTAGACAAGGTAACACCAGGTATTGCATCAGAACATACTTTGTTTTACGGAGTTGAAGCGAAATTCTATTCGGCAAGACCTGTTTTGACAGATGAATTTGAAACCCAAGTTTCTGGGTTGTTTGCCGGTGGAGACGGTGGTGGAGTAACACGTGGACTTGCACAGGCAGGGGCAAACGGGGTACACATAGCAAGGGCTATTTTAAAGCGCCGTGCTGCTACAGTAAAAACAGAGAAGGAGCCCGCAGCATCCTATTGAAGGATGCCTACGGGCTCAAGTTTTCCAAACTCTAAGGATTCAAGAATCATTTCCTCGGAATAACCTATTTTGGATGAAATTTCTTTTAATGTAGGAGAAGGCCATTCGTTTTGTGCATATAGGGACACCGCTTCAACAGTAAGAAGTAAAACTAGATTGTAGGTGGTCTCCTTTCGGAAATTGTCCGACATATTAATCGACCGCCTTTCCACCTTTTAGTATATTTAATCATATCACAGATTAGGGTTGGTTAAATTAAATAAATATTAAAAATTATAAAAAAATGTGAAACACTAGAACTCTTCTAGTGTTTTTCTTTTGTATATCTGCAAAAGTTTTTTGTAAAAGGCTCCTCGCACATAAATTGTTGTTTTAAATAGCTCGAAGGAGTGAAAGGCGGCGACTCCAGCGGGAAAAGCAATAGCTGAAGACACCGCAGGGACGAGCGATACTTCACGAGTATGCTACGAGTTGTCTCGACGGATGCAGCTACAGAGCAATACACGCAGAGGAAGAGACATGGCCGAGGAGGCTGAAGCATTGCCCGCGGAAAGCGTCCGCCTGTAACGGATTTGAGCGAAATTAACAATCTTTTAATAAAAAGCCTTCAAAAAATCATTTATTTGATTTTTTACTTTGGGGGATGCATGATATTTTTATAGGAGTGGAGGTGCTTTGGAATGGGCAGGGGTAAATTAACTGGTACTACAGGGAAAGGAAGAATAATTTTCCACGTCGACATGAACAGCTTTTATGCTTCTGTAGAAGCGGCCTATGATCCTTCCTTAAGGGGAAAGCCTTTAGCTATAGCTGGAAATGCAGAAGCTAGAAGGGGTATCGTTGTAACAGCAAGCTATGAAGCTCGTGCCAAAGGAGTAAAGGCTCCAATGCCATTATGGGAAGCACTGAAGAAATGTCCTAACCTTGTTGTAAGGGAACCTAATTTTGATCGCTATCGTACAGCATCAAAAAGGATGTTTGAGCTTTTGTATGAATATACGCCATTGGTGGAGCCTGTTTCAATTGACGAAGGATACATGGATGTGACCAATGTTAGTAAAGGACGATCTGCTGTACCGTTGGCAAAAGAAATCCAGCAACGGTTGTTAACCGAGCTGAACCTTCCGTGTAGTATAGGTGTTGCTCCCAATAAATTTTTGGCTAAAATGGCCAGTGACATGAAAAAGCCCATGGGGATTACTGTTCTCCGGAAGCGGGAAATCAAAGAGAAACTATGGGGGCTCCCTGTCATTGAGATGCACGGTGTTGGTAAAAAAACAGCAGAAAAGCTTAAGAAGTACGGCATATATACTATTGAAGAAATTGCTAACGCGGATCCGGTAATGCTCCAGGGCAAGTTTGGTATTTGGGGACTTCGTATGCACGAGCGGGCAAACGGAATGGACAGGAGTCCCGTTGATCCAAGTTCTGTTGAAGAATTTAAGAGTATTGGAAACTCTACTACTTTGCCAAAGGATGTAACGGATGTTGCGGAGCTCCGGAAAGTAATGATGAATTTAGCTGATTCCGTAGGACGCCGGGTTCGTAGTAAACAGGTTTATGCCGGAAATATTCAATTAACAATCCGCTACTCCGATTGGAAGACCATTACTCGTAGTAGTAAATTAGCCTATCCTATTAATTCCCATAAGGGTATATTTGAAGCTGCATGGTCCCTTTGGGAGAAACATTGGACAGGAGAGCCTGTACGTTTACTAGGTATATCAGCTATGGACTTAGTGGAAAAGGGGTACGCTCATAAACAATTAGATTTATTTCATTATGCTGATGATGTAAAGGAAGAAAAGCTCAGCAGTGTAGTAGATGAGCTTAAAAATAAATTTGGAGAAAATATCTTGTTAAAGGGTCTTCAACTAGGGAAGGATCAGGATCGAAGCGCTCAACTGCGAGATAAGCAAAAACGGGGAACAAGCTTAGAAAAAGACTTTTTACGGGACGGACTTTTTAAAAGAGAGGAATAGTAAATTCGTTTTCATACTCAATCTAATCTAAATTCTGCCGATATATAGATTAAAGAATTAGATTGGAGTGTTCGTCTTGGAGATTCAGGGACAACTTTTACATAGAAAAGAGAATACAAGTGAGCGTCAAGCTAATTTGCGTGAAGGGGATATATATCGGGCAAAAATTGACTCGAGAACTTCCCATCATGAGGCAGTAATTTCCATTAGGGGGCAAGCTGTGAAAGCCACCTTCTCTGGAACCCTGCCAGAAAATGACCGGATCATGGTTAAAGTGGAACAACAAACGAGAGATGGAATAAGAGTTACGTCTATAGAAGGGGAATCTCGCCACAATAAACTGCAAACTCGTTCATCGGAAAATCAAATAGATAGAACACTAAGTAGATTAGACCAGCGGCAAATAACAACTGAACTTAGACAAGCTACACAACAGTTTTTGGACCGTGATGTTTTCCTTACTAGAGAATCGGTAAGGGAGCTTAACCGTTTTTTACATCACGGAAAAGGAACATTAGATCAGCGATTAGATACCGTTCAAGCCCTAGCAAATAAAGGGGTAGAACCAACAACAGCCAATTTACAAGCAGTACACGAAGCATTACATGGCAAGTCACTGGAAAATCATATTCGACAGATAAGTCAAAGTGACGTTAAGGAATCTATACGTGAAATATTACAATCGGATGTTAAATCTGCTGGACGTCAATGGAATAAATTAAACCTACCACAAAATAATGGACAAAATAAATTTCATAGTAATACACCAGCGAACCAATCACGTTTTTCGGCATGGCAACAAACGATAGCAAATGAAGCTAACCTCCAACTTGCTATTGAAAAAATTCGCTCGGAAGTTTCTAACCAAGGGCTGCCTCAGGACATTCTACAGCAGCTTCATCAAGGTCTAGAGCAAGCATATGATTTTTTACAAAAGGGAAGGGAATTGAAAGCGCGTCAAGAGTTGACACAAATAATACTGGCAGCACAAAGAAATATGCCACAGTCAACAGCCCCTGTCACTACTGGAGAGCAGCTTCCACAAGAAGTACTGCAATATATTACGAACCAAATTATGCAGTCGGGGAATGTTCCATCCAAAGATATTTTAATTACAGAGGTAACGGAACGCTTAGCAAAGGCTACTGATGAATTTAAGGCCTTTCAAAGGGATGTTACGAACCAGCTTTCGAGGATACAAATACTTATTCAGCAGTTGAAAAGTCAAGGGGTTCAACAAACAAAACCAATGTTAGAAACGGTCATTCGTCAGTTAGACCAAGCACTCTTGAAAAACAACTGGCTCCTATTCACAGATATGAAGACAGAAAAAAATGTATTAGAAGCTAGCAGCATGCTAGCTAAGGCAAAGAAACACTTAACACAGGGACAACATGAACAAGCAAGGCAAATAATTCGTGAAGTTCAGCAAACCATAGATAAGCTGATGTATAAACCGACTAATCAGAGGGTGCAGCATTTTATTTCTAGAGAGGTATCTTGGTTAGAGTCAAAAGCTCCAGCTCATAGGTTAACACAGGAATTTGATAACACTGCGAGAACCTTGACTCATAACGACGGATCAGGGCGGCAGGTATTAGAAGGTTTTCGTTCACTAGGTATAAACCGTGAACCTGAGCTTGCACAACTGTTAGCCAATGGTAAAGGGCATGAAGCAGTGGATCAGCAGCGAAATGTAAGGACAGTGTTACTGCAAATGCTTCGAGGGGAAGAAGATAGTGGGAGACAGCAGCAGCTTCAGCAAGCATTACAAAATTTATCTGGACAACAATTAATGGCCAAAATAGATCACCAACAAAACATGCAAATGCTCATGCTTCAGTTACCTATCCTCATAAAGGGACAGGCAGAGAATCTACAAGTGTTTGTTAATTCCAGAAATGACGGTGAGAAACTAGATTGGGAAAACTGCAGCTTGTATTTTTTAATGGAAACAAAAAAAATGGGGGAAGTAGGGATACTCGTAAAGGTTTCCGAAAGGGCACTAAATATCACGTTGAAAAACGATGACCCAACATTCCAATCAAAGATGGAGCCTATTGCCCATAAATATGTGGATAAATTAAAGGATATTGGTTTTCAATTTCAGGGCTTACATTTTGCTCCGATTACGGAAGAGCAGGGTTCTCATGAAGTATCTAAACAAGAGAATGGTCATAAGGAATTAAAGCCAACGATGACAAAGAAAGGGTTTGACTATAAAATATGATGGTTTCCAAGCATTTCAATTATATAAAACGGAAAGAAATGAATGGTCCTTCTGCTGCAGTAATCCGATATGATGAATCTTCTGGGGAAGAGCCAAAAGTCATTGCCCAAGGGAAAGGCTATGTAGCGGAAAAAATACTGGCACTGGCAAAGGAACATGATATACCAATGGAAGAGGATGCGGGCTTGTTAGAAAATCTTTTGGATATGGACTTAGGGGATAATATTCCGCCGCAACTATATGGGGTTATGGCGGAAATTCTATTATTAATCGAAGAAATGGAGAGAAACTATTAAAATACTTCATTTGGAGACCGATAAATGTAGTAGGAACATGGACGTGAATATGACTAACCTCAAGATTTTTACAAGGATGTAGTAGGTAATCTTGATGGATGGGGGAGAAGAAATGATCACTAACGAGACACTGCATAAAAAGACACCACAACAGATCACTGCACTACTGTATGAAGCATGTCTGAATAATTTAGAAGATGCAAAAGCCGCTATTTTAGTAAAGGATCAAGTAAAAGCGAACGCTCATTTACAAAAATGCAATGATATTTTAAGGCGTCTTGGTGCAGGAATTAATTATGAAGCAGGAATTATCGCTGATCAATTAGATGCCGTATATAACTATATGGCGGACAAAATTATTGAAGCAAACTATAAAAAGGATATTCCATTAATTGACGAAGTTATTACACAAATGGAGGCTATTAAGTCTGCGTGGCAGCAGGCAATGGTAGACAACATCGATCGTCAACCAAAATCATTTAGACAAAAAACAAATGCCTACGAACAAACAGCAGTATATGAAGACTAGTAAAGGGAAGTGACACTGTGAAAATCAATAATAATATTCAAGCACTAAATGCTTATAGAAACCTATATCAAAACCAATTTAATACATCGAAAAACTTAGAAAAGCTTTCTTCTGGCTTACGAATTAATAGAGCGGCAGATGATGCTGCAGGTCTTGCTATTTCTGAGAAGATGCGTTCACAAATTCGTGGTCTCAAGCAAGCAGAGCGAAACGCTTTAGATGGTATTTCTTTAATGCAAACATCTGAGGGTGCAATGCAAGAGGTGCACGCTATGTTGCAGCGGATGAGAGAACTTGCCGTCCAAGCAGCAAATGATACAAACACAGAATATGACCGTGAGCAAATTCAAAAGGAAATTGACCAATTGAAGCTAGAGATTGATAGTATATCAGATAAAACAGAGTTCAATACCCGTAAATTGTTAGACGGAAACAGTGCAGTATTAACTTCCATTTCATCTGAAAATAATAATA
Organism: Evansella vedderi; assembly: GCF_030813435.1. Classification (GTDB taxonomy): domain Bacteria; phylum Bacillota; class Bacilli; order Bacillales; family Salisediminibacteriaceae; genus Evansella; species Evansella vedderi. Next base: position 65,291 of record NZ_JAUSUG010000015.1, on the reverse strand, counting down.
ATGCTAACATTGTAGGACTTCCAACGGTATTGGATGCTCGTATTGGAAGTGGAGTTTACCACTTGGAGGTAAGTGGTAAAGAGGAAGTTGTTGAAATAAAACAACCGAATGCAGGTATAACGAAAGCAGATGACATTGAGTTAGCTGGGGAAGAAAATAAATTTTATCCGCAGGCATTTGGGGAATATACGATTAATGTTAGAAATTATACCATCAATAAGGTTGACCCTGATAATGAAGAGACCTGGCAGCACAATGCCGTTGTTCAAGTAATCGGACCAGATGGCCTTCCCTTAGAGGAGCTTTCTATACCTGTAAATCAATCGGCAGGAGACAACAAGGAATCTATTGGTGGACTATTAATTGATGCTTCAAAAATTAAATATGCCGGTACAGTAAAAGTATCTGTAGAACAAAAAGCAACTTTCTCTATTTCCAGTGGTGAGGGTGAAGATAAGAAGTTAGTTACTGCTGAGAAAACAATGACAACGAGAAACGGGGTAATTCGCCACGGTGGAATGGAATTTAAATTTAATAATGAAATTGATAATGCTGAAACAACCTTTTCTGTTACGAATAATTCATTAGCATTTCAAATCGGTCCAAATACAAATCAACAGGTAATGATTGATATTCCTAGAATGGACGTGGTTACTTTAGGGATTGAGAATGTAGACGTGACTACAACGGATGGAGCTAATAGGGCGATTTATCAATTAGATCAGGCCATTAATCATATTTCTGAGGCTCGTGCAAAATTAGGGGCAACGCAAAATCGAATGGAGCACACAATTAATAATTTACAAATTACTCATGAAAATTTAACAGCTTCTGAATCTCGTATTCGAGACGCTGATATGGCCTTAGAAATGACAGAGTTTACTAGAAACAATATATTGAACCAGTCTGCTACAGCGATGCTTGCTCAAGCGAACCAATTACCACAAGGGGTACTACAATTACTACAATAAATGAGAAGAGGGTGACTCAAGGTATGTCTTTAACTTGGAGATACCCTTTTTTTGATAGTGCACATGGAACAATAAAAAAAGCTGGGTAAAAAAAATTGTTTGTAGTTTCAGGCATGTTTTTTATAATAAAAATAGTATTAAAAATAAGGAGCAATTATAATGGATGTCCAAAGAGTAGGAAGAGCCGGAATAAACCGTATAGACCAGAAGAATAAAGGTACAGAAGTCAAAGTATCTTTTCAAGAGATAATGCAAAAAGGAAGAGAAAACCAAGCTTATGAACGTTTAGGACAATTGCTTCAGAAAATTGATGACCAGGGAAAAGCTTTAGCTGAATCAAGGACCGTTGAGGAACTTCGTAAATATAAGCAATTGGTAAAGGAATTTATGGACGATGCCATAAAACTTGGTCTCAGTCTAGAAGAGCAAAAAGGTTTTAACCGTAGGGGGAGAACAAAAGTATACAAAATTGTTAAAGAAGTAGACCGTAAACTCTTAGATCTTACTGACGCCGTATTAAAAGAACAGAGAAAAGGGCTTGATATTTTAAATATGGTAGGTGAGATTAAAGGGCTCTTAGTTAATATATATGCTTAATAATAAAATGGGTTTACAAAGTGACATTTTATCCAATCCTACTAAAGGAAAAATAACTGGGTGCTTCGGCACCCATTTCTATTTTCATTTAGTGGGAGGAAAGAAAGATGCTGAAAAAAATAATACCGGCTTTTGAATGGTTACCTAATTATAATAAAGTGGACTTAAGGGGAGACTTAACAGCCGGTTTGATTGTAGCAATTATGCTTATACCTCAAGGGATGGCGTATGCCATGCTAGCGGGACTACCGCCAGTTATGGGACTTTATGCTTCCACAGTACCTTTACTTATTTATGCTATGTTTGGAACATCACCACATCTGGCTGTAGGACCTGTGGCCTTGGTTTCCTTACTTGTAATAGCTGGGGTTTCTTCCATAGCTGAGGTGGGAACGAACGAATATGTTTCTTTAGCAATACTTCTTATGTTAATGGTTGGTATTATTCAATTTTTAATGGGAGTTTTGAAATTAGGATTTTTAGTTAACTTTTTGTCTCATGTTGTCATTAGTGGATTTATTTCTGCCGCCTCAATAATCATTGCATTCAGTCAAACAAAACACCTTCTTGGGGTGAATTTGTCTGCAGATAAGAACGTTTTTTTTATTTTATGGGAATCGTTAATTAGGATTTCTGAAATCAACCTATTTACATTTACTCTCGGAATTACAAGTATCCTTACCATTATTCTATTTAAAAGGTACTTTCCTACCGTTCCGGCTCCTTTAGTAGTTGTGGTATTAAGTATTCTCATTGTCTATAATCTACAATTACACCAAAAAGGAGTTAATATTGTGGGAGATGTCCCACATGGAATGCCAGCAATAAGCATGCCAAACATAAGTATGGAATTATTTTTTGCACTTCTCCCAACAGCTTTGACTATTTCATTTGTTGGATTTATGGAGTCCATAGCTATGGCAAAGGTAATTGCATTAAAAGGTAAGTATAAAATTGAACCTAATAAGGAACTTATTGGATTAGGTCTAGCAAATATAGGAGGTTCTTTTTTCTCCGGTTACCCCGTAACAGGAGGGGTTTCCAGGTCTGCTGTAAACTATCAATCTGGTGCGAAAACACCACTGGCAACAATGATAACAGCGGTGATCATTTTCCTTACTTTATTATTCTTTACTGATCTTCTTTATTACTTGCTAATTGTTACTTTAGCAGCAATAATTATGGTTGCGGTCTTTAGTCTAATTGATCTAAGAGAAGCCACGTATTTATTTAAAAACAGGAAAATAGATGGATCTATTTGGATTTTAACATTCCTAGCTACCTTGATATTTGGCATTGTGGAAGGAGTTGTTGCCGGTATTGTTTATTCCCTACTTGTATTCATTTGTAAGAGTTCTTATCTAAATTTACGTGAATGGATGGTAAGAAAGGAGTTACGAAAAAGCAGAAATAAAGTGGACCATACTTGACTATAGGGCTTTTAACTTATGACTCCTTGTATATAAGCAGTAGTATATAATAGAAAGCAGGGGGAGAAGCAATTGATTAAAAAAAATTGGCACATAATTATAGTTGCAATAATTTTATTGGGCGTTGTTGGTTATAAGTTTTCTTTATCCATAGGTATTGAACATATTAGTATAGAAGAACTTGCCCAAATGCTGGAAAAAGAGGACACAGAAAATATATTTTTTGTTGATGTAAGAGAAGTACAGGAATTTAATGAAGGGTATATTGAAGGCATGGTAAACATACCACTAAGTGTGTTTGAAGAAGAGTATAATAAAATTCCACGGAATAAAAATGTCGTCATTTTTTGCCGCAGTGGTAACCGAAGCATACAAGCTGCAAACATTTTAAAGGAGAAAGGATACAATAATTTAACTAATGTAACAGGTGGGATGTTAGAGTGGAATGGAGAAGTAAAAGATAAACGAAGTGATCAAAGGTAAGCGTGTCTTTTGGTCACTTTTTATTTAATCAAGATTAAGGACGTAAAAACTTCACGGTAAAAACGATTACTTTCTAGGTCAAATTACCTAAATAAGGCTCTTCCTTAAATTTAAACGAATAAAATAATATGGACTGAAATAAAGAAAATAAAACGAATAATTTTAGGGGCTAGTAATTAGGCTTCGTTTATCATTAATAGCTTAATTTTTAAATATGTTTTTTAAAAAGGGTGGAGGGGAAGAACAAGTGGTAAGAAATTTAATCGAGAAAACCTATTACAAGACTCTTTTACAAGAAGGGGAAAAAAGACACCCTATTCAAGTATTAGGGGATGCATTTTTCGAGGAACATAAAAAAGCGGTAGCGGATTTATCTCATATAAGATTTTCTCAAGGAGAAATTTACTTTCATAATAAGGACTACGAGGCTGCAATTAACAAATGGGAAAATGTTAATGGCGAATTAGAGCCTTGGGCGAAAAAGAATGTGGGGGACGCTTATTATGAGTTAGAGTGGCTCATTGAAGCTGAAAAGAAATATAAGTCGGTTAACACGAATAATAAGACATTATCTGTGGAAACTGCCCTTCAGTTATTCTCCCTCTATAGAGACCGGGAAATGGTAGAGAAAGCTTATACATATATTAAAAAAGCTATTTCTTTAGACCGTGATTATTCGAATGTGATGGATATTGCCAAAGTCTTCTACGAGGAGCAGCAAGATTGGGAAAATTTAATAGAGCTAGTGGTTGGAGAAGCAATGCGAACAAAAACAAAGAAATGGTTCGATATATTAATAGATTGTATTGAGAAGGGTTATAGTAAAACCTTTGCTCCAGATTATTATGTCCAGTTATTAAACATTTGGCTTAAAACTGATGAAAGTCAATTTGTTAAGTTTATTGTTTCCTTATGGAAGAGCTACAGAAGTGAAGAATATTTTTTAACAATGGTAAATCTCCTTAACGAATTTTTAATAAGATCGGAAGTCAAATCAAACGATTCTCGCAAAGAAATAGCTTCCTTATATAAACAATGCTATCAAGAGTTATTATCAGGAAGGTATTTAGTAAAAGATATACAAATGATAATTCCTAACCTTTTGGCAGTATGGCTTAAAATGGAGCAAAAGGCTCTCTATCCTTCAGCGGCAGTCATTGCCTGGAATGAAATTTTTCCTTCGTCCTTTGATTATCCAATATTTAAAGAAGCAGAAAAAAATGTCTTTCACTATGAAAGTAAAGGGGTATCCTTAGAAGAGATAAAGGAGTTGATGGAAACCCTTTTCACTTGGGCACAAATTAATAAGCTAGATATTGGTTTAAAGTCACGTTGGTATTCTTTAAAAATAGTTAATTTAGAAAAGAAACATCTTTTTGTTAGCGGATTAGAGGATAGTGGGGTTTCTTCGGTAATTAACGGACTACTTCAAGAAAATTTATTGGATGAAAAAATAGTTTCAGCATGTATTTCTTCAAATGATGAAATAGCATTGAGGGAGATTTCGGATCAAGGTATTAATTCACTTTCCGATTTAGAAAATATAACGGAGAATACAATGGTTGACGTGAATTGGAAATCAAAATTTTTACAACAGCTAGATTATTCCCTTTTATATACACCAGTAATTAATAATGAAAGCTTGGAGAAAGAGGATGTGTGGAACAATTTAAACGTTGCAGACGGTGTTCTTATTGTTCTAGATGCTTATAAACCCATTACAGAAGAGGAAATGAGATTGTTAGTCAAGTTACAGGAACAAGCCAATCAAGTGCCCATTTATTTTGTTGTTAATAATATAGATAGTGCTTTTCGTGATGTAGAAGCTAATAAGTTCATAGATTCTAAAGAAATTAAATTACGGGAGTTTTTTAGTAATACGAAAGTCTATCCTTATTCTTCTTTAAATCCAAATAACAACCAGGACTTAGTAGATTTTATTCAATCCAACTTCTCGAATAAAGTTAAAGCAGAAGAGAAAGACAGGGCGTCAAAATTACTTCAATTCATTCGTAAAACACTTACAGAAATATTAAATAAGCGTATTACGAAAGGGAATTTCTTAAATGATAAAGTTACCTTTAATGAGGATGTATTAGAACGGTTGAACGGTTTACTCAACCAATTGAAGGACACAAAGGATGAAAAGGAACAGATAATTATCAATGAATATCATTTAATGAAAGAAGAGGTAAAGGATGAAATAAAAGAAAATGTTCCTAAATTAATACGGGAATGCTCCGAAGAAATTACAGAGGAAAGTGACTTTAAAACAATTCATGAGAAGTTGAACTCTAGGATGAATGAAAAGCTTTCAACGTATTTCATAAGTGAACTAATTCCTAAATTCCATAAATCTTTACAAATATGGATAGGGTCATTAAAAGAAGATCTACATGATGTCCAAAATAACCTTAATGAAATGGGTAAAACATTTAATACATTAGATGAAAGTAATAAAATGGAGTTGAAATGTGATTTTCAAATAATTAACGATTGGCAGAGAGATATAAACCGAATGTTATCTAGGATAGAACTAGAAGAGGAGAATATTTTAAACCGTACGAAACCAACACAAATACTATTAAAGAGTGCAGGTTTACTGCTAGGTTCAATACAACAAAATAAAGGGTTACTATGTAGTCAATATAAAAAATATATCGAGAATAGTAACTATGATGAAATTGCAGTTTCCATGATAAGTAAATATTTATTTGAATTTGACCTATTTGAAAAGACATTAAAAACAGACTTAGCTATTTTCTTCGATGCCCCTATTAGCGAATTAGATAAATATATTCATAAGGTCATAAAAGAAATAGAAAATACGAAAAAAGCTTTACTTCATATGAATGAAAAACCAGAGATTTTCTATGATCCTTTAAAACTTTTTGAAGTAAGGTTATTACAGTGTGAAATTATCAAAAATTCAATCGAGGAAATACCTTTAGCATCTGTACTTTTACCAAAAGAATAATTGTTTCTCTTCCTGGCACCGTCTAAGTAGACGGTGTTCTTTTATTAGGCTCTTTTTGCATAGATTGCTCCTGCTATTACTCGTCAATGAAAGAGTGTTGTTGCTTTTCCCGCTGGAGTCACCCTTTAGCTCCTCCAAGCTTTTTTAATAAAGCAACAAAGTTTCGAAAACAATCTTTTATTAAAACTTCATCTCAAGAAGAGTTAACCAAAATAATGGTAAAACATTTTTGTTGATATACCTAGGGTGGGTATAGTAATATTGACATTGTGGTTAAAGTGTATATGTTTTTTGCAATATTATTGATTATGTAAATTAGTCAAATGATTGAAATATACCCCCATATATTAACAGGAGGGATTTGAAATGAGTAATCAAGAAACGACGTTAAAAATATCAGGAATGAGCTGTGCTGCGTGTGCTACACGCATTGAAAAGGGGCTCTCAAGAATGGATGGAGTCGAAGAGGCAAGTGTTAACTTTGCTCTCGAACGTTCAAAGGTAGTCTACGACCCATCAAAAACAAAGGTAAAGGATTTTGAAGATAAAATTGAAAAATTAGGCTTTAAAGTTGTCAATGAAAAAGTAGAGTTCGATGTTGCAGGAATGACCTGTGCTGCATGTGCTAATCGAATTGAAAAACGGTTAAGTAAAATGGAAGGTGTATCTTCAGCAAATGTTAATTTTGCATTAGAAACCTTGAAAGTAGAGTATGATGATAGTCTAGTTACCAATATCGATATGATAGAGGCTACGAAGAAAATGGGCTTTAAATTAAGTTCGAAGGAAATGGCTCAAGAAAATATTGATCATAAAGAAAAGGAAATCGAAAAGCAATACGGAAAATTTCTCTTAGCTTCCATTCTAACATTACCGTTATTATGGACGATGGTTACTCACTTTGAAATTACTTCTTTCTTATATATGCCAGACATGTTTATGAATCCATGGGTCCAGTTAGCTCTAGCAACACCAGTACAATTTGTGGTAGGAGCACAGTTTTACGTTGGTGCTTATAAAGCATTGAAAAACAAAAGTGCCAACATGGACGTATTAGTTGCTTTAGGGACAAGCGCTGCTTATTTTTATAGCATTTATTTAGGTTGGTCATGGATGCAAGCAGGAAGTCAAGGTATGCCTGAGTTATACTTTGAAGCAGCAGCAGTTATTATAACATTGGTTGTATTAGGTAAGTTATTTGAAGTACGGGCAAAGAGCAGAACAAGTCAAGCTATTCAGAAGTTGTTAGGACTACAAGCAAAGACAGCAAGTGTTATTCGTAACGGAATAGAAATGATAGTTCCAATTGATGAAGTCATTGCTGGAGATGTTGTTATTGTTAAACCAGGAGAGAAAGTACCTGTGGATGGAGAGGTATTGGAAGGGCGTTCGGCAGTAGATGAATCCATGATTACTGGGGAAAGTATTCCAATTGATAAGTCCCAAGGGGACCATGTTATTGGTGCTACCATTAATAAAAACGGATTATTAAAAGTGAAGGCAACAAAGGTAGGTAAAGATACGGCTTTAGCACAAATTGTAAAAATTGTAGAAGAAGCTCAAGGATCCAAAGCGGATATTCAAAGAATGGTAGATAAAGTATCGGGGATCTTTGTTCCAGTGGTGGTTGTTTTTGCTATTTTAACTTTTGCAACCTGGTATTTTATTGTAACACCTGGAGACCTTCGTTCTGCATTAATTCCAATGATTTCGATTTTAGTAATTGCTTGTCCTTGTGCGTTAGGCTTGGCAACTCCAACTTCTATTATGGCAGGGTCAGGTAGAGCCGCAGAAATGGGCCTACTATTTAAAGGTGGGGAGCATTTAGAAAATACTCAATCCATTCAAACTGTTATTTTAGATAAGACTGGAACAGTAACGAAGGGCGAGCCAGAATTAACAGATGTTTCTGTTGCAGACACGTTCTCTGAAGGAGAAATACTTCACTTAGTTGGCTCTGCTGAAAAGAATTCAGAGCATCCGTTAGCCCAGGCTATTGTGGATGGAGTAAAGGCAAAAGGAATTGAACTCGAAGATCCTAGTGATTTTGAAGCAATTCCTGGACATGGTATTCGTGCTATTGTAGCTGGTAAAGAAATTTTGGTTGGTACAAGAAAGTTAATGCGGAAGTATTCTATTTCAATGGAAAATGCTGAGGCTTATATGGAGGATTTAGAAAATCAAGGAAAAACAGCCATGCTAATTGCTGTTGATAATAAATTTGCTGGTGTAGTGGCTGTTGCTGATACAGTAAAAGAGACGTCTAAAGATGCGATTCAGCGGATGCAACAGTTAGGATTAGAGGTAATCATGCTAACTGGAGATAATCAAAGAACTGCTGAAGCGATTGCTAAGGACGTTGGCTTAACAAAAGTGATTGCAGAGGTATTACCTGAGCAAAAAAGTGCAGAAGTGGAAAAACTTCAAAAGCAAGGAAAGAAAGTGGCTATGGTGGGGGATGGAATTAACGATGCTCCAGCATTAGCAGTAGCTGATATTGGAATGGCGATTGGAACAGGAACAGATGTGGCTATTGAAGCTGCTGATATTACTCTCATGCGTGGAGATTTAAATAGTGTGGCCGATGCTATCATCATGAGTCGTAAAACAATGAAAAATATTAAGCAAAACTTATTTTTCGCATTTGTTTATAATACGTCTGCCATCCCAATTGCTGCTATTGGATTATTAGCACCTTGGGTTGCCGGGGCAGCAATGGCCTTTAGCTCCGTTTCTGTTGTTCTAAACGCACTAAGGCTACAAAAAATAAAGCTTGTAAAATAAGGGGGAATAGAATATGACCGGTGTAAAGGCGTGGGTAATCTCTGGTTTTGTTTATCTAGCCCTCGTAATCGCAGGGTATAGTTTAATTACTGGAGCAAATCCACTAGCAAGTGGTGAAATGCATCACGTAGATCATCAAGAAGATAATCACGGTAAAGGTCACGGGCACAATGACCATTCTTATCATCCAAATGATTCCGAAGTATTAACAGAGGTATCTTATAAAGATGGAAAGCTAGTTGTCAGCGTTAAGGATATAGAAGGAACAGTACTTGAACTTCGTGAAACTCACGAGAGATTGATGCATATTATTGTTGTAAGTGACGATTTAGAGGAGTACTACCATTTTCACCCAGTTGAAGTTGGCGAAGGTATATTTGAAGTTGATGCTTCACTTGAAGGTGGCCATTACTTTGTATTCGTTGATATCGTACCTAAGGGGAAAGAATACGTTACTTATCCCATCACCTTAGAGATAGGTGATCACTCCCATGAAGATATGGTATCACCAAACCTAATGGCAGATGACAATTTGCTGCAAACAGTTAATGGAAAAGAAGTGGAGCTTGTTTACTCAAACTTAACTGCAGGAGAGCATGTGACACTTGCTTTTGATTTAAAAGATGATACCCCCCTTCCGTACTTAGGGGCATTAGGACATGTTGTTATCATCGATGAACGTATAGAGCAATTTATTCATGTACACCCAATATCACATGATGAAACCATTTTTGATGCACACTTTCCATCTCCTGGGAAATATAAACTATGGGCAGAATTTAAATTTGAAGAAACTGGTGTACTGGTATTCCCTTTTGTTATAGAAGTAGAATAAGACAATCGGATATTAGGTGAATGGGTGATAACTATTTCGCCCATTCTTTTATTTATGCTGTATTTAAATAGTGGAGATTGATAATAACTTTAAGTAGGGATTGTTTTTGGGAATTGGAGGTATAAACTAGTGGTGAGAAAATATAGTACAATGATTTTATTTATCATATTAATCACATTAAGTGCATGCTCACAAGGAAATAACGAGGTCGATTCGTTTACACATGTTCATGGTCTTTCCTATGACTTAAGTGAGCCTCACGATTTGTATTTAGGAACCCATTACGGTGTATTTTCCATAGATAGTGATTTAAATTGGGTATGGAAAGGAACCGAAGAAACGAGACATGACCTTATGGGCTTTACTTTTATAGAAGAAGGCAGGATGATATCCAGTGGTCACCCAAATGCTCAGTCAGACTTAATGGATCCTGTCGGTATAATAATAAGTGAAGACAAAGGTGAAACATGGGAACCTATTGCATTACATGGTGAAGTGGACTTCCATGTTTTAGAGGTAAATGCCAGTGAGTCGGGAATAATATATGGACTTGATGCTGGTGGAAAAGGGTTACATCTCTCTCAGGATTCTGGTTATAATTGGGATTTAGTAATCAGTGACATTCCAATAAATTATGGTAACACCTTTTCGATAGTATCTGATCCAATATCCCCTAATCGTTTATTAGCGGGGACTCAGTACGGAATATTCAAATCAGAGGACAGCGGAGAGACATGGGAATTAATTCAGGATAGTTCAACTATTTTCAGTGCAAAAGGTGCATATGGGCAATCTGGAACTGTTGTTGCCTATTTTTTAGGAGAAGATGAGGGATTAATGATTACAGAAGATTTTGGCCAATCTTGGCTACCTTTAAATCTTCAATTAATTGATGATGCCGTAGTGCATATAGCTATTCATCCTGTTAAAGAAGGGACTTTTTCTGTGGGGACAGTGGAAGAGGATATTTACCAAACGATAGACAATGGTGCAAACTGGATAAAGATCGCAGACTCCGGAGTGCCAATAACAGACTAAGCAATAATAGATTAAATAGAATAAAAGAGACTTATTTTACAAAACAGCTCCATTTGGAGCTGTTTTTTTAAACGACTAAGTTTTTAATTGAGTAAGTTTTATATAAAAATTATGGAAATAGTAACAAAAGGTTCACAATTATTTCTCTTAACCACATTATTTTTTAATTCAATTTTGTTAAAATATAAATATACCCCCTTGCGGTATGTGATTAGAATGCTTTTGATCCATTAATTTTTAAAGGGGAATTTAAAAATATCTTTTATACCCTATTTATTTATTTTAGGAGGAACAGGAAATGGATAAGCGGACGGAAGTGTTTTCGGTAAACGGCATGACATGTGCCTCTTGTGTAAGGAGAGTAGAAAAAGTAGTTCAAAAGCTTGATGGTATTTATTCTGTTAGTGTAAATTTAGCAACTAATCAAGCTCAAGTGCAATTTGATCCATCTTTAGTTAAGGATAAGGATATTATTGAAAAGATTAATAAAATTGGGTTTGAAGCGAAACTAAAAAGAGAAAGCCCAGCATCGAAATACTTTTTTTCTGTCAAGGGAATGACGTGTGCTTCCTGTGTCAACCGAGTGGAAAAGGTTATTCATAAAATAGATGGAGTTGAAAGTGCAACAGTAAATCTAGCATCTAACCAAGCGCAAGTAGAAACTGCGGATCCATCCTTCGATCCACAAAAAGTCATAGATAACGTTACTAAATTAGGATACGACACTGCATTATTAGAAGAAACTCAAGGGAATGACGAGGATGAACAGGAAAAGGAGACTTCCAAGCTAAAGAGAGATTTTACCTATGGGGCTATCGTTACAACAATCGTCTTAATCGGAAGCATCCCTCATATGATGCATGAATGGGGGACTTGGGTACCAGATTTTTTATCTAATCCATTATTACTATTAATTTTAACAAGTTATGTACAGCTAGTTCCAGGTTGGAGATTCTATAAAAACAGTTTTAAGGTGTTAAGAAATAAATCGGCAGATATGAATGTTTTAGTAGCGATGGGGACGACGTCTGCTTGGGTGTATAGTGGTGCTTTAACCCTTTTCCCTGAATCATTGACTGCCATGGGTTTCCCTAACCAGTTATATTACGATGTTACAACTGTAATTACAACGTTGATTCTTTTAGGTCGATATTTTGAGGCGAAGGCAAAGGGGAAATCTTCTAATGCTATTAAAAAACTAATGAGTTTACAGGCGAAAACAGCGCGAGTTATAAGAAATGGAGAAGAATTAGATATCCCTATGAAAAAAGTGATGGTAGGAGATGAGATCATCGTTCGCCCTGGTGAAAGAATACCTGTAGATGGTGTGGTAGTGAAAGGAAAATCATCCGTAGACGAATCCATGCTTACAGGTGAATCTATTCCAGTTGAAAAGGGAATAGACGATGAGGTTATCGGTGCAACTATCAATAAGTCAGGAAGCTTTACTTTCCGAGCTACGAAAGTTGGAAAGGAAACTGCGCTAGCGCAAATTATTCGACTTGTAAATGAAGCCCAAGGCTCTAAGGCGCCAATTCAACGAATTGTAGATGTTATTTCAGCCTATTTTGTTCCAACTGTCGTAATGATCGCCACCATTTCAGCTATCGTTTGGTACTTTATTGGTCCTGAACCAACTGTTATTTTTGCCTTAACAACCTTTATTGCTGTACTCATTATAGCTTGTCCTTGTGCCTTAGGCTTGGCTACACCTACAGCAATCATGGTGGGGACGGAAAAAGGGGCAGAAAACGGTGTTTTAATTAAGGATGCCTCGAGCCTAGAAAAAGCTCACAAAGTTACAACGGTTGTTTTAGATAAAACTGGAACAATTACGGAAGGTAAACCGAAATTAACAGATATTGTATTAACCTCTTCTATGTCTGAGGAGGAGGTATTGACATTTGCAGCGTCGGTGGAGACGGCTTCGGAGCATCCTTTAGGGGAGGCCATTGTCCATGCTGCTAAAGATAAAGGTTTACAATTAATTGAGCCAAAGAATTTCAGTTCTATTACAGGTCATGGAATCGAAGCTTCTATAGATAATAAAGTAATATTAATAGGAAACATGAAGTTAATGAAAGAAAGAAACATTGATTTAAACGAAGCAGTACCGAAAGTAGAAGGATTAGCAAACCAAGGGAAAACACCGATGTACGTAGCTGTAGATGGTATTTGTGCGGGTATTGTTGCAGTTGCAGATACACTAAAAAAAGATTCTGTCCGTGCCATTAAAGAAATGAAGAAAATGGGTCTTGAAGTGGTTATGATCACTGGAGACCACTTCAAGACCGCGGAGGCAATTGCCAAGGAAACTGGAGTTGATCGCTTTATTGCAGAGGTGTTACCGGAAGATAAGGCAAAAGAAGTGAAAAAGCTTCAAGGAGAAGATAAAGTTGTAGCAATGGTAGGGGATGGAATTAATGACGCTCCTGCCCTTGCCCAAGCAGATGTGGGAATCGCTATTGGTACGGGTACAGATGTAGCAATGGAAACGGCAAATATTACCCTTATGCGAGGGGATATTATGAGTGTTGTAACGGCATTACGTTTATCTAAGTCAACCATGAGGATGATTTGGCAGAACCTCGGTTGGGCATTTGGATATAATATTGTGTTAATTCCTGTTGCTGCAGGGATGCTTTATCCAATGTTTGGTTTATTATTAAATCCAATGCTTGCAGGTGCTGCAATGGCATTTAGTTCTGTATCTGTTGTTCTCAATACACTGCGCTTAAGAAAGTTTAAATCTATTTATTAAAATGCCTAACCTCTTTTTAGAGGGGAGCCCCCCATACAAATACAATTTGCACCATGAAGTATGAAAATATAAGTTTTTATTGCAGTTGGTGTGAGCGGAAGCCCACGAGAAGCCGACTGTCTCTTCCTCTGTAAGTCTATGCTTCGTAGCGGATCCGTCGAGACAACTCGTAGCTTACTCAAGTGGCATTACGCGTGATGCCTCTCTGAAGTAAACGCTTGTTCCTGTGGGATAATTGACCTAGCCGAGACCCCTCAGCGACGAGCATAGCATCATGAATTCGCTGCAAGTTGTCTCGACGGATGCTGCTACGAAGCGATACTAGCAAATATTTTTGCGACGAGTAATCGCAGGAGCAGAGGAAGAGACAGCAGAAGTCGCGAGGAGGCTTGGCAGGTCACCCACGGAAAGTGAGCGGACCGTAGCGAATGACAACCTGATTTGTATTTTTGCGGTAGGGATTTTATAATTCGATAAAGATTTTCATACGTATTGGTTGATCTGACTTTGTAGCCTTAAGGAAAGGAGCGAGTGTGGAAGATAGGCAGTTCCATCGTAAACATAATCCATTCCTTGTAACTTGGCAGGAATTTTCTTGGAAGTATAATAGCCTTCGCTTAAGAATATGGGAACAACAATTAGTTTTCTAAGGCCTTCCCCACTAACAACATTCGCCTTATCCAAAATGGAATCAGGAAGTATTGTACCGTAGTCAGCCTTTATAAACTCAAACCTCTTTTTAAAATAATCGCACATTTCCTGTAGCGTGTTTTGCTAAATTGCTTCATAGTCTGGTTTATCACTACCGTGTGCCACAAGGAGAAGTCCTTCCTCATCAGGTACTAGGGATAATGCTTTAATTCGGTTTTATTCAAGAATAAATGGATGAGAGTCCATTGCCTTTCCCCAGATGATTTGAGATTTAGGGAAGATTCGAGACAGCTTTGTATCTAAAAGAGAATCCTCTGAAAGCCCTAAAGCAAATCGGATATCCGCAAGATGTGTACTACCCGACGATACGAAGAATGGAATGGTAGTTATCTGTTGTTCAGAAGTTTGGCTTAACATATATCATCACCTTCACTTTATTATACTTGCATAAGATTCCACTCTTCAGATGCCTTTTCCGAATACCATGCAAGCTTTTCCCGTAAACGAACTACTTCACCAACGATGATAATGGCTGGAGATTTAAATTGGGCTACGGCTACCTTTTGAACGATATTACCTAAATTTCCGACCAGTGTCTCCTGTTTTTCCATTGTCCCCCAACGTACTAGAGCTACTGGTGTATGAACAGAACGACCATGGCGGATGAGATTCTCTTGAATCATCCCTAAGTTCCCTACACCCATATAAAAGACGAGGGTATCTACAGAAGTGGAAAGTTTCTCCCATTCAATGCCCTTATTGATCTTGTCTGTTCGTTTATGGCCAGTAATAAAAGCACAGGAAGAACTGAAGTCACGATGAGTTAAAGGAATACCAGCATAGGTTGCTGCACCAATTCCAGAGGTGATTCCAGGTACCATTTCAAATGGCACACCATATTCCACACAATATTCTGCTTCTTCACCAACCCTACCAAAAATACTAGGATCACCGCCTTTAAGGCGTACAACTATCTTACCTTTAAGGGCATACTCCACTAAGATTTCATTAATCTTCTCCTGTGGAATAATGTGCCGATCCGGTAATTTACCACAATAGATGAGCTTTGAATTCCGATCAGCATAGCCCAGCAACTCTTTACTTACAAGGCGGTCATATACAATTACATCGGCCTTCATAATGGCTTTCATCCCTTTAATCGTTATTAATTCAGGGTCTCCTGGACCTGCTCCAACTAGAATTACTTTTCCTATCTTCATCGTATAACTCCTTTCTATAATGGCGAACTTTCTATATGCAACTAAACTATTAATAGGCTGACTCTGCTAATTTGCTTGATGATGAGTTTTTTAACCCCTTTATAGATGTACGCCATTTCTCCAGATGGTCTGCTCCTTTACCCCTTCTAAGCTGTTCTAAAGTAAGGGCAACCCCATCCTCAATTGATGGGACGTTACTATATAAGAAATACCGGACGGCCGTATTGAAAATAACTTGGTTACGATAGTAATCTAATTCAGGAAAGGATTCGCCATGTAATATTGCGGAAATAATATAAGTTTGCTCCTGAATGTTAATTATCTCTTTAGCAGGGTCTTTGCGATAATGCAGTCTATACTGTGCAGGGTCTAAATCAAAGGGCCTTACTTCATCTGGGGTAACTTCATACATGAAGCTTTTCCTGTGAATGGGTAGATCTTCAGAACCTTCTGCACCTTGAACGATGTATGCCTTTTGAAAGTTTAATCTTCGTAAGTTGGCTACATTGGTGTCTAGTACGGTTTTGTGGAAAATACCTAACATTATTGCATAGGAATCAGCTAAGTTTAACAGCTTTTCAACGATATTAATAAAGGTTCGTACTTCCATTTCTTCACGAATAGAGCGAAGTAGAGCTAATGGGGGACAGAGATACTCTGTCCACGCAAATCCGATATTGTTGTCTTCAATGGACCTGGCTACCTGCTCCGCAGTTAAATCAACAGGTATTTGTAATTGCTCTATAATCTCCTTTAAGGATGATCCATATTTCGGTGGCAGTGTGTCACTCCCATGGAGGTAGACAGGTATACCACTTTCAGCGAGTAATATAGACACAGGAATGGTTGCAGCAAAGGTTTTCCTTCCGTCATATGGACCAGAAAAATCAATTAATTTATTTGAAACTTTTTTGGACAAAGTGATTTTCCTCGCTGATCCCCTAAAAGAATGGACGAATGCCGCCACCTCATCAGGAGATTCTGTTTTAAGTCGTTCTGCTATTAAAAAGGAGGCAACTTGAACGTCCGTTGCTTCTCCAGCGATAATAGACTTACACGCGAGGGTCGCTTCATCATAGGATAAATCTCTTGCTCTCTTTTTCCCTTTCGCCACTTCTTTAATCCATTGCTTCATATGCCATACCTCCTTGCCCCTGGTGCACTAGCTTTTTTTCCAATAAGGGGAGAATGTTTACTGCGCATACCTTAAATTCTGGCATTTTACAGAAAGGGTCTAGTGTAGGGTCCGTAACTCGATTAATAGATTGGGAATCACCCCAGTGAAAGGGGGCAAATATAGTGTCTCGACGGATTTTATCACTATATTTACTTCTAATAATCATGCTTCCCCTTTCTGACTGAAGCTGCAATAAAGTATTATCTTCTATACCGTATTTTGCAGCTGTTTCTGGGTGAATTTCTAAAAGTGGCTCACTGTACCGTTTCATTAAATCTGGACTTCTTCGGGTTTGTGTACCAGATAAATAATGCTCCATGATTCTCCCGGTTGTTAAATATAAAGGGTACTTATCCGTAACAATTTCCATTAATAATGGTTTCTTAAGTGGATAAAATAAAGCCTTACCATCTTCATGGGCAAAGGTATCATCAAACAAACGTGAAGTTCCAGGATGACTTACCTTTGGACAAGGCCAAAATATGCCCTCTTCTCTTAGGCGATTATAGGTAATACCAGAATAGTCGGCTCTTCCGCCTTTACTTGCAACACGTAACTCATTGAAGATATCTTCAGCCGATTTGTAAGTAAAACCAGTATCACAACCTAGGGCATTGGCCAATTCACATAGAATTTGCCAATCATGTTTAACCTCGTTTGGAGGCTTTCTCTTTGCCTCTCTTAAAATGACACGTCCTTCTAAGTTTGTCATTGTTCCTTCGTTCTCAAGATAGGTAGAGGAGGGGAGGATTAAATCCGCCATCCTAGCAGTCTCTGATACGAACATATCAGCAACTACTAAAAACTGAAGTTTCTGTAATGCTCGCTCAACAAAAATAGAGTTAGGGTTAGAAACAACAGGATTCGAAGCCATAACGAACAAGGAGCTTATTTCCCCAGCATCGATTTTTTCCATCATTTCATACGCAGAAACACCTTTACGAGGAAGTTCTGATTCTTCCATTCCCCAAACCTTGGCAATGTAACTACGATCCTTTTCGTTTTCAATGGAGCGATATCCAGGTAATTGATCGGCCTTTTGACCGTGTTCACGGCCACCTTGACCATTTCCTTGGCCTGTAATAGCCCCATATCCTGAAGCATATTTTCCGATTTTTCCAGTTGCCAAAACTAGATTGATAAATTGCCTAACATTTTCATACCCATGTGCATGTTGCTCCACACCACGGGCTGTAAATATAAATCCGGAAGCGGCTTTTCCATACTGGCGTGCTGCTTCTACGATTTGCTCTACGGAAACCCCAGATTCCTTTGCCGTTTCAAGAAGGTCGATA
Source organism: Evansella vedderi (assembly GCF_030813435.1). Taxonomy (GTDB): domain Bacteria; phylum Bacillota; class Bacilli; order Bacillales; family Salisediminibacteriaceae; genus Evansella; species Evansella vedderi. Next base: position 47,072 of record NZ_JAUSUG010000015.1, on the reverse strand, counting down.
GAGTCTATTTGCTCCTTTATTTCTTCGAAGTAATTGGTTCGATTTTGAATAAATTCTTTATCTAAATAGCCTTCATCCATAATTACCTTGAGCATACCATTGGAAATATAAGCATCCATTCCTGGCTTTACTTGGAGGTGTAAGTCCGCCAACTTCGATGTGGCGGTTTCTCGTGGATCAATGACAATGATAAATGCTCCATTTTTTTTAGCTTTCCTAAAATAAGGGAGGATCGTTGGCTGGCATTCTGCAATATTCGTTCCAACCAAAATAATGCATTTGGAATCGGGAATTTCCGATAAACTATTGGACAGCCCTCGGTCTATACCGAATGCTGCATTCATTGCGGTGGCAGCAGCACTCATACAAAAACGTCCATTGTAATCAATATATTTTGTTTTTAGGGCTACACGGGCAAACTTCCCAAGCAAGTACGACTCTTCATTCGTTAAAGAGCCTCCACCATACACACCGACTGTATCCGTACCGTACTGTTCCTGTAGCGTTTTAAATTGATGAGCAATAAACTCTAAAGCCAGTTCCCAAGGGATTCTAACAAACTCTCCATCTATTTTTAGGAGGGGGTGAGTAATACGCTCACCATGAAACACATGCTGGTGAGCATTTGCACCCTTGATACACATAAGCCCTTGAGAAGTGGGGTCCTTTTTATTTGGTTTTGCTTTAAACCGTTTCCTTGTTACGATTTTTTCTTCTAATAAATCCATGGAGCATTGGACACTACAATACGGGCACTGTGTTTTCATTACCTTTTCTGTGCCTTCTCCAAGCTGCTTTGACCTAAAATGCTTTAGAAAATCACTCAATTTATCTCACCCTTTAGTAGTAGTACTATTAAAATTAGATTCGTATATAAATCATCTCGTCTACAATTTCAACATCAAAGGTACGAACACAGCCATCATCCGGTTTTTGTACTTGACCATTCTCAAGGTCAATTTTCCAATCGTGTAGAGGACAGAAAACATATTCACCACTAATGATTCCTTGTGACAATGGCCCTTGCTTATGGGGGCATTTATTTTCTACAGCCTTTACTTTTCCGTTTGTTAGCCGAAAAAGGGCAATTTCGTGTTCTCCAATAATTACTTCCTTACCAACTTGAGGGGGAAGATCAGTTATATGGGCAACCTGGACTAGTTTACTATCTAATGTTTTGCTCATCTTCTAATACTCCTTTCCTATTGGGTTACAACCGTTACATCTTTTTTGTTGAATAACTCATCCTTTTGTTTAGCGTTCTTAATTATTTCCTTCCATGGATCCTCCGGTAAGGCCTCTAAGGCAACCTCCATTCGGTTTACAAGTGCTTGCTTCATTTCCAAATCATCTACCACAACGGATTTGATATGATCTAAACCAACTCTCTCTATCCAGTGGGATGTACGCTCTAAATAGCGGGCATTTTCACGATAGTATTGTAGGTAAGCGGCAGTTACTTCAAGGACTTCAACCATTGTTTTTACTTTGCAAAGGAGGTCTGCTTTACGTAATTCCGTTCCACCGTTACCTCCAACGTAGACTTCCCAAGAGCCTTCCACGCCTACAATACCTACGTCTTTTATTCCTGATTCTGCACAGTTTCTTGGACAAGCAGATACACCCATTTTTATTTTATGTGGAGTATTTAACCGCTCAAATTTTTTCTCGAGGGCGATACCCATTCCAATGGCATCTTGTGTACCGAAGCGGCAGAAGTTTTCTCCTACACATGTTTTAACCGTCCGAACGGCCTTGCCATACGCATATCCAGATGGCATATCTAGGTCTTTCCATACATTTGGCAAATCTTCTTTTTTAATCCCTAATAGGTCAATACGTTGACCACCTGTAATTTTAAGTAGAGGTACGTTGTACTTATCTGCAACGTCAGCAATTTTTCGCAAGTCTTTAGCATTCGTAACGCCACCGTACATTCGAGGAACAACAGAATAGGTCCCATTATTTTGAATATTCGCATGCATTCTTTCATTAACAAACCTTGATTCTCTCTCATCCTCGTAATCGGATGGATGAATCATTCCAAGGTAATAGTTAATGGCAGGACGGCATTTTGAGCAACCCTCGTCAGATTTCCAACCCAATACATTCATTACTTCCCGGGTCATGGTTAATCCCTTTGCTCTAATTTCCGAAACCACTTCTTCATGGGATAAATCTGTACATGCACAAATGGTTTCCTTTTCATTTCCACCTTGATATTCATCACCTAGAGTGTGCTCTAATAATTCTGAGACTAACCCTTTACAAGTACCGCAAGATCTAGAGGCATTGGTACAGTTCTTTACTTCCTCCACAGAGCACAAGCCTTCGTTTTGAATGGCAGCAACAATATCCCCTTTGGAGACACCGTTACAACCACAAATCGTTTCACTGTCATCCATATTTGCAACGAGACTCGCAGACCCTTCGGTTGAAGATTGAAGGATACTAACTTTACCTAAATCAGAAATATCCGTTCCGTTGTTGATCATGCTTAGTAACCGAGAGCCTTCTGCTGTATCTCCAAATAACACTGCTCCAATAACTCGGTTGTCCCGGACAACAATTTTTTTGTAAATTCCCTCAAATTCGTCTTGGATCCTTATCGCTTTATTATTTGGGTTATCCATAAATTCCCCAGCGGAAAATACATCCACACCGCTAACCTTTAATTTAGTAGATAGTATAGAACCTTGATATCCTTCTTCGGCATCTTGTTTACATAGTTTTTTGGCTAATACTTTCCCTTGTTCGTAAAGGGGGGCAACAAGACCATATACCATTTCTCGATGCTCGGCACATTCTCCGAGGGCATAAATATTAGGATCACTCGTTTGCATATAATCATCAACAACGATACCCCGATTCGTCTCAATACCACTTGCCTTGGCCACATCCACATTTGGTTTAATACCAACAGCCATAACTACCAAATCTGCCTTTACTACCTTCCCGCCTTTAAATAAGACTTTTTCCACCCGTTTTTTTCCAAGGATTGCTTCCGTTTGGTGACTCATTAAGAAGTTCATTCCTTGCTTTTCCAGTTCTTCCTTTAGCATGGTGGAAGCAGTTGGATCTAGTTGTCTTTCCATTAAATGATCGATAATATGAACGACGTCTACCTCCATACCTAGGTTAAGTAATCCTCTTGCTGCTTCTAAACCTAATAAACCTCCACCAATGACAACTGCCCGTTTATAGTTATTTGAAGCATTAATCATAGATTCACAGTCTTCAATATTTCGAAAGGCGATAACACCTTCCTTTTCAGCTCCAGGTATTGGGAGCATAAAAGGGTGGGATCCTGTGGCGATTATTAAGTCATCATAAGGAACTGTACGATCTTTATTTGTAAAAATAAGTTTCTTTTCTTTGTCAATTTTTTTCACCGTTTCCCCTGTAAAAAGCTGAATATTATTCTTCTCATACCAGTCGTAGCTGTTAAGGACAATGTCATCAACAGTGGTATCACCTTGTAATACGGAAGACAGCATTATTCTGTTGTAGTTAGGGTGAGGTTCTGATCCGAAAACGGTAATTTCAAACCGTTCCGTATCCATCTTTAGTATTTCTTCGAGGCATCTTACACCTGCCATTCCATTACCTACTAGCACTAATTTTCTTTTTGTCATAAGTAGCCCTCCAGTTAAGTTATTGGTACGTAAACAATCTTGGAAAATTATTTGTTTACGGCAACCTTTTTTACAGGTAGTTCAATTTCTTGTGAGTCCAGAGCATTTGCTCTATCAACAGAGGATTCGTAATAATCCGCTGCAAAGGAATTCTCCGGTTCTTCTAACCAAAAGAAGCATATTACAAAGCTAATAAAGGCTCCCCCAGCTAAAATAAAGAAAAACTGCTGAGGAGTAACAAAAGTATATAAGGTTAAGTAAATAGTGGATCCAACATTTCCATAGGCACCTGCCATTCCAGCAACTTGACCGGTGATTCGCTTTTTAATCATTGGGATGATAGCAAATGTAGCCCCCTCAGAACCTTGAACAAAAATAGAAGTTAAAATAGTAAGGGCTACGGCTAAAATGAGCGGCCAACCGGAATCAATAAACCCCATTCCAATCATCCCTAACGTAATCCCAACCATATAAACAAGCATGACATTTTTTCTATTGCCCATTCGATCTGACAAAATACCACCTAGGGGCCTTGCAACTAAATTAATAAAGGCAAAGGAAGCTGCAATCATCCCGGCAGAAGCGGCACTCAAGGAAAAGGTAAGCTGAAAGAACATGGGCAGCATAGAAATGATGGCAAGTTCTGCACCGAAATTAGCAAAGTAAGTGCTATTTAATGCAGCCACATTTTTAAACTTGTATTGATCATCTTTAGGTACACCTTTACGTAAGATTGGAACGTTAACCTGTAATATTTTATAGATTTGATAAACCATAACGATGGCAATGCTAAAGTAGATAAGATAAAGGGTTATGGAAGAAATAAAGCCCATTCCTTCCAATCGCCATGCTAACACACCTAACGCTCCACCGAGAGGAAGTGTCCAGATAATTAATTGGATTAAATCCTTCCAGCTGCTAACTTCCATGGCACCGCTTCTTTTAGGAACTACAAACTCTTTTCCCTTTGGAGTATCCCTTACGGCAAAGTAGTAAATTACACCGTAAATAAGACAGATAACTCCAGTAAGGGCAACGGCGTACCTCCAACCATTGTCCCCACCAAACATCGTTAATGCGAACCAAGGTAATAACATTGCTCCTGCTGCGGAACCAAAATTACCCCATCCACCGTAAAGACCTTCTGCGAATCCAATATCCTTTGGGGGAAACCATTCAGAAACCATTCTGATACCAATTACGAAACTAGCGCCAATACTACTTAAGAGTAGCCTTGAAATCATCAGTTGAGTCCAAGTATCCCCAAAGGCAAACATAAACGTTGGAATAGACATAGTAACTAAAAGACCTGAATATACGACCCTTGGACCAAATCGATCAATTAACATCCCAATAACGATTCTTGCAGGTATGGTTAATGCAACGTTAATAATAGCTAAAGCTGCTATGTGATCATTCGTTAACCAATTACTAGATTCAAGCATCGTGGTAGCTAAAGGTGCCATATTGAACCAAGTAAAAAAAGATACAAAAAAAGCGATCCAAGTTAAGTGCAACACCTTCATTCGTTCATTCTTAAACTTAAAAATGTCCATTACTTTCATTTGCTCGTTACCTCCTTAAAATTCATACGGGTTAGATGTAATATTTCGGATATTTTATATTTTCAGATAATGAACACCGCAAAAATTGAAGTTAGTAGAAATTATTGCATAATATAAGGGAGAAAAAAGGATTCTTGATAGATTACCTTACACTCGTATAGTTTAGTGAAGAGGAGCGGAATGTGAAAAAAATCTGTAATAGAAAGCATGTAAGCGCTATAAAAAATACGCAAAAAAATTATTATTTTTTTGTTACTAATTTAAAAAATAAGGAAATAAATACTTAGGATAAGATCATGCAAATTGGAAACAATAACCTTTGTTAATAATGATGTATAGATATTAAGACAAACTATAACAAAGGAGACAAGCAATATGTCGAATATTAATTTAGCAATTATCTATTACAGTTCAACCGGTACAAACTATCAGTTAGCCCAATGGGCGAAGGAGGGAGGACAAGAAGTAGGGGCTCAATCAAAAATATTTAAGGTACCTGAACTTGCACCTCAAGAAGCGATAAATCAAAATCCCGCTTGGAAAGCACATATAGAAGACACAAAGGATGTTCCTACTGTTTCTTTAGAAGATCTGGAGTGGGCAGATGCCATTATCTTTAGTGTTCCAACGAGATTTGGAAACATGCCAGCACAAATGAAGCAATTTTTAGATCAAACTGGCGGCTTATGGTTTAACGGAAAATTAGTAAATAAAGCTGTCAGTGCAATGTCTTCTGCCTCCAATTTACATGGTGGGCAAGAAGCGACGATTCTTTCCATCTATACAACCATGTATCATTGGGGGGCAATTGTTGCTGCACCTGGGTATTCGGATCCACTTTTATTTGAAGCGGGGGGAAATCCTTATGGTGTAAGTGTGACAGTTGATCAGGATGGGAATATGAAGGAAGATGTGGAACAGGCAGTAAAGTTTCAAGCAAAGCGTACAATTGAAGTTGCTAGCTGGATTCAAAAGGGGATAAAATAAAAAGCTTGGACCAGCGAAAGGCGGTGACATTACGCCTGTAGCGTATCCAACCCACATGATACTCTCCTCAAAACAACATGGTCTTCATGTAACTAGTAGGTAATACGGTTATTAAATCATACCGTATTACCTTTTTTTATTGTTTCTCGAGGACTTCACTCATATTAAATTACCTGCTTATTTTTTTCTTCATTGTAGCTAAGTAATGTCAGAGGAATATCAGACTAAAAGTGAAAATAAAAATTAATTTAAATACAGGAAAATAATGCTAATATAGAAGAGGGGAGCTAAAGTAGGTGAAAACAATTTATACTGGTGCCTCGTCTAATTAAAAGGCTACCCAGAATTATTTGCAGGGTAGCTAATTAAAAAATTAGAAGGTGAGATTCTTGAAGGAGCGCAAAAGCGGATTAGAACAATTGGACGTTACATTGTTGTTTCTTTTATTCCTATTGATGTGCATCAGTTTATTAGCCGTTTACAGTGCAAGTTTACCCTATACTAATAGCAGACCTTGGATGGATTCCTTTTATTTTGTTCAAAGGCAAGTTATTTGGTTTGCTATCGGCACTATTTTAATGATTGGGGCAATGAGTGTCGATTATGAGGTTTTAAAGAAGCTCTCGATACCCCTTTATGTATTAGGTATGATTCTATTATTGTTAGTGCATTTCATAGGGATAGAAGCCAAAGGAGCACAAAGGTGGTTAGGTGTAGAGGGTGTTTTTCAGTTTCAACCTTCAGAATTCGTAAAAGTATTTGTATTAATTGCTCTTGCCCATCTTCTTTACTCCATTTCAATGAAAGGTAGAGTAAAATCCTTTAAAAATGATTGTATTGTTGTGGGAAAAATTCTTTTATTAGGGTTCCCGCCTTTTGCATTTATTCTGATACAGCCAGATTTAGGTACAGCACTTGTTATTGTCTCTATCATGTTTAGTATGATCATAATGTCTGGTATTACGTATCGAATGATAGGGTTACTTATCACGCTTGTTATCATGTCGGTAAGCTTTTTAGTATGGCTCCATAATAACTTTTTTGAACTTTTTGCAAAAATTATTAAGCCGCACCAATTAGATCGGATTTATGCTTGGTTAAATCCAACAGAAGATATTAGTGATGTGGGGTATCAGCTTCACCAAGCTATCCAAGCAATTGGGGTGGGGCAGTTATTTGGCAGTGGTCTGACACAAGGGATTCAATCACAATCGGGCAATATCCCCGAACTTCATACAGATTTCATCTTTGCTGTTATTGGAGAAGAGTTCGGGTTTATGGGAGCAACCACCCTAATTATCATCTATTTTCTTCTCTTATATAGGTTAATTATTATTGCATTAAATTGTAAAAACGTATTTGGTAGTTACTTAGTTGCAGGGGCAATCGGTTTATTTATGTTTCAAATCTTTCAAAATATCGGCATGACAATTGGCTTAATGCCCATCACCGGTCTGGCACTTCCATTTATCAGCTACGGAGGAAGTGCGCTGCTAACGAATATGATTGTGATTGGAATAATACTGAATGTTAACATTAGAACGAAACACTATATGTTCGGTGAAGAAGAATACATCGCTTAAGAAAATCTCCTATATGGAGATTTTTTACCTTAATTAAAATTTTTCTGACTTCTAACCGTTATAGGTATGGTTCAATAAACGGGAACTAGTTGTTGAAAGTAAAAATGCGTTCATAGAACGGATTAATGAACGCATTTATTTAGGTTGTCACCTTTACTTTTTAATTAAAATCCGGTGAGTAAGGTTTAATTTCCTTAAAGATAAATGTTTTAGTGGTATTTACTCTCGGCTCAAAATGTTCAAAGGCTTTAATTGGATGCACGTTTTTCATGTTAAGGGAATAAAGCTTATTTTTGTCTATTTCTAGACTGTAAATATACTGGTCTACATCGTGGCCTGTGGAGTTATCTAATATTTGGTTATAACCAGAAACGTAGACTACCTTTACTGTGGGTAAATATCGGAAGAAAAAGCTAGCCAAATAAAAGGCTGTACCTCCTACAAGTAAGGCATACTCCTCACGATGCTGTCGCTGTGTTTTATCTGCAATCTTAAGTCTGCCTGTTTTTAAAATAGATGCCTTTTTGATAGGGACTTCATCAATAGTTGGTAGATCAATATCAACATAAACTTTCTCTGATGAATAAACTTGAAAATCCACATCCGTTTCCAAAGGGAAATCTAATTCATCGAGAAATAAACTCACCCATTCCTCCATAGCCTCTGTATTCCCCGAGGCGGCCATAGTAGCTAGCCCTTTTCGGTGGGCTAACTCATCATCCAGTTCCTTTTTCTCTTCCTGATAGTTCCTTTGGAGCGCCTCCAGCTTTTTCTCTGTTTCTTTCAAAACCTTTTTGTTAAACTCTTTTTTATAGGGAGGTAGAAAAATTGTTAGCTGCTGAAAAAAATTCAGGTTTTTCTTTTGTTGTTTTGTAACTTCCTTTAATAAAGAATCTTTACTAGGAGGCGGATCAATTTCTTGAATGGAATCATTGGCAATCTCAATTAAATCAGCCTCGGGCTGAAACAGCTGATGGTGCATTTCTAGAAGTCGCTCTGTTTGCTCATTTATTTCCTTCGCTTTATCTTCATACATCCTCTTTAAATCTGTCTTATATGCCCTTCGAACCTGTTTTTCTTCATTATCATTTAATGGTCTCCCGTCCTTTGTCCTAAAGGTAAAGTCCTGTACGTCATCATTCCAATCAACTTGAATTGCGTCTTCATGTGGAGCAGAAGGTTGTACGGATGATATAGTGGAAGTAGTTGATTTTCTACTTCTTCCGGTAGGTTTATCCAATCGCGTACGGTAAGATAGACCAGTTCCAGGTATTCCTGCATTCCCATGAATTCCACGGCGTCCTACTGTAACAGAGGCGCCTCTAGGACCAGCAGAGGCGCTTATTCCCCGTTTACTAAAATTAATACGAACACCAGGTGCCACACGGACTCGTTTCTGAAAACGAAAGCTCATTTTTAAGTCTCCTTTCACTTAGGGGAAGTAGATTGGAGTTTCATATTAATATACGGTGCTTATGCTTTTTTCTTACTTACCATGCTGCGTTATATTGTTTTGCTCCTTCTATGTTTACATTCAATTCTTTTGCTGCTGTACGGGGCCAATAAGGGTCTCTGAGTAATTCGCGGGCTACAAAAATAAGGTCTGCCCGTTCATTTTGTAATATTTCCTCTGCTTGTACACCAGTTGTTATTAACCCTACAGCACCAGTAGCAATTTCAGCTTCTTTACGTAATGTTTCTGCATATTTAACCTGATATCCAGGATAGGGGTTAATTCCCACTGGAATAACACCGCCACTGCTACAGTCAATTAAATCAACCCCAAGTTTTTTCATTTCCTTGGAGTAGTATATAAAATCATCCATATTATTACCCTCTTCATGATATTCATCTGCTGAGATGCGAACAAAAAGCGGACCGTCCCACACCGTCTTCACATTGTCGATTATCTCTCCTAAGAAGCGAAAGCGATTTTCTCTTGAACCGCCATATTGATCTTCCCGCTTATTAGAAAGGGGGGAGAGAAATTCATTAATTAAATAACCATGGGCCCCATGAATTTCGATGATATCAAATCCTGCTTCTTTTGATCGACGTGCCCCCCTTTTAAAGGCTTCAATTGTATCTGAGATATCCCCTAGAGACATTTCTTTAGGTACTTTGCTACTTTCATTAAATGGAACAGCACTTGGGGCAATGATCTCCCCTTCGTGAGTAGATTTTCTACCTGCATGTGCTAACTGGATTGCAGTCTTCGAGCCATACATCTTCATTCCGTCAACTAGCTGTTTTAAACCATCAATATGTTCATCCTCCCAAATCCCTAAATCCTGTGGGGAGATTTGTCCTTGTCTAGTTACGGCTGTGGCTTCAATCATTATTAACCCAACTTGTCCAACAGCCCGACTTATGTAATGAGTTAGGTGCCAGTCGCATACTTTTCCATCTTCCGTATGGGAGGAATACATACACATAGGGGACATGACAATTCGATTTTTTAATGTTACGTCTTTAATTGTATAGGGGGAAAATAGCTTTGAGTTCATCATTACCTTCACTCCTCATTTAGTTTCATTATGTATAAATTAATATATGTAAACACAGCTATTTTAAATTTATCATAAATTGAAATCAATGTCAGAGGTTAGCACGTTCATTTATTGACATTAAAAAAGAAATAAAGGAATCCGTTACGGATTCCTTTATTTTGTCTTCTTATTTGCGTGTAAATATCCATTGACATGAGCTAGTAATTTACTGCGGGTAATTATTCCTAAAAATTCACCGTATTCATTTTCCACACAAATAAATGGATGGTTAATAGAGTAAGATAGAGCACGTTCAAAACGTTCATCGTTTTTCATACGGGCTAGTGAAGTCGTCATCACTTCGGAAACAGTTGTGGTCTGAAGTCTTTCAGGCTCAATTCGTTCAAGTCCCAAAATAGAATCTAATATTTGTGCCTTGCTTATTAGTCCGTGTAATTTAAAATCTGTGTCTAGCACTGGGATCGCAGTGTAACCGGATTTTATTAAAATTAACAGAGCGTGTTCTAATGTATTATTTGGTTGAACATGGGCCACTTTTTCTACAGAGATCAAAAAGGACTGAATAGGTGATTCTAAAATATTAAGGTAATCAAGTTTTTGCATGTAAATGCACACTTTCTTTGTGAGATTTTAAAATGTAAGCATATGGATTTACATTTTAAAGGAAAATACATCCACTATCTATGGTAGTGGGAAGTGGAAAAAATGTCAATGGGAATGATAACGCTTACAATATTGTGTATGTATGAAAATGATAAACAGTGTTTGTCCACTGTTTATCATTTTCATGGATCACCCATACTAGTGGTGAGGTGAGAAAGGATGCACAGCAAACAAACAGTAAAATATATATGTGAAAAATATTCGTCTGGAAATTGTTATTATTTTAAGCAAGAAATGATTACCTTTAATTCATGGGATGATATTAATTCTTTACAATGGGGAAGGAAAAGACCCATAACAAAAGCAACCTTTGAGAAAAGAAAGGAGGAAGGGTACCGTACGGTGGAAGAATACATCGAAAAGCCACCTGCTGTAGTCTTACCCTTTCATAAGTAGACCTCCATGGAAATGATAATTCCCACCATGGAAAATGAAAATTTTAGTCTGTATTGGAATGAGCGAAGGTCCACGACACTCCTGCGGAAGAACGAGCCTGGCAAGACCCCACAGGGCGTAAGCCCGAGGAGGCTTGCGGTTCGCCCGCGGAAAGGGAGTGGGCTGCAGCGAATACCAACACAGTATTTGTATTTTCAGGGTGGCACAAAGTAAATAGAGGCTGCTCCTTAACAGTGTGGGTTTTAAAACAGCCTTTTCAATTATGACCTAATTATAAAAATAGGCCATGAATATTTCGTTATCAAACTCTCCATCAATATAGACTTGCTCCTTCTGAATACCCTCTGTAACAAACCCGAATTTTTCGTACAATCGTTTGGCAACCTTATTGGATTCAAAAACTGTTAAACAAATCTTATGCAAACGATGAATCTTGCCCCACTGTAGTGTATAGTCCATGATGCTATTTCCAAGACCTTTCCCTTGGGCTTCCTTACCGAGCCATGTTCGGAAAAGGGCTGTGTGGCGTTTCATTTTTAATTCTCCCCTTACTAAACGGGCAATCCCCATAACCTGATTATCAATAACAACAGCTGTATACATATTATCCTGTTCAATCATCTCTTGAATAAAGGATTGCTCCTCTTCAATCGTTCTGACCTTTTCCTTTTGAATGTATTTTCCTTCTTGAATAATATCTTCTACATTTGTAATGATGTCAAAAGCATCATCCTTTTCTGCAGGACGAAGAGTTACCTTTGTACCATCTTTAGCATCCACTTCCATAATCAGCTTGCCTTGTTCTGTTTTAATCATCTAAATAGTCTCCTTCTTTATTTTGCCAAAAGGAATCTGGGTTCTCTTCTATTTTTGTTTTGATTAAGTGGGAAGCTGGAACAATCAGTACATTATTTTTTTCAAAATGTGGCAGTGCATCATTGATACCGTTAAAGGTATCCATTCCTTTTACTCCCACATGGCCAATGGCAATAGCTTGTCCCCGTTCCTTAGCTAGATCACAGAGGGCAAGCATTTGCTTATATACATGATCACGGGAAGAGTAACTATCGTCTAAAAAAGTATCCCTGACTGCAAAGGGAATATCTAATTCTTCTGCAATCTTACCTACAACGGAGTCACCGCTTGTGGCACTGTCGATAATGTACAAATTGTGTTCTTTAGCAACTTCTAAAATTGCTCGAACAATTCGCTCATTACCTACAATTTTCGAACCCATATGATTATTTAACCCACGAGCATGGGGGACATCCTCAATGGCTTTCCGCACTCTTCGTTTTACTTCCTCTGTGTCAAGGTCTGAAGTAATAGGTAAAGGACCTAACCAAGATCTTTTCCCTTTCTTTGGTTCTAAGGGCATGTGGATAATTATTTCAAATCCTAATTCGTGGGCAAGCTTTGCTTGCTCTGTTGACCCCTCTAGGAAGGGCATAATTGCTACGGTTATAGGAATATTTGAATGAAGAAATTTCTCCACTCCCCCTGTATAACCGCCGAAATCATCGATCACAATGGCAGCTTTTGATGGTTCCCTTTCATTCGCATTAGCGATAATGGAAGAAGGGATTAGCACAGTTAAAAATAAAATGTTAATGAATAAAAGGGGAAGGATACAAAGTGAAATTCTTTTAAAAAGAGACATAAGGATAGCACCTCCAACTGATCAAGTTTAGTTGCTCCTATTATGCCTCTAAATAAAAAGTAAATAAGTGAAAATAAAAAAAACACCATTATAACGAATGGTGAATTTTTTTACTTCCTCATTTTAAAGGCTGCGTTTAATTGACCACGGAGCATTTTGTTTCGAATATCAGCTTTTTTCATTTCTTCACGACGAATCTCAAATGTTTGCATCCCATCTTCAATTTTGTTTGCGATGTCGACAAGTTTTTCTACATCATGAAAAGAATACTTACGTGTACCACCTTTGCTTCTTTCTGGAAAAATCAATTTTCTCTCTTCATAGTATCGGATTTGCCGTTCAGATAAACCTGTTAATTCACTTATAACTCCTATACTAATTACTTTTTTTTCTTTATAAGACAAAGGAAATCCCTTCCTTCTATAAGTAATTGTTTTTTTATCTATGGATACTATAACATGCACGTTAAACTTTTATGGAGATATTGTAAGGAAATCTAACAAAACTATTTTTTGTTGTAAAAAATCGTCTGATATAAGTAATCAGACGATCAAAAAATAACCACTATTCCTTAAGTTGTTTTTCTAAAAGTGCTTTTAATTCCCGAACTTCTTCTCGCAGTTCTACAACCTCTTTATGGGTATCTTTAATCTCCTCCTCTGTGGCATCGGCTTTATCCACATTATTGACGATAACCCCAATAAACAAGTTGAAAATGACAAAGGTACCAACAAGTACGAAGGCGACAAAATATACCCACGCCCATGGCAGTTGTTCAAAAATAGGGCGCATTACTTCACTAGCCCAGGATTCTAACGTTACTACCTGAAAAAGTGTTAATAAAGAAAGTTGTAAGGAGCCAAAATATTCCGGTGCTGTCTCTCTAAATAGCATTGTACCTGTTACAGCAAATATATAAAAGATAATACTCATTAACAGTAAAATATTTCCTAATGAAGGGATCGTCATTACTAGAGCGTCCACCAATCGACGGAGAGAAGGAATAACAGAGATAGCTCTGAACACGCGAAGTACACGCAAGATACGTAGTACTGTTATGAAGTGGGCTCCCATGAAAATATGACCGGCAGAAACAATAATCACATCAAACCAATTCCAACCACTTTTAAAAAAATCCTTTAAACTTGGAGCAGCAATGATACGAAACACGATTTCTACAGTAAAAATCCAAAGTAGGGCTGCATCTATTTTAAAAAAAAGATTTTTGTTTTCGTAGTAAATATTTGGGTAAGTTTCTATTCCCACAACAATTGCGTTAAATAAAATTAAACTAATAATAATTCTTGAGAAATAACGGTGTTCGACAATTTTGCGTATATTTTTCTTCCAGTTTTTCATTATCCGATGCCTCCAACAGTCTCCATGCTTACAGTCTTCTATAATTCTACTAAAAAGAGAAGGAAGAATAAACAAAAACCCTCTGTCTAGATTTACCAGAATCTTGAAAGAGGGTTTTAAATATTCTTATCGTTAGGCGCTGTTTTGTGCAGCTTGTTCTTTTATGATCCGTTGACAAACGTCGTAAGCACTGGAAAAGGAAAGCTCCGAAAGTTGGCCAGCCCCTTGGCACCAGTCCCCAGCAAAGTAGGAATTAGTTAAATTAGAAAAATGTGTTGGTAATCCTCTTTGGTTCATTGTCCACTTGATGGCCTGAACCACTGCAACCTTTGATACACGGGGAACAACTAGTTCTTTTCTCCAGCCATCGTAATGTTTATCATAAAAGGCTTCAATCCGTTGCTTAATTTTTTCATGGGCATTCGGATCATTTACTTCGTTCTTTTTTAAGTAAGCAACAGCTTGCAGCAATTGACCTCCAGGAGGGGCTGCTTCCATATCATAATAAGAAATATCTGTAATAAATATTTGCCGGTCCCTATCAAAAATATAGGTATAAGATGAGTCAATACGCTTTTTCAGGCCAATATCGTAAAACATAACATAGGTCGGTTCAAAATTTTTATATCTTTCTAACTCAGATTCAATTGGTGAACCTTGAAATAATTCACGTAGTTCCTCTGGTGGAATGGCAAAAATAAAGTCTTTTGCCGTATAGGTGACTTTATTTGTATGAACTTCCGTAACCTTCTTTTGCTCCACCTTAATTCCGTTAGCCTTTGTCTTTGTAATGATTTCTCCACCGTTCTTTTCAATAATTCTAATAAATTCATTAATTAACTTAGCCCAGCCACCCTGGATGTAACTTACGGGAATGTTTGTTTTAAAAAGTCGGCGATAGTATCCAAAAAAGACATCAGACGGGATTCGTTCCGGTTCTCCTGTAAAAAAGTTGGAGGATGCGAGGTTTAACATCATCTCCTTAACAGCAGGACTAACCTTCTTGTTTTCTAACCAGTCGTGAATGGAAATATCAGGGTCACCCTTTTCAAACCCAAGCATCGTAAACATAATATGATAAGCAAAACGAAATTTATCCATTCCCTTAAGTAATTTTGTTTGGATTAATCCACCAATATTAGAAGGTACAACAGAGACCTCTTCACCTAAATCGTACTTTGCTTTCATTTGTGTAAAGTCAGACCAATAAAGCCTCAATCCCAGTTCTTTTTCTATTGTTGTTAGGAAAGATTGGTCTCTTCCATATATAGCATGGGCACCAAAATTAAACTGGAACCCCTTCATTTTGATAGTCATCGCTCGACCACCGAGCTTACCTCTTTCAATGACCGCTACCTTTTTCCCATGGTGGGAAAGTTTAGCGGCAGCGGATAATCCGGCCAAGCCACCACCGACGATTACGACGTCGTATTGGCTTTTTTTCATATTTATACCTCCTATTGGACAGAAAGGAATATACCTATAATTACTTTAATCTTTTTGCTGAAAACACTATGAAAATGTTGGTTTAATTATAGCCTATTATTCCTACATTGAAAAGGTATTATTATATGTCAAGGTAGATTGTGAATAGTGAGATTATTTATCTCTGTAGCCTGTTTTTTCCTTTGTTACTGCATTATGGGTTGATTCCCCTAGTTCGATAGAACGTTCCCAAGCTCTCAATATACAAGAAACGATGGCCTCTTGAACCTTGTTTTCCTTTAACACTTCAAACCCTGCTTCCGTTGTTCCACCTGGACTCATAATTTGTTTATATAATTGGGCGGGCTGCGCTTCACTTTCTTGTACCCTTTTACTTGCCCCAAGTAAAGTTTGGGATACTAGTATTTTTGCTAATTTACTATCGATCCCCATTTTTTCTGCAGCTAATTCCATTGCTTCCATTAAATAATATATATAGGCAGGGCCAGTTCCTGTTAAAGCTGTCATGGCGTCCATTTGCTCTTCGAGCACCTCTGCCGTTTCACCAACTCCTTGAAACAGTTGGTTTACCGACTTTCTTACGGAATCACTAACAGCTGTCCCGTAGCTTATAGTCGTCATGGAAGCTCCAACAGTTGCTGAAGTATTGGGCATTGTTCGAATAATGGGAACATTTATTTTATCAATGAATGCTTCAATAGAGGAAGTGGATACCCCTGCCATCACCGATACAACGGGGGTTTCTTTCCCTAGAAAGGGAATAAATTGACTCAATGCTGATGCCCAATCTTTTGGTTTACACGCTAAGATAACAATAGTACCTGGTGAAATAAGTTCTTCTCCCTTTCGGGTACTCTTTATGCCATAGTAATCTGTTAATTCCTTTAGTCGTCGATCATTAGCTCGGTTAGTTACGGTAATTTGATCTTCTTTTAAATATTGATTCTTTAACCACCCGCTTATAAGGGATTCTGCCATTGCACCTGCACCAATAAAACTAATTTTTTTCATCATGGTATCTTCCTTCCTTTTTTCACATTTGATTTAACCGTCTCATGAGTTATTGGCAGAGACGAACGCACAAGTATTAAATGTTACTAATTATGAAAGGCATCTGCTAATCTGTCAATATATTTTATAAAAAATAGTGAAAAGCCCATGTTCAGATGTTTTTTTTAGATTCTGTTATTATAATGAAAATAGGTAATTAGTTATGATCAGAAAGGACGAATGATGATATGACTTCCGTGGTTATTACTGGTGCTTCCAGTGGTATAGGAGAAAAAATGGCTTTTGAAACAGCGAACCGGGGCTGGACACCGATTATGCTTGCCCGTTCTTATGACAAGCTTATGAAAAGTGCAGATCAAATTAAAAAGGATACGGGTGTTTCTCCATATATCTTTCAGCTAGATGTAACGGATCAACAAGGGATAGAAACTACCTTTGCGGAGATTATAGAGACTATAGGTCCTATAGATGTACTGATTAATAATGCTGGATTTGCCGTTTTTGAACTAGCCCATGAATCATCAATGGAAATAGCTAAATCCATGTTTCAAGTTAATGTATTTGGGGCTGTGGCTTGCACCAAAGCAGTCCTGCCAAAAATGATGGAGAGAAATTCCGGCCACATTATATTTATTGCGTCACAAGCAGGAAAGCTAGCTACGCCTAAATCCAGTATCTATTCTGCCACAAAGCATGCACTATTAGGGTATGCCAATAGTCTTCGGATGGAATTAGGAGGGACAGGCATACAGGTGAGTACTGTTAATCCTGGTCCCATCCGAACACCTTTTTTTGATACTGCAGATGAGACGGGACAATATCGTAAAAATGTAGAAAGGTTTATGCTCGACCCAGAAATAGTTGCTGCCCGAACTATTGATTTAATTAAAAGGCCTAAAAGAGAATTAAACTTACCTAAATGGATGGGGATTGGCACAAAGATATATCAACTATTCCCAGGTGTTGTGGAGAGAATTGCAGGAAGTCAGTTGAGCAAAAAGTAGTAATGGAGTGGCTTAAGGTTGGAATAAACCCTCAAGTCACTCTTTTTTGTTTTAATTTCCAGTTGAATAATTATTGTTAGGTGCATATAATAAAATCACAATCGAACAAACGTTCTTTACGGAAGGGAGCTAGGCTTATGAATTTAGATTATGACTCTTTACCAAAGAGAACGATTCTTTGTGTAGATATGAAAAGCTTTTATGCAAGCTGTGCTGCAGTGGCCAGTGGTCTTGACCCACTTACTACTCATCTAGCTGTTGTGGGAGACACTACGAGGGAGGGGAGTGTCATTCTTGCCGCAACACCAGCCTTAAAAAAAGACTTTGGCATTAAGACAGGAAACAGGCTTTTTGAGGTTCCAAAGGATCCAAGGATCTATTTAGTAAATGCAACAATGGCGACCTATTTAAATATTTCTGTCCAAGTCACTGAGTTATTTCATCAATATGTACCTATGGAGGCAATCCATACATACAGCGTGGATGAAAGCTTCCTTGATATTCACGGAACAGAAAGGTTATGGGGGAGTGATTGGGAATTAGCTAAACGAATTAGTGATGATATGTATAAACGATTTGGCCTCTCCTGTGCCATCGGCATTGGCCCAAATATGTTAATGTCAAAAGTAGGTCTCGATATTGAAGCAAAGACCAGGAAAAGCGGTATCGCCAAATGGACTTATGATGATGTAAAAACAAAGCTATGGCCCATTACTCCCCTCCAAAAAATGTGGGGAATTGGATCACGAGTGGAGAAGCGCTTGCAACGTATGGGGATTTTTTCTATAGGCCAGCTTGCAAGTTATCCACTTGAGAAATTAGAAAAGGCTTTTGGAGTAATGGGCAACCAACTGTATTATCACGCTTGGGGAATTGATTTTTCCGAAGTGGGGGCACCCATTTTAAGCGGGCAAATCAGCTATGGTAAAAGTCAAATTTTATTAAGGGATTATGACGATGAAAAGGAAATTAAGCAAGTTATTTTAGAGATGTGTGAAGAGGTGGCAGGACGGGCAAGAAAGGTAAATAAAGCAGGGCAAACGATTTGCCTTGGAGTAGGCTATAGTAAAGAGGCTGGACATTCTGGTTTTCACCGTCAGCTTACTATTGAAGAACCAACCAACATTACATTGGAAATTTACGAAGCATGTTTGAAGTTAATGGAAAGGAATTACGATGGGAGTGTGGTCCGGAGAATTTCTGTTGCCCTAGCTAATATTTGTGATGATTCCTGTATGCAATTGAGTTTATTTGATAGAGGTCAAA
The DNA here is from genome assembly GCF_030813435.1 of Evansella vedderi. Classification (GTDB taxonomy): domain Bacteria; phylum Bacillota; class Bacilli; order Bacillales; family Salisediminibacteriaceae; genus Evansella; species Evansella vedderi. The sequence continues at coordinate 27,987 of NZ_JAUSUG010000015.1, read as the reverse complement.
CTAGGCCGAAGCAGCGGACCCTTGGCTACGTAATGGATGATATTCGGCGAAAACACGGCTCCAATGCCATACTGCGGGCAGTTTCCTATGCAGCAGGTGGTACAGCAAGACATAGGAACACCCTTGTTGGGGGCCATAAAAAATAGAAGGATGTCAAGTTTACTTGTGTGAAATAAGAAATAAAGATTTGGGTAAGAAGAAAGCCCGCTAGTTACTCAAAGGGTCTGAAAACGAGACTTTGGTAATAACTACGGGCTTTGTTACATATATTACTCTTCGGAAAGGGTAGCTCCTTAATTAAACTGCCTCATCATCTACTGAAATTTGAATAATGTCTTGAAAAGGAATGCTTCTTCGTTGAAAACGAGAGTCTTTCAACTCTAAGGTGAGGGATCGCTGAAGCTGGTCAATTCGATAAACAAAGCCTTGCACAGTCTCCTCTTTTCCATGATCGATAATGGTAATGGAAAGGGCTAAATCATGGTAATAAGCCTCTCCTAAAAGCCGACTCCATTCCTCTAATACCTGCTCATCCAGTTGGGGAGGAGCCTTTTTCTTATGTTTAGCCGTCATTTCCTTTAGTTGTTGAACATGCTCTGGAAGCATCATGGATGTCCACTTAATTACACCCCGGTCACGATTCATTTTCTTCACCTCATAATTTTATAGAACGTGTGTTCGTCATTTATTGTACCCTGAAGTTAAAAAGTTAACAAGAAAAAATTTGTTAAACTTTTGGAACAGGAGTTTACGTAACTGTAAAATTATAGTCACAATTTCTTCACCAAAAGATACTTTAAAAGGTGTATAGTTAGTGATATATTTTGAGCATGGTTTGTTTCACAAAAACAAATTTCAAAAGAAGAAAGGGCGTTGGTCATGATAGTTAAAGACCTAGTGGAGTCAAAAGAACTAATGGTGGAGGAAACAAGTCAAAACGTAGTAGTTCTTTACGAACGATTTGATAATTTAGATTGTGTAGGAGAAGGCAGCAACCTGCAGGAAAAGGAATGTGACCCAGAGGAATTCGTACAAATCTTAGCTGGATGTTCAGGAGATTCCTTAACAAGTAAGAAAACATATCGTGTAGGGGAGAATTTTAATTCAGTAGAAGAAATCCTATTTGATATTAGAGAGAATTACAGCCATCTTTTAAAATAAATCTGAGACTTTAACACGAGAAGAGGCTAGGACATAACTAAAGTGTTTAATCGGAAATACGAACAATACACTACCTTAGGGAAGTATATTTCCGAAGCGGGTAGATTGCACCTACATCAAGTTTATTCGGATTTCTTATTAGTAAAATACTTTTGTCCCAGCCTCTTTATCATTTTGGATAGTGTAAGTTGTGCACACCATTTTCAAAGGCTATAATGAGTAAAGAATGACCGTGTGCAAAGGAGAGAGTAATGTTGATTAAGGTTTTGTTTGTTTGTCTAGGGAATATATGCCGCTCACCAATGGCGGAAGCTATTTTTCGCCAAAAGGTAAAGGAACAAGGGTTAGATCATAAAATTTCAGTAGATTCAGCAGGAACAGGGGATTGGCATGTGGGAAATCGTCCACATGAAGGTACTTTGAAAATTTTAGATGAAAATTATATAGAGCATGAAGGAATAACTGCTAGGCAGGTGGAAGCAAAAGACTTAAAAGACTATAACTATATTATTGCAATGGATGCTTCTAATATGGGAAACCTTCACAAATTAAAGGGACATGAACAAACGGGAGAAATGGCTCGCCTTTTAGATTTTATTCCTAATTCAACGATCGTAGATGTACCGGACCCTTATTTTACAGGGAATTTTAATGAAGTGTATGAACTTGTAGATGAGGGCTGTGAGAAACTCTTAGCTTACATAAAGGAAAAAGAAGAAATTTAGTGATCGGCAAATAGCCCTAAAAACATACTTTGGGAAAAGAACTGAAAAGTTGTACCGTAAAAGTCTGTCAGAAAATCTGACGGACTTTTTTTACTAAAAAACGCTATTAGTATAGGTATTAGGTACATTGGACAAAGGGGGGTGAATAGCATATTAAAGAGTGTAATTACCTATAAATGAATTCTAATTGAAAGAGGGAGATAATTTTATGTGTGGAATCACTGGTTGGGTTGATTTCCATCGCCCCTTACAGCATGAAGCAAGTACATTGAAAAGCATGGCAAAGACCCTTCAACTTAGGGGGCCGGACGACACAAATACTTGGGGAAATAACGACGTCGTATTCGGTCATACTCGACTTATTGTTGTGGATCCAAAAGGTGGAGCTCAGCCAATGGTTCGAAAGCATCAAGGAAGGACTTTTAGCATTTGCTATAACGGTGAGCTTTACAATACAGAGGATGTCCGTAAAGAATTAATACAAAAGGGATATACCTTTCAATCTCATTCCGATACGGAAGTATTATTAATTGCTTATATACATTGGCGGGAAGATTGTGTAAAAAGGTTAAACGGTATTTATGCTTTTGCTATTTGGGATGAAGAGAAGGACCAAGTATTTATTGGAAGAGATCGACTTGGAGTAAAGCCTATATTTTTTTACAAGCTTGGAGAAGGGCTGTTGTTTGGATCGGAAATGAAGTCTATCCTTTGCCATCCAGAAGTGGATACGATAATTAATGACAACGGATTAAGGGAGGTTCTCGGTCTAAGTCCATCAAGGACTCCGGGACATGGTGTTTACAAGGGGATGGAGGAGCTTCGCCCGGCTCATTGGATGACAATCTCTAAAGAGGGAGTCAAAATAAAACGTTATTGGCAGGTTAAAAGTCATGAACATAAGGACTCCCTTGAAGAGACTGCAGAGAAAGTACAATCGTTATTTGTGGATACCGTTCAAAGACAACTTGTTGCCGATGTACCTGTTTGTACGTTCCTTTCTGGAGGAGTAGACTCAAGTGCTATTACAGCAATTGCTTCTAACTATTTTCAGGAAAATGGGAGAGGGGCACTGAAAACCTATTCCATCGATTACGAGGAAAATGACCAATATTTTAAAGCCAGTAAGTTTCAACCTAACTCTGATGGACCTTGGATCGAAAAAATGCATAGAGCCTTTCACACAAAACATCATCCTTGTGTTATATCCAATGAGTACCTATATGATTATTTGGAAAATGCTGTGACAGCTAGAGATCTTCCTGGTATGGCTGATATTGATTCCTCATTACTATGGTTTTGCAAACAAATAAAGAAGGATGTAACCGTAGGCCTTTCAGGTGAATGTGCTGATGAGATTTTTGGTGGGTATCCATGGTTTCATGATGAGAAGATGATGAATCAATCTACATTTCCGTGGATGAGTTCAGTAATGGAACGGCAGGAGATGCTCAAACCAAGTTTGAGGAAACGTCTCCAATTAACCGATTATGTGGAAAATAGATACCAAGAAACATTAAAAGAGGTACCGCACTTAGAGGGAGAAAAGGGGACCGAGAAAAAACGGAGAGAACTGTTCTACGTCAATATGATTTGGTTTATGACAACATTGTTAGACAGAAAAGATAGAATGAGTATGGCTGCAAGCTTAGAGGTCCGTGTTCCATTTGCAGATCATCGTCTAGTGGAATATGTTTGGAATATCCCTTGGGAAATGAAAATGTATAATGGGAGAGAAAAGGGGATCCTTAGAAAGGCTTTAGAGGGAATATTACCAGATGAAGTCCTTTATCGTAAGAAGAGCCCTTATCCGAAAACGCATCACCCTGTCTATACAAGGCTGGTTACAGAAGGGTTAGAGAAAATAGTAAAAGAAGGGGAGTCGCCACTCTTTGATCTATTCGATCGTAATGCCTTACAGAGATTAGTGGAAACAAAAGGAGCATCCTTTAAGAGACCCTATTTTGGTCAATTGATGACAGGCCCCCAGCTAATGGCCCATCTAATTCAAGTGGATACATGGTTAAAGAAGTATAAAGTGAACATAAATAATTAAGAAAGTTTCGGTTGCAGACCCCGGTGAGCGGGAGCTAAGGTGGCAACATTAAAAAGAGTACATCATTTAGGAAGTAATTCACCGAGGGGGATACAAAGGTTAAGAAACATACCTTTGTATCCTTTTTTTTATGTTTAATAGTATTAATAAAGCATCTTGTTCATAATACTAATGCTACCTTTGATGGAGAAGGATGAGGTTCATGAAAATGCAGAAGATTATTATAGTTGGGGGAGGGCCAGGGGGGTTAGCTGCCGCAATGCTCCTTTCTGCACAAGGATATACAATCGAACTATATGAGAAACAGCCATATATCGGTGGGAGAACTTCTTCCCTTCAAATGGGGGATTTTTCCTTTGATTTAGGACCAACCATTTTCTGTTTGCCCCATATCTTAGAACGACTTTTTCAATTATCAGGTAGAAATTTGAAAGACTACGTAGATTTAAAGGAAATGGATCCCCTTTATACATTGATATTCGATGGATTTTGTTTTCGGCCAAAAAGGAATATAGAAGAATTGGAAAATCAAATTGAACGACTCTTTCCTGGAGAAGGAATTAATTGCCGGAGGTTTTTTGAACATACAAGGAAAAAGCTAGAAGCCCTATTACCAATCTTAGAAAACAAACATGATTCTGTGATAGATTATTTGAGATGTAGAAGTATTCGTGCACTGCCTGAAATAGAAATGGGAAAGACAATGTACGAAGTGGCTGCAAAATATTTTAAGGATGAACGATTACGACAAGCTTTTTCTTTTCAAGCAAAATATATCGGAATGTCTCCATGGGAGTGTCCCGGAGCTTTTAGTATTTTGCCGTTCATTGAGCACGAGTATGGAATCCATCACCCAATAGGAGGCTTAAACCAATTAACAAAAGCTATGGCTAGAGTGGTAAAAGAGTATGGTGGGAATATTTACACTAATTCCGGTGTTAACAAACTGATTATTAAGGATAAACAAGTTACTGGAGTACAGTTGGACAACGGTGAGATAGTTCATGGAGATGAGGTTATTTTAAATGCTGATTTTGCATACGCTATGACGACATTAGTGGATGATTCCAAACGGAGGAAGTATAAAAACAAGGTTTTGGAAAAGAAAAAATACACTTGCTCTACCTTTATGATTTATGCAGGAATTAATTATCCCTTATCATTAGATCATCATACCTTCATTTTTTCTAAGGACTTTAAGAAGTATATGCAGGATATTACAAAGTGTGGAAATGTCCCGAAAGATCCGTCTATTTATTTGCAACATGCAACTGCAACAGATAAAACGAGATCTCCGAAGGGGAAGTCGTCTTTATATATATTAGTACCAGTACCAAATAATTTTAGTAACATAGATTGGGAGGAAGAGAAGCTAACTTTTCGTCAACTCATTTGGTCAATAATAGAAAAGAAAACAGGAGTTCACAATATCCAAAGTCATATTGAAATGGAGAAAATCATAACACCTAACAACTGGGAGAAGGATCACTTCGTATTCCGAGGGGCTAATTTCAGCTTTAGTCACTATTTCTCTCAATTAATGTATTTTCGACCCCATAATGATTTTGAGGAGTTCCAAAATGTATGGTTAGTAGGTGGAGGGACGCATCCAGGAAGCGGTTTACCCACTATTTTTGAATCGGCAAGAATTACGGCAAAATTACTTATGGAATCACATCATTAATTATGACAGTCATAGTAGCGTAGAGTATAATTTCATTAATATAACAATGAAAGGTGGGGGTTAAGTGAATAATTGGAATAATAAAATAGTCCTTATTACAGGAGCAGCCAATGGTATTGGGAAAGCAATTGCTGCTAGCTATGCAAAAAGGGGAGCAAATGTCTACATAGTTGATGTAGACAGGAAAAATGGAGACAAATTAACAGAGAAACTGGAAAGGGGAGGTTATAAAGCAACATTTATTCCAGGGGATGTGTCACGGGAAAAGGACGTATTACAAGCCTTGGAAAAAGTTAAAGGGGAAACAAATAAACTTCATGTCATCATTAATAATGCTGGAATTTCCACTTTTCCCCCCCTTGAAGAGTTAGAGTTTTCCCAATGGGAAAGGATTTTACATACAAATTTAAGTAGTGCTTATATGTTTTCCAAGTATGGGTCAAAACTTATGGAAGAAGGGGGAGCAATTGTAAATATATCCTCCACGAGAGCTATAATGTCAGAGCCAAATTCAGAAGCTTATGCAGCCTCTAAAGGGGGAATTGTTGCTTTAACCCATGCATTGGCAGCGAGTTTAGCACCAAAGAAAATACGTGTTAATGCTATAAGCCCAGGATGGATTGAAACGGGGAATTATGATGAGCTTCGTCACGTAGATCATGAACAGCATTTGTCGGGCAGGGTAGGGAAGCCAGAGGATATTGTTAGGGCGTGTTTCTTTTTAAGTGATCCAGAAAATGATTTCATTACAGGGGAGAACCTTGTCGTTGATGGAGGTATGACTAGAAAAATGATTTACCATCACTAATAATGCTAAAAGAGGCTTGGACAAAAGTGTTTTATCAATAAGAAATCCGAACGAAATAGAGATTATAGTTGGTGCATATAAAAATCGCTTCGGAAATATACTTCGCTAAGGTAGTATATTGTTCGTATTTCCAGTTAAACACTTTAGTTATGTCCCAGCCTCATTACTCTTTATATTTCAAATTCCTTTACGCTGCTTCTGCTTTCGTCTTTGTTTTTTCTTCTGAAGCCACTCGAACATCCTTTAGCCAATATGCTCCAAAGAAAACACCGATTAACACATAACCAATGGCATATTCTGTAGCAGCTCCGAACTGCAGGGATGGTGCATGCATTAATCCGATGAAGCTTAATCCTGCAGCAATGAATGAGAAGATGGCTGCTTTATGGAACTCTTGATCAATAAGGAAAACCGTAATGGCCCCTAAAATAATTGCTGTAAACATGGCCCCTTGGCCTAATGGGACGATTCCAGAAGAAAGGTTAGCGATCATTTCCGGATTATTTCCATTAAAACGGGTCATTAAGTAGTTTGCAAAATATGGAAGCATAGCAATAGCTACGGCAATATAATATTTCTTTTCGTTAGTAGAGAAAGCAGAGGAAACCATAGAAACTCCCACATAAACAAGAATTGGCGCTACCACTGCCACAGGTATAATGGCCGATAATGCTGCAATAACTCCAAACATAGCTGCAAACAAAAATACTCCTGCATTTAAAATGCTGTAGCCTCGACCTGCACCCATCCATTTGGAACCAACGGAGGCAATATAAACAGTAGTTGGGAATAGACCTCCAAAAATAGCACCGATCATTGTTCCCACACCATCCACTGCTTGACATTCCCTAACGTCATAGGAGTCTCCTTCAGCGGACATGGCTTCTACATTATTCATAGTCTCTACTGCGTTATAAATGGTGATGGGAAGGATAACAGCTAATAGAGCAATCATTGCACCGAACAAATATTGGAACCCTTCAAAGACTGCTAGGGAAGGTAATATTGGGTAAAAGCCTAAATTACCTAAACCTTCACCAATTGCACCTACCTCTGCATACCCTAGCCCAAATGCTAAAATCGTACCAATAACAATGGCAAAAAGGGACGCAGGAATTTTGAATGGCAGAGACACCTTACCAACAATTCCGAGTAAGATTACCGCTAAAACAAATAAACCAACAACAGGCATTTCTAGCGTTTTAAATAACATTTCACCTGCTATAAATGCTAAAGCTACCCCAGCGAGAGCACCAAGCATGGCGGCACGTGGGAGATTCCGTTGAATCCACTTTCCTGAAAAACTAGCTAAAACTTCAATAAGCCCGCTAAGAAAAGCAGCAGCGACAGCTATTTTCCAAGCTAATTCAGGGTCACCTGTTAGGGCATTAGCCGGAACTAATACACCAAACAAGAAAATAAACATAACAGGGGTACTGATACCATAAGAAAGGGCAGTGACGTTTGTACGGTTTTCTTTCTTAGCTAATCGATTGGCCATATAGGCGTAATATAGATTTCCGAATATTACTGCTACAGCAGCACCAGGGATAACCTTGCCAAATACTAAACTAGCTGGAAAGCCGAGACCTAACTAACCGTAATAATAACAAAGTTTGCCAAGTTATTTTGAAAAAGAGCAAAAAATGCATCTGTATCTTCCTTTTTAAACCACGAATAATGAATTGTTTTTTCAGACATAATCTTATCTCCTTTAAATTTATTGGCTTTTTCTTGGAGTGGACCGCAGCGAATTACCGCCAGATTCGTATTTTCACATTAGCTAATTTATTAATAACTAACTAATGAACGATTACTTCCACGAACAAAAGATACTTTCCCATCCTTTAGTGCTGCAATACGAGCTAAGGATTCAACCCTGTATCCCGCTTCAAGAAGCTTTTCACGCCCTGGTTGGAAGGATTTTTCAATGACAATACCGATACCGGCAATGGTAGCACCGGCCTGATTTGCTAAGTCTGCTAACCCAAGGGCCGCCTGCCCATTTGCAAGAAAGTCATCTATGATTAAAACTCGGTCATCCTGGGAAAGGAAATCTTTCGAAATGGAAATTTCATTAGACTGCTCTTTCGTAAAGGAATAAACAGTTGTTGTATACAGTTGGTCGATCATCGTAAGGGACTTCCTTTTTCTAGCAAATATGATGTCACAATCAAGCTCTAAGGCTGTCATTAATGCAGGAGCAATTCCAGAGGACTCTAGTGTAATTATTTTTGTAATTTGTTCATCTTGAAATCTCTTTGCAAATTCCTTTCCAATTTCCTGCATTAGTTTTGGATCGATAACATGGTTTAGAAATGAATCCACCTTTAAAACGCCATCAGATATAACTGTACCGTGTTGTGTAATATAGTTTTCGAGAAGTTTCATTTTCAAAATCCTCCTGCTCATTCGATTGTTATAACAAAAAACTCGAGTTAATCGTACACGTATATGTCTCATACAAGTGAACGATTAACTCGAGTTCCATTATTGAGGGTGCCAAATATACAAAAAAGTAGTTCAAGCTTTTTTGCTAAAGTCACATTCGAGATATCATACACTCGTAGTCAAACTATTTATGGTAGTTTGGTAGAGACTTGTGAGCCATATTCCCACAGTTATACGAGTAAATTATTAAATTATAAGGACAGAATTGATTATAGCATAAAATATTGCATGTGTGAACTGATTTTCCGAACAAAATTTGCAAGGGGATTTCAAACGTTCGTATTTTCCGTGTTTAACAATTTGTATGTTGTGTTTTTTCCGTAAATTGTAAATAAAGGGGACCCCAAAAGGTTAAAAGCATACCTTTTGGGGTCCCCTTTTTATCGATTGGCTATGTTGAACGTTGTTGTTGATTTTCGCTAGCAGAGGAAGAGACAGCTCGTATCTTACGCTACAATCAACAGTGAATAAAAATCAACACTATTCTTTAATAGAGACTATCGGTTAAAGCTAGGATAAACATATGGTGTATCTGGTTGATCTACTTCAACTAGATAACTATCAACTATAATTGGTAAAACAAAGTCATGATATTGTCCTTTAGTTATGGTACCCTTCGCATAAAGCCAAGTATCGTCATCAAAATAATGGGCTTCGTCCGATTCTATTAATGTTCCATAAACGCCTACATCTGCTGTACAACAAGTCATGGCGAAGCGTGCTATAACGATTTGATGATCTTCAAAATCAGGTTCTCTAAAAGCAAACCCAATGATTTCTATTTCCTTTCCAACGAAACGATCTAAGTAGAGGTCTAATACAGTCATAACATCTAAATAATTCTCTTCTGTTACAGTAATAACGTCTTCCTGTTCTAGTTCATATGCAAATTCCTCGTAAAATTCATTAAACCAATCCTGGTCGTAAAAATCTTCAATTTGGAAATGTTCTATATCATCGTCGTCCTGTCCAAAATTATTATCGTAGTAAGATTCCGGGTCTTCTAAAAACGCATCTGCACGTGACGTACTCCCTTCTTCAGATGATATACCTTGAGTTCCATCTTGTGTGGTGTTGATATTTAAGCCGGAGCCGTACTGAATCCCCCTGTTAGCCGCTGCTTCACTGTTTAACATGCGGTCTGGTAGAACAAAACCAAAGATAATGGGGAAAATAAAAATGCTATAAATCAATACTTTAACCCAAGCTGGCCCCTTTATTTGATGATCGCTTTCACAGCTGCATTGATGCTCACCTTCACCATCTTTCGAGGTACTGCGAAAAATTTGCATAATCCCTAACACAAAAAAGGTAATCATTGCAAAGTAGATAAATGGCATCATCATAGGTGCAATATAAAATACAATATTTCCAGACAGTACCAACCAAAGCATCAGTAAGGCGAAACCAATTAAAATAATACCTTGAATATAGGCATGGAATGAGTGGTCATAAGACTTCATAAAAACGAACCTCCTACTATAAAATTAATCCGAAGAGAACTAACACGGCAGTGAATACAACGATAGTAACGGTAATCATAAAGATAATCACAAATCTAGCCTTAAAGAAAGCAAATAACATAAACGTATTCTTTAAATCTAACATTGGACCATAAACAAGAAATGCTACGATAGACATATCCGTAAATTGACTGCCAAACGATGATGCTACAAAGGCATCTGCCTCAGAGCATAAAGACAATAGATAGGCAAACACCATCATGACAATTGTGGAAGAGTAGTCATTTGAACCAATAGCTGTTAAGACGGAACGATCAAGGAAAGTTTGAAACAGCGCTGCAATAAAAGCACCCATGATCAAATATTTTCCCATTAAGAAAAATTCATCAACAGCATGATAGAAGGTTTGTTTTATTCGAGCAAAAAAACCAGTTTTGTTATGAGAGTGCTCATGAACATGAATATGTCCATGTGTATCACCACGCAATTGCTGGGCGTTGTTTTTAAAGAATCCGTAAAGTATTGCTCCGATAATTATTGCTAAAACAAATGCAAGTCCCATTCTTGAATACAATATTGTATTCGTAGGTTCACTTCGGAATGCATAAAATGTGGAGGCAAAAACGATAGGATTTAATATTGGTGCTGCAACCAAAAAGACCACTCCAACATGAAGGGGCATTCCTTTTTTAATTAAGCGCCTTACTACAGGAACAATAGCACATTCACAGAATGGAAGGATTGCCCCAAGCATAGCTGCAGGAAATAAAGCAGCTATGGCGTTTTTCGGTAAAAAGCGTTGAATTGTTTCCTCTGATACATATATTTGAATTAAAGAGGATACAAATACCCCCAATAATATAAAGGGAACAGCTTCCAATACAATACTTAAAAAGATCGTATTGACATTAATCCAATCGGCGGAAATGTTATTTAATTGCTCGTTTTCATTTAATTGATCACTTATAAGAAATAGTATTAAAAATACTAGTAATAGACCAAAACCAAGTAGATCTTTTCCAATAAATTTTCTAGTAGTTTGCATATTTTATCTCCCATTAATCATGTAATCTATTAAAATCCTAGAAAATAGACTATAAGTAATTTTTACATCGTTGATAATTTTATCAAAGAAAACGACGACAGTAAATTGCTGCAATAGAATTGTTACATGAATGAAAAAAAGATGAAGGGTGACTTAAAAGGTAGTTTTTTACCTTTGAGTCACCCTCTTCTACTCCATATTTACTACTTTATCCAACATCCATAACAGTGCTAGGATCGATGAAAGTATAAACTAGAATTGCCAAAATAAAGCAGTAAATGGCAAAGTAGATTAATTTACTTTGTTTCAAGAAGTTTATTAACCATATTATCCCTATTAAAGAAAAAACAAATGTAACAATAAAGGAAATGAATAAATTAAACGGCCCGATGTAATCAACCATTGTCATGGAGAAGTCATCCAATGCCAGGACAGTTGAACCAAGGATAACAGGGATAGCTAAAAGAAAGGAGTAGCGTACTGCTGTATCTCGGTTTAATCCAGCTAATAATGCTACAACTAATGTAGCACCTGAGCGGGAAATTCCAGGGATAACAGCTAATGTTTGGCCTAATCCAACAATGATAGAATCCCAGAATGTCATCGTATCTTCTGTTTTATTTCCTACACGATGAAAACGTTCAATAAAGATTAAAGATAGTCCGGTTACCACTAACGCTCCTGCAATAAAAGGTGGTGTTTTTATAGAATCTGCAGTCACGTCCGTTAATAATTTTCCTAAAACCCCGGTAATGGCAGTGGCAATTAAGATGTAAATTCCAAAAAAGAATTGGGTACGATCTTCTCTATTTCTCTTTGCAATATATTTAAAGAATCCAGTTATAACATTTAATAGATCACGCCAGAAATAAATCATTACAGCAAGGACTGAGGCAAGGTGTAGAAATATTTCAAATGATAAGCCTGGAAAGGTATATCCGAAAATAAGTTGGGTTATAACAATATGGGCTGTACTGGAGATGGGTAAAAATTCAGTAATACCTTGTACAATACCGAAAATGATTGCTTCAAACAAAGTCACAAAAATCTTCCTTTCTTCCGTATGTAATTTATTCAAGTAACTTCAGATCATATTTCCAATTGCTAGAAACGGTCTTTTCTATTCTATCAAAATTTATTTCCAGTGGAAATCTTTTTTAAAGAAGTTTAATCCTTACAAAGTATGTACAAAGAATTCAATCTAGACCAAGCTCTCTAAAAACATTCTATACTTAAATAAAGGACATGTTTAGAAAATCATGAACACATTGTGACATTTTATATATTCCATTTCCTTTCTGTCAAAACCCATTATACTAAGGAAGATGGGGGGATTTCATATGAAGGAGAATAAATTAACCACGTTTATTATTTTGCTTGGTGCTATAAGTATAGTGACCTATGTATTTTTCGATAAACTAAATAATGACCAGGTTGAAACAATGGGTTTAAATTTATTTTTAAGTCAAAACTACCTAACAACCGAAAAAAACAATACTAATGATTTAGATAAGAAAGGTATTCTACCTGGAGATCTTGCATTGGACTTTACCCTTCCTATATGGGGGGAGAATGAAAAGGTGAGTTTATCAGACCATAACGGTAACTTTGTAGTGGTAAATATGTGGGCTTCATGGTGTCCGCCGTGCAGGGATGAAATGCCCTATTTAATCCAATTTCATGAAGAGTACGAAGGGGAAAATGTACAAGTGCTCGGAGTTAATATGACTACACAAGAAAGAAATCTAGAAGTAGTTGCTCAATTCATTGAAGATTTTCAAATTCCTTTTCCTACCTTGTTAGATGAAAGGGGAGAAGTAGGCTTTGGCTATCAAGTAATGGCTATTCCTATGACGCTCATTATTGCCCCTGATGGAAGGATTGTGGAGCGACATCAAGGGTATGTCAATTATGAATTGCTAAAGAACTATTATATTAAAGCAAGAGAAAACTACTAAACAAATAGAGGCTGGGACATAACTAAAGTGTTTAGATGAAAATACGAACAATGTATTATTGTAGCGAAGTATATTTCCGAAGCGATTTATATGCTTTGTTCGGAATTCTCATTGACAAAACGCTTTTGTCCCAGCCTCTTTCCTTATCTATGATTTGAATATTTCGATTGTTTGGTTACTTTCCGTAATTTAGCAGTTAAATGTTCTGGAAGGGAAGGAATATTGGCAACATCTATATTCTCCATTAATTGATCTAGGCGGCTTGCTCCGGGAATGGCTGTTGCTACGATTGGGTTATCCATTACATATCTTAGGGCCACCTGCTGCAACGGGTGACCATTCTCACTTATGTAATGAAGGATCTCATCAACCGTTTCCCTTAGTTCAATTTCTGTATAATCCAAATAACCCTTTGACGTTATCTTCCGTTCATAATCATTGGAGAGTATGCCTTTCGCAACAGGCCCCCTTGCAATAACAGAAACATGGTGGTTACCAATAACATCAAACCATTCTTCTGGTCTCCGATCCAACAGGCTATACTGCATCATTATACTAGTGATATTAGATTTTTCTAAATAAGCTTTAATGACGTTTGGTCGAATAGAAGATATACCGTAATTGCGGATAACTCCTTCTTGGACTAAATCTTCAAATGCCTCAATCGTTTCATCAACAGGGTCTTCAATCGTACCACCGTGTAACTGATACAAATCAATATAATCTGTTCCTAAGCGTATTAATGATTGTTTCACTGCTCCCTTTAAATATTCCTTTGATGGGTTCCAACGCCACCCATCGATTCCTTCGCCCCATTCGTTTCCACCTTTGGTAGCGATGATCACATCCTTCCTTTTCTCCCTTAAAGCTAAGCCTAATGATTTTTCATTCATTCCTTTATCGTATAAATCAGCTGTATCGAAAAAATTGATACCATGGTCTATGGCTTCGTGAATCATCCGTTCATTTATTTGATGATTGTTACCTAATGACATACAGCCAAAACCCAGCTCTGAGACATACAATTCAGAATGACCTAATTTGTTTTTTTTCACAATAAACACCTCACTAAAGGACTATATATAGATAGTATCAATCAATATGTAATCCCACAAATACTTTAAGTTATTTCATTTGGTGTGGAAGAATAGATTGAGTGGTATAGGGGTGGTTTTATGCTTACAGAGGAGAAGGTACAGGTACTTAACATATTGGAGGTTACAGACGAAGTACTTCGAATAAAAACTAGCGGCGGTATCGGTAAGGCAATTCTTTATAGACGGCTCCATCCTGAAGTGAAGGTGGGGGATTGGGTTATTGTAAATACAACTGCAACAAAATTAAAGCTTGGTACTGGTGGTTGGGATGTTGTCCGAGCTGTAATTAAGAAAGGAAATTATAGTTTTAAAAATGTTGGGGATGCAGGTCACATTATGAAAGCGAGATATCTCAGTGATCAGCATAGTGTTTTAACAGTAGAATCACCGGAAAGTAAATCACATTTCTTGTTTAAAAAAAGGGTTAGCTTAAATGGTAAGCATATTTTTATTTGTGAGCTGCACAGTATGCTTCCAATCATCTGGTTTCTCCTGCAGCTAAAAAAAGAGAGTACCCCCCTTACGGTGATTTTTAGTGACGAAGCGTCTTTACCGTTAGTAATGAGCAGACACTTAACCTATTTAAAAAAGCAACCTTCTTTTTTTTCCATAACTGCGGGGCAGTCCTTCGGAGGCCAAAAAGAGGCTGTTAATTTAGTGACGGCACTTCAATATATCGTAGAACAGCAACTGCAAGGAATGGTGCTAATTACGTTAGGGCCAGGGGTTGTAGGTAGTAATACTCACTATGGTTTTAGTGGCCTTGCACAAGCCAATTGGGCAAATATTATAGGAGCATTAGGTGGAAAGCCGGTTTGGATTCCAAGACTTTCTGAAGCAGATCCAAGGGAAAGGCACAAAGGAGTAAGTCATCATACAATTACCCCCCTTACAGAGCTGACTTTAATGAATAGTATACTGCCTATTCCTATAGGTAACTATTCCAATTCCTTATTGGAAAGGGATTGGAAGCGTCTTACCTCATACGAGCATATAGAAGTTAAAGAGGTGGATGAAGAGCATCTTTTCCCACAACTAATAGATGTTCAAGAGTTAAGTCCCTTCCCGTTAACCTCTATGGGACGAACAATCGATAAGGATCCTTTGTTCTTTTTAGGGGTTGCTTGTGCAGTCCACTGGTTTTTGGAGGAAGAGCACCACTCTTCTAAAGTGTGAAATTGCCTTGCCTTTTGCTTTAAAAATTCTCGTATTTCCCATGCTTTTCCTGAAAGTACGATTCCCTTTTCTCGGTGATAAATTTGCATTCGTATTTCCTCCCGTGAAAATAATTGTTTACTTTGGTATGCTTATCCATATGATAAAAAGGTTAGGTAAAGAACTGGAGGATTAGAAATGGAGAAATTTGCGGAAAAAACAATAAGCAAAGAAACTATTTACGAGGGCAGGATTATAGACCTTTCCATACATGACGTAACCCTTCCAAATGGAGAAACTAGTAAGCGGGAAATCGTAACTCACCCAGGTGCTGTTGCAGTAATTGCTGTAACAGAAGACAATAAGCTGTTATTAGTTCGCCAATTTCGAAAACCACTAGAAAAGACGATTGCAGAAATACCAGCAGGAAAGCTTGAAAAGGGGGAAGATCCTTTACCTTGTGCTAAGAGAGAATTGGAGGAGGAAACGGGTTTTCTTGCAGGCAAGTGGACTTCACTCGGTTCCTTCTATACAAGTCCTGGATTTGCAGACGAATTAATCTACTTGTTTTTAGCAGAGGAACTATCGGATGGAACTGCTAATACTGATGAGGATGAATTTGTAGAATGCTTTGAGGTTACAATAGACGAAGCAAGAAAATTAATGGACAATCAGGAAATTCATGATGCCAAAACAATCATTGCCATTCAATACTTGCAACTTCTACATAGATAGGATAGGTGGTGGTGCAGTTGACTGACTCTTTAATGAATTTCTATATGGATCTGCATATACATATTGGAAGAACAAAGTCTGGACGACCAGTTAAAATAACAGCTTCAAATAAACTAACCTTACAGGCTGTAATTGAAGAATCCATTAATAGAAAAGGCTTAGATATTATTGGAATTATCGATGCCCATTCCCCAGAAGTGATAGAAGAAATAAGGGAACTTATTACCTCTGGATTAGCAGAAGAATTGGCAGAAGGAGGAATTAAGTACAAAGAACAATTAACGATTATCCTCGGAACAGAGTTAGAGGTCCTTGATGAAAATTGTCAAGGGCCTATTCATGTGTTATGTTTTTTCCCGACGTTGGATTTAATGGATCAGTTCTCTAAATGGTGTGAAAAACGGTTGAAAAACATACAATTAAGCTCACAGCGCATTTACGTTTCTGGAAGAGAATTGCAATATAAGGTAAAGGAATTGTCTGGCTTATTTATCCCTGCCCATGTTTTTACTCCTTTTAAAAGCCTTTACGGAAAAGGGGTATATGTTTCGTTAGAGGAGGTTTTTGATCCCAACTTAATTGATGCAATAGAACTGGGATTAAGCTCCGATACTACGATGGCAGAAAAGCTTCCAGAATTAAATAATTATACGTTTTTATCTAACTCTGATGCCCATTCTGTAACAAAAATTGCTAGGGAACACCAAATAATTGTACTTTTAAAACCAAGTTTTTTAGAGATAGATAAAGCCCTGAAGGAACAGGGAGGAAGAAGAATAAAAAGGAATGTCGGTTTACACCCTAAATTAGGAAAGTATTATCAAACCGTTTGTAGTATTTGCTTCGCACCGTTTCAAAATGGAATTTGTTCTAATGGCCATAAAGGAAAAAGCATTAAAGGAGTTGCAGAGAGGATAGAAGAGCTTTCCTTTAAACAGAGAAATGAGTTGACAACATACAAGAGGAAACGTCCCCCTTATTTACATCAAATACCATTAGAGTTTATTCCGGGTTGTGGGCCGAAAACGCTCGAACGGTTACTAGAGGAATTCCGTACTGAAATGGTCGTTCTTCATGAAGCTGCAGACGTGGCATTGTTTAATGTGGTACCTGAAAAGGTAGCTGTAAAGATTGTTGAAGCTAGAAAAGGGGATGTCAATATCCAAACAGGAGGTGGAGGAATATATGGAAAAATAAAATAAAATCAAATCTATTATTTCTGTCATAGATCTCTTTATAGATTCATAGGCTTTGGTAGAAGGAGAAATAGAAGGAAACGAGGCGAGTTTTTCTATGAAGCGTATGGGTATAAAGAGATTAATACTAGATCATATAGAAGAGCATCGAGCCATCTATATGTTTACAATTGTACTTCTTTGCATGGGGGTTATCTTTGGTGCAATCATTGTAAATAGCTTAAGCTTCTCTCAAAAAAATGATTTGTATGCTTATTTATCACTGTTTTTTGGACAAGTAGAACAAGGAGAGTTTGCCAGTTCATCAGCAATGTTTACCCAAAGCTTTTCCCATTATAGTAAATATATCGGATTAATGTGGGTCTTGGGTTTATCTGTAATTGGTTTACCTATCATTTTTATTCTCCTTTTTATTAAAGGGATTGTTGTGGGCTTTACTGTAGGGTTTTTAGTAAACCAGATGGGATTTGATGGATTTTTATTGTCGTTTGCAACCATTCTTCCACAAAATATCATATTAATTCCTATATTTATTACAGTAACAACCATTGCAACAGCTTTTTCCATTAAAATATGGCGCCAAATTACAAGACGGGGATTTGAACCTATTTTTCAATATTTCATTACTTATTTAATCTTTTTACTTGCAGTAGGGGTATTTATTGCATTTGTATCCGCTTATGAAGCTTATGTATCCCCAGCAGTAATGAAAATGGTATTTTCCTGGATAAATTAGTTTTGTTTATAATGAAAATAATTTGATAATAATTATAATAACTACTTTAAAACAATTCTCGTTTGACACTATTTTTTCCCAAAGAGTATAATAAATTTGTAGATGGCTTTTTGGGGGGATAAACATGGAACAGAGGATTGAACGCATAAAAAAGCAATTACATTCTCAAAGTTATAAATTAACACCACAACGGGAAGCAACGGTGAGGGTTTTATTAGAACATGAGGAAGATCATTTGAGTGCTGAAGATGTATATATGCTTGTGAAGGAAAAATCTCCTGAAATCGGGCTGGCTACTGTATATCGAACATTGGAATTATTAAATGAATTAAAGGTAGTAGATAAAATAAACTTCGGTGATGGTGTATCACGATATGATTTAAGACAAGAGGGAGCAGCCCATTTCCATCATCATCTAGTATGTATTGAATGTGGATCAGTGGATGAAATTCAAGAAGACTTACTGGAAGAGGTGGAAAAGGTGGTTGAAAAGGAATGGAACTTTTATATTAAAGATCACCGACTAACCTTTCATGGAATCTGTTATCGTTGTAGAGATGAGAAAACAAGCGAATAAGGGAAATAATACCTTGCTAAAATTAGTAAGGTTTTTTATTTTCCTGTAGTCCCTCCATGCAAGTGAAATTTTGCTCCATGGAGAATGAAAATAGGAGTTAATACAGCATTTTTTGTAAAACTTCCTTTATTTGTCCTGTTTGAGGTATAGAACTTGTCTTACCTGTCATATTCTTTTAGTGAAAGGATATGAAGGGGAGAATTAAGATGAAGAGGATTGGAACATTACTTGAAGCAATTTGGGTATTTATTTTATTCATGGGGTGCACGCTTGTTTTTTATTATGGTATTCTATGGGTGAGTGAAGAATATAACCAATATCATCGCTATGATGAGCCAAAGGGCCGTGCCGTAAAGGTTGTACAATTAGAGGATCATGATTTGACTGCTTTTGAGGCGTCGGTAGAGCGACTGCGCTTGTTTTTAAGACATGGGGAGTAAGAGTCTGGAAGGTGGTGGCCATGGATGCAGCAAGTTTTTGATGAATATATCTATTTTTTGTCAGAAGAAAAGGGGGCATCACCGAATACAATAGAGGCATACACTAGAGATTTATTAGGCTACATGAAATTTATGGAGGAAAGAGAAAGAATCAGCGACTGGAAGGAAATAACGGGGGTAAATGTTAGACAATATTTGTCTTATCAAAGGGAGCGAGGGAAGGCGGAGAGCTCTATCGCACGAACGCTTTCGTCTATTAGGTCGTTTCATCAATATCTCCTTCGGAAAGGCATTGCTGATCCAACTGTGCAAATTGATATCCCAAGGGTTGAAACTGTCCTCCCCAATTCACTTACTATTGATGAGGTGGAAGCACTGTTACGAACAACAGTGAAGAATCCTTATTTAAACTTAAGAAATAAAGCAATGATAGAGCTTCTTTATGGAACAGGAATCAGAGTTAGTGAACTCTGCCAATTAAGTCTTACTAATTTGAATTTACGAATGGGATATATCCAGTGCGGTGGAGAAGGTAAGAAAGAACGGATCATTCCTATTGGTAAAAAAGCTATAGAAGCATTGACTAATTACATAGAAAAAGGAAGACCAGCCCTAATCAAACAACAACCTTATGACAACTTGTTTCTTAACCATCATGGTAAAGCCTTATCTAGGCAAGGTTTTTGGAAAGTTATCAAACTATTAGCGAAAGTTGCGGGTATTGATAAAAACTTAACCCCTCATGTTTTAAGGCATTCATTTGCTATACATTTATTGGAAAATGGAGCGGATATTAAAGCTGTTCAAGAAATGCTCGGTCATGTAAATATTTCTACAACACAAATTTATTCAAAAGTAAATAAGACAAGAATAACAGAAATTTACTCTAGATTTCATCCAAGAGCCTAAATGAAAATAGAGTAAATTTTTTTCGGAAATAAGGTTGTCTGACCTCTGACTGCAGAGGTGATAATATACCAAAAAAATAAAAAGTGACATTTTTCCATAAGTTTTTGAACAACCTTTAAATGTAAAAAAGATTCAATTGTGTTTTATTCTTCTTAATCATATCAATAGGAGGTTGTATTGTGAGCAATTATAAATATGAGCGTATTTTCTTGGTAGTAATGGATTCAGTAGGTATTGGTGAAGCCCCGGATGCAAAGGATTTCAATGATGAAGGTGCGGATACTTTAGGCAATATTGCTGAGAAAATGAATGGGCTTAATATGCCAAATTTAGATCGATTAGGGTTAACGAAAGTGAAAAGCTATAAAGGGGGAAAAGAAACGGAATCCCCTCTAGCATACTATGGTAAAATGGCAGAGGCCTCTGTAGGGAAAGATACGATGACAGGCCATTGGGAATTAATGGGGCTATACATAGATCAGCCATTTCGAACATTTCCAAAAGGTTTTCCTAAAGAATTAATAGGAGCATTGGAAGAGAAAACAGGAAGAAAAGTAATTGGAAATAAGCCAGCATCGGGGACAGAAATTTTGGAGGAACTAGGGAAACAGCATGTGGATTCAGGTGACTTAATTGTTTATACATCTGCAGATTCCGTCCTGCAAATAGCAGCTCATGAAGAGATCATCCCAATAGAAGAGTTATACAATATTTGCAAAATTGCCAGAGAGCTTACCCTTGATGAGAAGTATATGGTTGGAAGAGTGATAGCTCGACCGTTTATAGGGGGGCCTGGAAAGTGGGAACGTACAGCAAATCGACATGACTACGCACTAAAGCCATTTGGCAGAACGGTAATGAATGAACTTAAGGATAATGGATTGGATTCTATAGCAATTGGCAAAATATCGGATATTTATGATGGAGAAGGAATTACCGATTCACTTCGAACCATTTCCAATGTAGATGGAATGGATAAGTTAAATGAATCGTTGGATATGAATTTTAAAGGGTTAAGTTTCTTAAATTTAGTTGATTTTGATGCAAAATATGGTCATCGCCGTGATCCAATCGGATATGGAAAGGCATTAGAGGAATTTGATGAGAGACTTGGGGAAGCTCTACCAAAACTTAGGGAAAATGATTTGTTAATTATTACAGCCGACCATGGAAATGACCCAACCCATCACGGGACTGACCATACAAGGGAGTATGTGCCATTACTTGTTTATAATAAAAACATGAAAGAGACGAATTCATTAGGCATTCGTAGTACCTTCGCAGACGTTGGGGCAACCATTGCAGATAATTTCAAAGTACCTCTTCCTCAACATGGTGAAAGCTTTCTAAAAGAATTGGAGTAGGAGGATATCTTTATGATAGAAGGAAAAATGAAACAAGCACAAGACTATATTTTACAAAGAATAAAGAATAAACCAACAATTGGTTTAATTTTAGGATCGGGATTAGGAGTTCTTGCGGAGGAGATAAAGGATCCCATAAAGATTCCTTACCATGAAATTCCTGGATTTCCCACTTCTACCGTTGCCGGTCATAAAGGTCAACTGGTTATTGGAGATCTAGAAGGAAAACAAGTCGTTGCAATGCAGGGAAGATTTCATTTCTACGAAGGGTATTCCATGGAGCTCGTGACACTACCAGTAAGGGTGATGAAAGGCATTGGTGTGGAAACGGTAATTGTTACAAATGCTGCCGGTGGAGTAAATGAGTCATTCCAGCCAGGAGACTTAATGATAATAAGGGATCATATTAATTTATTTGGGACTAACCCTTTAATTGGACCAAACGATGAAGCAATAGGTGTACGTTTTCCAGATATGTCACAAGCCTATTCTTCAAAGTTTATTGAATTAGCAAAAAGTACAGCTAGTGATTTAGGGGTAAACATTCAAGAAGGGGTTTATGCCGGAAATACCGGGCCAACCTATGAAACGCCAGCTGAGGTTAGAATGTTAAGGACAATGGGTGCTGATGCTGTGGGAATGTCGACTGTTCCTGAAGTAATTGTGGCAAGGCATAGCAATTTGTCTGTATTGGGCGTTTCTTGTATTTCTAATATGGCAGCAGGAATTCTTGATCAACCCCTTACACACGAGGAAGTAATGGAAACAACAGAACAAGTGAAAGAGAACTTTTTAGCATTGATAAAAGAAATTGTAAAACGAATGGATGGTGGAAATAATGACCATGGAAAAAATGAAGGAAGCTGTTGATTTTATTCAGTCAAAGATCAACGGTAATCCATTAATTGGATTAATTCTAGGATCTGGTCTAGGAGATTTAGGGGAAGAAATAGAAAATGCAGTAATTATTTCTTATGATCAAATCCCTCACTTTCCCACATCCACTGTTGCAGGTCATAAAGGTCAGCTTGTTGTTGGAACTTTAGAAGGTAAATCTGTAATAGCAATGCAAGGAAGGTTCCATTATTACGAGGGATATTCCATGGAAGAAGTGACCTTTCCTGTCCGTGTGATGAAGCTGTTAGGCTGTGAAAGTCTCATTGTTACTAACGCCTGTGGCGGAATGAATGAAGCATTTAAACCTGGGGATTTAATGCTAATTGATGATCATATAAACTTTACGGGTGCAAATCCGTTAATTGGTCCCAACATAGAGGAGCTAGGCCCACGCTTTCCAGATATGAGTCATGCATATTCGCCCCATTTGAAGGAGTATGCAATGAAGGTAGTTCAGAAGCTAGGTTTTACATTACAGAGGGGAGTCTATGCCGGAGTCAGTGGTCCTACTTATATGTCTGCTGCTGAGCTGATTATGCTTCGTAAATTAGGCGGAGACGTTGTAGGAATGTCAACCATACCAGAAGTAATTATCGCCCGTCACATGGGGATGAATATTTTGGGCATTTCGTGTATTACAGATATGGCAATAGGAGAGACCATTGAAGGGATTACCCATGAAGAGGTAATGAAAGTTGCTGCTAGGGCGAAACCGCAATTCAAAGCATTCATTCGTGCTCTCCTAAAGGATAGGGATAAAAGTATTTAGCTACTGAAAAAGGGGGAGTAACCTATGAGAATGGTTGATTTAATTGAAAAGAAAAGAAATGGTTTGTCCCATACAAAGGCGGAAATAGATTTTATTATTCAAGGATACACAAGGAATGAAATACCGGACTATCAAATGAGTGCTTGGGCAATGGCAGTTTTTTTTCAGGAGATGAACGAAGAAGAAAGGGCAAACTTAACAGACGCTATTGTACAATCAGGAGACGTCATTGATTTAAGGGCTATAGCAGGAATAAAGGTAGATAAGCACAGTACTGGTGGGGTAGGAGATACAACTACATTAGTGTTAGCCCCCTTAGTAGCAAGCGTTGGTGTCCCAGTAGCAAAAATGAGTGGAAGGGGCTTAGGACATACTGGGGGGACCATCGATAAGTTAGAGGCAATCCCAGGATTTAGTGTGGAAATTACAAATAAGGAATTTATTGATCTCGTTAATAAAAACAAAGTGGCTGTAATAGGACAAACAGAAAATTTAACACCAGCTGATAAAAAGCTATACGGACTACGGGATGTAACTGCAACCGTCAATTCAATTCCCCTTATCGCTAGCTCCATAATGAGTAAAAAAATAGCTTCTGGTGCAGATGCTATTGTATTAGATGTGAAAACTGGTGCTGGTGCATTTATGAAGGAATTTGATAAAGCGAAGGAATTGGCAGAATCGATGGTAAAGATTGGAAGGGATCTTGGAAGGGAAACAACAGCCATTATTTCCGACATGAGTCAACCTCTTGGATTTGCTATTGGAAATTCACTAGAAATAGCAGAGGCTATCGACACATTAAAAGGGAAAGGTCCTGAGGATTTAACAGAACTCTGCCTTACATTAGGAAGTCATATGGTTGTTCTTGCCAAAAAGGCAAACAACTTAGCGGAAGCCCGGGAAATGTTAGAAGGTGCTATTGGTTCAGGGAAAGCCTTACAGCAGTTCAAAGTCTTCGTAGAGGCACAAAAAGGAGACCCATCTATTGTAGATAATCTCAATCATTTACCTCAGGCAAAATATAAGGTGAAGGTTGAAGCTGATGTTTCCGGTTATGTATCAAGTATTGTTGCCGATAAAATTGGAACAGGAGCAATGATGCTTGGGGCAGGACGTGCAACAAAAACTTCTACAATTGATTTGGCGGTGGGGATTGTTCTCCATAAAAAAATAGGTGATGCTGTGGAAAAAGGGGAAGCACTTGCAACCCTCCATGCAAATAATGAAAACATCAATGAAATAATAGAAAGGGTAAAAGAATCCTACTCTATTACGAATAAGGCAGAGGCTCCTAGACTTATATATGATGTTATTGGTGGGGGAGTATAGAAAGTAACTATGGGGAAATGGCTTTGCTCATTTCTTTGAGGGTGCAGGAAAAGGTAAAGAACGACCTTTTCCTGCACCCTCTTGTTAAATCATGGTATATTCCCCTTTGTTTCGGGAAGAATGGTAAAGAAAAAGAATGGAGGGATTAAATTTGAGAAAATCATTCATTGTTTTTTTAATTAGTTTATATATTTTCGGGGGAGGGATGACCGCCTTTGCGGAAGAAAGTCCAGTAGAGCTTGCAGACCAAGCAACATCTGCAATTCTTATCGAAAGGGATACTGGACAAGTGCTCTATGAGAAAAACAGTGATGAACAATTACCACCTGCTAGTATGACAAAAGTAATGACGATGCTTTTAATCATGGAGGCCATTGATTCAGGAAAAATAAAATGGGATGACAAAGTGAGAACGAGTGAACGTGCCGCATCTATGGGTGGCTCTCAAATTTTCTTAGAACCTGGTGAAGAGATGACCGTGGAAGAGATGATGAAGGGTATTGCTATTGCCTCTGGTAATGATGCCTCTGTGGCTATGGCAGAGCATCTTGCAGGGTCTGAAGAGCAATTTGTTAAACAAATGAATGAGAAGGCAAAGAAATTGGGATTACAAGGAACACACTTCGTAAATTCTAATGGTCTTCCAGCTGAAAACCATTACTCAACTGCTGCTGATCTAGCGAAAATGGCTCAAGAATTATTAAAATACGAAGAAATTACCCAATACACAAGTCTTTATGAAGATTATTTAAGAGAAGGTACAGACGAAAAATTTTGGCTTGTTAATACGAATAAATTAGTGAAATTCTATCCTGGGGTAGATGGATTAAAAACAGGTTTTACTCAAGAAGCGAAGTATTGCTTGACGGCAAGTGCTAATAAAAATGGTATGCGCATTATTGCTGTTGTTATGGGTGCACCCACACCGAAAGAACGTAATCGACAAGTTACGGAAATGCTTGATTATGCTTATAGTCAATATGAGCTGCAAAAACGTTACGAACGTGGGGATTTACTAGGTGAAGTAAAGATTAGTAAAGGATCCCTACCTACTGTCCCGGTTTTAGTAAAGGAAAATGTATCCCTCCTTATGAAAAAAGGGGACTCTGTAGAAGGGATTACGGAACGTTTAGAACTAGAACAATCTATAGCAGCACCTGTTAAAAAAGGAGACCCAGTCGGGAAACTATATGTGGAAAAAGATGGGGAAGTCCTTACCGAAGCAGTAGTTGTGGCAGAAGAAGATGTTCATGAAGCTTCATTATGGACATTAATCAAGCGAACAACCTCCGTATTAGTAGGGAAAAATGTATTTTAAAGGCTCTTTTTGTATAAATTGTTGTCCTTGGGAGTGAAAGGCGGCGACTCCAGCGGGAATAGCAACGGCTGAAGCGTTGCCCGCGGAAAGCGTCCGCCTGTAACGTATTCGAATTACAATCTAATCTTTTTTTAAAAGCAATATTTATTTAAAACAGTTCTTTATAATTGAAAAAAGAATAATTTTTACGAAAAGGTTCTAGTTTTGACGAATAAACACTAGTTTTGTTTTTAAGAAGGAGACAAGCTTCCTAACCAAGAATTGAGAGGGGAAAGGAAAACCAATTTTCCTCAGGGAGAGGGGAACTGGTGGAACAAGAACTTAACTTAAGGGGTGAATGTAATGAGTTTACTCATTGATTTGGAAAAAAGAGACAAGGTTCTCTGTGTAAGATTAGAAGGAGAATTGGATCATCATACGGCAATGAAGCTCCGTGAACGTGTGGATTCCGCATTGAAGGAACACCACTTAACCCATATTCTTTTGAATTTAGAACATTTAACATTTATGGATAGTTCTGGCCTTGGGGTAATTTTAGGGCGCTATAAGCTAGTCCAAACCTTAGGTGGGGAAATGGTTGTTTGCTCCATCTCTCCTCAAATTAAACGTCTTTTTGAGATGTCTGGGTTGTTCAAGATTGTAAGATTAGCCTCCAATGAAATGGATGCATTATTAGAATTGGGGGTGGCATAAATGAAAAATCGAATGGAATTATCTTTTTCCGCATTAAGTCAGAATGAATCCTTTGCCCGTGTAACAGTCGGAGCCTTTGTAACTCAATTGGATCCTACTATGGATGAACTTACAGAGATTAAAACAGTAGTTAGTGAAGCGGTTACGAACGCAATTATTCATGGATATAACGAAGATGCCAAAGGTGAAGTATATATAGAAGTAGAATTAGAGGCTGACACTGTTAGGTTAGTCATTCGTGATAAAGGGATCGGTATTCATAATGTAGATGAGGCACGCCAACCCCTTTTTACATCTAAACCAGAACTAGAGCGTAGTGGCATGGGCTTTACTATTATGGAAAACTTTATGGATGAAGTTGCTATTCATTCCGAACCTATGGTTGGGACCACAGTAACTCTAGTAAAAACACTCTCAAAGCAACGCGCTCTTTGCAATTGAGAGGGCGGGCTGCTATGGACGTAGAAGTAAAACAAACAAAACAAAGCCAAACGTTTCTAGATGATAAAGAAATAAAACGCCTTATTAAAGAAGCACAAGATGGTGATCAAGATGCAAGAAATCGTATTGTAAATGTCAACACAAGATTAGTTTGGTCTGTTGTACAACGCTTCTTAAACAGGGGTTATGAAGCAGATGACCTCTTTCAGATTGGTTGCATAGGGCTTATTAAATCTGTAGATAAATTTGATCTAAGTTACGACGTCAAATTCTCTACCTACGCAGTACCTATGATCATTGG
Organism: Evansella vedderi; assembly: GCF_030813435.1. Lineage (GTDB taxonomy): Bacteria > Bacillota > Bacilli > Bacillales > Salisediminibacteriaceae > Evansella > Evansella vedderi. The sequence continues at coordinate 676 of NZ_JAUSUG010000015.1, read as the reverse complement.
GGAGATTCAGCGCTTTCTAAGGGATGATGGAACAGTTAAGGTCAGCCGTTCCATAAAGGAAAGTGCAAACAAGATCCGCAAAATGAAAGAGGAGTTGTCTAAGACATTAGGTCGTACCCCCACTGTCAATGAGATAGCTGAAAAGCTAGACTTGACACCTGAAGAAGTGGTTTTTGCACAAGAAGCCAGCAGACAACTCACATCCATCCATGAAACAGTATATGAAAATGATGGGGATCCTATAACTTTATTAGACCAAATTTCTGATGATGGAGATTTAAAATGGTTTGATAAGATAGCATTAAGGGATGAAATTGATAAACTAGATGAACGGGAAAGACTTATTGTTTATTTAAGATATTATAAGGATCAAACCCAATCACAAGTGGCAGAACGTTTAGGGATCTCACAGGTACAAGTATCAAGACTAGAAAAGAAAATATTAAAACAATTAAAGGACCAACTAGGCTAGTACTAGTTGGTTTTTTTATGGTTTAGCGTACAATGTCAAATACTTTTTTCAAGATTTAGAGTAACTCAAACACACCTACTTTAATTTCCTTTTTTTACAAGTAGCAATCAACCAAGTTATTTATAAATAGGCACCATTTTCTTGATTCAGAAATGGGTAAACACTCGCTTCTTGGTCTGCATTGATACAATCTGGCATAGAGTA
>NZ_JAUSUG010000014.1 GCF_030813435.1 Evansella vedderi | reverse complement strand
TCGACTTGCATGTATTAGGCACGCCGCCAGCGTTCGTCCTGAGCCAGGATCAAACTCTCCAATAAAGTGTTGAGCTTGATGTTCTGACATCAAAACCAGTTAAACTGGCTAATTTAAAAATTCATTGACGGGATATTCGATCGGTCGTATAAATACGACGTTCATATCCCACTTCGCTTGGCTTTTTGTTTAGTTTTCAAAGGTCAATTATATGGTGGGCCTGAGTGGACTCGAACCACCGACCTCACGCTTATCAGGCGTGCGCTCTAACCAGCTGAGCTACAGGCCCTCAAGCAACTTTTTAATTATATCACATACAATTAAAAATGCAAGAGGAAATTTATGGAGCGGGTGATGAGAATCGAACTCACGACATCAGCTTGGAAGGCTGAGGTTTTACCACTAAACTACACCCGCATAAGATTAAAATTTCATTTAAACTATCAACTTTGAAGCTTACATGCCTCTTCAGCGACTAGCGTAATATCGAATGGTCGGGAAGACAGGATTTGAACCTGCGACCCCCTGGTCCCAAACCAGGTGCTCTACCAAGCTGAGCCACTTCCCGATCATATAGAATAAATGATAGATTTATTAACTAAACTATGGCGCGCCCGAGAGGAGTCGAACCCCTAACCTCTTGATCCGTAGTCAAACGCTCTATCCAATTGAGCTACGGGCGCTTATTTATACACTTTTAATAGTATGCATTTAAATCATATCGGTGAAACCTTTTGGTGCGGTCGAGAGGATTTGAACCTCCACGGGGTTAACCCCCACTAGGCCCTCAACCTAGCGCGTCTGCCGTTCCGCCACGACCGCAAAAATGACTATGTTAGTAATGAGCAGAAATATATTATTTCATAATCACTTGATAAAAGTCAATGTTTTATCCGTGGTAGTTTATGGTAATAAACTAACTGGACGCACTTCATACAAATTGCACCGTTATAAAAACTGGTGCGGGTGAAGGGAGTCGAACCCCCACGTCATAAGACACTAGATCCTAAGTCTAGCGCGTCTGCCAATTCCGCCACACCCGCAAAAAAAAAAAAAAAAATGGCGGTCCCGACGGGAATCGAACCCGCGATCTCCTGCGTGACAGGCAGGCATGTTAACCGCTACACCACGGGACCACTGGAGCTATTTAAGAAATAAACAAACGCCACAAGAGCGTTTATAAATGGTGGAGGATGACGGGCTCGAACCGCCGACCCCCTGCTTGTAAGGCAGGTGCTCTCCCAGCTGAGCTAATCCTCCACATTATTGGTGACCCGTACGGGATTCGAACCCGTGTTACCGCCGTGAAAGGGCGGTGTCTTAACCACTTGACCAACGGGCCAGTTTCAAAAATCTATGATACTGGCGGAGAAGGAGGGATTTGAACCCTCGCGCCGCTTACACGACCTACACCCTTAGCAGGGGCGCCTCTTCAGCCACTTGAGTACTTCTCCAAAATAAATGGCTCCACAGGCAGGACTCGAACCTGCGACCGATCGGTTAACAGCCGATTGCTCTACCAACTGAGCTACTGTGGAACGGTTGTCTTTTTTAAAGGACTTTTTAAATTATACTTAAATGCCCCTTCATTGTCAAGACGTTTTATTTTTTGTCGCTTGTTCATCAGCGACTTTTATAATTTAACACAATAAGATTTACTCGTCAACATTCTGCAAAGAAAAAGTTTTTACCATTTTTATCCTTCCTTTGCACTTTCCACAAACATATTTACGAGTATCAAATCGCCTTTTTCTTTTAAAGGTTATTCCACATTGCTTACATTCATATACATATAATTTTTTTACCACCCTTCTTGCATTAGGTAGGGTTTGACAGAAACGAGATCCCCCTACTTCCTTAAGCAGCACCTTAAAGTCTTTATCTTTATGCTGATAACCTCGCCCTTCTAGGTGAAGGTGATAATGACACAATTCATGCTTAATGATTTTCACTAATTCCTCTAACCCATAATAACTATATTGTTTTGGGTTTATTTCAATATGATGTGTGTTCAAAGAATAACGTCCGCCAGTAGTTCGCAATCGTCCGTTAAAAAATGCTTTATGTTTAAAAGGCTTCTTAAAATCATTTTCTGATATAGATTCTACTAGCTTTTGCAATTCTTCATCAGACATAGTTGCTTCACTATTTTCGTTCATCCTAATTCCCCCAAATCCCCTAAAATAAATAGACTTTGTTAAAACTTGTTATTGATTTCCGCTCTATGTGCTTGCTTCCCCGGTGAATTTATTTTTTTCTATAAAGAATGATAACAAAGACAAACCCAAATACATATAGATATTAATACTAAAAAGTTTTTTACAAAAGGAAGGAAGGAGGGACTAGTATGCCTTCTTGGCTTCAACGGCAACTTCAAGAGGCCTACCAACGTAAAGATTTGCAGCGAGTGCAGCTGTTGAACCAATGCTGGTTTTATTATAAAAAGTCAGTGCCAGCTTCCTCATCTAAAGCATAAGTAATATAACTTTTATATAAATTTAATAGTACCGTATCTAAATATGTTAGCTTATCTTCAAGGATTTCACCACTTTGATACTTATCCCATAAATTACGGTACACGAGAAAAAACTACGGTAATCCGTAGTTTTTTCTAATAATATCTATTTATTTTACGAAGATGTAGCTATCTGTGATTTCGGCTGCAGCATGGTAAGGGCGATACGGCCTTTTTTCATATCCACACTATCTACCCAAACGGTAACTACATCCCCAACAGAAACAATTTCCATAGGGTGTTTAACAAAACGATTCGTTAATTTTGAAATATGAACAAGTCCATCTTGCTTTACGCCAATGTCTACAAATGCGCCAAAGTCCACAACATTTCGGACTGTACCTTGAAGCTCCATCCCAGGTGACAAATCTTCCATTGTCAAAACGTCGGTTTTTAGTATTGGCTTTGGTACATCATCACGTGGGTCTCTTCCAGGTCTGGATAGGGCGTCTAAAATATCCTTTAATGTAGGAACACCGATATCAAACATCTGTGCCAATTGATCTGCCTGAACCGTTGCCACTTTTTCTTTCACTAATTCTTTACCTAGATCATCCACAGTAACCCCTAGGTGTTCCATTATCTTTTTAGTAACAGGATAACTCTCTGGGTGGATTCCCGTTCGATCAAGTGGTTGGTTTCCATCAATAATTCTTAAGAAACCAATACACTGTTCATATGTCTTTGCACCAAGACGGGGAACCTTCTTTAATTGACTCCGATTCGTATACTTCCCTTCCTCCTCACGATGCTTTACAATGTTATTGGCAACAGCCTTTGATAAGCCCGATACATATTGTAATAAGGAAGAAGACGCTGTATTCACATTTACCCCAACCTTATTAACTACTGTCTCGACAACAAATGTTAAAGAGTCATTAAGCTTAGATTGGGTAACATCATGCTGGTATTGCCCCACCCCTACAGATTTAGGGTCAATTTTTACTAACTCCGCTAATGGGTCCTGAATTCTCCTTGCAATGGAAACGGCACTTCTCTCCTCTACCTGCAAATCAGGAAACTCTTCCTTCGCGAGCTTCGATGCGGAATAAACACTTGCCCCTGCCTCATTAACAATTAAGTAGAATAACGGTTTATCCATCTCTTTAATTAAATCAGCAATAAATTGCTCCGTTTCTCGGGATGCTGTACCATTTCCTATAGCAATCATCTCTACATTATACTGCTCGATATATGCTTTGACCTTTTTCTTTGCTTCCTCTACTTGATTTCTAGGTGGTGTAGGGTAAATAACATCAATCGCAAGCATTTTTCCCGTTTCATCTACAACAGCCAGTTTACATCCTGTCCGATAAGCTGGGTCCACCCCTAAAATGATCCGATCCTTTAAAGGCGGTTGTAGAAGCAGGTTCCTTAAGTTCTCAGAAAAAATATGGATGGCTTGCTCCTCGGCCTTTTCCGTTACTTCATTGCGAATTTCCCTTTCGATGGAAGGCTCTATTAACCGCTTATAACCATCCTCGATGGCATTCAGCAGCTGCTCCTTAGCAACTGTTGACTTTCCATCAAAAACACGCTTTTCTATCCAAGTAAGGATACGTTCCTTCGGAGCAACAATAGAAACCTTTAATACATCTTCCTTTTCCCCACGATTTAAGGCAAGTACACGGTGGGGGACAATTTTCCTAACCTCTTCAGAGTAATCATAATACATTTCAAAAATCTCTTTTTCATCCTCCGCCTTACTTTTCTTCTCTGAAGCTATTTTTCCTTCTGTATAAGTCATGTGTCGTATTTGCTTTCGTATTTCCGCATCGTCTGATAAATATTCACTTATAATATCCTGAGCACCTTGAATAGCTTCCTCTGCTGTATGTATCTCATGTTCTTCATTAATATATTTTTCGGCTTCCTCAGAAACAGACCCCTCCGTTGGTAATGCAAACATCCATTCCGCTAATGGTTCTAGTCCCTTTTCCTTTGCAATCGTTGCTTTCGTCCGACGCTTTTGTTTATAAGGTCTATATAAATCCTCTACTTCCTGTAGCTTCGTTGACTTTTCAATACTTTCTCTTAGCTCAGGAGTAAGTTTCCCTTGTTCCTCAATTAAACGAATAACTTCTTCTTTTCTATTAGATAGGTTTAATCCATAATTCCAAGCTTCAAGTATATTCCTAATTTGTTCCTCATCCAATCCACCAGTTAACTCCTTACGGTACCTTGCAATAAAAGGAACGGTATTTCCTTCTTCGGACAATTGAATGACACTTTTTACTCTTACCGGTTTCAATTGAAGCTCTTTTGTAACAAGGGAAAGGATTGTTTTTTGCTGATCTGTCCATTCCATATTTCCTAACCTCCAAATCATCTATTCATTCTTACATTTTGGGATTAATAAAACTTGTATCCTTTATTTGTACTCCATTGATTATACTCCAAAGGACCTTGAAGTTAAACAACATGAAAAAAATACGTCAGCTACATAAATATTTTGAGGGTGAGTCAAAAGAATCTTTTGACTCACCCTCTTATTCATAAATTTATTTTCCCTACAACTATTGTGGTATCGTCCTTAAAATCCATGTTTAAATCTACTAAATGTTGAATTGTAGTTTTCGTTGAATTCATTTTTGTAAAATAGGAATGGTAGACGGGATTAAAGATTAATCCATCGGTATATAAAATAAAAGACATCTCTTGTTCTAGGTATATTTTTTGGATACGAAAATCCTGCTTTTTCCCAGATAAATAGCCCCTAGAAGGGATTGGCCTAGTAAGTTTTCCCGAAGGATCATAAAAAATACAACCAATGTTACCTACATTACTATAAGTAATTTGGCAGTCATTTATGTCTATTTTCAAAATGGCCAGTACAGCGCCGCGTTTATTGAAAAGAACATTATTGCATTTTGCCATTAAAGACTCCACATCTAAATGGTGATTTTCCTTAATGGTTTCAATTGCAGCTTCTGAGGCTTCAGCAGCTTCTTCACCACTCCCTAATCCATCTGCGACAGCACAGACGACATAGTCCTCCGTCTTTTCAATAAGGAGTGAATCTCCCGAACACCAATTACCTTTTTTAGCAGCTTTGAACGTACTAATATCTATTCCATTTAACTGTTCATGATGGATCATTACAGACACTCCGTCGGTTCTACTCGAATAGATTCTCTTAACTTCTGAAGGGCTCGACGTTGTAGACGGGAAACATGCATTTGGGAAATACCTAACTTTTCACCTGTATCCTTTTGGCTCATATTTTCGAAATAGGTTAGGACCAAAATTTCCTTTTCCCTTTCAGTCAGTACAGAAAAAGCTTTTTCTAACAATAAATGTTGATCCGTCTTCTCGTAGCCGTCATCATCAGCACCAACCAGGTCTAGGAGAGTAACAGCACTTCCCTCATCATCCGCCTCAATGGACCTATCCACAGAAAGGGCCTGGTAGCTTTTACCCATTTCCATTGTTTCTAATACTTCTTCCTCCGAAACACCAATATGTGCTGCTATTTCTTCTACACGCGGAGAACGTTGAAGCTCCGTTGTTAGAATTTCTACTGCATTTTTAATTTTGGGTCCAAGCTCCTTGATCCTCCTCGGAACGTGTACACTCCATGTTTTATCCCGAATAAAACGTTTAATCTCACCAACTATCGTTGGAACGGCGAATGATTCAAAGCTCCTTCCATAGGATGGATCAAACCGGCGAAAGGCCGCTAAGAGCCCTATCATTCCAACTTGAATTAAATCTTCGTCATACCGTTGCCCTCTGGAAAATTTCCGCGCAAGGGCGTGAACAAGACTTTCAAATTCTAATACAAGCTTGGTTTGGATTTCCTCATCCCCTGTTTTTTGAAACTCCTCAATCAACTCCATTATATCCTCTTTACTGATTGGGAGCTTCCTTTGAGATTCCGTTGCCATTTTGTTCCACCTCACCTCTTTGAAGGAACTTAGTCATTGCAATGACGACCCCTGAATCTCCACTAATCTCCACTTTATCCATTAATGTTTCAATTAAAAATAGACCAAGACCTCCTTCCTTCAATTCTTCTATCGGTTGATTGGCAGCAATAGGTCCTTTTCCATTTTTAAAAGAGTCCACATCAATGGGTCCACCACGGTCTGCGACAATTAGTTCTAATCGATCAGCAAAAACACCGCATTTCAACAGCATGACTTGCTCTTCTTCCTTATCATCATACGCATGATTAACAACATTTGTACACGCTTCTGCTACGGCAATTTTGATATCTTCAATATCGTCATAACTATAACCTAATCTATTGGCTATTCCTGAAACGGTCAGTCTCACAACGCCGACATATTCTGGCTTAGCCGGCATTTTTAGTTCAATTAGATCAGAAATTTGGGCCATACTTAAACTTCCTCCCTCTGGTCTGAATCTATATCCATCACTTCATCCAAACCAGTAATTTCAAATAATCGTTTCACTCGAGCATTGGCACCGATCAACTTTAAACTGCTATTAGATTTATCAGACGCTTTCAACGCGCCAATAAAAATCCCTACACCAGTACTATCAATATAATTGACATTAGATAAATTAACAATAATGGCAGCATTCGGCTTTTCCGCTAACGGGATTAATTTTTCCTTTAACAAAGAAGCTGTATAAACATCTACTTCCCCGTTTAACAAGACATGTTTCTCCTGCTCTTCCTCACGTACATCCACTTGTAAATTCATCTTATCCCCCCTGGACAATCCATATCTGTTTAATTACCCTGCTTATGAAAAAGTTAAACATTTCGACGTAAAATAAGAAGAGTAAAATCGTCCTTTAATTGAAAGTCCTGCATTCTTTCTAGCTCTCGAAATACTTGCTCAGCCATCAACTGCGCCGGAAGATGCTTATATTTCCCTATTAATTGAGAAACATCTTTCCGCTCTATAAACTCTCCATTAACCCTTGTTTCCGTTACACCATCTGACAGGAGTACTACAAAATCCCCCGGCTCCAGCTTTAAAGAAGATTCGTGATACTGAACTTTTGGAGAAACCCCAAGTACTATCCCCTTAGTCTTCAAATCATGAAAGGTATTGGTTGCCGCTTCATAAAAAAATCCCGGTTCATGTCCCGCACTGGCAAAATAAAAACGATGTGATTTTGGGTCATAGGAACCATACACCATCGTAATAAACATATCACTATCAATATTCCGTTCTACAACCCGATTTAAGTTTTCTAATAAAGCTGCAGGCTGCAATCGTTGCTCCGGAATACTATCCATGGCGTATTTAATCATGGACATACACATGGCAGCAGGAATCCCTTTTCCAATTACATCTGCAACAGCTACACCAATATGACCTTGCTCATCTACAATATAATGATAGTAGTCTCCGCTCATCTTTCCTGCTGGAACACTAGTTACACCAAAATCAACTTCATCTACTTTTAATTCTTTGCTCGGCAATAACGATTGCTGCATTCTAGCAGCTACATTTAATTCTGACTCCAGTTGGCGTTGGCGATCTCGTAAACTTAAATGCTCCCGATGAGCTAAACCATAACCAATCATTACCTCTAATAAGAGATCAAAGGAATCTATTACCTCTTCCGGAAGATCCTCTACTATTTCCTTAAAAACGGATATATGAAGACTGACCATTTCTTCCGGTGATAAATCCTTCACCATCATTTCTTTACTAAACTGTTGCGCAGAGTATAAGGTGTGCTCACTTTTATTTCTTAAGTAATTCGTCAGCATTTCTTTATATAATTGATACATAGAAATTTCGTACTTCTCTATAATAGGCACCCCCTAGCGCAACCACTTTATCGCTGAAATTGTTGTACCATTGTTAACCTCTGAATCAATTGTAAAATCATCCATTAAACGTCTGACACCAGGAAGGCCTGCCCCTAATCCTCCTGAAGTAGTAAAACCATCCTCCATCACCTTTCGAACATCCTTTATTCCAGGGCCTTGATCAATAGCCGTAATTTTAACACCCCTTTTATTTGCATTCGATACTTCCTCAATATAGATTTGACCTTTGTTCGCATATAGATAAATATTTCTCGCAAGCTCCGAAATAGCCGTAGTGATTCTAGCTTGGTCCACTGAGCCAAAACCAATTTCACGGGCAAGCTTTCTTCCCGCTTGACGTGCTGCAACGATTCCCCATTCACTATTTATATCCACATGGGTTTGCACTTGCATGAGATCAACCCTCCAATTCAAGCTGGAGTCTATCTAACCCCTGCTCTAGGTCCAATGCAGTAGGGACATCTTCTAGCATAATTCCCATATCAATTAATGTGATAGCAACGGGCGGTTGGATCCCGGTTAATACCACCTTTGCACCCATTAAATTAGACATATCTACTACATCTCCCAGTACTTTGGCAATAAAGGAATCGATCATCTCTACGGAAGTAAGGTCTATAACGACCCCACGTGAGCCTTCCTCATGAATTTTGCTTAATACATCCTCCTGAAACTGGAGAGCTGTTTTATCATCTAGTTCCACTTGTACAGATATTAATAAATAATCACGCAACTTCAATATTGGGATACGCAAGCTTACTACCTCCTTCAGCCTTCCATCTCAACAATTTGCCTTTTTGTCATTTCTAATGCTGTTTCAATTCCTTTTTTCAATGTACTCTTTGTTGGAAACTTATTTAAATTGATACCAAGATTAACAATTGTTTGCGCTATTTCAGGGCGAATTCCAACAAGGATACACTTTGCCCCTACTAATCTAACAGCCTCAGAAGCTTGAATAATATGATGGGCTACCATTGTATCCACCACTGGGACACCGGTAATATCAATTAAAACGACTTCAGCTCGATGCTCAATAACACCCGTAAGGAGATTTTCCATAATGTGTTTTGCCCTTTCCGTGTCTATCGTTCCGATAAGAGGCATCACACTAATCTTATCCACCACCGGAATAAGAGGTGCGGATAATTCCTTTAAGGCCATTTTTTGGAGGAAAACAGTATTTTCCCAAGAGCCTGAGTATTCATTTACGAGAAGATTTACTATTTCATCGATCCAATTCTCAATTTCTTGTAATAACTCAATACTATCATTGTAATCCGTTTCACTTTTTGATAGAGTGGCAACTGTAATTTTCCTAAACTCTTGTAATCCGCGAGTAATATAATTTAAGGGCCACCCTAACTGTATTAATCTTTCTGTAAACGGCACTAAGTCTGCATGGTCATTTGTTTGATTTTTTACTGTGGAAAGCAGCTTGTCTACAAACTCCCGGTTTGTATTTTCATACATAGCATCTGTTATGTTCTGTAAAGAGTCCTCTGTTCGAAACTTTGGTATTTCCTCTAACCATTGATCAATAATAGATTCCTTATGTTTGAATATAATATGGCTTATGTTTGCATTCATCCAAGCTTTCCCTCACTTTTCACTAGGAATGTATAATCTTATTATTTCATTGATTAAATTTGTTTGCAACGAATCCACTGTTATTTTATGCACCTATTAAAGAAAGCAGAAGCGCTATATGTATAATACTCCTAAAGGGGATTTTACAGACAGTTTTTTAATCTTTATACATAAAAAAAGCTACTGAATTTTTCAGTAGCTTTTTATCATCCAACGGAATCCACTTGCGTTAGAACCCGCTGGCTTTAGGACAATGTCAAAAGTCAATCAAGCCTAAACTAATTTTCAAGGCATCATTCACTTTTGCCATCATATCATCGTCCAAATGTGTTATTTTGTCTGTTAAACGTTGCTTATCAATTGTGCGAACCTGTTCTAATAATATGACCGAATCCCGGTCAAACCCATATCGTTTCGCGTTAATCTCAACGTGAGTCGGCAGCTTCGCTTTTTGAATCTGGGCTGTGATAGCAGCAACAATAACCGTTGGACTAAAGCGATTACCAATATCATTTTGTATAATTAATACTGGCCGGATCCCACCTTGCTCTGATCCAACAACGGGTGAAAGGTCTGCAAAGTATACATCACCACGTTTTACTATCAATCCTTTACACCCCACTAACTAAGCGATCCAACGTGTGCTCGGCTTCCTCCTCAGCAAGAAAGGCTTCCGTTGCAATATTAAGATTGATCTTTGCCATCTCCATGTAACCTTGTTGCATCGTTTCACGTATTAGTTGTTTCTTATGCTCTTTTAAATACATTCTTGTAGCTTGATGGATAATTTCACTACGATTTACATTTTGTCGTTCTAGCAAGCCGTCTAGTTCATTTACTAAATCTTGCGGTAAGCTCACCATTATTTTTTTTGTGCTCTCTTCAGACACAAAAAACACCTCCAGCGCAGCATCGACCATTTTTTTTATCCTATACTATCATATCACTTGAAACAGTGTATTGCAAAGCAACATTTAAAATGAGCCATGAATATTATTCGTCAAAAAACTTCAAATTCCTTTTAAAAATATTTAGTTTCTAGTGTTTATTATGTTTTAAATATATTCGCGGGACACGATACCCTATTATACATGGAACTTCATAATTAATTGTATTTAATCGCTTAGCAATTTCATCCACAGGTATAAGTTCTTTTCCTTGTCTTCCAATCAACGTTACCTTTGTACCAATTTCTACCGGATTTGACAATGAAATCATCATTTGGTCCATACAAATTCTTCCCACAATTGGGACACGTTCTCCATTAACGATGACATCTCCGCCTCCGTTTGCCCGTATCCATCCATCAGCATAGCCAATTGGAACGGTTCCAATCCATTCACCTCCAGTTGTCTTGTAGGTCGCCCCGTAACTGACACCACTTCCTGCAGTCATTTTTTTAACATGTGTAATACGACTGTGAAGGGAAAAGGCTTCTTTAAGGGGAAAAGGAATGAGATGTTTTATTTCTTCTGATGGTGATAAGCCATACATCGAAATGCCAAACCGTACCATATTAAAGCATTCATCGGAAAAACGTAAAGCTGTAGCACTGTTTCCACAATGTTTCAAAGGTATTTCCTGTCCCCATTCCTGCTCAAACCAACGGATCATTGTTTCAAAAGTATTTTGCTGCTTCTTTAAATAAGTGGTATCAATTTCATCCGCTGTAGCATAATGCGTAAAAATACCTTCTACTTGGAATATAGGATGTTTTTTCAATATATCGATTAAAGGATTTCCTTCCTCCTTCGTTCTTATACCTAATCGTCCCATTCCAGTATCAATTTTTATGTGACATTTGAGAGGAACGGTTTCATGTCCCAAGAAAGTGACTGCTTTTTCTACCCATTCCCTTTGAAAAACAGTAAGCATAATATTTTTTTCTGAGGCTAGTCTCACATTTTCTGGCGCAACATAACCTAGCACTAAAATGGGCGCATTAATTCCAGCCTCCCTAAGGGCTAGAGCTTCATCTAATATAGCTACACCTAAATAAGTTGCCCCCGCTTCAAGAGCGGCCCTTGCCACTTCTACATCACCATGGCCATAACCATTTGCTTTTACAGCGGCCATAATGTGAACTCCATTGGGGAGGATAGTATTCATTTGTCGGATATTATGCTGTATTGCATCTAAATCTATCTCAGCCCATGTATCTCTATAAAAATTTTTCGTCGGATACAAAAAACTCTCCCCCCCCTCAAACAATTAAAACATTCCTTATAATCTTTCTTATCATTATTATACCGAATCATACATGTGTCAAATATGAAAACCTGTCAACAAGCTCTTAGCATGTTGACAGGTTTTCATAAATACAGGGTTACCTTCCACCACCCGTTTTTGAGAGTCGAGCGGCGAGAAGGTAACAACTGTCATATTTTCATTGTATTACCGCTTCTTTCATCCTACTTCTGTTCAGTTCCATATACGCTTCTTGCTATTGCCATGATATCTGCCTCATCTAGATATTGAGATGCTAGGAAGAAGTCAGTTCCTTGATAAGACCATGTGATGGATGTTGTATCTCCATCCTTTGTCATAATAGCCTTAGTAAATCCAAGATCCACTAATTGTCCATTTGATACGCTAACTGGTGTACTTGCGTCAACCCAGCGGCTTTTTTGCTGGATAATAGTAAATGGCTGATCTCCATCATAGGAAATAATGACACGCTTTCCATTTTCCGTTTCAACTTCAGTTTGACTAGGATACCCTGTACCTTGTGGCTCATATAGTGGATAGAATACAGTAAAGGAGTCATCTTTCTCCTCAACACCCTCTTCCCCTTCGGCCATTGTTGGAATGTCCATATTCAATTGTGCCGCAGTCATGTTACGGTCCATGTCAAAGTCACCTTCATTGAACGTTGCATTCATTTCAAACGTAGTGAATTCTAATTGTACAAGTGGCTTTAAATCCACATCCATAATTTTTACAGAGGCAGGTGTTAAATCTTTTTTATTTAACATAATTTCCTGCTGATTTAAGTTTTTATTTGTGTAATTTGTGTTCGTTTGGAAAACATAATGCTCTTCTGTTGCTGAAAATGAACGTTCAGGATCCATTAAAATATCATTAATCAAAGACTCATAGAGATAAACTTGGCTATTATTTTCTGGCCAGTCACTTTGAAAACGGAAACTCTTATTTAAGGCAGGAGTTAGGACAAAAACACCTTCGTCATTTCTTAATATAATTTGACTTGGTTCATCTTCATCATTGCTTAATGCAACTCGATATGATGTTGGGTGTTTATACCACACCTCTACCTGATACGTTTGTGGCTCTTCCCCAGTTTGAAGGGTCATTTCAGCTTCAGCCTTGTACCCTGTCAACTCATCTAATGTTTTATCAAGATCTTCAATTACGTCTTCCTGAGTCTTCTCTCCACAAGCAGCTAGCACCATCGTAAAAGCTACAGCTGCTACGAGTAAGGAAATGATTTTCTTCATTTACTCAACCCCTCTGTCTCATTTCGACGACAAAGGAGGGATATAATCGTTACGAGGGTAACGTAAGGAACGGAGCACCATAGGTAACCTCTCTACCACATCTGTAGCGGTCACACTTATTATATCGTGTGTTTCTACTAGCACATCAGCAGTTTTCCCATGAATGTAAACAGCATTTGTTAAGGCTGCTGTTACATTTCGGTGTTGAAGAAGAAAGGCCAGGATAATTCCTGTTAATACATCGCCAGATCCACCTTTAGCAAGGGAAGCATTTCCAGTTGTATTGATCCATTGATCCCCGTTAGGACTAGTAATAATTGTGTAAGGACCTTTCAATACAACATACATCTGATAGACTTCCGCAAAATCTTTAGAAAGTTGAAAAGGACACTTTTGTACTTCACTAATGGATGTGCCTATTAATCTAGCCATCTCCCCTGGATGAGGAGTAATAATGGTCGGACCACCTTTTCGATCTTCTTTCCATTTCCCCAATTCATTGGAAAGATGGTATAAACCATCTGCATCAATTACTAAGGGACCTTTGTAATCATTGAAAGAGCTAAACAAAGAATAGGTTTGTGTTCTTCCAAGACCTGGTCCAATGGCAATTGCATCATAATCATTTAATCCTATCTCCTGTGAAAAATTAGAGGTTTTCACCTCACCATTTTCACATCCCAAAGGAAGAAAGGTAGCCTCTGTCGTTTTTTGAGAAACAATAAAGTGGATATTATTTGGAACAGCTAATGTGGTTAATCCTGCACCAGACCGAAGACAAGCTTCTGTTGTCAAAACAGGCGCCCCTGTCATTTGGAGTGACCCACCAATAACTAACGCTTTTCCAATCGACCCTTTATGGGCGTCTGGCATCCGCTTCGCAAGCGTTCTTTGTACGTCTTCCTCTGTTATTAATTTCCGCTTTATCCTTTGTTCCTCAAAAGCCTTTTTTGGAATCCCAATATCAAGAACACTCATTTTCCCATAATTAGCCGCTAATGGGTAAAGAAATCCACTCAGTTTTGGAGCTTGAAAGGAAAAGGTTTCATCAGCTTTTACACTATTTTCACTCCTTTCCCCCTCCTTACTTGATGTCCCACTAGGAATATCAACGGAAATAACTCTTCCCTTTACTTCGTTAATTTTTCCTATTAGCTCTGAATAGGGAGCCTTAGGTTCTCCCGATAATCCAGTACCTAAAAGGGCATCAATAATAACGGAATAGGCTCTAAGCTTTTCGTCCACAGCTTTTTTAAGGTAAAGCTCTTGATAGGAAGTCCATTGATAGCCTGAGTGCTCATAGATTCGTTTATGAGCCAGTGCTGTGCTACATATTTTTTCCTCCGGCGGAATAACCCACACGTCCACATTGCAGCCAGCTTCCTTTAATATTCGACCGATAACAAAGCCATCTCCACCATTGTTTCCTTTTCCGATCAGAACGACAACCTTGTCTTCCTTTGAAAGCTTAGGAATTAATTGACGGCAAAAGGCCTGGCCGGCACTTTCCATTAGTACTTCTTCCTTCAAACCGATTTCATTCATGGTATAGCGGTCAATTTGGTGCATTTCCTCACCTGTTACCACGTACATTAAACTTTCCCTCCCATCCGCACTAACACTATATGAGGCTGTCCATCACAATATGCAGACTAGCAGTGACAAGCTGCAAGAAATTTATCAATTACTCCTCTAAAACCACTTGTGCCGCAGCATAATTCTGTGTATGAGTAATGGATAAATGGATTTTTTGATTAATTTTTTCAGAGACAATATAGGGTTTTCCTTTTTCATCGTTTAAAATATGTATATCTTGAAAGGATAAACTTTCCCCAATGCCACTCCCATTCGCTTTCGCCAAAGCTTCCTTCGCCGAAAATCTCCCTGCCAAAAATTCTATTTTTCTCCTGTCAGAAAGAGTTTTAAAATAGGTTAATTCCCTTTCCGTTAATACTCTATTTACAAAAGAGGATTGTCGTTCATAAAGTGAACGAATACGATCCATTTCAACCAAATCTAAACCAATTCCCGTAATCATTGGTTTCGCCACACTCCCCTTAATAATTATTTAGCTTTGTTAAATTTTGATGTTGATTTTCGTTTCAAGGCGCTTGCTTTCCGCGGGCAACGCTGTTTCAAAATCAACACTTTCCTTTAACAGAGACAATTATTTTAATAGTTTCTCTTTAACACTTTTTCCTTTGAATTTATTTATTTTTTCTAATTCCAATAATAGGCTGATTTATATAACATATGTTAGAATGAGAAGGAATTCATTTCTAAAGGAGAATTTTTATGTTTATTCGAAATGAAAGCTTTGATACTTTTATAAAGTCTTATAAAGTTGTTACCACCCTTGTTGCTATTCATCTTATTTTACACCTTTGGGGTATGTTTTTCCCTCTATTGGGTGGAGATGCTTTATACCGCTATGGAGTTGGACATAACTTTTTTATTTCTCAAGGGGAGTATTGGCGTCTAATTACCCCTATCTTTTTACATGGATCCATCCCACATGTACTCTTTAATTCCTTTTCTCTTGTGTTGTTTGGGCCTGCTCTAGAGCGGATGCTTGGAAAAGGAAAGTTTATTACGGCATACTTCTCCGCTGGTATATTAGCAAATATAGCTACTTATTTATTGCAAGGTCCCTTTTATGCACACTTAGGGGCCTCAGGAGCCATTTTTGGTCTTTTCGGTATCTATTTATATATGGTTTTATCACGTCGAGATTTAATCGATCAAGCTAATTCACAAATTATCGTTACCATTCTTGCCATTGGTATTATTATGACCTTTGTTAATCCAGGAATAAATATCCTTGGTCACTTATTTGGATTAATTAGCGGTGCTGCTATCGCACCGCTAATTCTTCGAAATGTACGAAGGGAACATTTCTTTCGACAAATACATGATACTGATGAAGTAACCTTTGACCCAAATCGTTGGCAAAAGAAAGCAAGGAATAAAAAGCGAAATAAACTTATTTTCTCTGTAGTAGGTGTCATTTTGCTCCTGCTTTTCATATCTCAATTTATATAACAGTTATTCACAAGAGAGAGTCGATCAATTTTTTAATCGCCTCCCTTTTTTTGGTTTTTTTCGTAAACTTTGTTGCTTTTTGAGCTAAGCTTGGAGAAGCGAAAGGCGGCGACTCCAGCGTTGCCCACAGGACGTGGGCTGCCCTTAGGCGTAATTGGTCCGCCTGTAGCGGATCCAAGCTAAAAATTTATTGCTAAAAACAACAATCTTTTAGAAAAGAGCCTTTATAAAAAATACAGCTAACTCATAGAGTTAGCTGCTGAGTCTTTTCTATTCTACTAGTGCAATAAGCTCTGGTTTTATATCAAAGGAAACGACGGAACCAACTTCTAACTCTTGTTCGATTGGTGCATAGATTAGCATAGGTTCCTTTGATAAGTGTGGTTCATTGTGGAGACGGACATATAACTCTTGATATTCCCCACCGTAAGTCACTCTATCAATAACGCCACAATATTTACCTTCTTCTGTTAAACGGCAACCTTCAGGGCGTATAGACAATTTAACCGTTTCTAAGCGCTCTTTCCATTGTTCAGGTAAACAAACTTTACCTATATGTGTATGGATGTGCTTTTGGTCATCATCCATGAATCCTGTTAAAAGATTTGTTTTCCCCACAAATTGTGCTACGAAACAATTCTTGGGACAACGATACATTTCTTTAGGTGATGCAATTTGTTGTATAATACCGTCCTTCATAACGACAACACGATCAGATACAGCAAATGCATCCTTCTGATCATGCGTAACCATAATGGCAGTAGTGTTGGCTTTTCTTAAGATGTTGGTCACATCGAAACGCATTTTCTCACGTAAGCCCGCATCTAAGTTACTAAATGGTTCATCCATTAAAACCACATGAGGTTTCGGAGCTAAAGCCCTCGCCAAAGCAACTCTTTGCTGCTGTCCACCAGATAATTGAGTAGGATAACGATTCCCATAATCCTCCAACCCGACTAATTCTAAAACCTCTTTTGCACGCTTCTTTTTCTCGAAGCTGCTCCATTTATTTAATCCAAACATAACATTCTTTAAAATTGTCATATGTGGAAAAAGTGCATAATCCTGAAAGACCATTCCAATTCCCCGTTTTTCTGGAGGTACAGAGTGACTCTCACTAAATACCTCTTTCCCATCAATAGAAATAGAGCCTTTACTTGGATGTTCAAAACCAGCAATCATCCGAAGAGTCGTCGTCTTACCACAGCCACTAGGCCCTAACAAAGTAATAATTTCCCCTTTATTAATGGACAAGTCTAGCGAAGTAACAGCTGGATCAGATGAGCCCGCAAAGTATTTAGTTAGATTTTTTAATTCTATAAAACTCATACATCCTACCTCCCAGTAGATCGTGGTTGGTCTTAACTTTAAAGAAGTTGATAGCAATGTAGAATAGAGTACTTTCACTCATTCTATATTAGAAACTTTCTAAATTTATAATTATTAAAAATTAGTTGAGAATGATTTTCATTACTATAGAGATTATATCACAGGATTTTTTTTTACGTCAACGGAGTTCAAAACCTTGTCACAAACATTTTTTAAACTTTGTATCTTAATAAATTTATATTTACTCCATTTTCCATATATCTTCATTTATTAACTTCTATCCTAAAAAATAATAATCTGGTTGTTCGTTGGCTACACCCCTCTCCCTTACAACTGATAAAAAAATTTTCAAACTCTTTGATGTAAACGCAGGACGTAAGCTGCTTTAATTCCTTATTTTGGTTAACAACACAGCGATAGTGCAAATGTATAATTTTTACAAATTTTCACGAATTCTTCACAAAATGATATCCATCACACTTCGTTCATCCTTTATGATTAGTTCGTGGGGAGTAATTCAGTTCGATTTACAGAGAGGGGGGGCACAATGAGTAAATCTAATCTGAAGACGAAACAAAGCAATGTGTCTACGAAAGAAGATAATTCAGAGTTAAGAGGTACATTGACATTCGTAATGTTTATAGGGTCATTTATATTCATTTCGTGGTTCGCAATCTTTTTCTTATATCTTGGACGTCTTTAAAAATGAGGAGGGTTAAACTCAATGCATTTACACAAATACGAAAAAATATGGTTATCCTTCGGGATAGGTTCATTAATATTATTTCTTGCCATATTAGGAGTTTCCGCTTTTGCTTTTGGACATCATCCTCCTAGTGAAATGGCAACAGTAGATTCACAGAATTTAAGTGAAGATCCAATATTCTCTAATCCTGGTTTAGAGGAAATAGGCGACAATAGATATAGAGCGGTATTAATAGCCCAAGCATTCGGATACAATCCATCTAAAATTGAAGTTCCTGAGGGGGCTACTGTGGAATTTCTCGTTACTAGCAGCGATGTCATTCACAGCTTTACCATTCCAGGGACGAACGTTAACTTTATGGTAACTCCTGGGCATGTTAATTCCGCTGAATATACATTTAGGGAATCCGGGGAATACCTAGTTATCTGTAACGAATATTGCGGTACAGGTCACCAATTCATGCAAATGGTAATTGAGGTGGTTCCACAATGACACAATCAAACTTAGCATTTAAACAAACAAAAATAGAAGAACCTGGACTTCATCCTAAAGACAGCCGAATTGCGATGGTTCATGTCTCCGTAGCATTTGTCGCCTTCCTTCTCGGGGTATTTGGAGGGTTATTACAAGGGCTTGAACGTGGAGGAATGATTCAACTTCCAAGCTGGCTCGGCTATTATCAAATTCTTACTGCACACGGGGTATTATTAGCACTTGTTTTTACCACTTATATTATTTTTGGATTTCTCTTTGCAGGAATGAGCAAAACTCATGGAACATTTACTGATGGATTGAGAAAACTAGGTTGGACCGGCTTTTCTATTATGTCCATCGGTACAGTGCTTGCTACAATAATGATTTTAACAAACCAAGCTTCTGTCCTTTACACTTTCTACGCACCACTACAGGCACATTGGCTTTTCTATGTAGCATTAGCACTATTCGTAGTAGGAACTTGGCTTTCTGGATCGGCTCTTTTAACTCACTATTATAGATGGAAAAAAGCCAACCCTGGTCAACCGACACCTTTATTCGGGTTTATGACAACAGCAACCATCCTTTTATGGATTATAGCTTCTATTGGAGTTGCGACAACAGTGTTATTTCAATTAATTCCATGGGCATTAGGTTTAACAGATGAGATAAACGTTGTCCTTAGTAGAACACTTTTTTGGTATTTCGGCCATCCACTTGTTTATTTCTGGATCATGCCTGCTTATATGGTTTGGTATTTAGTAGTACCTAAAATTATAGGAGGGCGATTATTCAGTGACTCATTAGCACGATTAGCTTTTATTTTATTCTTACTGTTTTCCATTCCAATTGGTTTTCACCATCAATTAATGGAAGCTGGGATTAGTGAATTTTGGAAATTTACACAAACAATACTAACCTTTGTTGTTATCGTTCCTTCTTTATTAACTGCCTTCTCCATTTTTGCCACGTTTGAACAAACAGGCAGACAAAAGGGCGGAAAAGGGCTATTCAACTGGATTAAAAAGCTCCCATGGGGAGATGTCCGTTTCTTTGCACCGTTTATGGGGATGATTGTGTTTATCCCGGCTGGTGCTGGGGGAATAATCAATGCAAGCTTTCAGTTGAACTCTGTTATCCATAATACCCTTTGGGTAGTTGGTCATTTTCACTTAACTGTAGGGACAACCGTTTTACTTACCTTCTTCGGTATGGCTTATTGGTTAATACCAGTACTTACAGGACGTCGATTCACAAAGCATGCTAACCGATGCGGAATGGTTCAAACTTGGTTATGGACAATAGGTATGTTCCTCATGTCTGGAGCAATGCACATTCTTGGACTATTTGGGGCACCAAGAAGAACTTCTTATACAACATACCAAGACCACCCACAAGCTTTACAGTGGTTTGAAGGCATCTTTGCAAGTCATATAACAGTGGCCATTGGTGGGGTAATATTAACTGTTGCAGGTGTTCTTATGTTCTATAACTTTATTTATCTAGGGTTCTTAGCACCTAAAGGAAAAACAGAGTTCCCTATTACACCTGCTCCACTCGACACGCCAAATACTCCAAAGTATTTGGAAAATTGGAAGCTTTGGATTGGAGTTGCCATTCTTCTTATCCTATTTGCTTATACGATTCCTATTTTCCACATGATTGTTGACGCACCACCCGGATCACCAACCTTCGGGAATCTTATTAAGTAAAAATTAGAGGATGTCTTACAAGTCAATTTTTCAACATGCAAAAAGTTTATACCTTTTAACTTTTAAAAAAGACAGCAAGCTTTCCGCCGCTCAACCTAAACTAGCGGCGGAAGTCCTCGCTGTCTTTTTATAATAACTTTTCTCCGAATAGGGAGCCTATAAGTCCTACTGCTGCTTCTGCTGTTTGGTTTTTTATATCTAATATTGTGTTAACTTCTACAAATTCAGCGGATGTAATAATTCGTCTTTCTGCTAACATTTCCATTGCTAAATGGGCTTCACGATAAGTTGTTCCCCCTACAACTGGAGTTCCCACTCCTGGTGCATGCTGTGGGTCTAGAGCATCTAAATCCAAACTTAAATGTACACCATCAGTATTGCGAGTAACATGCTTAATGGCCTCTTCCATTACATTGGTCATTCCCAATCGATCGATTTCATGCATCGTGTAAACCCTGATACCCTTTTCCCGGATGAGCTCTTTCTCCCCATCATCTAGGGAACGAGCACCGATAATTACAATGTTTTCAGGTTCGATTTTCGGTGCATAACCACCAATCTCTGTTAATCTAGAATGTCCAATACCTAGGCTAATAGCTAGTGGCATTCCATGGATATTGCCAGAAGGGGAGGTTTCCCCGGTGTTTAAATCTCCATGTGCATCAAACCAAATAACGCCAAGATTTTCGTATTTATTCGCCACTCCAGCTAACGTACCAATGGCAATACTATGGTCCCCCCCTAGCACTAAAGGAAAATCTCCTTCGTCAACCACCTTAGACACGGAATCAGCTAATAGGGCATTTGCTTTAACTACTTCATCTAAATCCTTTAAATTTTCGTCGTTTTTTATGTCATATTGTGGAGGTCGTCCTATTTCAATATCTCCCCGGTCAACAACACCATAATCTAACTTTTTCAAACGTTGAATGACACCGGCATATCTCATGGCACTTGGTCCCATGTCTACACCACGACGAGTTTGGCCTAAATCCATCGGCACACCAATAATAGAAATCTTTTTTTTCAAGATGCTTACACATCCTTCCTTTAAAGATAGACAAAGCTTTAATGTAACTACTTAGAGAAGAGTCCTTGTAAAGCAAAGCGAACATTTTGTGGACGCTCCGCTAAACGACGCATAAAGTATCCGTACCAATCCTCACCAAACGGGACATAAATTCGCATTGTAAAGCCTTCATCAGCGATCTGCTTTTGTAATTCAGTACGAAAACCATATAGCATCTGAAACTCAAATTGATCCTTTGAAATTCCATTTTCCTTCGTAAACGTCTTTACTTCTTCAATAATTCTATGGTCATGTGAAGCAATAGCAGTATAGCTACCATTTAGCAAATGAACTTTAATAATATTTAAATAATTTCTATCAACATCTTCTTGTTTTTGATAGGCTACTTCTGGTGACTCTTTATAAGCTCCTTTTACTAAACGAAGATTAATCCCCTTTAAATTACGGACATCTTCTTCTGCACGGAAAAGATAGCTTTGTATGACCGTACCAACATTATCAAAGGATTGGCGTAGCTCTTGTAATATATCTAACGTTTCCTCTAAATGGGAATAGTCTTCCATATCTATACGAACGAAATTATTATGCTTTTTCGCAGTTTCCAAGATTCGAAGCATATTATCACGACAAAGGTTGCGATCCACGTCTAAACCTAATGAAGTAAGCTTAAGTGAAAGATTACAATTAACGCCAGTCTCTGCAATTGCATCCAATGCGCGAATACAATGATCAGCAGATTCAATGGCTTCCTCCCGGCTATATACAAACTCCCCTAGATGATCAACAGTACACACTAGTCCCTGTTTATTTAACTTTTCTACCGTTTCCATTGCTTCTTGGATTGTTTCTCCTGCAATGACTTGTTTTGCTCCAAGCTTTGGCCCCCATTTCATAGCTCTTTTTTTTACAAAATTATTTTGGGATAAAAACAGGAAAAAATTTCTCGTTATCATCACCCTTCAACCCCTTTCCCAATCACGCTTTCTTCTTTGAGAATTGTGCTTAACAAAATAAAATCATCGTCTACCCTGTAAATAGGTGGCACAAAAGATCGCACTTTATCTTTTGTGCCACCGAAGCAATGAGCGAAGCCGCCGCAACCTTTACAAAGGTATCTATGAGCGCTCTTCTCATAGATACCGCGCGGCGAGAGGAGCCGTTGCCGGCACTGTGTTGGTATTCGCTGCAATATTGATCTTGTATTTTCATGCTCCATGGTGCTTCTACTTGCAAGGAGGTCTACCGTAAAAATACAAATCTTGTTGTTCATTCGCTACGGTCCGCTCGCTTTCCGTGGGTGACCTGCCAAGCCTCCTCGCGAATTCGTCGCTGTGGGGTCTTGGCTAGGTCATTCTCCCACAGGAGTCTCACGGACCTTCGCTCATTCCAATGCAGACTAAAATTTTCATACTCCATGGTGCAAATATCACTTGCATGGAGGTCTAACACTAAAATAACAAATGGGAGACCCGTTTTTACACGAAGTCTCCCTGATAGAGGTTTCTTCCGGCAACAGGTTAGTAATCTATTATGTCATTGCCTTTTTAGTTGGAAAGAACTGTTTTCACTCGTTCAATTGCCCAATCTAAATCCTCTTGCGAAATGACTAAAGGAGGGGCAAATCGAATGACATTTTCGTGGGTTTCTTTGCAAAGAAGCCCTAGCTCCTTAAGCTTTTCACAATATGGTCGGGCTGGTCCATTCATCTCAACTCCAATGAATAATCCCCTTCCCCGTACCTCTTTAATTTTATCGTTTTGAATACTCTTTAGTTCTTTCATGAAGTGTTCTCCTAGCTTCAAAGACCTTTCCACTAGGTTTTCCTCTTCGATTACGTCTAAAGCCGCAATGGAAACGGCAGAAGCTAAAGGATTCCCACCAAAGGTTGAACCATGAGATCCAGGTTCAAATACACCAAGAACATCCTCATTGGCGGCAACAACGGATATAGGCATAACTCCGCCACCAAGGGCTTTTCCTAAAATGTATACGTCTGGTTCTACGTTCTCCCAATCACACGCGAACATTTTCCCAGAACGGCCTAAGCCAGCTTGAATTTCGTCGGCAACGTACAACACATTATTTCCTTTACATACATCGTACGCTTCCTTCAAAAATCCTTCTGGCGGAATGTTAATGCCTGCCTCCCCTTGAATCGGCTCAAACAAAAAGGCAGCAGTATTAGGAGTGACGGCCTCCTTTAATGCACCAATATCTCCAAATGGAATGACTTTAATACCTGGCAACATTGGACCAAAGTCTTTTTTATATTCTTCATTAGAGGATAAGGAAACGGCAGTCATCGTTCTGCCATGAAAATTGTCTTCACACACGATAATCTCCGCTTGATCTACAGGAACACCTTTTACACGATAGGCCCAACGTCGTACAGCTTTTACCGCTGTTTCTACCGCTTCTGCACCAGTATTCATCGGTAATACCATGCTTTTACCTGTGAGATTGGAAACCTTTTCATAAAAGAGACCTAATTGATCATTATGAAAAGCACGGGAAGTTAACGTAATACGGTCTGCTTGATCCTTTAACGCTTGAATTATCTTTGGATGGCGATGCCCTTGGTTCACCGCTGAGTAGGCACTCAGCATATCAATATAGCGATTTCCTTCTGGATCCTCTACCCAAACTCCCTCTGCCTTGGAAATAACAATTGGAAGGGGATGATAGTTTCTCGCACCATATTTTTCTGTTAAAACAATAATTTCTTTCGTTCTACTCATAAGCAATCCCCTTTCAAGCCCTTTAAAAAAGGATAATTTATACAAGATATTATTCTAATCGTCTAGCAAAAGTGAGGATAAATCAGGCAACGCTGGAGTTGCCGCCTTTCGCTTCTTCAAGCTTTTTTAAAAAAGCAACAAATTTTACGAAAACAGCCTCACTAAAACACTGCCTAATTATCCCTTTTAGATGCTATTAAAAAGTTTCAGATACTGTTTTTGGTTGCAAGAAGTGAAGTAAGTAGTCTGGTCCACCAGCTTTCGAATCTGTACCAGACATATTAAATCCACCAAATGGGTGATACCCAACAATCGCCGCCGTACATCCACGGTTAAAGTAAAGGTTACCTACATGGAAATCTTGACGAGCTTGCTCTAAGTGAGCTCTATTATTGGAGATTACAGCACCAGTTAAGCCGTACTCTGTGTTGTTTGCGATTTTGATTAGCTCATCAAAATCTTTCGCTTTCGCGAAGGCAACAACTGGTCCAAAAATCTCCTCTTGCATTAAGCGAGCTTCAGGGTCTACATCAGCAAATACGGTTGGCTTTACAAAGTAGCCTTGTGAATGGTCCCCTTCTCCTCCAGCCACTAATCTACCTTCTTCTTTTCCAATTTCAATGTACTTCATTACTTTATCAAAAGCTGCTTGGTCATTTAGAGGTCCCATGAAGTTAGAGTTATCTTCAAAAGTAGGTCCTACAGTCAGTTCCTTAACACGGGCAACTACTTTTTCTAATACTACATCATATACATCTTCATGAATGACTGCGCGTGAACAAGCAGAACATTTTTGCCCTGAGAAACCAAATGCAGAATAAGTGATCGCTTCCGCTGCTAGGTCAAGATCCGCCTCGTTATCAACAATGATTGTATCCTTACCACCCATTTCAGCAATAACACGCTTCATCCAAATTTGACCTTCTTGAACGACAGAAGCACGTTGTGCAATTCGAAGCCCTACATCCTTTGAACCTGTGAAATTAATAAAACGAGTTTTTGGATGATCTACTAAATAGTCACCAATAACAGAACCACTACCAGGAATATAGTTTACTACTCCTGCAGGAAGTCCTGCTTCCATTAATACTTCCATAAATTTATAAGCAACAACTGGTGTAGTAGTTGCTGGCTTTAATAGAATTGTGTTACCAGCTACAACTGGGCCTACTGTTGTTCCAGCCATAATAGCAAAGGCAAAATTCCAAGGAGAGATAGTAATCCCAGTTCCTAATGGTATATAGTTGAACGTGTTATGTTCAATTGGACGAGAGTTAATTTCAATTCCATCCTTTAAGCGAAGCATTTGACGAGCATAGTATTCTAAGAAGTCAATTCCTTCGGCAGTATCTGCATCTGCTTCCTTCCATGGCTTACCTGCTTCATAGGAAAGCCATGCAGAAAATTCATGCTTACGGCGTCGGATAATTGCGGCCGCACGGAAAAGAATGTTGGCACGCTCAGCAGGATCCCACTTTCTCCAAGATTCAAATGCTTTGTTAGCAGCTTGCATTGCTTTTTCCGCTAGTTCTTGGTCTGCTTTGGAAACGTATCCAATTACTTCCCCCCTATTAGCCGGGTTCTCGGAAACGGTTTTATCTTCCGTCATGACTTTTTCTCCACCAATAATTAATGGATACTCTTTCCCTAATTCACTTTTCACTAAATCTAATGCTGCTTTATATTCTTTTACGTTTTCTTCCACTGTGAAGTCAGTAAATGGCTCATGTTTGTAAGGTACTACCATGGATAAATCCACTCCTTTTTATACTTTTTTGATTATTTTTTTACACTATATTATCTTGCAAGTATTATGCCAACTTTCTAATTGCGATCATATTAGGATTTACAATTCTATTAGTGCAAAATTTATTTGCACATGAAAAATCATTTTGCGCCACATGCAAAATTTATTTGCACTGTAGTTCACTTAACTTGTAAAATGAAAATAGTAAAACAGGTAGTATTCGGTTTGTCATAGAGGAAAGGAAGTGGGTTTATTTGGTTAACGCTACATCACTACCACCCTTACATCCTATCTATATTCAATTATTGGATGCGGTTGATGTGGGCATCCATATTATTAATCAAGAAGGAAAATCTGTTATTTACAACAGAAAAATGTCAGAAATTGAAGATATGGATAAAGAGGATGTCCTTAATAAAAGTATCATGGAAATATTTCTCTTCCAATCGGAGGAAGAGAGTCGTCTACTACAAGCGTTAAGAAAAGGGTCTGTAAGAAAAAATGCCCGTCAAACTTACTTTAATTTTAAGGGGCAGGAAATTACAACCATTAACGACACATTTCCACTTGTTCATGAGGGGAATATTATTGGTGCAGTTGAAATCGCTAAAGACATTACAAAAATAGAACGGTTAACGAGAGTCAGCGCTCAAGAAAAGCCGGAAGCAAGGTATACCTTTGATCAAATTATTGGGCAAAGCCGTTCCATTCGGGAAGTGATAGAGGGCGCCCAAAAAGCTACTCGAACTACCTCCTCTGTTTTAATCTTTGGAGAAACGGGTACGGGGAAGGAATTATTTGCCCAGAGTATCCACAATGGAAGCGAACGTGCCTCTAAAGCCTTTATTAGTCAGAACTGTGCCGCATTACCAGATACTTTAATAGAAGGAATTTTATTCGGGACTGTAAAGGGGGCTTTCACTGGAGCTACTGAGCATCCTGGTCTATTCGAACAAGCCCATGGGGGAACTCTTATGCTTGATGAGATAAATTCATTAAGTGCACCCCTTCAAGCTAAACTACTAAGAGCAATTCAAGAAAAAACGATACGTCGTATTGGTGATACAAAGGACCGACCAATTGATGTTCGTATTATTGCAACCTTAAATGAGGACCCACTAAAAGCCATTGAGAAAAACGATTTAAGGGAGGATTTATATTACCGTTTAAGTGTAGTATACATTGTCGTTCCTCCCCTTAGGGAACGTAAAGAAGATATTCCACTTTTAGTGGAGCATTTTATCAATAAATACAATCAACGTTTTCAATTGAATGTTCCTTCCGTTAGTGAAGGGGTATTAAATTTATTTTTTGAATATGATTGGCCCGGTAACATTCGGGAGCTGGAACATATGATAGAAGGGGCGATGAATCTCATTCATTATGACGAAGAGATTGATTATACCCATTTACCAACCCATGTACGAACTAAGTTCCCGTTATACGAAACCTTCACCAAGCCACTAACAGCTTTCTCCATTCCTGAATCGGAAGCTACTAAGCCGTTGCAATCCTTTATGGAGGAAGCAGAAATGTTGTATATCGACCAGGTATTAAAGCATCATCAAGGGAATATAACTCAAGCAGCTAAAAATCTAGGCATAAGTCGTCAAAGCCTACAATATAGAATGAAGAAATATGACATTAACGTAAAATCTATTTAATATAGCAGAAAAGAGGTAAGGAACTACGTGACAGCTTTCGTCACCTTCCTTACCTTTTCTCGTTTTTTGTTTCGTAATTCATCGTTCTACTTTATTCCAATTTTTAGTCTAAAATTCTACAAACAGCATTTCCCAGGAAACATTTCTCGACGTTAATTCCCCTTTTTCTCCAATTCGCTACGATTTATAAACTCAAATAAAAATGATTGCCCATTTCTGTAAAAACGTGGGTCGTATACACCTAGAACATCCCCATCATCCACAATAACGACAAATGGAGCCCATTCCTTCAATGTAGCAGCTTCAGGATTATGTTGAAACAGTAAATCCAAATCAGCCCCCTGAGCACTTTCCAAAGAATACTCTAAGGAATCCTTCCTAAATAAAGAAGTATTATAGATAGATACGTGCTCCTCTTCCTTTGCAATTACGGAAAATTGAGTAGGTATAAAGGAAGCAGATAAAGCAACTTGTTCGTATTCCTCGCTATATTGGTTGTAAATAATGGAACCTTGTATCGTTTGAACGATTACATGTAGCAATATAAAACACCATGCCCCTTTAAAAACTAAGTGACTTGGATAACGGACTGTTTTCCGACTGATAATAAAACTTATTAACAAAATACCCCATATGACAAGATCAACGATGGGTATAGTACCAAAGGTGATTCTTACGGATGAAAAAGGCTCTAAATATCCAGTTCCCCAGGCATTAAACAAATCGGCCGTATTATGTATGAAAACGGCCAATAAAGCTACCCAGAAATAAAAGGAGCTTTTCACTTGCCAAATCCAACGACTAAAACTGTAGATGAGAAAGGCAAAAAATGGGACTATAAATATGGAGTGGGTTATTCCCCTGTGCCACATTTGATACTGGCCTTCCGTATCCCAAAATTGAGAGACTACATCTATATCCGGTATTTGACTGCCGACAATTGTTGTAAAAAGGAGGGCACCCTTTTCTTTTTTAGAAAAATTTCGTTTATCCACGGCCCCATAAAGGGCTAGTCCAAATAAAGTATGGGTAATCGTATCCATTTAGTCCTCCTCCTTCTTTATCCCTGCTATTTTTTACTATACTACAAAATTTTCCTGGAACCTAAAAAAAGAAGACACAAAAGGCACGTTCCCCTTTGGTCTTCTTTGAAGGAATGGTCATCTAATATTCGGTACGAGGTTGGTTGTGGAGATCATTTCCGTTTCTCGGAATTCACTAATTTCATCTATTGATCTTCCAACAAAGGAGATAAAATCGATATCAAAGTCTGCTGCAGTTAATGCTACTGCCTCCGCAAACAAATCGAAATCACTCCTATTTATTTCACTGTCTTCCGATAAGGTAATAATGGCATGGTTACCTTCTATTGCTACATTAGAAAATTGTACATCTTCTGGAACAACTGGCTCATACCATCCATCTTCAGAAACATATTTCATTTTATCCAATGTGTCTGAAAGGGACAGTAGCTCTCCATTTTCATACATATTCTCCCCGGCTACTACTGCTCTTATTAAAAAATCAGTTCCTGTCTCGTCTGTGTAGACATAGTAACCGCGATTATCCGTGTTAATTCCCCACTCATGATGTCTCTCCCCTGTTTGACCATACATAATACCAGAATCTCCATCAACGGTAAATTTCACAAGCTCTATACCTAAAAAGCTGAAATACTCATGGATAGCTCTGCTAAAGATATTTTCTTGAGTACTAGAAAGACTCTCCATACGATGGCCACCGTAAAAATCGAGGGTTATTGAATTTTCATTCTCATTGAAAGCTACATCCTGCAACTGACTTCTTAAATCTGTACCCCAATGGGCTTCTTCTGAAGTAAGAGCCAGATAAATCATCGACTCCCTGTCCAGTTCACCCTCCAGTTCCAAATGTTTTCCAATAAGAGTTACCCTTTCATCTTCACCCAGCTCTGAATCCAATATTACAGGAACTTGCATTGCATACGGTAATGGCACAATCACATAATTGACTAACTGATCTGACTCCATTGCTTCTTCCTCGGGAGCGGAGGCTATGCCCATTTCCCCTCCTAACTCTTTCTCACCAGCCTCATCATCAAAATCCATCATGATCCCGGCATCACCGCTATCGGTATCTTCAGCAACCCCACTTCGTTCCATATCAGCTTTGTCCATATCCCCCCTTGAAAAATGATCATTATTATCTATTAAAGAAGGCAAAATTAACATGATAAGGAAAACTGCTGCTGCAGTAGCAATGGCAGGATATAACCATGGACGTTTTTTCTTAATGACAACAGGATCAGTCTTATCTATTTGTCTTTCATTCATCTTCTTTTGAATTACCTGAAATAACTCTTCTTTTGATTGACGATCCTTGATTGGAGGCAGCTGTTGTAATTTTTCCTCCAACTTATCTTCGTCCCAATTTGATCTGTTTGTCATTCGCTAGCCTCCTTTACATCATAACCCGTATAACCTTCTAGGTGCTGCTTTAAGGCCTTTATCGCCCTGTGCTGTGTTGTTTTCACTTTACTTTCGGTCCACCCTAACACTTCAGCTGTTTCTGAAATACTAAGGGCTTGTATATATCTCAATATGATGACTTGCTGTTGATCATCTGTACACCGTTTGAGCATTCGATAAATATGCTGAATTTCATCTTTTTGCACAAGGATTTCCTCAGGTAAAAGAGCATGATCCTGAAGCTCAAACTCCCTTTCACTCCATTCAAATTGCTGCCCTTCCCATTTTCGCTTTTTACGGCTTTGGCTTCTGATCCAATCTATTCCCACATGCTTTGCTACAGAATAAAGCCATGTTTTTTCGCTGCTTTTCCCTTCAAAGGATTGAAAAGAATGAAGCACTTTTATATAGACTTCCTGAACAAGTTCTTCGGCTACTTCCCGATTTCGAACCATGTAAAATAAATACTGGAAAAGTGTATGGTGATAGGTTTCATACAGACGATCAAATTCCTCTCTCACGCTCTCTTCCCCTCCCTCTCCTAACCATTCGTCGTCATTTGATAAAAGAAGTTACACAAAAAGCGTCAAACATACAATTTGTTTGACGCTTCTAAACGCTAGCATACTATTTAGTAAATACCCATACCCAATAAAGGGCACCGCCAATAAATCCAATAATTAATAGATAGATAGCAAGAATGTAATTTTTTTTACGCAATTGATCTCATCCTCTAGTTAAGGTCGTTCATCTTTACTTATTATAACAGTCCTACAAGGAAGTCACAATATGACTAAGATGCTACTCATAAGATTTATTTTTATTCCTTTCTTTCGAGCTTTTTGGAACAATGTCAAATATAGCCCCCGTTTCGAATAGGGAAATCACTTCCGTCAACCAACCGTAGTACTCCTCTACTTCCGTCAATTTCTTCAAGTCTTTTTCTGCTTTTACACGAACTGCCTCATATTCCGTTTCATCCATTAGACGATTAAGTAAGCCCTTGGTTTCCTCAATGGCTTGCTTATTTAATTCCGTTGCATTTCTCCATCTATTAATGAATACATTAGAAAAGGACTTATACCAATCATCTTCTACCTTATAGAGATCTTTGCGAATCCCACGTTCCCAGACACGCTCCACCATATCAGCCTCTAATAGGGAACGAATCCCAGTACTCATACTCGTTTTACTCATACCCATAGCCTTACTCATTTCGTCGAGGGTCATTGGCTCCTCTGAAAAAAAGACCGTTCCATATAATCTCCCTACCGAAGGGGTAATATTATATAAATAAATATTTTTTGCAATTTCAGTTATAAATCGATTACGAGCCTGCTCTAATTTCTCCATATCTTTTATTATGTTCTCCTGGCCCATTGGCACCCTCCCCCAAAAAATCCTATTATAATGTTAGCAAATCTATTATTTACATGAAAAGTCACTGACATACGTTAAATCAAGAGGAAATGAAAGCATTTGATAGGATTCACCTTGTAATTTACGTACAGTTTTTTCTGAACAAACTTTTCCTACGTTTTATAGTTTATATACCGTTTGATCAAAAATAACATAAAGTTTATAGTTAAAAAGGTTAGTATTGAGCACCACAATAAGCGCTATTATTGGAAATCAGCTCTTCGATATATAACAAATGCAATATCTAACCTTGTTAGAAAGGGGTGCCTTTATGGCAAAAATAAAAGTTGACAAATTAACTAAAATTTTTGGTAAACGAACAAAACAAGCTTTAAAAATGTTAAATGAGAATAAACCAAAAAATGAAATTCTTGCTCAAACAGGGTGTACTGTGGGAGTAAATCAAGCTAGCTTTGAAGTAGAAGACGGTGAAATTTTTGTAATAATGGGTCTTTCTGGAAGTGGCAAATCTACTTTAGTTCGATTATTAAATCGTCTAATAGATCCTACTAGCGGAAATGTATGGGTTGATGAAGAAGACCTTGCACAAATGAATCCTGTAGAGCTTCGAGAGGTACGACGTAAAAAAATGGGGATGGTATTCCAGAAGTTTGGTCTATTTCCATTTCGTACCGTACTTCAAAACGTGGAGTATGGTTTAGAAGTACAAGGTATCGAGAAGAAAGACCGAATGAAAAAGGCACTTGAGTCTTTAGAACTAGTTGGTCTTAAAGGGTATGAAGATCAATATCCTGATCAACTCTCAGGAGGTATGCAACAACGTGTAGGGCTTGCCCGAGCTTTAGCTAACGATCCAGAGGTACTTTTAATGGATGAGGCCTTTTCTGCATTAGACCCTCTTATTCGTAAGGATATGCAAGACGAATTATTAGATCTTCAAACAACCATGAAGAAAACAATTATCTTCATTACACATGATCTTGATGAGGCATTGAGAATTGGTGACCGCATCGCCTTAATGAAGGATGGTTCGATCGTACAAATAGGGACACCTGAGGAGATTCTAGTAAAACCTGCAAACGATTATGTTGAAAAATTCGTTGAAGATGTGGATCGCTCTAAGGTATTAACAGCACAACATATTATGAAGCGCCCAGAAACAATAAATATTGATAAGCATGGTCCACGCGTGGCTTTAGAACGAATGCGCGAAGTGGGGATATCTAGCATATTTGTTGTGGACAGTAATCGAAACTTAAAAGGTTATATTACAGCGGATGATGCTTCTGCAGCACGAAAAAATGAGATTAAGAATTTAGATGAAATCTTACACAATAATATTCCAAAAGTAGAAAAGGATACACCTATGAACGATATTTTTAATATTATTCACGATTCACCAGTACCAGTTGCTGTTATTGATAACAACAAGTTGGTCGGAATAATAGTTCGGGGAGCAGTAATTAGCGCACTTGCTAATGATGGTGAGGTGAAACTAGAAAATGATTATTAATTTATTAAATTTTGTACCTACAATACCTATCGCTGAGGGAACTAGTTGGTTCGTTAATTGGTTAACTAATACCTTTTCCTTTATTTTTTTTCCTATTAGAGAGCATCTTGGAAATTTCATGGGATGGTCAACGGATATATTAGGGGCTATACCGCCTGTGATCATGATTGCCCTTGTTGCACTTTTAGCTTTTATTATCACTGGCAAAAAGTTTGGTCTTGCTGCCTTTTCCATTGTAGGACTATGGCTAATTTATAATCAAGGCTTATGGGATAGATTAATAGAAACCTTTACCTTAGTACTAATTGCAAGTCTTTTATCCGTTATTATCGGGGTGCCATTCGGTATTCTCATGTCTAAGAGTAAAACTGCGGAAGCCATTATGAAACCTGTATTGGATTTCATGCAGACCATGCCTGCATTTGTTTACTTAATTCCTGCAGTTGCTTTCTTTGGAATCGGAATGGTTCCCGGTGTATTTGCGTCCTTAATATTCGCTGTACCACCTACAGTCCGCTTTACTAATTTAGGTATACGTCAAGTTCCAAATGAGCTAGTGGAAGCGTCTGATGCCTTTGGTAGTACACCGACTCAGAAATTATTTAAAGTAGAACTTCCAATGGCAAAGGCAACGATAATGGCTGGAATAAACCAAACTGTAATGCTGGCTTTATCCATGGTTGTAATTGCATCTATGATCGGTGCTCCAGGATTAGGTAGAGAAGTTGTATCTGCCTTACAGCGTTCCCAAGTGGGGCCAGGTTTCGTAGCTGGAATAAGTATCGTTATTCTTGCCATTATTATCGATCGATTTACACAAAGCATGAATACAAAAAGATAGTTGGTTGGTGTCTTTTCAAAATGAAAAGTTTCCATAAATAAAACACTTATTTTAGAAGGGGAGATTATTAACTATGCTTAGACTTAACTGGAAACGTCTTGGTTTAGCAGCAGTACTTTCATTATCACTATTTACTGCAGCTTGCGGTTCAGACGATGCTTCCACAGACAGTAAAGAAATCGAATTAGTATACGTTGAGTGGGATTCTGAAATTGCCTCTACACACGTTATTGGAAAAGTATTTGAAGATCAAGGGTATGATGTTACCTTAACACCAATTGACAATTCTCTTATGTGGGGGGCTGTTGCTTCTGGTGAAGCAGATGGAATGGTAGCAGCTTGGCTTCCAGCAACACATGCTGGACAGTATGAAGAGTATGGTGGTAGTGTTGTTGAATTAGGTGCAAACCTTGAAGGGGCAAAAATTGGTTTAGTTGTACCATCTTATATGAATGTTGATTCTATTGCAGATTTAGACGCATATGCTGATGAACTTAGAGAAACAATTACAGGTATTGAAGCTGGAGCTGGAGTAGTAACTGCAGCTGAAGCAGCAGTAGATACTGATTATCCAAACCTAGCAGGCTGGGAAGTTCTCCCTTCTTCTAGTGGCGCTATGGCTACTGCATTAGGGGAAGCTATTGCGAATGAAGAGCCAATTGTTGTCACTGGTTGGACTCCACACTGGAAATTTGCTTCTTATGACCTTAAATATTTAGAAGATCCTGAAGGAACTTTTGGTGATGCTGAATATATTGCCACAATGGTTCGTGAAGGATTAGAAGAGGACGATGCTGTGGCATTTACTATCTTAGACCAATTCAACTGGACTGCAGCAGACATGGAAGCTGTAATGCTTGATATTCAAGAAGGAGCATCACCTGAAGAAGCAGCTTCTGCTTGGGTAGAAGCTAACCAAGATAAAGTAAACGAGTGGATTGCAGGAATTGAATAATCCCACAAAAATATTCAGAGTGAGGCAGGTATTTACTTAGCCTCACTCTTTTCTTTTAATCTGGTGTTTTCTTAATAGAAATGTTATTTTCAGTGGAATCAAATTTGTAAAAACAGCCTTTTTAGTATTGACCTAACAAGCCCTTTTTCATTGCAACCTTCTCACAACTGCGGAAAACAACTAGACCTAAAGTTAAGTAAACAATAGAGTTAGCAATAAGAAAACTATAATCAGCCCAAGGAATTTGCGTTAGCGTTATATTCTCAATCATAATTGTCCTTACCATATCCACTCCTTTAACAAAGGGTGCAAAGGCAAGGAATGGAGCAACGGATATTGGGATAAAGACAAGTGCCATTAACACAAATTGAAAAATCTGTAGAAAAGCTTGAATTTGTTTAACGATAATAGCAAGACCTGCGATCATAAAGCTAACACCTGTCATGCTTACCATTGTAATGAGAATAATAGGTAAAGTGGTCATTGGGTTAAGATTTAACCACTGACCCGACGTAAGCATCGCAGCAAAAAGTAATATAACCATGAAAACCATTTGTAAAATAAATTGGGCAATTATTCGCGTAAGCATGATTTTCCATACACCGAGGGGTGACATATACAATTGTTCTAACGTCCCACGCATCGCCTCTGTTACAATAGCGAAGCCAATGAAGTTCATGGTCATCATTGTTAAGCTCCAAAAGGCTACGCTGATAATGGAATATTGTACATTTACTTCAAAACTTGCAGGATCTCCAACGAACATAATTCCAAAAAAAGCTGCTAAAAAGATGATATAAAAGGTTAAAAGCAATGCTATCGTATTAGGTAAGTAACGTTTTAATTCTATATATTCTTTACGTATATTTGCATTTAAGAGATTAAGCCATTGCATAATTTTTTTCTCCCTTCACGATCTCCATAAATACTTGCTCGAAGTCAATGGTTATACGATCTATACTTTCCACCTGAGTTCCCTCTTCTTTAAAAATATCGAAAAGCTCGTAAATATCCTCACTGTGTTCTAAATTAACTTCTACAGTGGTTTGATGGGTGCCGACTTTGTACGTACTTAATGGGAATTTTCGTTGGAGTTTCAACTGCTGAGCTTCACTTAGAGCATCTCCTAGCTTTATAGAATAAGCCCTTGTCTCAAATAGCTTTAATAGGTTTTCCACCCTTTCGTCCACTACTACGGTTCCTTTATTAATAATGATTGTTCGGTCACAAAGCTCTTGTACGACTGGCATGTCATGAGAGCTAATGATAATCGTCCTTTTTTCTTCCTTTACAATCGTTTTTAATATTTCACGAAGTTCATAGCTTATTTCCACATCTAACCCTAAAGTAGGTTCATCAAGTAAAATGACTTCTGTATTGGCCAATAAAGCTACAGCTATGGCCAGTTTTTGCTGCATTCCTCTAGATAAACCATTAACAAGCTCATTTTCCTTGTCCTTTAGATGAAACTGCGATAGAAGTTTTTCAATCTGGGCAGCAACTTCTTTTCTAGAAAGCCCCCTGTTTCCAGCAAAATACTCTAGGTTTTCACGAACTGTTAAGCGCCAATATAAATTACGATTTCCTTCTAAAACAGCACTTATATGTTTCAAGGCTTTTAATCTCCTTTTCTGAATATCCAAGCCGTTTATGTGTATAGAGCCCTCATCTGCTTGTAACAAGCCGCAAATCATTTTGATCGTTGACGTTTTGCCTGCACCATTTGGACCAAGTAATCCTAGAACCTCTCCTCGATGTACGTCAAAGGACACGTCGTTTACAGCTGTGATGATTTCTTTGGTTTTTCTTTTCTTAAAGCTTTTCCTTATTCCATGCACCTCAATTATTTTTTCCACAAACCCTTCATCCTCTCCCGCTTCCATTATCATTACTTCCTTAATACCATATTAATGGGAACCTTTTATTTAGCAAACTATCCCTGGATGTAATTTATCTAAGTCTCAGGTTGGAGATGGTTTTCAGTCTCAAAGACAAAAAGAAAGAGGCTGGGACATAACTAAAGCGCTTTTGTCCCAACCTCTAGTAACTAATTTTTACTTTCCATCTGCAAACTTATTTACTATTCGTTCTGCAGTTTCCTTACCATTTTGAATGCAAGCACCGATACCAACTCCATAATAAGAGCTGCCCACAAGCTCCACATTCGGGAAAAGTTCTTTCATGTTCTCTTTTAAAGAATAGACCGCTTCAGCATGCTTCAAATGGTAATTTGGCATTAAGTTATACCAGTTTGTTACTTCTACCGTCTTTGGCACCCCTTTAATCCCTAGACTTTTCTGAATATCCCTTAAGGCAACCTTAACTAATTCATCTTCACTCATATCCTTTATGAGATCGTAAGTAGGATTTGAGCTTTTATAAAAAAGCCGAACTAATAAATTTCTATTTAAAGAGGTATGCTCCCATTTCCTACTAGTCCAAGTACAAGCATTACACTGGAGATCACTTTGGTCTGCCACAATAAATCCAGTTCCATCAGCAGGCAGTTCCTCATCCGAAATAGTA
Organism: Evansella vedderi; assembly: GCF_030813435.1. Classification (GTDB taxonomy): domain Bacteria; phylum Bacillota; class Bacilli; order Bacillales; family Salisediminibacteriaceae; genus Evansella; species Evansella vedderi. The sequence goes on along the minus strand of NZ_JAUSUG010000014.1, from coordinate 128,025 downwards.
AAGCCAAGATAAATACTAATGAGGGTGGAATTACTAAATAATTGGAATGTCTTATCTAGTTCCTCTTTATTTAATAGGTTCTGGGAAACATGGTGGGGGGTTGTTAATACCACTTGATTAGCTTGGATCTTTTGATGGTTTGAAAGAACAACTTCGTACTTGTCATTTTCTTTGTAAATTCTTACTACTTTCCTTCCTTTTAAAATAGAAGCTTCTTCTTTAACCTCTTCTTCTAAACGATCAATTAATGTTGAGAGGCCATTCTTAAATGATAGAAACTTTTTACCTGACCCAGCCTTAAACTTTTCCTTATTTTGTTCCAATCCTTTAATGATGCTTCCGTACTCGTTTTTATAATCTAATAAATATGGTAGAGTGGATGCGATTGTCAATTCATCGAGCTTCCCGGAATAAACCCCTGATAGAACCGGGGCAATTTGATTATCCACTAACTCAGATCCTAAAAAATACCTCAAAAATTCTCCTATGGAGCTTTCTTTCGTAAAGTGTTTATTTATCGTCTCTAAATCCTTAAGAGCTGCCTTTTTCCCTTCGTCAGAAACTAACGTACTCCTATATAAGGAGTCTACACTTGTTGGTATTCCGAAGATAGTATCAGCAGGAATAGGGTGTAATTCATTTTTTGAGTAAAGATAAGAAATTCCCGTTGCATTATATACAACCTCATCCTGTAAATTTAAATCCTCTACTAAAGGCATAACACTACTATGCCGAGCTACAATGGAGTCAGCCCCCGTTTCTATTGTAAATTCCTCCGATTTTACTGTATGGATTTTACCACCTAAATACTCATTTCCTTCAACAAGGACTAGCTCTAAATCAAGATCTTGGTCTTTCTTTAACTTATGTAAATAGTGCATAGTTGAAAGGCCAGTTATCCCTCCACCTATTACCACGACTCTATTCAATATTTCCACTCCCTTGGTACGTAATGTCCGGTCTAATACTCCATAATATATTGTCCTAGCAATAAGAATACTAGCACCTTATGTCATAATTCAAGTATTTAAGGATCTCAAATTTATGAGCAGTTATTCTTTTTTATGACATATTCTCACAAATTTTGCTACAAGAAAATGTTTTTATGTTATTCTTGTAACATCAACATTATATTATCGACTAATTAAACAAAACACATAATTGAAAGTGGGGGATTAATCTTGAAAAAACTCATAGGATTCTTTTCAAGCATAAGCTTATTACTTTTCCTTGCAGCATGCGGACAAGGTGATGATAATGGGGAAACAACTCCAATTGATGAAACTGGGGCAAATCAAACAGAAGAGCAAGAGGACACAGAGGGGGACGCTGTGGAAGATAGCGACGGAACAGAAGAAGATGCAGCAGATGAAATTGGAGAAAAAGACGAGGAAACTACTAATGAAGAAAATGAAGATACTACAATGATTAACAGTGTTACGTTATTCTTTGCTGATGATCAATTAATGGGTACATATCGCGTTGAGACTGATCTACCAGTTACAGCAGATGAAGCTGGGGCAAAACAAGCTTACAAGCTTTGGGTATCAGGACCAACAGAGAGCAATTTAGTTAGCCTTGTTCCAGAAAACACACAAATACAGTCAGTCGAATTTAACAACGGTGTAGCCTATGTTTCCTTTTCCGAAGCAATTTTAGAGGCTAACCTAGGATCCTCCGGGGAGTTAATGTTAATTGAGCAGATTGCTTTAATTGCCGAGCAATTCGGATATGGAAAAACTCAAATTCTAGTTGACGGTTCTGTACCTTCCTCCTTCTTAGGTCATATGGATGTTTCTGAGCCGATTGAAGCAGGAAACCCCGCTGAATACGAAAAAGTAAATTAATACTTATCACATTTCTTTTAAATGAAAAACACGTGACGCCAAATAGGCCCACGTGCTTTTTTATGAAAGCACGACAAATTTCGTCTATACTAGTAAGGGGATTATAAATAAGGCTCTGTTAAACTTTGATGTTGATTTTCGCTTCAGGACGCTCGCTACAATCAACCCTGTTTAAAAATCAACAATGACCTATAATAGAGCCATAAATAAAACTACGAGGGGGATCCTACTATGTTACAAAGCACCGATCAAACTATTTTACACTGTTATCCAGGCTTAATTGCATTAGTAACTGCAAAGAATGAAGACACCCAGAATGTCATGGCAGCAGGCTGGCATTCCTATATTTCCTATGCCCCTGCCATTTATGGTGTCGCTGTTGGTAAAGAACGCTTCACCCATCATTTAATTGAAAAGAGCAAGTCCTTTGCCATTAATTTTGTCACAGCTGAATATGCTCATTACATTGAAGGAGCAGGGAAATTAACAGGAGCAGATGGGGATAAATTTGAGGTATTACATATGGAATGGAACGAAGGGATAACTGTTCCTTCTCCTATTCTAAAAGCTGCCTATGTTGCTTACGAGTGCCAGGTTATGGATATCCAAACTTATGGAGACCACGACTGGATTGTGGGGGAAATAACGAAGTTTCATAGGGACGAAAGTAAATTTGAAAATGGCTTGCCTAAATTTGAGAATCTTCAGATTCCACTATACATTGGTCAATCAAAGTATCTGATAGGCGATTCCAGTTCTACAATTAAGGAAATTCAGTTAGATAATAATCTAAAATAAGTACAGAAGAACAGTGGGAGGCTCCCCGCTGTTTTTTAAAAGATGGAGTGAAAGAAGATAATTAGAAACCCAGTTATAACTACAAAGATTACGCCATAATAAAACCATCTAAGTAGTTTAGGCATAGAGGATAAATTAACTCTTTTCCCCACTGGACCTAATACATTTTGTTGGTGTTGTGTATAGTCATTAAAAGGAGCATCTGTGCCAATACCACTACTAGACGAAACTCTTGGCTGAGGATAACAATGGTGAATCATATTATAATTCTCGTAATTGGTGAGAAAGTAAAACTTTGCCCTCTGTATGTCCCTAAAGGTTAGAGATTCATATTTAGCTGACAGTTCCTTATTATTCTGTAATTCTACGCTATCATTACAATTATCATCTTCATGTATAATGAAAACTTGTTCGTTTTTATCTATAAAAACAAATACCATATTGGTTAACACCTTATTAAAACTAGCTTAATTCTACATGAAGCTAGCTATTCTTTTCCTTATTGTACTATGTTCCAACTGGCCTTTCACCACATAGTGAGAAAACTTTTATTCCTTAAGGAATCCATAAGAGTTCTATGGCGCAATAGATAGGGAATAGAATAATGACAACAACCACTTTTTCCACACAAAATTCTCCTTTACTTACAGTTAATGTACAATAAAATTTTTTTATACTTCTATTAAGGCAATTAAATGAATACAGTTTAATAAAGCTTGTCTTTAATAATATGCGGAGGTTCTTTTCATGCTCATTTATAGCTTTTTATTTATCTTTCCACTGCTACTATACTTTATCGGAATGACTAGAAAAGCAAAGAACCGGACGAAAATGGAGAAAATGATGCTTGCTATGGGAGGATCTATGCTCGTAGGTTTTACCATAGGGATTTACTTTGGAGGTTTACTCCATGGGGCATTTTTTTCTTCCTTACTCATTAGTATCATCGTTACTTCCGTCATTGGAATCTTAATTGGTCTGCCACATGGAAACTTAGCCACTATCGAAGGGTTATTCACTGGGGGAATGGCAGGATTAATGGGTGCAATGACTGCAGAGATGCTATCTATTCCAGAAGTTCGGATTCTTTTACTTCTCCTGTTGTTATTGATGGGATTAGGGGCTTTCTGGAGCTTACATTTTTGGAAAAAAGGAGAGTCCGTTGTAAGGAAATCTCTTACTTTTCTGGTACACTTTTCAACCATGTGCTATTTACTTCTAGTAACCTTTATATTTATTTGGATGCCTCCCTTTGAAGATAAAAGAGGCATCCATGGGGAACACGACCATACGCTGTATGACAATATGATGAATATGTTGACTTTACTTAATGTTTAAAAGCTATCCCAAAAGGCATCCCTTTTGGGACAATTCCTTATTTACTATCTATACTAAAAGCTGTCTTTTAAGTTTTTCCAAGGGGTAGACTGACAGAAAAGACTGTCCCTTCCCCGACCTTACTCGTTACAGCAACACTACCACCATGTGCCTCCACAATCACTTTTACAATGGCTAACCCTAAGCCCGTACCACTTTTATCCCGATTTCTAGAAGCGTCTCCTTTATAAAAACGTTCCCAGATATGTGGAAGGTCCTCTTGACTGATTCCACACCCTGTATCCTTTATAGAGATGATAATTTCCTTTGTTTTTTTCAACAAAGAAATTTCAATTTCTCCTCCTTTTGGTGTATGACGAATGGCATTTTCTATAATATTTATTATCCCTTGCTCTAGTCGATAAGCATCTATTGAAATATTAAAATCCTTACAATCTTCAGGGATAATTAGTTGATGCTTAATGGATTTCTGATCAAACATTAATGCTCTACTTTCGTATAAGCTGTTAAGCCAAGCTGTTACAGGTACCTCTTCTTTCTCCAGCTTGATCTTTCCTTCCTCCAGTTTTGTCAGTAAAAACAAATCACTCACTAAATTCTCCATTCGAGTTGCTTCTTGGTAGATAACATTTAAATTCCTCTTCCATTCCCCTCGATCGTCAGGGGGGATTTCCTTCATTACAGCAGAGTATCCCTTTATATAAGTGATCGGTGTCCGAAGATCATGGGATATGTGAGAAATGAAGTGTCTCCTGGAGTCACGATATTGCTTTAGCTGCTTCGTCATGGATTGGATGCTGTCCGCCAAGCGGCTCACTTCATCCTCACCACGGACATGTAATTCAATGTCAAAATCCCCATCTGCAATGTTTTTCGTCATTTCACTAATATGATTTAAAGGTTTAGAGATTTTCTTTGATAAGTAAATAGTAAACAAATATCCTACTACAAAGGTTAAAGCACCCATGATTACTAATAAGAGTATTAATTGAAAACGTGCTTGATTTAATTCTCCCGTATCTTGATCTAAAAACACATAACCAATAATCTCGCCGTTACCTTCTGCAAAAATCGGCATCAAAGCCCAAATGTGTGGTATATGAAACCGCATGCCTGTATCAACCCGGTCAATAAACGGCTCATTTACATTTACCGCATGGTATGCATGTTCATTTATCCAGCTAAGAAAATGATGCAGCTTCGTGTCTGTAATTTTATCTGATAAGTATATAATGGATAATTCCCTATCAAGTATTAAAAAGGAGCTTTTTTTCCCTGTCTCAATTTCTTCAATATATTCAATGACTAGCTCGTCTACTTCCTTTTCCAGCAGGTGAGCATGGGAGACGATTCTACCTGATACCTCTTCCGTTAAATGCTCTTGATAGAAGTTCTTTGTAATCCAATTGGCTCCACCAATGAGACAAACTACCGAGACAAGTAAGACCAACATTACCCATGTCGTTATTCTTGAAGCTAAATTTTTCGGTACCATTCTAATGTCCTCTCTAAAAAAGATAAAACAATTACACTTTTTAACCTTGTTCAGGAACTTTATAGCCTATCCCCCAAACCGTTTCAATTATTATATTTTCGTAGTTTACTGCCTTAAGCTTCTCTCGAATATTTTTCACATGAGTGTCAACCGTTCTGTTGTCCCCCTCGCTCCTTAGGCTCAAAAGGTTTCACCATGTAGTCATCGGCACCTAGCTTTAGGCCCTCCACAACCCTTTCTGTATCTCCTAAAGCCGTAAGAAGAATAACGGGTATTTGATTATCAAGATGATCCCTTAAGGTTTTCAATAACTCAAAGCCATCTACCTCAGGCATCATAATGTCTAATAAAATTAAATCATAAGAACCTGCCATAATTTTATCTAAAGCTTCCTCTCCGTTGGAAGCCTCGTCTAATACGTATGAATAAGGGGCAAGACAAACTCGCAGCAGCTTTCTCATTTCCTGTTCATCGTCTACAAGCAAGATGTGATCACTCATCACTATTCCTCCATCCTCTTCCCTATGCATAACAAAACATAGATTTGTGACTTTAAGTTTAAAACAAATTCATGAAGAATAAATGAAGTTCACGAACACCTTTTTACAATTTATTAAAGTTACATTTTCTCCGGAGATTGAATTCCTAAAAGTCGCAAGCCCTCTTTGAGTACTGTTGTAACGGCATAGGTAAGAGCGAGCCTGCTTTCCTGTTCAGAATCATCACTTAAAATTCTTACCTTTCCATAATAAGAATTAAAGGCTTGTGCCAGTCGTACCGTATACTTGGCAATTACAGATGGTTCATAGGTTTCATAGGCACGGACAACCTCCCGAGGAAACTGCTCTAATAGCTTCATAATCTGCCAGGATACCTCATCACCCAATCCACTAATTTCCCCAAAAGACGAAGCTTCCTTTTCTAAAATCGTATTTCCACGGGCAATGGTATATTGAACATATGGACCCGTTTCCCCTTCAAAGGTAAGCATTTGATCCAAGTTAAATTCCACATTTCCCATTCTTTCATTTTTCAAATCATGAAAAATAACTGCTCCAACCCCTACCTCTCTAGCCACTTCATCCACACCTTGTAAATTTGGATTTTTTTTCATTATATTTTCCTTTGCCTTCTTAATCGCTCCATCTAGAACTTCTTCAAGGAGAACAATCTTCCCTTTTCTCGTGGACATCTTCTTTCCATCTTTTAAAATAAGACCAAACGGAACATGAACTAAGTCCTTCTCCCAATCATGCCCCATTTTCGACAATACGTGAAACACTTGCTGAAAATGAAGCTGTTGCTCCCCACCAACGACATAGAGGCACTTCACAAAGTTGTACTGATTTTTGCGATAGATAGCAGCAGCTAAATCTCGAGTAGCGTAAAGGGTAGTTCCATCTGTTTTTTGAATTAAACAAGGTGGCAGCTCCTCCCCCATCTTTACCACTCTAGCCCCGTCCGATTCCTTCAGTAGAAGACGGTCTTCAAGCTCTTTAACAATTTCCTCCATTGGCGCCCCATTATAAAAGCTCTCCCCTTGTACAGCATCGAAAGAAACCCCTAACATTTTATAAACCTTTTCGAATTCCTTTAGGGATTCATTTTTAAACCAATTCCAAAGGGAAAGGGCCTCCGTATCTCCCCCTTCTAAACGTTGAAACCACGTTCTTCCTTCTTCTTCCAAAGATGGATTATTTTCCGCTTCTGCATGAAATTGAATATACAGTTTTAGGAGAGTTGGGATCGTATTTTCCTTTACCTCCAGTTCATTCCCCCAATGTTTATAAGCTGTTATCAATTTACCAAATTGTGTTCCCCAATCACCTAAATGGTTGATTTTAATGGCAGTATATCCATTTTTCTCTGCTATTTTTGCTAGTGAGTGCCCAATGACAGTGGAACGGAGATGTCCCATAGAAAAGGGCTTCGCAATGTTAGGGGAGGAGAAATCAATTACCACCTTTCCACGATTACTTGCCAACCTTGCCCCATAATTATCCTGTTCATGACAAATCTTCTGAAGAAGGTGTTTACTTACTTCCTTTTTATTAAAAAACACATTCATGTAGGGGCCAACTGCTTCTGCCTTTTCCACTAATGAATCATTTAATTTTTCAGCTAATTCAATTGCAATTTGTTGTGGTGTTTTTCTCAGTTGTTTCGCTAAAATAAAGCAAGGAAATGCTAAATCACCATGGTTTTCATACTTCGGACTTTCAATTAGCTTTTCAACCTCATCCACAGTCATTGTTTTTTCTTCTAAAATGGACATTAGTGCACTCGAAAATACAGCTTTTAAATTCACATAAACCTCCTCCTTAATTAATTAGAATATTCTTTGAGAATACAAAAAACTCGCCTCCTATTTTCTAAGAGACGAGCTAAACCCGCGGTACCACTCTAATTGATTCACCACTCAAAACGCGTAACGACGTTAACCGATTCCCTCTACTAAGCTTCAAGGGAACTTCTCAGGAGTGCGTTTCCATAGGCCGACTTCTGCTAGGCTTCCACCTTCCCCAGCTCGCTTTGAGGTCCTGCATATGTACTCTCTCCGTCTTCGAATTTAGAGTTATTTTGAGTTATTATAATGTATTAAGCTAGCATTAACAAGAGTATTAATGAAAAAACATACTTTCTATTAATGCTATACATTCCTCTTCCGTTGTAATTCCAGCCTCTGCCCGAACTATTAGGTCATAGTAGGAACCATTTTTATACCAGTTAATAATCCATTCATTTCCTTGTCTTAATACTAAGAACTTTTCCCCATTTATCTCCCATTCCCATGTTCCATCAAAGGCAGACAAAAGGATAACAAATCCATTTTTACTTATTTCTAATGTACTATAATAATCATAATATGTGTGGTAGTATAATTGCCTATTCGTCTTCCCCTCCAACGCCTGCTTTTCATTAAACCTTTCCATATCTTTCTCCGTTACTTCATTGTCTGGCGCCTTCCTCCCAAAAGTAAAGCTATACCGATAGGGTACTTCTGAATATTGATGATTCTCTGGCTCTTCCCAATCCTGAAATTGCAGCTGTACATCTGACCGAAGGGAAACAACCTCCCATCCTTCCGGAGGCGATAAAGGTATAAAGCTGAAACTTTCATGGATAAGATTGTAAGGAAAATCTTCATTCAACAGCTGTTTTTCTTGAGATTGACAGCTTATTAGCAATAAAATAAGGAAAAGGAAAATTAGTATTCTTTTCACTATATTTATCCACCTTCCTGTTTAGTTTTTTAAATAAACGTTTGCTTAATTTTTAAGGAGATTTAAATAAACGTTTGTTTAAATTAGCACCTTTTTTTGCATAAGAAGAGACTGTCTTGCTTCCTTAACCTAGTCAGCCCATGTTAAACTAAAAATTAATTTATTAAAAAGGAGTCTCACAGTAATGAACGCTTATGATTTTTCAAAACGCTTAAATAATGACTCTAATTTTAAACAACAAGTTTTAAATAAGGTTAATGAAAATACAAGCTACTATGTAGAGAATTGGAAAAAATCCAATAATCCATTTAAGTTTTCTGGCTGGAATTGGGCAACCTTCTTATTTACACCCTTTTGGCTTTCTTATCGGCATATGTACGGTGCTGTTTTAATTTATTTTTTACTGCTTTTTGTTGCCATTTCCGTCTCAATGCTTTTTCCATTACTTATTTATTATACTCCTATAACGGAGGTTGGTTATTTTTTGTGGATTACATTAGCACCATTTTTCCTAAGTGTTTTTTTCGGGCTTAAAGGAAATGCCTTTTATGCAAAATACATTGTCCGTCTTCTGGAGAAGGAAAAGGAAGAAAATTCAACAAACGTGCCTCTTTTTTATCGAACTGGAAGATCATGGATAAGTGCTATTGTTGCGCCAGTTTTTCTCTTTGTCTTTTTATCCATTCCCTTATTTTGGATCGATTCCTATGTAAAAACCTCTACTCTCCCTTATGGTACTTATGTATTTTTAGAGGACGTCGGACCACCACAATCAGTCTTAGACGCCCTATACAGAAATCAGGCTATCTTTGAAAAATATTCTTCTACTATTCATCTCCTGTATTATGCAGCAGAGCCTGTATCAAATCGACCCTTTCAAATAGTGGTACATTATCAAGAAGAGGGATCAGGAGAGTGGATAGAATTACGGGAAAGAACCTTTACCTTCTTTTCATCCAATAGTATTGAAATTGATATTTTAGACGCAGAAGATCCATTAACACAAGTTGGTAATTACCGTGTGGATATTTTCATAGGGGAAGAATTAGTGGATTACAAGTTATTCGAATTAACCCTTTAGACCATAGGGGGGAGCAAGTAAACTCCCCCCTGCTTATCTAAGAGATCTTGGTTCCATTTCGAACTTGTTCGTCAATATTTAGTAATACAACATCTCCTTTTTCTGGTACTCCTCCTAAAACAAGAACCTCCGACTTAAAGCCTGCTACTCGTAATGGTGGGAAATTAACTACAGCAGCAACTTGCCTCCCAACTAATTCCTCCGGTAGATAGCGTTTCGTAATTTGTGCACTTGATTGCTTAATACCAATTTCTTCACCGAAATCAATTTTTAATTTTATAGCAGGAACCCTTGCTTCGGGAAAATCTTCTGATTCTAAAATTGTCCCCACCCTCATATCAAGCTTTTGAAAATCTTCAAATGTAGCCAATGATCATCACTCCTCTTTCTTCATTAAAGTTCTACACTCTTATAAAAATTCCTTTTACATATTGGATTAATAGTAGCAAAACCTTCGATTCACGAAATATTCTTTGTTATAATTAAATGTGGAAGCGTTAATTTTTTAAACGTCACTCAAAGTTCTTCTCTTTCAACATTATTAACAAGAATCTAAAGTTTAATAGGATGGCTGTATTCTAAAAAGTTGGTTTTTAGAATATTGGCTTGGATACGCTACAGGCGGACGCCTTCCGCTTCTCCAAGCTAATTAGAGCAATAACGTTTGTGAAAACAGCCAATATGTTCAATAATTAGCCTGGAGGGATTAATGTGGAACAGGAGCGTATTATTGTTTTGATAAATGGAAGTATGAATAACCCATCCTTTACGAAGAAAGTGTTAAAGGAAGTGGAGAAACGTCTTCAAAAGAATAAAGCTAAAACTATGTTTATAGATATCCGTGACCTGCAGTTACCTGTATACGATCCTAAGGCAGAGTCACCAAAAGAGATTATTGAGGTATCCAATATATTAAAGAAGGCGGATGGTCTCGTTGTTGGAGTCCCTGAATATCATGGATCCTACACTGGTGCTGTCAAAAATCTATTGGATTATTTAGGATTTGAAGAATTTCAACAAACACCTATTGCCCTATTAGCAACTGCTGGGGGAATTAAATCAGGAACCAATACGTTAAATCATTTACGTCTTGTTTTCCGCAATCTACATGGCCATGTCATCCCACAACAATTTGCCATTAGTAAGAACGAAACAAATCCCGAATTGGAGTTAGATCCTTCTATGGACCTTAGATTAGAGAAATTCATACAAGGTTTAGAAACAGAGGTTCATAAGAAATTATTATTTGAGAAATGGGAAAAAAGCCAAAGTGGAGAAGTACCAGCAGAAAAATAGATTAAATGAAGCTGCCAAGAAAATTATTAATCCAGTGAAGATATTGGCTTCACTCGTTGCTCGCCCATTACGAGAAAAATACTCGTAGTGGGCTTTATAGTAATTGCGACGGTCCGAAAATAATTAGAAGGTATCTCAAAAGATCTAAAACATCCCTTTCGAGATACCTTCTTACATAAAAATCAATGAAAACATCTATCCTATAAAAGGAATTCCTAAGTGTCCATCTTATATAAAACGTTTTAAATTTTTATATAAGGGAAAACAAATTAAGTTGCTACATAGTGATTACAAGCAGAAAGAGAGGTGAACATCCGTTATCGGATGACTTTTATATGGGAAAATTTCAATATGAAACGAAAAAACCTAGTATAGTGTTTTACATTTCTGCTCCCTTAGTTGCCCTGTTTGTTCTTTGGGGTGCAATTAGTCCAAGATCATTGGAGGCATTTTCTGCAACAGCACTTGCCTCCACACTTAATAACTTCGGATGGTTCTATATGCTTTCCACCGCTTTCTTTATCGCCTTTGTATTATTTTTGGCGATTAGCCCCTTTGGCAGAATGAGACTAGGAAAGCCCCATGAACGACCGGAGTATAAATTCTACACATGGCTTGGTATGCTGTTTTCTGCTGGTATTGGTGTTGGGTTTGTCTTCTGGGGTGTCGCTGAACCGGCACTATACTTCCTGGATCCCCATCCCGATTATCTTGGACAACCTGATGAGGTGAAGGCAGCCGCGGGACTAAGATATGCTGTGTTCCATTGGGCTTTACATCCTTGGGCTATATTCTCTTTAGTTGCCTTAACATTAGCATATGTTCAATTTCGAAAGGATCAGCCTGCACTCATTAGTTCTGCTTTCCAACCTTTACTTGGAGACAAAATTAAAGGTCCCTTTGGTAAGGGAATTGATATACTGGCTGTATTAGCAACATCGACAGGTGTGGCAACAACCTTTGGGTTAAGCGCCTTGCAAATTACAGGAGGTCTTTCCCACCTTACGGGTACCATTCCTAATAATGCAACAACACAGCTCGTTGTTATTGCTGTAGTTACTGTATTATTTATATTTTCTGCAGCCACTGGTGTGAATAAAGGGATTCGTATTTTAAGTACCATAAATCTTACAATAGCCTCCATTTTATTAATTTTTATGATTATTATGGGTCCGACACTGTTTATTGCGGAAAGTATTGTAACCACAATTGGGGGCTATATTGCCAATGTAACACAAATGAGCCTCGATCTTAATCCTTTCGGAGGTGGGGAATGGCTTGGCATTTATACGATTTTCTTCTGGGCTTGGCATATTTCGTGGGCTCCATTTATGGGTATTTTCATTGCTCGTATCTCACGTGGCAGAACCATTCGAGAGTTTGTAGCAGGTGTATTAATCGTACCTTCTCTTCTTGCTGCAATTTGGTTTACTGCCTTTGGGGGAACAGCACTTAGGATGATCATGGATGGGAACGAGCGAATTGGTAACCTCGTAATGGAAAATGTTGAGGTCGCTCTGTTCGTTACGTTAGGTGAATTACCCCTTGGAATAATTATGAGCATACTTGCTGTGGGACTAATTATTATCTTTTTCATTACTTCTGCCGATTCCGCCTCCTACGTGTTAGCAGCTTTAACAAGTGATGGCAGCTTAGATCCACAACTCAAAGTTAAAGTTATTTGGGGATTTCTCATTGCTGGTACAGCCAGTGTCCTTTTATTAAGTGGAGGTTTAACAGGATTACAAACGGCGTCCATTATCGCCGCACTCCCCTTTGCTATTATAATGGTCGTCATGATCTTCTCTTTACTAATGATGATGAGTCGTGACGTTCAGGTCGAACAAAAGCGAAAAAAACATCAACGAACGAAGGAAATTAAGAAAGAAGTCCAGATTGATGTTTACGATAAGATGAAAGAAAATGTCTATGATGAAATGAAGGAAGAGGTGTATGAACAAGTAAAAGAAGAAGTTTATGATGACTTAAAAGAAGAAGTTTACGAGGAATTTAAAGAAAAAATATATGATGATCTCCGTGACGACTTAGAAGAACAATTGGACGGGGAACTGGATACTCCTACAAACAAAACAAAAGATAATTCAAATCCAAATAAAAATGATTAGCATTAGAAAGAGGCTGGGACAAAAGTATTTTTACTAAAAGAAATCCGAACAAACTAGATGTAGGTGCAATCTACCCGCTTCGGAAATATACTTCGCTCAGGTAGTGCATTGTTCGTATTTCCGATTAAACACTTTAGTATGTCCCAGCCTCTTTTTATCAGCTCTTTTCTAAAGGATTGTTGTTTTTTAAGAATATAATTTGGCTTGGATACGCTACAGGCGGATCAATTACGCCTAAAAGCAGCCCACGTCCTGTGGGCAACGGCGCAATGTCACCGTCCTTGTTCCCGCGGGCAACACTTCAGCCTCCTCGGGAAAACCGCCCTCCGGGGTCTTCAGTCGTTATACCTGTCTCTTCCTCTACAAGCATTGCTTCGTAGCTCCGTCCGTCGAAACAACTCGTTGCTAACTCTAGATGCCACGCTCGTCGCTGGAGTCGCCGCCTTTCGCTTCTCCAAGCTTTCTTAAAAAAGCAACAAAGTTTTTGAAAATAGCCTTATATTATGTATGGGGTATCAAAATTACAATACAAAGAATGCAAATGCAAATATAATTATACTGCCGCCTACGGATAACAGAATATAAGTAAACAACGGGATCCATTTCTTCTTTTGTAGCAGCGTTACCGCCTCTACACTAAAGGTGGAAAAGGTAGTAAAAGCCCCAAAAAACCCAATTCCAAAGAACAAATAGGGCTTTTTATCATAGGCTGCCATAGGGATTTCTCCGTAAGCATAGTTAAAAAATATGCCTAAGCCAAATGCTCCTAGTAAGTTAACAATAAGCATTGCAGTAGGAATTGACCTCTCCCTTGTATTATTCTTAATCCAAACCCCTAATACATAACGTAAAACTGCACCTAATCCCCCTCCAATGGCCACCAGAAGGAAGTTCATTGATCCCCACCTACTTTAAATATTCTTTTTCGAATGAAGGCTGTGCTTAGCATCATACCTACTAATGCTAACAATAAACCACCAAATAATGAAACACTCATATAAATGAAAAATTGTACAGGATTATTTAAAACTAAAAAAACGGAATCCGCTGCTAGTGTAGACATGGTAGTAAAACCGCCACAAAATCCAACACCGATCCCTTCCTTTAACCCTGGGAGCAATTTTTTATGTAAAATATAGCCTGTTAACCCACCAAGGAGGAAGCTTCCTACTAAATTTTCAATAACCGTTCCTAATGGAAAAAGAAACCCTTCTACCTGAATATTGATAATATACCGAAATAAAGTACCTAATGCTCCTCCTAAAAAAATACAAATGAGTATCATTCCATGCTGTTTCATTTGGATACCTACTTCCTTTTTATAAGGCTACCCCATGATGTTATTCCCTGCTTCCCATCCATCAATGGGGTAGCATAACAGAGCCTTTAATAAAAAAGCCTACTCCTATATGGAGTAGACTTTATTGTATTTAACCCGTAGGAATTAAAGCTTTACAACGTTAGCAGCTTGAGGACCACGGTCGCCTTCAACGATTTCGAATTCAACTTCTTGGCCTTCTTCTAATGTTTTGAAACCATCAGCTTGGATTGCTGAGAAGTGTACGAATACATCGTCTCCACCTTCACGCTCGATGAATCCAAAACCTTTTTCTGAGTTAAACCATTTTACTTTGCCTGTCATGTTAACGGCCTCCTTAAAAATAAATAAAAAGTTAAATCTTTGAATACCGCAAAACCATTTCATGCCTTACAAGAACTTGCTTCCGAGGCCGAAAACGTTTTTCGATTTCAAAACAATTTACTTCATGATCATATCATACAGATCATTGGGATGCAAACACATTTTTCCTGTAATGGCAATGAAATAACGTGTTTTTTCGACCCCTTTCGTTGTTTATTATAGACAAAGTTGGGCAATATCATTCCCCCTAATTTGCAACCCCATTAACCACCAAAGCAAACGCTTACAGGTTGCTACCCACTTACAATTATAAGCATAATAATGGAAATGATGGGGATAGCCCCTAATAATGGTATAGAAATGAAGAACAGTGTTTGAATCGGGTTGATTAGTTCATTAACTTTCACACTTGCTTTTACATCCCGAAAAGACATGAAAATTCTAAATGCCCCTAATAGAAACACGCTGAGGATGATGACGATTGGAATAGTCGGGTCAACCCTTTGTTCTTGTCCTTCCATAAAGATAAAGGCACCTATTACCATGAAAATCGGTATCACTTCAAAAAGTGCAACACGAATAAATAACTTTGTTTGCATTTTTTGAATGACATCCTTTGTTACTTCTTCATGAATAATTTTGTTCATCAAGCCTTGAAAGATAAAAATGAATCCTAAAACGAAAATGACACTTGCTAAGACAAATATGTATTCCATTTATTGCCTCTCCCCCCTTTATTTTATAATAAGACTATTGTACCTTCCCCATTTAACTTATGTCCAATATTCAGAACACAGTTATCTAAAGCAAAGTTAGAACAGAAAAGCACCCTGCATACATGTTTGCAGGGCACCTGTGTAACTTATAAGAGATCGAGTTTTATTGCTACAGCAATTAAAATTTGAACGAGAATTTGAATATTCGCAGCTATTTGTGCATCAACTGTTGTAATTTCTACATTTCGAGAATTTTCCACTACTGTTTTTTGGAAGGAAACTTGCTTAATCTTTGACGTTTGTAATAGCTCTTGAGTTAATTTCTCTGCTGTTGCTGGATCATCAACAGATAAACTAATCAGAACAGCAATTGCCGTCTGAATTCCTGCTTGAATATTTAATGCACCCTTTGTGTCTGTTGAAGTAACGGTAACATCACAGGAATCTTTTATAAAGATATATTCTTCGTTTAACTGAAGTGTTTTACTTTTGTTTACCGCTTCTTGTGCCTCTTCTTGAAAATCCTTACGATCACACAGTGGATGAGCACTATCAGGGTTCAGAGCATCCCAGTTTCTTTTCGCATCACTTGAACGATACACTTCTTGATTCATATTCATTCCTCCTTTTTCGTGTACTCGTTAACACTGTATGATTTAAAATACAGTTGGATTGGACAAAGCGCTCAAGAAAGTAGTCTAATTTTATCGTCTCTTCTTTCTTTTTCTTTTTTTTCCTTGTAAATATACTTTCGGCTTCGTTGTTGGTGGTTCAGGTTTCCTGTGGGCTAAGCTATTTTCTTCATCTGATAAATGTTCTAAATTTAAAGGCTCATTCCCCTCTACACCTTTTTGCTTTTTCGGCATGTCATGTTCCGTAATTTTCTTTTCCGTATTTTCTAAGAATTTTTGTACGTCTTTTTGTATATTTTCAACAATACTCTTAACTTTAACTTTTTGATCAGGGGTTAAATTTACTTTATCTGGGGAAATATTGTATTTTTTAAATAAACGATCTAAATACAGATCCATTAATTTATTTTGATCCTTCAAAATTTATCCCTCCTTATTTATCCACGATACTATAACGTATGCAAGGGAATGTCTTTCGCATGGGACCTTGACTAGTTTCCTTTAATTGGATCTTGAATAAATCAAAAAACAGTATGGCGAAGAACACCATACTGTTAGTGTAGATATTTAATTAATCCTGAAAAGCTTTCACCCGTTTAACCATTGGCTGCACAAGTTGATCTAACTTTTCCTCGGCTTCCTCCCCGGTCTTCCCCTTTACCCCAAAGTACAGCTTAAGCTTAGGTTCCGTTCCCGAAGGTCGTAAACAGAACCAAGAACCATCTGTCATAACATACTTTAATACATTTGACTTCGGTAGTCCTGTAGGGGACTCTTCCCCACTAACATGGTCCATAACTTGGCCTGTTAAATAATCTTCGGACAATTGAAGCTGAAACTCTCCCTCGGGACTAAACGTTTGCCCACGAAAGGAATCAATAAAGTTTTTCATTGTTTCCACCCCTTCTTTCCCTTTAAAAACAAAGGAATGGAGGGTTTCACGATAATAACCATAAGTCTCAAATACATTCTCTAAGCCATCAAATAGGCTTTTTTCTTGTTGTTTATAATATAAAGCTACTTCTGCTGCTAACAGAGCTGCTTGAACAGCATCCTTATCTCGAACAAAAGGCTTTACTAAATATCCGTAGCTTTCTTCATATCCGAATATAAAGGATTGGGTATTATCCTGCTCAAATTCCCTAATTTTCTCTGCAATATATTTAAAACCTGTCAAAACGTCGAGAGTTTTTACATCATGAGCTTTTGCTATCGTTTTCCCTAGTGGTGAAGTAACAATGGTTTGAATCATGATACTATCGTCAGGAAGATTTCCATTTTTCCTTCCAGAAGATAAGATATAATGAAGCATTAGAGCACCCGCTTGATTTCCAGTTAAAACCTCATACTCACCATTTCGATTTTTCGCAGCTATTCCTACACGGTCCCCATCAGGGTCTGTTGCAATTAACACGTCTGCATTTACCTTTTTACCTTCTTCGATAGCTCGATCGAAGGCCACATGCTCTTCAGGGTTTGCAGAGGTAACATTAGAAAAATTCTCATCCGGCTGCGATTGTAATTCTACCACATGAATTTCCGTAAACCCTGCCTTTTTAAAGCTATTCATTACAGGAATTTTTGATGCACCATGAAGTGGTGTAAAAACCACGGATAAATTTTTTCCATAATCTCGGACAAGCTCCTTATTTTGAATGACATCTAGTAGCTTTCCTTCATATACCTCATCCATTTCTTGTCCAATAAAAGTAAGAAACTCGTTATTTAAAAGTTCCTCTTCGTCCCTAGTTTCAATGGTTAATTCATCCTCTACTTCATTCACATACTTTAATAATAGGTCTGAGTCCTCACCAACTAACTGTGCCCCATCTTCCCCGTAAACTTTAAATCCATTGTATTCAGGAGGATTATGACTTGCAGTGATCATGATTCCTGCAGCTGTACCAAGCCTCCTAACGGAAAAAGACAACTGAGGAGTAGGACGCAATTCCTCAAATACGTATACCTTTATTCCATCAGCCCCTAGTACCTTAGCAGATTCTAGGGCAAATTTTCTTGAAAAACGACGATTATCGTAAGAGATAACGACACCTTTTTCCTTAGCTGCTTCCCCTTTCCCGGAAATTAATTTTCCTAATCCTTTTGCAGCACGACGTACAGTATATGTATTCATCCGATTCGTTCCTGGACCAATTTCTCCACGCATACCACCTGTACCAAATTCTAATGTTTTGTAGAAGGAATCCTCTAATAATTTTTGGTTATCCTTTAAAGCCTTAAGTTCTTCCTGTAAATCCTTTTGAAGCCCCCCAAACGATAACCAGCGTTCATAATGTAACTTCCAGTTCATCTATTTCTCTCCTTTAGATCAAAAATTTTGCATAACTCTATCATAATATGTTCATAATTTAAAACCAATAAATTATTTACGACAAAAAAGATGCTGCTTCTACAACATCTTTTTTTAAAAGGCTCTGTTAGTGGATAGTGTTGATTTTGGATATGCGTTGATTTTGCGAAAGGGGCGAGACTCCAGCGGGAAAAGCAACTGCCGAAGACCCCGCAGGGACGAGGAGGCTGAGGCGTTGCCCGCGGAAAGCGAGCTCCTGTAGCATAAATCAACAACAAAGACTAACAGAGCTTTTTTAAAAGGCTGTTTTCGTAAACTTTGTTCCTTTTTTAAAAGCTTGGAGAAGCGGAAAGCGTCCACATGTAGCGGATCCAAGCAAAATAAATGTATTCTCTTAAAAACAACTTTTATATACAGCTTTTAGAATTAATGGTACACAAACATGTCTGATAAAACTAAGGTAACTGCTCCGATCAATGATCCCTCTTCCCCTAGGGCAGACAAAATTATTTTTGACTCCTTAGCCTTCGACGTAAGCGCTCTCGATTGAACAATTTCCTTTAATGGCTCTAATATAAAATCTCCAGCTTTCGACACGCCGCCGCCAATAATAACAAGGGACGGATTAAATAAATGAATGACGTTTACAATGCCAATTCCAATATACCTTCCTGTCTTCTCTAACATTTCTATAGAAAGGGGGTCTCCTGCTAAGGCACACTGATATATTATGGGACCGTCTATTTTTCTATAATCTCCATTAGCTTTATCTGTTAACAATGTTTTTCTTCCTAGGGAGACTTCCTTTAAGGTTCTCTCTCGTAAGGCTTGACCAGACGCGTAAGTTTGAAAACACCCAAAACTGCCGCAAGAGCATTGTGGTCCGTCTAAATCGATGATTGTATGGCCTATTTCACCTGCAATGCTATCATTCCCATCGAAGATTCGGTTATTCAAAATTACTCCAGCACCAATTCCTTCCCCTACATTAATAGAAATAAGATTCTGATCATCTTTCCCCATCCCAAACCATTTTTCTCCCAAAGCCATTGACTTAGCATCATTTTCCACCCTTACTGGCATTTGAAACGACTTTTCTAAACGTTGTTTTATTGGGATGTTCCTTAAACCAAGTGTAGGTGCATAGAGGGATATCCCTGATTTACTGTCTACTATCCCATGCATGGCAACACCTATGCCAATGACACGGTCAAGGTTTGTTCGGCTATCATCAAGTATTTCTTCGATTAGCTGAATTATTATATCTAATAACCCTTCCTCATCAATCGTAAGTGGCATTGCCTGAACTTTACTTATGAGTAAATTTCCGTCTAAATCAGAGAGGGCATAGCGAATTTTTCGAACACCTACATCAACTCCAA
Organism: Evansella vedderi; assembly: GCF_030813435.1. Lineage (GTDB taxonomy): Bacteria > Bacillota > Bacilli > Bacillales > Salisediminibacteriaceae > Evansella > Evansella vedderi. The sequence goes on along the minus strand of NZ_JAUSUG010000014.1, from coordinate 108,137 downwards.
TTACATAATGATTAGGGTTGATTGTTAATAAAATAGGCTTCCGACCTCCACTAGATACCCCTGTATTCCTCTCTAATATTAAATCCTCTTTCAATAGTTCACTTACAATATTTGTTACAGTTGGAGGGGTTAGTTTTGTTTTTTTTGCTACTTCTGCTCGTGATATAGAACCATTAATCCGAATTGTATTGAGTACTAAAGACCGGTTCATCGACTTCATTAATTGAAAGCTTCCTGCAATTTGTGAATCCATTATTATCCCCCATTGACTATCTCCCTTAACCTCAATACTATTTCAAGCTATTAATAAATTGAAGAAAGGCCTGTTGTCCTTTTTCATCCCTTTTAAATACCCCTGCATGCTCTAAAATAACAGCAAAGGTCTTTCCTAATTCGCGTTTTAAGATATCATAACAATTCTCTTTCGTAACCTCTGAATAGCGCCCTAGAATATTCTGGGTCCATTGGTAGTGCTTGATAATATTCTCATTGCTCCTAATAGCTTTTTCTGGATTATGAGATAGCATGGCCGCTTCTAACTGCTTCATTTCTTCAATGAGTCTCCCAGGTAAAACAGCTAGCCCCATTACTTCAATTAATCCAATATTTTCTTTCTTAATGTGATGTACTTCCGCATGTGGATGGAATATTCCCATTGGATGCTCTTCATTAGTACGGTTGTTACGTAACACAATATCTAGTTGAAACTGTCCCTCCTCCATTCGTGCAATAGGAGTTATGGTATTATGAGGAATGTCACCTGAATGGGAGTACACACCTACTGTTTCATCACTGTACCCTTGCCACTTTTTACGAATATAGTCTGCCGCATAAACTACATCTGATTTATTCTTACCCGTTATTCGAAGAACGGACATTGGCCACTTTACTTTACCTAGTCTAACCCCAGGGAGGGATGGGATATGGAAGGTCTCCTCCTCCTCTGCCACTGCCATAGGGAATTGATGGTACCCTCCTTGGTAATGATCATGACTAAGGATAGAGCCTCCTACAATTGGTAAATCTGCATTCGACCCCACAAAGTAATGGGGGAATCGTTCCACAAAATCTAACAGACGAGTAAACGTTAACTTAGAGATTTTCATGGGCTCATGTTTATCTGAAAGTATGATAGCATGTTCATTATAATAAACATATGGAGAAAACTGCAGTCTCCAAGATTCCCCATTTAACTTAACGGGGATCGTTCTTAAATTTTGCCTTGCTGGATGATTCAACCTGCCTGCGTACCCTTCATTTTCTTTACAAAGTAAACAAAGGGGATAATTTGAAGATTCCACTAGTTTTGCGGCTGCAATCTCCTTTGGGTCCTTTTCAGGTTTGGATAAGTTAATAGTAATTTCTAATTCTCCGTACTCCGTTTTTACTCCCCAGCTTAAGTTTTTTCTAATACGATCTTGTCTAATATAGTGAGTGTCCTTACTATATTGGTAAAACCATTTTGTTGCCGTCTGCGGATCGTATTTTTCCTCTATTGCCTTAAATTCATGGATAACCTCTGAAGGTCTAGCTGTTAAGCACCCCATAATACTCGTATCTAATAAATCCCTTTCTGTTACGGTATTATTTTTTAACAAACCAGACTCGTACGCCCAATCTAAAATAGGTTTAAGAAGTTCCGATGGATCAGATACACCCTTTGCATCTACAACCTCTACGGGTGCTGTATACTCCTTTATATTGAGACGTTCCAATATAGCATTGCGGGAATACGTTGTATCATCAGAGGTAATTATATTTTTCTCTATTCCATATTGAATTAAGCGGTCAATAAGATAATTTATACTTGTATTCATCTTATCCCTCCGTATAGTAATATTTACTCATCGGCTCCATAGCCATTAGGGTTGGTTTGATGCCATTTCCAAGCAGTCTCAATAATATCCTCTATCGATGTATATTTCGGCTGCCAGCCTAATACCTCAATGGCTTTTTTTGAAGAAGCAATGAGAGTAGCCGGATCTCCCACTCTTCTTGGTGACACTTCTTTAGGAATGCCTTTTCCCGTCACCCTTTCTACTGCTTCAATGATTTGTTTCACACTGAATCCATTTCCATTACCAAGGTTAAAGACGTCACTATCCCCTTCATTTCTTAAATGATCTAATGCAAGTAGATGTGCACCTATAAGATCGGATACATGAATATAATCACGGATACACGTCCCATCTTCCGTTGGATAGTCATCCCCAAAAATGTTGATGACACCTCGCTGCCCTAATGCTACCTGAAGTACAATGGGGATTAAATGGGTTTCTGGTTGGTGATCCTCACCAATTGGATGTTTAGGGTGCGCCCCTGCCACATTAAAATAACGAAGGACAACATGCTTGATACCATAGGCGTTATCTGACCATTTCAACATCTTCTCTACAGCTAATTTTGTTTCACCGTAGGGATTAGTTGGATTTGTCACATCTGTCTCCATTATAGGCACACTTTCCGGTTCCCCATAGGTTGCTGCAGTGGAAGAAAAGACGATTTTTTTCACACCAAATTGAGCCATCTTTTTCAATAAGCATATTGCCCCATATACATTGTTTTCATAGTATTGAAGAGGCTCATTTACACTAACACCAACAAGGGAGTCTGCTGCAAAGTGCATGACGGATTCAATGTCATTTTCTTGAAAAACTTGCTCTAAGAGGTTGCTATTTTGTAGGCTTCCTATATAAAGCTTCGCCTTTGGAAGGACTGCTTTCTTATGACCGGTCTGAAGGTTGTCGATAACAATGACTTCTTCCCCCCGATCTAGTAAATCTGCTACGGCGTGACTGCCAATGTAACCTGCTCCACCACAAACTAGTACTGCCATTTATATCCGCTCCTTTATCAAAAAAGTTGGCTACTTTTTAAAGATAGTTTGTTGTAATGAGATAAGAACTTATCTCAAATCCGTTTCAGGCGGACGCTTTCCGTGGGCAACGCTGGAGTCGCCGCCTTTCCCTTCTTTTTAGATAACAATCAAGGACGCCTATAAATTAATTTAATTTTTTGGCTCCGTGGCCGATTCCTACTATATAAAAGTCGGGTTTTATTCCTGTTGCTTTTTCGTAACTGGAGGCAATACGATCTAAAACTTCCTCCATATTGTCTTCACGTACTAAACTAACCGTACAGCCTCCAAAGCCTGCCCCTGTCATTCGAGACCCTAAGACGTTTTCCTCTTCCCACGCTGCGTTTACTAATGCATCCAAGTACTCACCTGTTACTTCGTAATCATCTCGTAAGGAAACATGGGATTCATTCATCAGCTTTCCAAATGCAATCACATCTTTTTCCTTTAGCTTTTGTGCTGCAATTTTCGTCCTCTCATTTTCAGAGATGGCGTGTGCAGCCCTTTTTTGTGCAATTGGATCTTTTATTTCATCTTTGATTCTTTCAAATTCCTCTGTGGAAAGGTCACAAAGATTATTAATTTCAGTAACAGCTTGCAAGTCTTTTAAGGCATTCTCACATTCAGAACGCCTTTCGTTGTATTTAGAATCAGCTAACCCTCTCCGTTTGTTTGTGTTAGCTATTACAAGTTTCATACCTTCTAGCTGTACAGGAGCATACTCATAATGTAATGTGTTGCAATCAAGTAACACAGCATTTTCTTCTTTCCCCATCCCAATAGCAAACTGGTCCATAATTCCGCAATTGACTCCAATGTACTTATTTTCCGCCTCTTGGGAGAATTTCACCAATTGTATACGATCAAGGTTGAAATCGTTCATCCAATCCCATAGGACAGCTGTCACAAGCTCAATGGAAGCAGAAGAGGATAATCCTGCACCGTTAGGAATGTTACCGTAATAAACAGCATCAAACCCTCCCTTTCCTTCAAAGCCGTGCTTTTTAAGTGTTTCTATAACACCTTTAGGATAGTTGGCCCAATCGTCCTCTTTCTTGTAATCCAGATCCGTTAATGAAACGGTAATTATACCTTTTTCAGGGAAGTTATCAGAATACAATCGGACTAAATTATCTTTTCTTTGTTTAATAGCAGCATAAGTTCCTACTGTAAGGGCACACGGGAAAACCAATCCCCCGTTATAATCTGTGTGCTCCCCAATTAAATTTACCCGACCAGGGGCGAAGAAATAATGTAATTCCTGTTCCTCATTTATTGTGTCGTAAACTTTATTAAACATTTTACTTAACTTTTCTTTCATTTTCGTACCTCCCACTTGATTTAATTAGGATAACCATAAATTATAGTTCAATTATACATGAAACAATCCAATAAATACACCTTTCTTAATTAATTTAATAAAGTTTTGAGACTAATAAAAAATACTCATGAGTTCCCTTACTAGGAGCGCATGAGTATTTTAGTTTGATGTATTAATTTAGCTTTCTATCTGTGATTGTTACTAAACTTAACGCCTCATTATCGGCAATAATGGTTATGTTTGGGTGTCGTTGTAAAATGGTCGCAGGACACGATTCATCAACCTTATCGTAAAGAAGTCGATAAATCGCTTGCGCTTTTTCCTTTCCAGAAGCAAGAAGAAGGATTTTTTTACTTTTCATTATTGTGTCAATCCCCATCGTAATAGCTTGTTTCGGTACTTCCCTTCTATCATTAAAATACCTTGCATTTGCTTCCCTTGTTGCAGTCGTCAGATTAACAACATGTGTATTAGAATGAAAGGATGTACCTGGCTCATTGAAACCGATATGACCATTTTCTCCAATCCCTAATAATTGAAGGTCAATCCCACCCAATTCTTCAATTAATTGTTCGTAACGAACACATTCCCTCTCTAAATCTTCTGCTGCACCATTTGGTAAATGGGTTTGGTCCCTTTGGATATCAATATGTTGAAACAAATGCTGATACATATATTGATGATAGCTGTTTGGATTTTCAGGAGATAATCCAACGTATTCATCTAGGTTTACCGTTTGAATACCCTTAAAGGAAAAGTCCCCTTTTTTGTATAACCTTACTAGTTGTTTGTAAAACCCAATTGGGGTCCCTCCAGTAGCCATTCCCATTACTTTTATCCTTCTATTAACTAAATCCTCATAAACAAATTGAGCAGCCCGTTTACTCATTTCATTAAAATCTTTGACACCGATAACCTCCACAAGCTACACCTCCACTGCCGTTTTTAGCTTATCCATACACTTTTGTTCCGAGCACAAACGTTTGCTTCACTTCCAATTTTTCATTTAATACTACAAAGTCTGCATCTTTTCCAATTTCAATGGAGCCTTTTCTATCGTAAACTCCTATTTGCTTTGCTGGGTTTGCAGATGCCATTTGAATGGCTTCTTCAAAAGTACACCCAGAAAAGGAAATCATATTCCGAACAGCCTCGTTCATTTTTAATATACTTCCAGCTAGAGTTCCATCTTCTAAAGTTGCCTGATTATTTTTTACAAAAACATCTTGTCCCCCTAATTCATAGGTACCTTCCTCAAACCCTTTCGCTCTCATGGAATCTGTTATTAGAATGATACCATCTGCACCTTTGTTTTTATAAACTAGCTTAACCATAGGTGGGGATACATGAATTCCATCACATATTATTTCTCCTATTATCTCATCGTGCAGTAATACTGCTCCTGCAACACCTAGGTCTCGGTGATGTACACCACGCATTCCATTAAAGAGGTGAGTGGCATGACAGACACCTAAATCCATCGCTTCTTTTACTAGGTTATAGTAAGCATCAGAGTGTCCGATGGAAGGTACTACTCCAGTTCGGGACAATTCACGAAGAAGCTCCATTCCCCCTTTTTCTTCTGGGGCCATTGTTATTAACTTAATTGCACCCCCGGCGGTTTCTTGAAATTTATTAAAAAGATCCACATCCGGTTCAGAAATAAATTCCTTTGGTTGGGCACCAGCCCTTTTTTCTGAGATAAATGGCCCTTCTAAATGGACACCCAAAATTTCTGCACCTTCCCTATTCTTTGATGTCATAACTTCCTTTACTTGCTTTAGTGCCTCTAATTTAGCATTCTGAGATTGCGTGATCGTAGTGGCTAAAAAAGCGGTCGTACCCTCTGAAGGGAGTGCATTTTTTATCGTTACTAGGGCTTCTTCCGTACCGTCCATGACATCCCCATTGGCAGCACCATGTATATGCAAATCGATAAACCCTGGTACAATTCGTACGGGTTCAGTAAATACATAATCCTCAATCATTTGTTTTTCTCTTAATTTTTCCATTGGATAAAAGTTAGCTATAAGCCCTTCCTTTATTTCTATAACAGGGTCTTTAATAAACCCTTTGGAACTATATAGGGTCGCATTTTTAAATACATATTTTTTCAAAACTAAACTCTCCCTCCTCTCAATAATACAATTCAATTTAATTTGTTACTACAATTATACAACAATTTGTAATAACATTTAACACCTTTTTTTATAAATGTAGTATTAAATTTATTCCTACAATTAGATTGTGGTATGATTTAACTAAATACAAATTCAGTCTAGTCTATCTCCCATACAAGACAGGAGGCATTATTAGCTTTGGAACCACTTCACTCTTATATAAAAAATGAAATCATTGAAATGATAAATAAAGGTGAACTACTGCCAAATACACAATTACCAACGGAAGCCGAGCTTTGTAATAGGTATAATGTTAGCCGTACGACCGTAAGAAATGCATTACAACAATTAACAGCCGAAGGGTATATTTATAGAATTCAGGGAAGGGGAACTTTTGTATCCAATAACAAAGTTAAACAGACATTGACCCACACTAAAGCAGGCAATTATCGAGAACAATTAAAACTTCAAGGAAAAAAACCTAGTATACACGTTTTACAGTTAACGGTCATACCTGCTGATATGTTCTTGCAAAATATTTTACATATTAATGAAAAACAACCTGTTAATAAGTTAGAAAGAATCCGTTATGCGGATGAAGTCCCATTACAATATGAAATTTCTTATTTACCATGGCATTTAACCCCTGGACTCAATCGAGAGGCTTGTGAAGATTCCCTTTACAATCTCCTCCAGTCTCAATTTGATTTATCCATTTCCAGAACAGAAGAACATATCCATATAGTAACGGCAGATAAAAAAATAGCCGAAAAATTAAATACGAAAGCAGGTACACCTTGCTTTGAAATTGAAACATTTGCTTTTTTAGAAAATGAAACCATTATCGAATATTCAAAAGCGTATTTTCACGGAGAAAGGGCGAGCTTTATTATCGAAAGAAATTATACAGATTAACTTTCTCCGTTTTTACTTTTTATTAAAAGGTTGTTATTCAGCCTTCTGACTCCCCCCTTGAGGTGGACAAGCACACCCAAAAAGTTGTTGCCATAAAATATTAGTGTCGATTTAAGTCACACCCCAGGAGTGATTGATATGGAACAGCAGGATAACTTATCCTTATTGATAAAAGCCCTATTTTTTATAGGTTCCCTTCTATTTCTCATTGCCACCTTTCTTAACCTTCAAGATGAAATTAAGAATGGCAATAACTTACTAAGCTAATTACAGTATAAATGACTAATGAGTTCTTCAAGAAGACAGTGGATGTTCTTACACGGTTAAAGTCTCCTTATTAGACTTAATTAGAAATACTTTACGTTCCCGGTAAAGGAAAGCTGCCAATAGTATACAAGATAGGACATCAGCAATTGGGAAAGCAAGCCACACACCCATTACACCAAAATAGGCGCAGCAGAATTAAAAGTAACGGGATAAGAAATAATACTTGCCTTGCCATTGATAAGATAAGAGCTGGCTTCGCTTTTCCAAAGGCTTGATAAAACACTCACTAATAACTTGCTCATCAATTTACTTTACCCCGTAATTAGCTTATATTTTTGTCTCTCTTCTACATAAATCTTTTTTATACTACTGTTCATTCTTATCATCCATAAAAAAACAGTTCAAAAAAGGGTGTCTCTAAAGGTTAAAACCAACCTTCTTAGACACCCTTTAGTGGCAATACGCCAATCCGAACTCATCAAATTGCCCTGTAACATCTAACATAAATGCAACTTCTCTATCATCATCAAGTCTTAATGCGATCTCGTATTGCTTATTATCATTTATATGAATTAACCTGATTGCATAACGGTCTTCTTCTTCCCAATAATTTACTGTTTCTATTTCTAAGTTCTTTTCTTCAAGAGAATATTCTTTCGCAACATACTCAATACTATGATTTGCCGCTGCTCTGTCATCCGCCGACAAATTATCCCCACCAAGTACATACCAGCCAGCTGGTACTAAGAGAAATAACACTAAAATTATTGGTATCCACCACCGGCGATTCATAGAGCTCCCCTCCATTCCAAGCATAACATTATTCTTATTATATAATGTATGATTACTTTTGTGTACTATTTCCTACTATTTTGATAGGAAATAAAGAATATATCACTCGAATCCGTTAGAGGCGGACCAATTACACCTAAAGGCAGCCCACGTCCTGCGTCTGTGGGCAATGCTTCAGCCTCCTCAGGCCATGTCTCTTCCTCTGCAAGTATCGCTTCGGAGCTGCATCCAAGAGTCATCATGAGGTACCGCTCGCCCTTACTCAAGTGGCATCACTGTGATGCCTCTCTAAAGTAAATGCTTGTCGCTGGAGTCGCCGCCTTTCACTCCTTTGAGTTGTCAAAAAACCAAGAATGATCTGTCTGAAAAGAGTCTAATACAAGGAAAGGGGCTGGTAAGATACTGGAGTACTGTAGCTTAATCTTGAAAGTAATCCACAAGTGCAGCTGCACCGAATAGCCCTAAATCCCCACCTAGTTTCGTTACAGAAAAATCCAAGTTCTCAGCCATGCTTGGTAATATCATCTCTCTCGCCCTTTCAATTACCGGCTGAATAAAGGTATCACCTGATTGCATTACTCCACCACCGAAGACAATTTTTTGCGGGTTGTAAGCATGGGCAATGTTTACAATTCCTAATGCTAAGTCCATTTGAACTTCTTCTATAATGTGCTTTGCAAAGGAATCCCCTAGATTTGCCGCTTCAATAATTTCTTTTGAAGATAAAAGATCAAAGTTCTTTAGTATAGTTGGTCTGTCGTAATTCTTTAATGCTTCTTGAGTTCGAGTAAATATCCCCGTCCCAGATGCTTGGGCTTCAAGACAACCTCGATTTCCGCAAGAACACATATTTCCATCAGGACGAATGATTATATGACCTACTTCCCCTGCACTACCCTTATCCCCTAGCATAAGTTTTCCATCAGAAATGATACCACCTCCAATTCCGGTACTTACGGTAATATAAACGAGATTTTTAACTTCCTTGTTATAAGCATATAAAAACTCCCCTAAAGCAGCTGCATTAGCATCATTATGTAGAAATACTGGCAAGTTATATTTGTCCTGTAGGTTTTGCCTTAGGGGAATGTTATCCCATCCTGGCAAATTGGGAGGTGATTGAATTTCACCTTTCCAAGGATCTAATGGCCCCGGAGAGCCAACACCAATTCCCTTAATTTTTTGAGTCTTATCCACTTCTTTACTATTTAAAACTTCATTTATTAATAACTTTAGCCTTTTTATAGCTACTGTTGCACCTTCTTGAGCGTTAGTTAATATTTTTTCTTTTACAACAAGGTTGCCCCCATCATCAAAAATCCCCACCCGCATATTTGTTCCGCCAATATCAATACCAATTCGATACACTTCGATTCCTTCTTTCTCAACATTTTATTGAATATTAACTTTAATCATCGTACAACAAATTAATTTTACAAATAATCTCTTCCTGTTGTTCTTAAATGATAAATCAAAAAAGGGGAAGCCAAAAGGTAAACACACCTTCAAACTCACCCCCGACTACTTATTTATGCTCTTGTTGGTACTTTATTTAAATATGCCTTTAACATCCAATTATGTTTTTCAATGGACGCTTTAATTCCAATAAATAAATCTGCTGTAGGATGATCACCTGCATTTTCGGAAAGCTCGATTATCGATTCTAATTGTCCTTTGAAGTGATCAAAATCGTCTGATAATGCAGCAACCATCTCTGCAGGGGATTCCCCCCCTTTTGCTTCGTCAATAGATGTATGATCTAGGTAATCCCTTAAGGTGGAGACAGGTTCTCCACCAATCATTAAGATCCTTTCCGCAATTTCGTCGATATAACCAGCAGCTTCGGTGTAGATTTCTTCAAACTTTTCGTGAAGAAGGAAAAAATCTTGCCCCTTTACATACCAGTGATAATGGTGCAGCTTCGTATTTAAAACATTCCAGTTCGCTAATTGTTTATTCATTGATTGTACAAGATTCTTTTTACTCATAAATCAACACTCCCTTTAGGCTAATTTAATACTGTATTTAGATTATAACCAATATAATAATTAATTTCAAATAATAATTATTATAATTAAAGATTTCAAAAGAAAAAACTTCATTGTTAGGATTCACAAATTATTAAGGATTATTCATTGTAGCCTATGTAGAGCTTGTACCCTATTTTTTATGAATTAAAACACGCGGTTACGATTCCTTATCTTGATTATTTTTCTTTACGTAGGGGGGAGTATTGTGAGTGTATTTAGGTGAAGGCTTTTAGAGTATCATTTCATTTAAGTAAATTTACTTCAATGCCTTCGTACTTATTTAATCCAAATATAACGCCATCAATTCTTCATCCCAATATTCCCCTTTATGCTTCAATGCTTTCTTTTCTACACCATATGTTTCAAACCCTTGTGATTTATAAAGGGATTTAGCCGCATAATTATGGGTAATTACCATTAATTGAATTTGCTCTATCTGCTGTTCCTTTCCTTTTTGAATAATCTCTTGGATCAATTTTCTACCTATCCCTTGTCCTCGGGCCCCCTTCGAAACATACATTCCTTGCAAACTACCTTTATGCTTCATTTTTTCCAGAGGATACCTTCTTAATGACCCTATGGCTGCTAATTGTCCATTTAAAAAAACACCGTATGTGGCCATTCCTTCTCCAGTTATATAATGCTTTACATTTTGCTTCGGATCCTCCCCAGCTAAAGTTTCTTCGTATGTAGAAGCAAACGCTTCTGGGCTACTTTGTAAAGCCTCTAAGCGAATGGTCCAATAAGCACCTAAATCGTCTTCCACTAAACGTCTAATTATTAATTTATTCATAAAAACCTCCATTCACCACGTTTGATCATCGTACATACCCAACTGATTTATATATTTATTTCCTCTAATAGTTTTAAGAAAGCCTCTACTTGTGGTAATGCTGTAGCTTCTTTGGAGTATGTTACCCAAGTATCCCTTGATAACGGCTTATCACCAATTCTTAAGGATTGTCTGTTGTAGCCATCATCTGCTAAATCAACAATAGCACTTTCGGGTAATATAGCCGAACCAATCCCTTTTTTCATTAGTTGTTTACATGTTCCAATTTGATCTACCTTAATGATTTGTGAGAATTTTACTTGATTATGTTCTATCAGCCATTTAGAAAGTGAGGATTGTAAAGATTCGTCTCCCTCAAAAACGATAAGAGGACGCAATTGCCCCCCTCCATTTCTACTCCCTGCCTTCTCAATAAGAAAAAGCTTATCATTCATAAAATGGTGACATAATTGAGTCTTAATTTTATCACCACGAATAATTGCAACGTGAAAATTTAAGAGGTTTTTTCTTATTTCCTGGCTTAGTCCTGTAGTTAAGTGAAGTTGGACTTTCGGGTAATTTTCTATATATCTTTCCAGTAGACTAGGTAATACATACTGCCCAATAACAGAAGATACCCCAATCGATAAAGTTCCAGCTACCTCCCCTTTTAGGGCTGCTAATTCATCCCTTAGCTCTGCCTCCTTTTTTAACATTTCCTCACCGTGGTTAACAACCTTTTCTCCAGCAGGAGTTATCATTAATTGTCTAGGTGTTCTTACAAAAAACTCCATTCCCCAATTTTGTTCGATTTGCTTTAAGCGTTGACTAATGGCTGGTTGAGAAATCATTAATTTTTCCGCAGCACCCTTTACTGTTCCAGCACGGTGCAACGCCACCAATAACTCATAGTCCTCTACTTTCATTATGAAACCTCCATTTATATAATGAATACTTATATGAATTTTAAATTTGCAAGTGATTTTGATTATATAATTGGATAATAGCATCTTTTATTTTAAGGGACAATAGTCAAAGGAATATGTTAACAAGAATTGATAATTAAGCAGCACATTTACAAAGAGCACTAAATTGTGTTATACTTTTTATGCATCTCAAATGCATTTCATACAGAAACATTATGATTTTGCTTTTTTCGTAACTATTACAACAATGAATAATATAAATTACGATAGAATTTTTTTAGTATCATGTTTTACATTCTGAGTTCCTTATTTATACTGGAACGGTCTCGGAGCCGTAAGGACGAAAGAGAAGGTAGGGCTTTCGTTATTTAAGTTAATCAGTAGTAGCAGATCTACCGCGGCAAAAATAAAGTAATATCATAAATAAAAGGGTAAGCCAATGTTCATGGCTCTGCCCTTTTCTATTTGAATAAGATCAATAAATAAGTCATTATTACCTTACAACTAAGATATTGATAAAAATGGGAAACACTATATAGTAATGTGCATTTATGTTGAGTACATTGGAGGCAGTATGAATGAAGAAAATATGTATCTTTTGTGGTTCAAGCTATGGAAACAATGAGATTTATAAAAAGGAAATTGAAGCCTTAGGTAAATATCTCGGTGAAAACGATATGGACTTAATATACGGTGGGGGAAATTCAGGATTAATGGGGGTACTATCTAAAGCTGTGATCGATCACGGAGGTCATGTAACTGGAATAATACCACAGAAGCTATATGAACAGGTGGATCATATAGAACTAAATGACCTTCAAATCGTAGAGACGATGCACGAAAGAAAGTACAAAATGTATGAGTTGGCTGATGCATTTATCTCCTTGCCAGGAGGGATTGGAACGTTAGAAGAAATTGCAGAAATTTTAACATGGCAGCAGATTGGCTATCATCACAAACCGGTTGGAATTTTAAATATTAATAATTTCTACAGCCCGTTTCGAGATATGCTCCTCCATATGGAAAGGGAAGGGTTTCTTAAACGTGAATTTCTTGACACACTCATTGTGGAAAATAATATATCCCAACTCCTAGAAAAAATGAAGGCTTATGAACCTATCCTTCACAGCAAATGGGACAGTAAAAATTAGCCACCATCCTACTGGATGATGGCTCTGACCATAATTATTCAAACTCCGGTTCACTATTGTATTCCATCGTATTTGTTACATCGTTATCTTCAAGATAGTTTTCGTAATCCCGATGATAAACACTGATACCAGAGAAGCTTCCGTCTATATTTGCCGTTGCAATATTTTCTACATCCTCTACATATCCCACCGGTTCATCAGATTCCACAAACATGTTGTTGTAGTCCTTGTCTGTATCATAAAAATCCGATGGTGATTCGGAACTTCCATATACGCTAACCGTTTGCCAAGCATCCTCAGCATCAAAAAACGTTTCATTTCTTGGACTCTCATCATATTCAAACTCACCAAATGCAGGGGCTATTACAGCTTCTTCTACTGGCCTGTTATCAGATACCTCATTTTCCTCCGTATGGTTAATACACCTTCTTGTCTCTGGAACAACCTCTAATCTTTCATAAGGAATTTCTTCCCCACAAACCTCACACTGACCATAGGTTCCTTCATCTATAGCCTTTAGGGCGTTATTTATTTCATCCATAAGGTGTTCAGAATGCTCATTTAATGCTAAGTCCTTTTCTCTTTCATACAATTCTGTTCCTAAATCTCCAGGATGATTATCATAATTAGAAAGTTCACTAACCGATTCCTTAGCTAATTCAAAATTAAGACCATAATGTTGCCCATTAAGGCGAGATTCAAGTTCTTCTTTCGTTTGAATTAACTGGTTCTTCAATTTATTTTTTTGATCATTTGTAAGCAATGTTGCACCTCCAAAACATAATTTGCGGTACACTCGTAGTTTGCCACGATCCATATTCAATTCACTGCAAACATTTTGGCAGTATATTTGCAATAAAAGGAAATCGGATATTAACTTTTGTAATTGCTAGACAGCCTCTTAGCCTAATTTAAGGAATTATTTTCATTTTGTTGCCTTAATTCATCTTGTGCTAAGTCTCTGTTGGCTTCTTCTAATCCTTTATGTTCATCCACAGCATCACCAGGATAGTACTGATTCGTTTTTAATGGATTTCTCGAACTCATATTAGTGTGAATCGTAATTTCTTGATCTTCCGGTGTATTTGTTAAAGTTACATTATCTGCTGCATAGGTTTTCTTCTTATTGTTCCCTTTCATGTAACTTTACCTCCTTACGTTTGATCTGCTTTTCGTATATATTCTGCATCATAACTGTTTTCACCAGCATATACCGTCAATAATGTATCAGCGTAACCAACTAACCTGTTTATAATTTCATCACATACAGCGTAAACAAGGGTGTAGTTTGTAGAGTGCCCTAGGATAGGATCAGTAAAAATGATCGTGGTGTTTATATGGACATCACGATTACCTTGCAGCTCATAATGGATAAACGTTCTCCCAACTGCTCCACCCGATTTTGGATCTTGATAGCTAGGTAAGAACACATACCAATCCTCAGCAGTAGCGGAACGAAAATTTTTCGTAAAATTTATTCCATTAATTTCATGGTCAATTTTCTTTTGTAACTGGGGATTTTTTAACTCATTAATGTTTTCCATGATCTTTTACCTCAATTAGTACGAATTAGTCTTATTTTTTGTGAAATGTTCAAGAGTCATCCTTCCTAAATACTGGTTAGTTTTTAAAGTTGCTTTTCCCAGAGGAGTCCCGTATCTTCCATCAATCAACATTGCACACATAACCTTAAATTACTTTTCATTATTTACCGTATAATGATGAGCTTCAAAATAATACTAACACTATAATTATCGATGAACCAAAGGATAAGGGTGTGAAAAAAGTGGCTGACATTCCATTGAATCTCATTGCCGTATTTATGCTGCTTATGGTTATGTCTGCATTTTTCTCCTCTGCAGAAACTGCCTATTCTAGTGCAAACCGAATCAGGGTAAAGACTATGAGTGAAGAAGGGCATCAAGGAGCAAAAAGAACCCTTCATATTTTAGATAATTTCGACCAAGCATTGTCCACTATTTTAGTGGGAAATAATTTAGTTAATATTGCTGCAGCAACTATTTCGGCACAAGTTACAACTGCCATTTGGGGGCCTAATTTAGGAGTATTTATTAGCACCTTTGTAGTAACTTTACTCGTTCTTATATTTGGAGAAATTTTACCAAAATCCTATGCAAAGGAATTTGCTGAAACATTCTCAGCAAAAATTTCTGGTATTTTATTGCTGTTAATGAAGGTATTAGCACCAGTAACATGGTTATTTATCCAGCTAAAAAGAACAGTATCCAAGCTGATCAAGAAAGAGGCTTTCCATCCCTCTGTTACGGAAGAGGAATTAAAGGTGCTTATTGATATTAGTGAAGAAGAAGGTGTGATAGACGAAAGTGAAAAGGAGATGGTCCATCGTTCTTTAGAATTCAACGATATTGTCGTTCAAGAAATCTTTAAACCACGAACGGATATGGTTGCCATTGATATTAATGATTCCATAGATAATATAAAAAATATTTTTATTCGTGAACGTTTTTCTAGAATTCCTGTATACGATGGGAATATCGATAATATTGTGGGGATATTATCTGAAAGGGATTTCCTTACGGCATATATTCAGCAGTATGAAGAGATGGAAATTAAATCCCTCCTCAGAAAACCTGTTTTTGTTGTGGAGTCCATGCGAGTCCACACCCTTTTACCTCAATTACAAAAGAATAAAGGACACATGGCAATTGTACTTGATGAATACGGTGGTACTTCTGGGTTAGTAACATTAGAGGATATTCTAGAAGAGATTGTTGGGGACATTTTGGATGAACACGATGATGATATTCACCTTTTAAAGGAGATCGACCCGTCTACTTTCATTTATCATGCTGATTATCCGTTAGATGATTTCGTAAGACAGATGAAAGTGGAACTGCCCGACACCACCTATCACACCTTAGGGGGATGGTTATCGGATGTTTTTCAACGGATCCCTGCCGTTGGTGAAAATTTTTCCTATGAGCACCTTAACCTTGAAATTACGGAGTCTGATCAGAGAAGGATACGTTCTGTAAAGGTCACCACCCCTAATCAACAATCCAATATATAAGAATGTCTTCACCATTAGCTTGGAGAAGCGAAAGGCGGCGACTCCAGCGGGAAAAGCAACAATGCTCTTTATGGCGACGAGTAATCGCAGGAGCAGCTGAAGACACCACAGGGTGGTTTTGAGGCCACTGAAAAAGTCAATTTGAATAGTGGCAATGGCTTCGCTCGTTGCACGCGGAACCAGGACGGTGACATTGCGCCGTTGCCCACAGGACGTGGGCTGCCTTTAGGCGTAATTGATCCGCCTGTAGCGTATCCAAGCCATACAATATTTTTCTAAAACAACCATCTTTAGAAAACAGCTTTTAATAACAATAATTTTCAGTTCGGTCTTGTTATGCATAATTTTTTTATTTTATCTCCTTTGTTTGATAAGATATAAGTAAATCGTATTTATAGATGTGAGGGGTTAACCTTGAAAAACAAAAGGAGTATTATCATTACACTGGCTGCATTAATCATTACTTCCTATGTAATTTATGACCATTTTTTTACATCCACCGTTTCTGATGGCAATCAACAGAGGCTAGAAGAGTATTTAGCAAATGACGGGTTGGATCCCCGTGAAAAAGAGGAATATATAGAGTCGGATGAATACGGAGCATATCCAGGAAGGATGGCACCTCCCTTTTCCTTACCTTCCTGGGATGACACCGGTGATATTCAGTTGTCTGATTATCTAGGTAACTTTGTCATTGTTAATGCATGGGCTTCGTGGTGTGGGCCATGTAGAGATGAAATACCTTACTTAATTGACTTTCACGAAAATTATTCTGATGAAAATGTAGTAGTGTTAGGTGTTAATATGACCACAACAGAAGCCAGCGAATCCCGCGCCATTACATTTATTAATGAATTTAATATCCCTTACGACATTGCTATGGATTTTGATGGACTCATGTTACAGGAATATGAGATCATAAGTATGCCCATGACCTTTGTGGTAGACCCAGAGGGAAGAATTGTTATAAGAAAATTAGGCTATATGGATTATGACATGATTGTGGAAATGTATAAAGAGGCAATAGAAATTTATCGTGAAGCATAGAAAATCCCCTTATGGAACGGAAACCATAGGGGATTTTCTATTGGAACACCATTAAGATGACCTCGGATTACTGCAGCTTAGAACAAATGCCGGTGGTACATTTCTAAGCTCTCTTTTTACTTCAATATGTTCGAAGGCACTTTGGAATAATTTCTTCCTAAATAAAGTGTATTGGAACGTTATAAAAGTCCCCTCATCCTTCAATATGGATTTTGTTTTATTTAAAATTTCACTGGAAGTGACTTTTGGTAATGTAGTAAAAGGAAGACCCGAAACGACATAATCCACTTTTGGTATATTAAACTTCCTTAAATACCAGTCAATATTTTCTGCGGATCCATTTACAATATAAAGGTTCTCTTCTCCCTCATACTTCTCCTTAAGGGTTTGGTAAAATTCTTTACTTAATTCCACTAATAAAACAATAGTATTTTCCTTGCGTTTAGCTAGAATTTTTTCCGTAAAGATACCTGTTCCAGGACCATATTCCACAATATATTCTGCTTGATTAAAGTCAATATCATCGATCACTTTTTTTGCTAAATATTTCGAGCTTGGCATAACTGCCCCAACTGTCGCGGGATGCTGTATATATTCTGCAAGGAATAACTGTCTTTTCATTTAAAAGTGCCCCCTAATAATAGTGTTAGAAAGTATAATGGTGTTTTGTATTATGTAACCCACTCCAAGCTGAGTCACTTGTGGGGACAACCAAAATTTATATGATGATAGTCTTCTTTATCATTTAAATAAATATTCCACATATCTACAATTCCATAAAAAATAGAAAAAGCAAACCTCAAAAACAATTCCGATTAATTTTATATGTTTTATTATATATTATTTTACCGTAAATTGTGCAAGTTATCAAAAAAATAGTCCCTTACTTATCATTATATTATCCTCCAATTAAGGATTTGTGAACACCTTCTATTTTCACAAATTGCTCACATTAATGTCAAAAAACGATCACAAATACTCAAAATATGAGGGAAAACCCCTATAAACGAATATCCAAATAGTTATTACTATATAAATAGTGTTAACTACTGAGCAATGTTTGTCTAATCCTATAGACATATTATTTAATAACTCCAAGCTTTAAATAAAAACAATAAGTTACGAAAACAGCCTTTAATAAAATTTATTCTAGAAAAAAATAAAGATGGGAGATAGTACCATGTTTGTTGAGTATGATCCGGTCTTATATAGTCGAATCCTAACCGCCTTGACGCTTGGTTTCCACGTTATTTTTGCCACACTAGGGGTGGGAGTTCCCCTTATGATTGCCATTGCAGAATGGATGGGGATTAGAAGGAATGACCCTCATTATACTTTAATGGCACGACGTTGGGCCAGAGGATTTGTTGTAACAGTTGCTGTGGGAGTAGTAACCGGTACAGCTATTGCCCTTCAATTAAGTTTACTGTGGCCTAACTTTATGCAAGCGGCTGGTCACACCATTGGCTTACCTATGTTCATGGAAGCATTCGCCTTTTTCTTTGAAGCAATTTTCTTAGGGATTTACCTCTATACTTGGGATCGGTTTAAAAGTAAGTTAAAGCATTTCTTATTAATTATACCAATTGTTATTGGAGCCACTGCCAGTGCTTTCTTTATTACAACAGTGAATTCGTTTATGAATGCACCGCAAGGTTTTACGATTGTGGATGGAATTTTAACGGATGTAAGTCCTCTAGCTGCCATGTTTAATCCAGCTACACCAACGAAAATAGCCCATGTCATCGTCACCTGCTATTTAACATCTGCCTTTGTGCTTGGGGCTATTGCAGCATTTAACCTTTTAAAGGGAAAAACACATGTTTATCATAAAAAAGCACTCCATTTAACAATGGTCACTGGCGTTATTTTTGCTATTGGAACTGCTGTTATCGGTGATTTATCAGGAAAATACCTACATGAGTACCAGCCAGAAAAGTTAGCTGCAGCAGAATGGCATTTTGAAACGGAAAGTGAAGCACCGCTTATTTTAGGTGGAATTTTAACAGAAGACAATGAGGTAAGGTTTGCCCTTGAAATTCCTTATGCACTAAGTATTTTAGCAGGTGGTTCAACGGATACAGTAGTTGTAGGACTTAATGATTTTCCAGAGGAGTATTTACCACCCCTGTGGGTCCATTATATGTTTGACCTAATGGTATTTATCGGGATGTATCTTGCAGCTGTATCTACTCTTTTCGTATTCGTTAACTGGAAGAAAAATTGGAATGCCTTTAACCGCCCCCTTCTTTGGAGCGTTTTTGCAGGTGGACCACTAGCCATGGTAGCCATACAATCGGGATGGTTATTTGCAGAGGTGGGACGTCAGCCTTGGATACTAAATGGTGTCATGACTGTTGCAGAAGGGGCCACCACGTCACAGCATGTGGACATCATGTTAGTATTGTTTATCATTTTATACACGATTCTTGGAACGACTTGTGTCATGGTTCTCCGGAGAATGTTCAAATCAAATCCTGTAGAGCATGAGCTGGAAAAACGAGGTTTGGTTCACCTTAATAGCCATGTATCAAATCAATAGAAAGGGGCGCGAAAAACAATGAATTACGAGTTAATTGGAATTACTGTTCTTTGGACATTCTTATATGGTTATTTAATCGTTGCCTCTATTGATTTTGGTGCTGGATTCTTTAGTTACTATACGAAACAAACGAAGAAAGATCACCTTATTCACAATATCATTCAACGTTACCTCTCCCCAGTTTGGGAGGTAACGAATGTATTTCTTATCTTCTTTATTATTGGAATAGTGGGCTTCTTCCCGTCTACAGCCTATTATTATGGGTCCGCATTATTAGTGCCAGGGAGCATTTCCATTATTTTATTAGCTATCCGGGGCTCCTATTATGCCTTTGCAACTTATGGAGCCAAGGAAAGCAAGCTTTATTCTTTCCTATATGGGGCAACAGGATTATTAATTCCCGCCTCTTTATCAACTGTACTGACTATTTCTGAAGGTGGCTATGTTAGTACGGAAAGTGGCAGGGTTCAGCTTCTATATGGGGAGCTATTCGGAAGTCCCTATTCATGGGGCGTTGTTATTTTAGCTATTGTAAGTGTTCTATTTATTTCTGCTAGCTTTTTAACGTACTATGCTTCCCGAGCAAAAGATGCTCAAGCACTGAAGCTTTTACGTAAATATGCGTTAATTTGGGCTTTCCCAGCCATTTCTATGGGAGTGATTGTCTTCTTCTTGTTAGGACAACGAAACGCCATGCATTTTGAGAATATGGTAGATATTTGGTGGGCCTTCGGATTATCTTTTGTGGCCTTTTTATGGGCAACCTATTTGATTTGGAAAGGAAAAAACTACGGTACTGCCTTTATATTAGTGATGATTCAATATTTCACTGCTTTCTTTGGCTATGGAGCAGCACATTTACCTTATCTGCTCTACCCGTATTTAACGATTTATGACGGGTTTACAAACGAAACGATGGCCATCTCTTTAATCGCCGCTTTCATTGCGGGCTTACTGCTACTTATTCCGTCGTTATATTTACTCATGAAGCTATTCTTATTTGATGCGGATTATGTAGAAGGTAAAAAACCGAAAGCTTTGTAAGGAGGGGAGTTAAAATGACTTGGTTTTTAATAACAATTGCCCCACCCCTTGTACTCATTGCCTGCATTTTTATAGTGTTTTGGTGGGCCACTGCAGCAAGACCTCCAGCCTTCGTATTAGAAGATCAGTATGAGGAGGAGATAGACGAAAATCATAAAGTGAATAATCTATAAGATAAAGAAAGACATGGGATTCGTACTTTAACTTCCCATGTCTTAAATAGTATATAATTCTTTCCACTTTCCTAAAAACGGGGCTGCTTGTTCATTTGGGTGATGTATGACATCCTTGGTGTTCCCCATTTGCTTTAGCTGCCCTTCGATAATAACGGCTAATTTTTTCGTTATATTATTAATCTCGATTAAATCGTGACTGACAAACAATGTTGTTATATTTGTGTCCTTTAATATATCTTTCAAGTCTTCCATCAACTGTATCTTGGTTGGAAAGTCCAAGGCAGCAAACGGTTCATCGAGAAACAGTACCTCAGGCTCTAGAATTAACGCTCTGGCTAAATTTACCCGCTGTGCTTCTCCACCCGATAAGGATACCCCATTCTTTTTCGCAAGATGGGATATATGAAACTTCTCCAGCCAATAATCAACCTTCTCTTTCATTACCTTTCTATTTTCCTTTCTCAACTTTAATCCAATAGCCACATTATTGGATACATTCATGTCAAAGAGAAGAGATTGCTGCATAGCTACCGCTAATTGCCTTCGCTCCTCTATCGACAGCGTATCAGCATGTTTTACTTCCCCTTTATAGAGAACATCACCTTCCGTTGGAGCCTGCAAGAAGGATAACAACTTAAGAAATGTTGTTTTGCCTGCACCATTGGGGCCAATTAATCCAAGGATATCTCCCTTTCCTAAAGAAAAATACGGAATATCTAATAATACTTCCTTATTAGCAACAAACTTCACTTGTTCCATCTGTAAAATGTTCATACACGTCGCTTCCTTTGTTGTAATGATGTTAATAAGAAGGTAATGATAAAGGCTAATGTCATTAAAATAAATGATAAGGCGATGGCTACATCAAAATTTCCTTTGGATACTTCCATTACCATGGAGGTTGTTAAAATACGCGTATCCCCTCTTATATTCCCCCCTACCATCATGGCAGCCCCAACTTCCGCCAGTACTCTTCCAAGACCTGCAATAATGGCAGCTAGTATTGCTAGTTTTGTTTCCTTTAAAAGAATGACAAGTCTTTGTAACTTTGTTGCACCTAATGCCTTTATTTGCATGAGCATTTTACTGTCAATTTGTTGGAATGCAGCGGATGTAAGACCAATAATAATAGGAAGGGAAACCACTATTTGTGCCATGATAATTGCATGGGTAGTGTAAAGGAGCCCTAAATGCCCTAATGGACCACTTCTCCATAGGAGCATCGTAATATATAAACCTGCTACAACTGGTGGCAAGCCCATTCCAATATTGACAAAAATTAGAATAATTTTTTTACCGGGAAAGGAATGAAGCCCTATTAATACCCCTAGAGGAATACCAATAATGGTACTTACTAAAATAGCAGATAAACATACCCTTAATGTAGTAAGGGTGATTTCATATATTTCACGGTCACCGCTTAGTAGCATTTCAATTGCCTTTAAAAACCCTTCATAAATAAGACCCATTCAAACCACCACTTATACTTTGTCTATTCTGTATACTGGAAAAATAAAGGCTGTCCGTATTCTTCCATACCAAACTCTTTAATGATCTCTTGAGCTTCTTCTACCATAAATTCAACGAAGAGGTTAGCTGCTTCCCTATTTATCCGTTCATACTTCCTATCATTCACTTGCATTACATGATAGATATTTAATAGCTCATCATCACCTTCTACTAAAATTTCCATATGTTCCATGTTTCCAGCGTGGGATAAGTAAGTTGCCCGATCTGTTAAAACATACCCTTCCCTTTCACCACTTAATTGAAGGGTGCTTCCCATTCCTTGACCTGTTTCTAAATACCATTCTTCTCCACTTGGATCGAGGCTGGCTTTTTCCCAAAGGCTCCATTCCATTTTATGGGTACCGGAATCATCTCCTCTTGACACGAAGATGGCACCTGTTTCAAAAATTTGTTGAAACGCTGCTGCCACATCCATTCCCTGAATTTCCGCAGGATCCCTCTCAGGACCAACGATTATGAAGTCATTGTACATAACACGCTTTCTATTAATAACATCTTCACTCGCTACTAATTTTTCTTCAGCCGTTGGTGCATGAGTAAGCAAGGCATCTGCTTCCCCTCGCTCTCCCATCGCTAATGCCTGTCCTGTGCCAACGGCAATGGTTTTTACATTAATATTATATTTTTCCTCAAATATCGGTATAAGTACATCCAAGAGGCCACTGTCCTGTGTACTAGTTGTAGTAGCTAAGATCATATCCTGCGGTTCATTAGTCGGACCTTCGACACTTTCATTTTCATTGGAACACGCGGTCATTATCAGTATGAATAAGGTCATTAGAGCAAAAATCTTTCTATTGATTTTCATTATGATATCCCCCATTTTCTCCTAGTTTGTTTCATATTTGATAACTCCTAACTCTCTCACCTTATAGCCAGGAATTTTAGAAATACTTATTTTGAACTCATTTGAACTTAAAAACTCATACAATAAATTCAATGGAGTCTCATTTTCCTGCGTCCACCGAAAAACAAGGTCAAACTGTTCTTCAATAACAGGGATAAACTCTAAACCTAACTGTTCCGCTGCAGAACGAATACCAAAGCCAACATCAGCGCTTCCTCTGCTTATTTGTGCCGCCAACGATAAATGGTTCCATTCTTCATTGTCATACCCAGTAACTTGCCTTGGATTAATTGCCTTTTGCTGTAAGAAGGAATCTAATAAAAATCTTGTACCTGAGCCCTTTTGGCGATTAATAAAAGTTATATCCTTTCTTGTTAAATCTTCGAAGCTTACAATATTTCTTGGATTTCCTTTTGCCACTATAAACCCTTGTTCTCTAGTAGCGAAATGGATCACGGAGATTTTTTCATGCACAAATAACTGTTTAATGAAAGGTATATTATACTCTTTGGAATTAGGGTCTAATAAATGGACGGCCGCCACGTCTGCCGCTCCCCTGTACATCATCATTAATCCTTCCAGACTTCCAATAAAAGTGGGCTGCACAATCAAATTGGTGTTTTTACTAACACTCTTTGAAAGTTGCTCTACTAAAAAATCATGACTCCCTGATAATCGAATGGTATTAGTGGTTGAAGGATGGGTGAGTGTCGGATCCAGTTTCTTTGATTGATAGGCTTGTGATGTGTTTTTATACCGCTCCACCTCTTCAGGACTAATCCTCATTTTATTGCCTACTTTAAAGGCATGTAGTTCCCCTCTTTTAATAAGCTCGTACACTGTATGCTTTGATATTTTAAACATTTTTGCTATTTCATCAGGAGTATATGTATGATCCGTCAAGGTAGATTTCTCCTCTCTTACAAGCTACCTCTAAAATAACTTAGAAGCTAAATAAAAGCAATGTCGTTTTGTTTAGTTTTATTAAGTTTTGTTAAGTTTTATTGGTTATCGTTCTATTTTAGACACAACTCGAAACCTTAGAAGGAACGAGAAGGAACCTAGCTCCACCTTTAAAGAATAACGCAAGTGAAAACCGCCCATTTTTCTTCTAGGGCGGTTTCTTCTTTACATAAGTACACTATTCTCTATTTGCTTCATTTCATAGAAATAACCTTGTTTATCCATCAATTCCTCATACGTTCCCGATTCGATAATTTCCCCTTGATCCATAACAATAATTTGATCCATTTTTTCTAAACCAATGAGTCGGTGACTAACGAGAATCATCGTGTCATCATCCCCTTGATGTAACAGATGATCAAATATCATTCGTTCTGTTAAAACATCCACAGATGAGGTTGGTTCATCCATTAACCAGAGCTTCGAACCCTTTAACATTGCTCTAGCAATGGCTAAACGTTGTTTTTCTCCCCCAGAGAGGTTTCCACCCTTTTCAAGTACGGAATCTGTTAAGGAGAATTCCTCCAACTTCACCTTTTCTAATACAGCATTCATTTCTCCCTCCGACAAATCATCCTTTGCAAGGCCGAGGTTTTCACCAATGCTTCCATAAAAGAAATGATTCTCTTGCATAATTACATTAGATCCCTTCCAAATAGCTTCATCCTTTATCTTCCTTACTGAAGTCCCATTTAAGTAAATAGCCCCTTCATACTCCTTATTCATTTTTAACAAAAGTTGAATTAGTGTTGATTTCCCCGACCCGCTAGGTCCAACTATGGCAGTTTTAGATCCTGCTGGCAGGGATAAATGGATGTTTTTCAAAGCTAATCTCTTTTCACCAGGAAATGTAAAGGACAGATTCTCCACATCGATAGCCGGAGCTTTTGTTAAATCTATTTGTTCCCAATCATCCTCCACTCCCCTTGTTTCCATTCCTTCTTCTTCAATAACAGAAAACAGTCTAGAAGAGGCCCGGCGACTATCCTCATAATATCGTGGGAAAGCGGACATTGGCGTGGCATTTTCAAAAACAGTGATAGAGGTCATTACCAGCATCGCTAGGAATACTCCGTCAAGGCTACCACCAGCTACTAAATAGGCTCCCATTCCAAGCACAGCCCAAGAAACGAGTAGAGAAAGGGTCTGAATGACCGACTGATTGGACAATTCCTGAACACTCTCCCTTTCTTGCTCCGATACATAACCGTCCGCTGTATTTGTTAATTTCTTCTCCTGTTCATCAAGTCTTTGGTAAAGCTTTAAATCTCTGAATCCATAAAGGAATTCCGTTGCTTCTGTAGAAACGTTCCCCCGAAGCTCCCTTAACTGTTGAAGTATTCCCCTTTGTTTCACCGTAAACCATAAGGGTACCACAAACCCAGTTAGGATAAGACCTAGGATGAGGAACACAGCGACATGTATGGAGAAAAAGGCTGTAAATGCTATCGTAGCAAGGAAAACAATGATCATCACGATAGGGGGATAATACACCCTTAGAAAAAAGTTCTGTAAGCTCTCCACATCTCCCACAATTCGTGAAAGTAGATCTCCGCTTCTGTATTTATGGAAAATTCTTGGGGCTAACGGCTCTAACCTTTCAAAAAAATAAACTCTTAAGTTACTTAATTTTGTAAACGTTGCTCGATGGGAATAAAGGCGTTCTGCATAACGACTTAATGCCCTAGTTACACTAAATAGCTTTAGCAAAGCAATACTCATTGTCAAAATATATAAAGGAGGTGTGATCGCCGCTTTCGAAATTAAATATCCACTGTTGGCAAACAAAGCAACAGCCCCCATCCCAGCGAGAAACCCGAACAATATGGAGAGAAGAACATCCTTTTTCTCCTTCATCATGAGTTTTATCACTACTCTTAACTCATTCATTTTGTATTCCCCCCTTCATGAACAGATACCATACTCCGATATTCAGAATTCGACAATAACAGCTCCTCATGGGTACCCTTCGCAACCAATTCTCCATTAGCCATAAAGAGAATTTGATCGGCTTCCCTAATTGTATGCAGCCTGTGAGCTACTGTAATTACTGTAGAGGTTACGGCCAATTCCTTCATCGCCCTTTGCAACACACGTTCCGTATGAAGATCTAGTCCTACAGTCGGTTCATCGAACAGAATAACAGAAGGTTTTTTCAAAAATGCTCTGGCTAAAGCAATCCGCTGCTTTTCTCCACCAGAAAGCCCCCTGCCTCCTTCTCCGATTTCCGTAGAATAACCGTTTTCCAGTTTACTTATCATTTCGGCAATACCGGCTTTTTCCGCTGCCATTTTTACCTTTTCAATGGTGGCTTCTTCTTTCCCCCCAATGGCAATATTCTCTTGTATCGTTCCTGAAAACAAGTAAGGATTCTGAGAGATATAGGCTAGTTGGTCAAACCATTCCGCTTCCTTATACTGGTGTAAACCTTTTCCGTTTACCAAAATCTCCCCTTGGGAAGGGGCAATGATACCAGATAATAAGTGTAGCAGTGTTGTTTTTCCTGAACCGCTCCTCCCAACAATGGCCACATCGCTAGCAGGAGGAATGGAGGCCATCACCCCCTTAAGAGAAAAGGATCCTTCACCATAACTAAATTTTAAATTTCGCAGTTCTATGGCTGGAGGTTCCTTTCTTTCTTCTAATGGGGCATCTCCCCATTGTACAGGCTGCTCCGTCTCCTCTAATTCATCTATTACCTTTTTGGCCGCTCCCATACTTCCTCTTCCTGAGTGAAAGGCACTTCCAAGCTCCTTTAAAGAGTTAAAAAATTCGGGGGCTAATATTAACACAAAAAATGCTGTAAAAAACGGAAGGTTCTCATAAATAATTAGGCGAAGACCAACCTCTAAAGCTACTAACGCTATACTCAACATGGAAATAAACTCCAGCATTAAGGAAGAAACGAAAGCAATCTTTAATACAGTCATCGTAGCATCCCGGTAATCCAAGCTGCTCTGTCTGATTGCCTCTTGCTTTTCCTTAGCACGACCAAACAATTTCAATGTTGTAAGGCCCTGCAAAATATCAAGAAATTTACCCGAAAACTGAGCTAGCTTCTCTAACTGTTCTTCCGATTTTCTTTGCGTTGCTTTCCCAATGATAATCATAAAAATAGGAATGAACGGAGCCGTAACAATCATAATAAGCCCAGACACCCAATTTTGAGAAAAGATGGCTGTAAGGATCATGATGGGTACAATGGTCGTTTGTATCATTTGTGGATAATATTTACTAAAATAGCTATCTATTTCATCTACTGCATCTAATAAGATACTCACTTTTTCCCCGGACTGCCCCTTTAAAGCTCCTTGCATAGGATTCCTAGCATACTTACTTAACAATGCTTTTCTGTAATTCCGTTTTACCTTTGATGCCATTTTCACTCCTGTACGACCAATTACATATGTAAAAAATGATCTTCCTCCGAGCACAACAATAAGACTTAATAGAGCTGGAAGTATAACGTGAAAGGATTCCCCTTGCAGAAAGATACTATCCACAATCACCACAATTAAATAAGCCTGTGCGATAATCACTGCTCCTAATAAAATGGACATAAGAACAAGGGTATACATACTATTTTTTTGCTTGCGAGCAATTTCCTTTAGCTGTTTCATAAGCTATCCCCTCCTTCCCTTCTATAACATCCCCAGGGTCTTTCCCCAGTCAACCCACTCACTTTTTTTAGAAATGTTAAGCTTTTTTCGTATGTTTCTTCTGTGATTTTCCACTGTTTTCGGCGATATATTTAACAGTTTTGCCGTATCCTTCACAGTATAGCCGTGAATTTTCATCTGAAATACCTCCTGCTCCCGCTTAGACAGCTCATGATGCTGTCCCCTCATTTGCATTTGTCCCCCTGTTTTTTCCACATTCAAAAAAATTTTTTCTCCCTTTAAGATCCTTTGAAAAAAATCCATCAACTCCACTAAGGAGGAATTTTCGTAGCATAACCCATGAACCGCATTCAACTCATAATGTCCATTTGACACCATTTCATGACATAGAATCACCAATTTACATGAAGGAGGCTGCCCCTGAAAATAGGATAGTAATTGCTCTATTCTGTTTGCCCATTGCAAACGGGTATGTATCACGATAAGGTCAAATGCATCCATTTTCAAAGTGTCTATCAATTCCTCTGTTGTTTCAACAACAGCCATATAGTCTATTGGCTTCACGTCTTTAAGGAGTTGAATTAATCCATATCGTAACAGCTCACGATTAGATGCTACCATTACTTTCATGTTCGATACCTCCAACTGCAACCTATGTATTATATTTCTCCACATATCTTACTACATTGGTAACAAGAAATAAAAAAATCTCACTGCCATTTATCAGTGAGATTTTCCATAATCGGGCTGTTCCTTTGGAAGAAAGCTAAGTACAAGAATGACACAGGTTACAGCAATAA
Organism: Evansella vedderi; assembly: GCF_030813435.1. Classification (GTDB taxonomy): domain Bacteria; phylum Bacillota; class Bacilli; order Bacillales; family Salisediminibacteriaceae; genus Evansella; species Evansella vedderi. Next base: position 79,365 of record NZ_JAUSUG010000014.1, on the reverse strand, counting down.
TCGCAAGAATTATAAAGACAGAATGAAGTCCTACAGCAAGAATTTCCGGTGCCACATTTGTGCCATTGTTCGTATGCCCCCCAATATGTTGATTAAGGGCCATTCCAAGTATCGCAATCCCTAAGGTTTGTCCTAATGTACGAAGGAAGGCATTGGACGATGCTGCTGCACCGCGATTATTCCAATCTACAGATGATTGAACAATAACCGTAAATACGGTCATGGATAACCCAAACCCTAACCCTATGAAAAACATGATAATCACTAACAAGTAATTCGGTGTTTCACTAGAAATTAAGGTTAATGCAAAGGTCCCCAATGCTATGAACGTTACCCCAGTAAGGGAGATGGGCTTAGACCCTAGCTTTACAAGGAATCTTCCGCATAGAAAGGACCCCAATGGCCAACCGATAGACATGGGGATTAATGTTAATCCAGATGATGTAGCGGCCAGCAGCAGTACTCCTTGGACCCAAAGTGGTAAGTAGGCCGTTAACCCTATTAAAATAGCCCCTAGAAGTACGCCACTTATATTAGCAATTAATAAGTGCCGATTTTTAAATAAACGGAACGGAACCATTGGCTCATTAACCTTAAGCTGAATAAGAATAAAAATAATTAAAAAGGCAAATGCCGTGGTCAACAATCCATACATTAATCCAGCTTCCATTGGCTGTTCATTTTCTAAAGACAACAGGGCATATAGTAGTGCTCCCATTCCAATGATGAAGGTAATCGCACCACCGAAATCAATGGATCGTTTCCGCTTCTCTATTTTTTCTTCTAAATATTTTCCTATTAAAAACATAGCTAATAGACCAAAGGGAATATTAATAAAAAAGATCCAATGCCATGTAAAAAAGTCCACAAAAAAACCACCGACTAACGGTCCAAAAATACCGGCCACTCCCCAAATGGAGCCAATGATGGCTTGTACCTTTGCCCGCTGTTCATACTTAAAAACATCCCCTACAATGGTAAAGGTCATGGGCATCAATGCACCTGCCCCAACCCCCTGTACCGCCCGGAACATAATCAACTGCTCCATAGATTGTGAAAGACCGCATAATATGGATCCAATTAAAAACAACGTTGCCCCTGTAATAAATATTTTTTTCCTTCCAAAAAGATCTGCAAGCTTTCCGAAAATCGGTGTCATTACAGCATAAGTTAAAAGATAGATGGCAAAAACCCAGCTAATTAAATCCAGTCCCCCTAGATCTCTAGTAATAACGGGCATGGCTGTACTTATAACAGTCACTTCAATTGCTGCAAGGAAGGTGGCAATGATTAGTGCAATGGTAATATTACGTTGATAACGATCCATTATGTACTTCCCTTTCTTCTCAATAAATTAGAGTAATTCTGTAGACTAAAAAATTCTACTGTGATTATACCACGAAGATTTTGTTTTACTCGTATATTTTGAGAACCCGTCGAAAAGGGAAAGCGATAACTTAAATAATAAGCTCTGTTAAACTTTGATGTTGATTTTCGCTTCAGAGCGCTCGCTTTCCGCGGGCAACGCTTCAGCCTCCTTCGGGAAACCCGCCCTGCGGTGTCTTCAGCCGTTGCTTTTCCCGCAGGAGTCTCGCACCCTTCAGCTTCAATCAACGCTATTAAGAAATCAACTCTGTTCTTTAACAGAGCCACATAAAAAAGTTTAGGAACAGTGTAGCAGGGAGATACCACACTGTTTTGTTCGATAATTACTAGTTTTAAGCAGAAGTAGACAAATCGTTATTGATATACACTAAGTCTTTTATTTTTTGATAGTCCTCCTTTGCAGATGTGGAATATGGATTTCGAATTAAACGCAGCCATATTTTGGATATGGTTCTTTTTCTTTCATCATGGCTATCTACGATAAATATAATAGATTTATCCTTTAAGGATGTGTCCTTCATAAGTAGGTTTGCCCGTTCGATCAAATACGGTATATTCATTTGATTCCCGCTATTATATAGCTTTACCACATCTATTTCATCCTTAATGGTTACATTAAGGTTATTTTTCATACGCATATCTACTAAAATATTGTTACCAAAATGAAAATCCTTCTTTAAATAACTCTCATCAATAATTTTAATTGGCAGATTTTTTTCCACGATTCTAGGGTAAACAATGCCATTTTTCTTATGGAGAGTCAAGCTTAATTGCTTTAAATGATTAAAAGTAGAGCTTGTCCACTTTATTAAAAATGTGATAATCAAAAAGGAAATAGGCATTATAATAAATGGTTTAATAAGGGTATCAACAGGGCTGAATACTGAATTCCCCATCAAAGCTCCAACATTAAATGCACCAAATGTAATCATTAGTGTGATTGTCATATGCTTAGCCACTGTATTATTTTTGATAAATAAAAGAAGTGACTTAAGTAAGTTTAAGGTATAGATCGTCCACTGAATGAATAGAAATGTAAATAACAGTACAAAAGGTAATACTATGAAGGGTTTTAAAAGAGAATCAATGGGATTAAATGCTATATTCCATACATATCGATTCATAAGGTTCATGATTGTATAGGTTAGTATAAAAGTAATATTGATTACGACTCCTACGTATTCTACTCTCTTCGTTCTTCCTTCATCCATAAACAAATTAAACATCTCCTTTTCTAAATTAGCCTGTCCATATTTGAAACCATTGTAGCATAAGGGATTTGACGAAATTTGAAAACCGTTAAACAAATTCTTTCATTTATGGAGAAGTATCGTCACTCTATTTAATTTCAGTAGATTAATTTGTCTAAGTATTTTCCCTCGACTCGAAGAAGGGGCTGATTTTGTCATGATCTAACATTATTCTATATATTTTTAGTAGGAAAATTATTTATTTCTAATGAAAATCTTGGTCGAGTTTCTCGGTACCATTGTAGACAAAGCATAAAGATAATGATAATGTCCACAAGATCTCCCCCGTAATACATAATCATAGCCCCTATTTCCCCTTGCTCCTCCGTTACACCCTCCGGTGGATTAACATAAATATACTTTGATAAAATTCCATGACCTGCTAAAGCAAGAATGAAAACGACGGAACGGTAAAGATAACTTGTTCTATGTGCTGCTGGATCTATATAAATCATGGAAATAGTAAAGAGATACCCCGCTAAAAAAAGGTGTACATGGACAAGTATATGAATCAATATATGCTCATGCATAACCGTATACAAGCTTGTAGTATAGAGAAGCCATAACCCCCCAATGTTAAGGGTGGAAGCAACTATTGGATCTGTTACGATGCGAATGGGCTTCCTTTTTAACAATTTTGTTATTCTCCTTGCACGTTTTACGTTAATCGTTCGTAGAAACAGTGTAACTGGTGCTCCTAAGGCCAATAGTAGTGGAGCGAGCATCCCTAAGAATAAATGGGCTAGCATATGGGCAGTAAAATAAACATGAGCTTTGACCGCTAAAGGCCCCGCAACAGCAACAATAGCTGCAAATACTCCCATCATCCAATATACTGTTCGATAGGTAGGCCACTTTCTGTATTTCCTATTTGATAGTAAAATTGCAATGATATATAGTACAAACATTAGGAGAAATGGAAAGACCAAAATTAGCTGAGGTAAAATAAAAGTAGACTCGTGTGAAAGTGTAGTTTCAATAGAATGTATAGGTATATGTTTATACACGCTCACTAGACACCCTTCCCCCAGGTTGATTCTTCCCTGCAGTTCGCCTTGTAAGAATTACCCCTATAACAATTAATAAAATAGCAAAGACGTTCCATATAATATCATAAATAATGACATTTTCAACATACCTTATTTGGTGAATACCCATTACCTTATGTTGAACTGTCCCATCGTATAATTGAAATATTCCTGCTCCAAGAAAAACTCCTCCCCACCATCTGGTTAGCCACAATGCATTTCGTCGACGGAGATCCGCAAATAAAAATAAGCCACCTATGGTAGCAAACCAACTAAAAGCATGGAATAACCCATCTGAAATAAGCCCAATATCCGTTGTAGATTGATCATAGAAATGGTGCCAACGTAGCAGTTGATGAAACACTACCTCATCTAAAAAAGCAATTAACCCTAGTCCAAACAAAATACCCGACCAAAGATTACGAGTGGAATATATCTGTTCGTTTAAAGCACTCGATGTTTCCCTTGTAGAATCACTCTGTCTATTCATAATACCCTCCAGTAAAACACTTCTTACCACTTTCTGAAGTCTAACCTAAAACTTCCGGTAATAAACCTTCTTTGCAAATAGTTAGAGGGTGAGTCGCAAAGGCTAAACAACATGCCTTTTGACTCACCCTCTTAACATATTTTACGTATTATTCGTCCCTATTCGCCAACAATACGATTTCTTCCGCAGTAAGCGCTAGGTTATCATAAATTTTTAATTCATCCATTAATCCTTTATATGGCGTATCCCAATGGTTTACTCCTAAACCAAAATAAGCATCCGCCGTGGTAAAGACATTCGGAAACCCAGTTCCTGTAAACCTTTCTTCTCCGTTAACGTAAACTGTAATTTTACCCTCATCAACAGTAAAGGCTATATGAGTCCACTCTCCTGTTGGTATTTTCATACCAGTAGGAGCATCGTACCAAGCAGTACCAGACCACACCATTGTATCGTAATTTGCAAAACCACCGCCACGAGGCACAAGACTTACCCAACGATCAGGTGTGCGTGCTCCAAAGAAAGATGTGGTAAAGTCAGTTAGCTGATCTGGATTTAACCAAAGGGAAACAGTATAGGTATGGCTTGTAATAAGGCCATTAGGTAAACGAATACCAGAGGATCCATCAAATACGGCAGCTTTTCCTTTTACCCCATCCGTAAAGGTTATCGTACCACCCTCATTGTCAATTCGGTTCCCAGTAACAGTCCCCGGACCGAAGCTTACATTTTCCGCATGGTTTTCTAAGTTATCATTGAAATTATAATGAGCAACTAATTGACCCTCTCCTTGGGCTAATACAACAATAGTAAAGGATTTTGATTTAGTTACCTCGTCTTTTGTGATAGTTGCAGTTAGAGTTACTTCTTGGTCACCTGTCACCGCTTCTGGGCGATTGACTACACCTGTTTCAGAAATAATATCACTGTTTGACGTTTCCCAAGTTATTTTTGTATTTCTAGTAGCTTTCGTCGGAAGCGATAAATTACTAATGATGGTTTCATCGAAATTTAACTCTTTATAAACCGCTTCTACAATTTCCTCATTTGTTTTATTCTCTAGCTTACTTCCCCAAACTGCTACGCCTTCCTTAGATAAAGCAGTAAATGCCATGACGTAGCTTTCGGATGTTGGTTCCCATTGTCGTACAAAAACCCCATTATATACGGAACCATCAATGATCAATTCCACTTGGTTATGACCAGTTGTTTTCCAAGTACCGTTTACTTCACCGGAAATTTTATTATTTTTTTCTAATGTGATATGAACAGATTCTTTAATTTCTGCAGAGATGTCCTTACCATGATTGATAAACTTATAATCTCCTATTACATCCTGTCTATTAACCTTTTCAAGTTCCTCACCAGCATAGCGGTATGGTGCAATAACCGGCCAGCCATCCTTGTTCATAAACATTTGATGAACTCTAATTTCATGCTGCTCTCCCCTCTCTGGAAAGCGTGTGTGGAAAAACATAAACATTTGCCCTGTCTCTTCATCTGTGTACACAGAATTATGTCCTGGGGATACATATCCATGGCCAATTCCTGTTCCTGGTTCCCCTAGTTCTCTTTTAAATAAGAAGTTACCCATTTGCTTCACACCGTAAGGCTCAATAGAACGGTCATCAAAAAATGTTCCCGGTGCCCCACGGACCTCACTCATGAGATTTCCTTCCGCATCATAGTAAGGTCCATCTGGGTTTTCCGAGCGAGCCACTCGCATATTATAACCACCAGCTGCATCTAAACCACCGAAGGTTACATATAAATAATAAAAGTCTGTTTCAGCATTGTATTCAATATAAGCTCCTTCCATTCTACTGTGGTTTCCGCCCATTAAATGAGTACCATATCCTTGGTCTGGTTTCGGAAAACCTGTTTCCCTATCCATTTCTAGAATGAAAATACCGCCTGAATAGGAACCGTATACCATCCATAGATTTCCGTCCTTATCAAAGAAGTTCTCTGGATCTATGGCGTTTGGATGAATGTTTGCATTATAAATGGTTCCATCAGGACTTTCTTGCCCCCACATCCCTGATTTCAAGAAAATCCCTAAATCTTCATAAGGCCCTTCGATATCATCCGCAACAGCTACTCCTAGTGCTGATCTTGGGGAAGTTCCTTCGCAGGCATTATAATACATATAAAATCTGCCATCCTCTAATTGAATTACATCCGCTGCCCAAAGAGTTGTTGTATTTGCCCACTCAAATGCTTCTGCTAACTCCGTGAATACATTTGGAATTAAAGGGTTACCATCATGGACATGTGTAGAAATTTGTTCCCAGTTCATTAAATCGTCCGTTTTAGCAGCTGCTAAATGGGATCCAAAAACGTAAAAGGTATCGCCCACTTTAATAACGGATGGATCATGTACAGAAGCTTCTGTAAATTGTGGAGCGTCACCTTGGAATTCCATATGAGGTCGATTATTATTTTCTTCACTAGCTTTACTTTTCGAAGTACTAGATGAATTATTACCGAATTGTCCAAACGCTGTCGCTGGAATTAATAATGTAACTAATAAAACAGTAACTAGTAATCTCTTAATAGTTTTATTCACTTGTAATTTCTCCTTTCTTAATAGGGAAACATTCTGAAAACCCTTACATTTTCAACAAAAAAATAATTACTTAAAATAAGTACATCGTTTTTTCTAAAGAGTTGCAAATGACATAAGGTTAATAATAATGTTAATCATTATTTTAGATAAAACTCCCCCTTTTAGAAAGTCCAATTGTTTGATTGATTTATACTTTTATAAAGTATTTATATCCTTGTTAAACACTTAAAGATTATATCAGGAATTATTTAAGTTCAATAGGTAATATATCCTGACACCCCTCCTACGAATTATTAACAAATGCATTAACAATAGGCTTGTTTAACTATATTTGACTTGAAATTTATTCTAACATTTATAGATAAGCTACATGTTTTGTAAATTCTGAATATTATTCGATGTTTTATCCTTCATTTCGATATCATGAAAATTTTAGTAGGAGGTACTAAAGACCTGAGCATAAAGAATTATTAATAGATTAAAATTAATTTATATGATGTCCTTACTCCTAAAAATAAAATAAAACACCGTCCAAAGGTGTACATTGAACGGTGTTTTATCATTTCCATACATACTCTTTTTCAGAGTATGTATAAACTACTCTACTGTAACACTTTTCGCTAGGTTTCTTGGCTTATCAACGTCGCAATTACGGTGTAGTGCTGCATAGTAAGAAATAAGCTGCAATGGTACTACACTGACAAGTGGTGTAAGGTATTCGTGAACATGGGGGATCACTAAGGCATCGTCCCCTTCTGCTAACCCTTCCATGCTAATCATGCATGGGGATGCACCGCGTGCTACAACTTCTTTCATGTTTCCACGGATACTTAAGTTAACATGGTGTTGAGTAACTACTCCGATAACTGGTGTTCCCTCTTCGATTAGGGCTATTGTACCGTGCTTTAACTCCCCACCCGCAAAGCCTTCCGCTTGAATATAGGAAATTTCCTTTAGCTTTAATGCTCCCTCAAGACAAACGTAATAATCAATTGCACGACCGATAAAGAAACAGTTACGGGATACACTGAGATAATCCCTTGCTATTTTTTCCATTTTATCTTTCTTATCTGTTAATGTCTCCATGGCATTGGCTACAATAGCAAGCTCTTGTAATGGATTGAAGTCCATCTTAAGTCCTGCTGCCTTTGCCGTATCAACGGCAAGTATAGCTAAAACAGCCATCTGAGCTGTGTAAGCTTTTGTGGAAGCTACAGCAATTTCTGGACCAGCATACGTATGAAGTGTATAATCTGCTTCACGAGATAGCGTGGACCCTGGTACATTCGTAATAGTTAAGGCTTTATGACCTAATTCCTTTACAGCTACAAGTACTCCACGGCTATCTGCTGTTTCTCCACTTTGAGATATGAAAATAAAGAGTGGTTTTTCACTTAATAACGGCATATTGTAAAGAAACTCACTGGCAATATGCGTTTCAACAGGTTTATTGGCAATTCTTTCAATTAATTGTTTACCAACTAAACCAGCATGATAGCTAGTTCCTGCCGCAATGATATAAATGCGATCAGCATCTAGCATCGTCTGACGAATGTCTTCGTCTAGTTTAATATCTTCGTTCTCATCTTTATATTTGGAAATGATGTTACGAATAACAAACGGTTGCTCATCAATTTCCTTTAACATAAAGTGCGGATATGTTCCCTTTTCTATATCACTTGCATCTAATTCAGCAATATAGGAATCACGAGAAATTACTTCCCCTTCCAATGTTTTAATAGTGATTTGATCACGGGTTACAATAACAATTTCCTTATCCATGAGCTCTACAAATTCGTTTGTTATATGAAGCATTGCCATAGCATCACTTGCAACTACATTCACATCATCGCCTAATCCAACAAGGAGCGGGCTTTTATTTTTTCCGACATAGATTGTCTCTGGATCATGGTTATCCAATAGAGCAATGGCGTAGGAACCTTTTAAAAGGCTTAACACCTTACGAAATACCTCTTCCGTTGTCATTCCTTCCTGTGCAAAGCGTCCAATGAGTTGTACAACGATTTCCGTATCTGTGTCACTTTTCATTTCTACGTTTTCTAGGTATTCCCGTCGCAAATGGTCATAGTTTTCAATAACACCATTATGAACAAGTGTATAGCGCGACTCTTTACTTTGATGAGGGTGCGCATTAACCTGACTTGGGGCACCATGTGTTGCCCAGCGCGTATGCCCTATTCCAATATACCCCCGTTGACTGTTGTCTACTACTTCACGAAGAGTTGCAATCCGTCCCTTTTCCTTGTAAACATGAACCCCTTCTTCATTGGCTAAAGCAATTCCTGCAGAATCATATCCTCTATATTCTAACTTTTCTAAGCCTTTTAAAAGAATTTCCTTTGCATCCTCAGTTCCTACATAACCAACAATTCCACACATAAAAAATTTCCTCCCTCAGCAGGGCAAGAAATACCGGGGCATTCTTGCCCCACTCTTTATTCATTAGTATTACTTTCTAAGCTGTATAGTATTATCATCCATTGCAATTACTTTTGTTCGAAAGGTCACCCTCTCGTTTTAGGTAATTGCTTTCGGTTGTGATGATTCAACCGGGAGGCATCCGCCGAAAACTTCGATAAACCTCCTCCTCGTCAACTATCCTTCGTTTCGTCCATCGGATAGTCCAGGCGCTTTTATAATTTAGTTTATAAACAATATAATCCCCCTTCCGTGCATTTTGAATCCCATTAATCATACTATAAAAGTTAAAATTGGGTCAATCCTAATTTTTTCCTTTTCTTCACCTCCTTTATAGAATTTACTCTAATTATTGTTTAAAAAGAACTTTTCACAATTAAAATATGCATGAATAACAGTTTTGTGCTATTCATGCATATTTCTTTTTACTCTATAGACCCAAGCTCTCTTTTAACTACACCGACGATTTTTTCCACATATTTGTTACAAAGCTCTTCTGACGGTGCTTCTGCCATTACCCTCACAAGAGGTTCAGTACCTGACGGGCGAACAAGAATTCTTCCTTCACCTTGCATTTCCGCTTCCACCTTATCAATTTCAGCTGCAATAACTTCATTATTCGTTAAAGCATGCTTATCTGCCACCCGAACATTTACTAATTTCTGTGGGTATTTTGGCATTTCAGCAGCAAGCTCTGATAATTTTTTGCCAGTGGCCTTTAAAATAGCACATAACTGAAGTCCTGTTAATAAACCATCTCCTGCTGTTGCGAAATCAAGGAAAATAATGTGCCCAGATTGTTCCCCACCAAGATTATAGCCACCCTTTCGCATTTCTTCCATGACATATCTGTCCCCAACAGCCGTTTGTTTTGTATCAATACCAACGCCTTCTAATGCCTTATATAAGCCAAGATTACTCATCACAGTTGTTACTAAGGTGTTATGTGATAGTCTCCCTTGTTCCTTAAAATACTTGGCACAGATGTACATTATTTGATCCCCATCTACAATTGCCCCTGTTTCATCAACAGCTATTAAACGGTCAGCATCTCCATCAAAGGCAAGGCCGATATCTGCTCCTTTTTCAAGAACTAAATCCCTAAGAGACTCAGGATGTGTGGACCCAACTCCATCATTAATATTAATACCATTTGGTGAAGTGCCTATCGTACAAATTTGATCGGCCTCCAAATCAGCAAACAAATGGGTGGCGATAGAGGACGCTGATCCATTTGCACAATCAAGGGCGATATGAAGACCTGAGAAATCACCCGAGATCGTTTGCTTTAGGAATTGAAGGTACTTCTGACCTCCTTCAAAATAATCGTTTACCTGGCCGATCTCAGCACCTACTGGACGTGGTAATTTATCTTCTAAATTGTCTTCTACGTGTAGTAATTTTTCAATTTCTTGTTCTTGACTGTCCAGTAATTTAAATCCATCAGAGCCAAAAAACTTTATTCCATTATCTCCAACTGGGTTATGAGAAGCGGAAATCATAACTCCTGCATTTGCACTTAATGCCTTTGTTAAATAGGCAACCCCCGGTGTGGAGATTACGCCTAAACGCATAACCTCTGCTCCAATAGATAATAGCCCCGCAACAAGAGCCCCCTCTAGCATATGACCTGAAATTCGTGTATCTCTGCCAATTAATATTTTAGGCTTATTTGTTTCTCTCGTTAATACATATCCGCCATAACGCCCTAGCTTAAATGCCAATTCCGGTGTTAATTCTTTATTGGCGACCCCTCTCACACCATCAGTTCCGAAGTACTTTCCCATTTAAATCTCTCCTTAAGATTTTTCAAAGTTCAAGTTAAATTCCGTCCATAAAGATTCATACTTTCTCTTCGTTACGTTGTATCCTCTTCCGATTCTTCTTCTGTATGAACCTCTTCCATTCCATCGTCATCTTCGTCCATTTCGGCTTCTAATGGATCATCGTCATCATAGATGAGTACTCGAATGTTTGATCTCCCCAAATTAACTCGAACATTCTGTGGGCCATTAAACTGGAGGGGAACGGTATGTTCACCAACAGCAAGGCCGTCTAGGTCAATATAAAGTTGTAAATCATTTCTCTCAATTCGATTTAAAACGTTAGAGCTTCCCATTAAAGTCAGGGTTATGGCTCCTTCCTCCGGATTGATAAAGCTAAACTCCCTATCTTCTGGAAGTCCAATTGCTTCAATCTGGAAATCTGAAAACTCCCTTTCTTCCTCTTCTGTTATATCTATGGTTATAGTAATTGTTTCGGGTTCTATTCTTTCTACACCTTGCGGGACAGGTATGCTGACCTCTATTGACGTATCTTCTGTTATTTCACTTAAGTCGACAGTGATCCCATCAATAAATGAAATGTCATTTATGACAGATACTGGGCCAAAGATAGTAACCGTATTTGGATCTGCTGTAATGGATTCAATTGCTATTCCAGGTGGAAGATTTCCTTCCCTGTCAATTCGAACAGGTATTTCTTTATTCGGGCTTGTTATTGGAACGGTAACGTCTACTACCGGTGGGTCGGTATTAATATTTATTTCATTACCGCTTTGGTCTAGTACTACAAGCCCTGTTGCCTGCTGGAAGGTAGCATTTCTCCCGCTAACATCCACAACAGCTCGAACAGAGGCAATTTGCTCCACTAGTCCTTGAGCTCCCGTTATATCCACATTGGAAGGGGAAACGGTAGGTGTTCCAACAGTATAGCCCTCTTCAATCTGTCCACGATTTGTTAATTCAATTTCCACTGGAAATGAAACGGTTTGCTTATCCTGAATTGTCACCCTAACCGTTACTGGGAGGACTGAAACAGAAAGGTCAGGAGAAAACCCACGATGGTTTACCCTTTCGTAATAGACACCTGCTTCCCTTCCTCTAAGATCCACATAAAGCTCAAACCTTGGATTTGCTAATTGCAACAACGTTAATACATTTTGAGGACCCCTTAACGTTACTTGAACCGATTCTGGTGCCTCGGTTAGTACATGACGATCTTCATCGTAATAGACCGTTAAGTCTACTTCCTCTAATACTCTAGAACCATTTGTAACACCGGGAATTCCACCTGGTTGGTTGTTGTTATCGGCATTTACCATAAGAAATAACATAATAGCAATTAGCACAGAGATACCTTTAACAAACCAGGGGTTATAAAATAATTTATCCATTTTTCTTCCCTCCCCACTGCCAACGAGAAGAAGTATTTCCTTGGTCTTTTTCAATTAGTTCATTTTCTAGGAGGGTTCTCAGGGCATCCTCATCTAAATTTCGATGGAGTTCCCCGTTTTTTGTAACAGAAATTCCCCCAGTTTCTTCTGAAACAACTAATGTAAGGCTATCGGTTACTTCACTCACCCCGAGAGCTGCTCGATGCCTAGTACCCAGTTCCTTGGAAATAAAAGGGTTTTCTGATAATGGAAGATAGCATCCAGCTGCCATAATTTCACTATTTTTAATAATAACTGCACCATCATGAAGAGGTGTGTTCGGAATAAATATGTTGATTAATAACTCAGAAGTGAGTTTCGCATTCATCGTAATACCTGTTTCAACATAATCATTCATACCCGTTTCCCGTTCTAAAGAAATGAGGGCACCAATACGGCGTTTCCCCATATAATTGGCAGCTTTTACTATATGTTCAATATTGCCCTTCACCTCTTCTTCTACCGCTGTAGTTCCTTTACCAAATAAGCGACCTCTCCCTAATTGTTCGAGGGCACGTCTTAATTCCGGCTGGAAAATGATAATTATAGCCAGCAAACCATATGTAACCGCCTGCTGCATAATCCACTGCAGTGTAATTAAGCCAAATTGCAAGCTTAAAAACCATACCACTAGAATAACCGTAATTCCCTTAACTAGCTGTACAGCACGGGTACCCCGAATAACCATAATCAATTTATATATAACAAACGCAACTAAAGCTATATCAATCACCGATACCAATAACCTTAGTAGTGAGATATCCTCAAACATCGTTTTTCCCCCACAAATAAATTCTTATATTGCCCATGTAGTACCTTTATTCCACATTCTTATTAACTTTAACATTATATCATAAATTACCCATAATAGAATTCCCTATGATTACCTATAGGGAATTGGGGGGATGCCTAAAAAAGAAGGACACATAGGGATTTACGCGTGTCATCCAAAATGTGATAGATTATCCTTGCCATTTACAAAGTTCAATGCTTCTGAGACAAAGCTTTTAACCTGAAACCAAAGCCAATCAAACATACGGTTAATTTCCCTTATCTCCCCAGATACACTGCCTGCCGAGGCTAAATAATGTTCACCATTAATAACAGAACCATTGATAACTGTAATACTGCCAAGAACCTCCCCCGCCACTTCGATGTTACCGTTACGGATAATTAAATCCCCTGAAATGGTTTCCCCTTCTGGAATCAAAACCACTCCCCGTTTTTCATCTACAATAAACTGGCCGTCTCCCTTAACAGTAATTTCTTTATCGCCACCGTTCCATATGGAATTCAAGCTGATTAAAAATACTAAGAAGAAGGTTGCTGCTGTTATGGTAAAAGGGTGTTTTCTCACCCATGTCTTCCATTTGTTCCTTCTCGGTTGTGCAGGCAATCTACTCATTACACTATCTGTAAAGCTTTTAGGTGCTTCTATATGGGAGGCGCTTTGTATAATGGCCACTGTTTTGCGAAGTTCCCTTAAATGTCTCTCACAAATAGAACATGTGACAAGATGACTTTCTAGTTTCTTTTTTTCAAGGAGTGTCATTTCCTCATCTAAATATTTATGAATTAACTTTGCATTTTCATTGGTACAAGCCATTATGGATCCTCCTTTCTAAATATCACTCATTCTTCAATCTCTTCCTTAAAGCTTCCCGTCCACGGTGTATTCTTGTTTTTACAGTTGCAACAGGTAGACTCAAAATTTCGCTGATCTCTTTTAGTGATAAATCTTCCATGTATTTAAGTATAATAGCAGATCGATATTTCGGTGGTAATATCATAATCTCGTCTTGTATCCATTCTTGCATCTCCAGTTGTACTACTTGATCCTCTGGTAATTCCTCATCTGATGCAAGTTGAGAGTAGTATGTAAGATCCTCTGTGCCGGCTACTTGATCTTCCAGATGAAAATCAGGTTTTTTCTTGCGTATCCGATCAATGGCTAAATTGGTTGCGATTCGAAATAGCCACGTTGAAAATTTTCGGTTTACATCATAAGAGTCAAGATTGACATACGCCCGAATGAAAGCTTCTTGAGCAACATCTTGAGCCTCATGCACATTTCCGAGCATTCTATAAGCTACTTGATACACTTTATCTTTATACAGCTCAACAAGCTCAGAAAAGGCTTGTTGATCCCCTTTTTTCACTTCAATTATTATTTTTTTTACAACCGCATCCATTCTTATTACCTCCGGTTCACCGCGGTTATCTCCTCTACGAAAACAACCTTTAAAAGGTTTCAAATAATAATTTTATTTTAACACTTGAATTTAGTAAATAGGGTATTAATTCAAAAAAATCCATGTTTTGCTACCACCAACATGGGGTAAACTGAATAATAAGAAAATAGGAAACACAATTTCAAAGGAGGGTGGGTACTCATGAACCAGCAAACAATTTCAAAGCAAGAACTGTTGAGGGAAATTGAGTCAGCCCGAGACAAAATGAATAAATTATCTTACAAAATGAACCGTACATCTGAAGAGGTAGTGCAAGTGAGTACCTATTTAGATAAACTTCTAAATCAATACCAATTTCAATATCAAAAAAGTAGAAGTGAATAAAAAAGAAGTTAAGCAGAAGCCCTATACAACGGAGGGCTTCTTTTGATATATTAATTTATTATTGAGGGGACGAAAGGATTAGCTTGGAGTAGTGGAAGACAGCGACTCCAGCGGCAAAAGCAACATTCTTAAAGAAAACAGCCTTATATTTTATAATATAAGAAAATCCCTGGATTCTCATCCAAGGATTGTTTTGTTATGTATGGTGGAGCCTAGCGGGATCGAACCGCTGACCTCCTGCGTGCAAGGCAGGCGCTCTCCCAGCTGAGCTAAGGCCCCGTTGATTATTCAAGGAAGAATCTTCATGTAGCTTACGGACGATGTAACGCTCCGTAGCCCCTGTTTCTTCCTCTTCCAGCATATTCGTTGAAGCTAATGCGTCGAAACAACTCGACGTTTACTCTATGAAGCATCGCTCGTAGCTGAGCTAAGGCCCCGTTGTTTTAACGGTCTCTTGTCACCATATGCAGTAAAACAAAAATGGTGAGCCATGAAGGACTCGAACCTTCGACCCTCTGATTAAAAGTCAGATGCTCTACCAACTGAGCTAATGGCTCGTATAATGGCTGGGCTAGAAGGATTCGAACCTTCGCATGACGGAATCAAAATCCGTTGCCTTACCGCTTGGCTATAGCCCATCATTACTTAAAATTATTAAGTGGTGCTGGCCAGAGGACTTGAACCCCCAACCTACTGATTACAAGTCAGTTGCTCTACCAATTGAGCTAGGCCAGCTTTTTAATAATAAAAAGTAGATAACCTAAAACAATAGTACTATAAGAAGTGGTGACCCGTACGGGATTCGAACCCGTGTTACCGCCGTGAAAGGGCGGTGTCTTAACCACTTGACCAACGGGCCATCTTTGGAGCTTCCTAGCGGGCTTGAACCGCTGACCTCATCCTTACCATGGATGCGCTCTACCTACTGAGCTAAGGAAGCATGGCTCCACAGGCAGGACTCGAACCTGCGACCGATCGGTTAACAGCCGATTGCTCTACCAACTGAGCTACTGTGGAACAAAACATTATCCAAATAGGTTAGTGTAACAACCTGTATCTGGCAAGCCTCAATCAAATGGATGAGGAGCAAAGTTTAATCAGACATTTGCTATAATACTATTTTTTTTAATCAAATGCAAGGGTTATTTCACAAAAAAATATTGTTACTTTTTTCCAATTTAATCATCCAAATAAACAACATATCCAACAAACAGCAACTAAATAAATATAATATTTTTCTACACACTTGTCAATCCGTTTGTGAGGTTTTGTATTTATCCGAATGATTTCGGTGCCGAACATACTTTAAGTATTCTTTCTGGGTTGTGAACCTTTTATACAATTTAAAAATCATTTGGTATCTTTCTTCCATTGCTCTTTTTACAATTCCATCAATTCTTGAATCCGATAAATCAAGTAACAGCTCCTCTAGCTCTCTTTTTAGTAAATATTCCATTTCTTGTGATTCTTTGCTAGATAACATTAAGCCTAACATTTACTATGTACCCCCTAAATTTATCGTGTATGAGAAATTATTTTCGTTTTTTCCATTTTTTATTCATAACTGCCTGTCCAATGAATACATATAAATTAAAGATTGGACAAGGGGGACTAGTAATGAATTTTATTTGGGTTTGGAATGCAAAAACATTGAAACGATACATGATTATCGCAGTTGCTGCATTTTTTACAGCAGGAATTTTATACGTTGAAAGTCCACAAGTAGCCGTTTTTACATCAGATGATAAGCCAGTAGCCATCTACAAAGTTGAATCACAAGAAAAGCAAGTCGCCCTTACCTTTAATATTAGTTGGGGAGAAGAACGGGCAATACCTATTCTTGATACATTAAAGGAGCATGACCTTACGGCAACATTCTTCGTTTCAGCAAGCTGGGCAGAACGACACCCAGAAGTGGTAGAACGTATCCTTGAAGACGGTCATGAACTTGGTAGTCATGGTTATCAACATGAACATTACACTAAATGGGATGAAGAAAAAATACAAAAGGATATTCAGACAGCCCATCGAATTATCCAGGAAGTTAGCCAAGAGGTTCCAAAGTATTTAAGACCTCCAAATGGAAGCTTTGATGAAAGAGTTCTAACGGTAGCAGAGAATCTTAATTACGATGTTATTCACTGGAGTATCAATTCAGAAGACTGGCAAAATCCAGGTGTAGATCAAATTGTGGAAAACGTAACTACTAATGTTACAAATGGAGATATCGTTCTATTGCACGCATCTGACTCCGCAAAACAAACAAAAGAAGCTTTACCAATCATCATAGATCAATTAAAAGGTCAAGGCTTCAAGTTCAGTACAATTTCTGACTTACTATCAGGAGCGGATGTAGCTACTCAAGAAATTTATTAAAATAAGTAAAACATTCAAGCACTACGCTTGGGTGTTTTTTTTTGAAAAAGCCCACCATCATTTAGATGGTTGGGCTTTTGGATTTACTTTACTTACTGTTTTTTTACTTTCTTTGGATGGGGTCTCATGCAACCGGTGTAGTACGAGTACTTGCCATGTATTAGCTACTAGTAAAGTAACAATCGAGGTACTTAAAAACGTAAAATCATTTTCCCTGAGAGCAGGAATCCATTCGATTGTTGTAACAACAACCATAAAAAATAGAGTGGGAACAAAGGCCAGCCAATTGGTATCCTTACTCTTAATGTAAGCAACGATCGTCGCATAAACTAAAAGGAGAAAAGGTAATAAAGCAAAATCCAACATTGTTTGTCCCTCTTCTGCAAAAGCCATATGACGGAAAAACATTAGATCAAATAATGCAAAACCAATAATAACAACCTGTACTTGTGTCCATAGCTTCACCGTCTTAAATATACCTAATCCGAAACGGTGTACTGTTAAGTAAGCAAAGAAACCCATTTGAGCAATAACCGTCCAAATGGAGGCAGTAATTCCAATCATGATAATCCCACCAAAATTACCATTGCTTATATCATTCATATGCGTTCGCCAATCGAGGGTGAGTCCCATTATAAAACCAGCAGTTGTGCCGATTAAGAGGGTTGTATAAAATAAATAAACAACTTTTCTTGTATTCACAGTCAAAATCCTCCTGACATATTCACTCAAGTCCTACCCTTCATTCTATCAAATTTTTAATTTACTCCGCTACTTTTTTCTACATTTTTCCCTATCCTTCTTAACTTAGAAAAAAATGTAATAATATTGTCGAATATAGTAAAACTTACAAAGGGAATAGTTACCTTTCTTTTAGTTTTTCCAATAAGGTATGTCTTAAAAACAGTATAAAATCACTTCATCTAAACCATATTATGAACAAAAGCAGAAAGAAAGGAGCCGCTTTACAGTGGTGCATAAATATAGATTATCCATTCTTTGTTTAGGACTAATTATCAGCTTTTTTATCTCGGGCTGTGCAGCAATGGAAGAGCAAAGCTCACAGCAGCCTGATTATGAGAGCACAAAAAAAATGATGGTAGATATGTTAAAAACCGATGAGGGCAAGCAAGCTATTAAAGACGTATTAGAGGATGATGAAGTT
This sequence comes from Evansella vedderi, assembly GCF_030813435.1. Classification (GTDB taxonomy): domain Bacteria; phylum Bacillota; class Bacilli; order Bacillales; family Salisediminibacteriaceae; genus Evansella; species Evansella vedderi. The sequence goes on along the minus strand of NZ_JAUSUG010000014.1, from coordinate 60,872 downwards.
AAGTCTGCAATCGTCATGGAACAGGATTATGTTACTGAAACAATCCGTACAACTTTAACCTCTGAAGCAGGTAAGGAATATTGGCAGTCTGTTATGCAGGATCCTGAATTTGCTCAATCCTTTGCTCAGAGTATGCAACAGGAAAATGAAAGGATATTAAAAAGTCTTATGAAGGACCCTGAATATCAAGGAATGATGATTTCTATTTTAAAGGATCCTGAAATGGAAGAGGAATATTTGGAGTTAATGCAAAGTAAAGAATATCGTCAGCAGGTTATGAACGTAATGACCGAAGCATTTGAAAGTCCTTATTTTATTGCTAAACTTAATGAAATTATGTCCAATGTAGCGGAAGAACAAATGCAGAAAAAAGAAGAGGAAAAAGAAAAACAGGAGCAAGAAGGGGATTCAGGAGAAGAGTAGGTTTAACTTAATGTCTAAACAAATGAAGGCGCATTCCATTTTTGGTATGCGCCTTTAAGTGGTTTTATTTTGATGTCTTTTCAATGACTTTATCAGCCATATCTAAATAAATTTTACCTATTGGGTGCTCTGTATCATAGATGGATGGAGCAAAATTATCATCATCAATTTCAGGCTGCCCTAACGGAATTTGAGCTAGTACTTCTGTATTTAATTCCTTGGCGAGCTTTTCTCCGCCACCTTTACCAAAAACATATTCCTTTTCTCCAGTAACTTTACTTTCAAAGTAAGCCATATTCTCAACAACCCCTAAGATCTCATGCTCCGTTTTGATGGCCATAGCACCAGCACGTGCAGCAACAAATGCTGCTGTAGCATGTGGAGTAGTTACAATTATTTCTTTTGATGTCGGGAGCATAGAGTGTACATCTAACGCCACATCACCTGTTCCTGGGGGTAAGTCTAGAATAAGATAATCTAACTCGTCCCATTCCACTTCAGAGAAGAAATTATTCAACATTTTCCCAAGCATTGGACCACGCCAAATAATTGGTGAATTATCCTCTACAAAGAATCCCATGGAAATAACTTGGACATCAAAACGGTTAACTGGATAAATGCGTTGACCAACTACTTTTGGTCTTTCTTCAATTCCCATCATGTCCGGAACACTAAAACCGTATATGTCTGCATCAATGATACCGACTTTTTTTCCTTTTCGAGCTAAGGATGTGGCTAAATTTACAGAAACGGTTGATTTACCTACTCCGCCTTTACCACTAGTTACAGCTATAAAGGTTGTTTCATCCGTACGATCTAAAAGAGACTTCTTTTCATTCCCAGTTTGTCCACCATACTGGCTTAGCTCTTCATCTGAAAGCTTTTCAAAGCGTAGACCTACTGATTCCGCTCCTGCACCCTTCACAGCTCCTACAACCTGCTGTTGAAGCTGCATTTGTTCAGCAGTCCCTGTTTGAGCTAAAGCTATTTTTAGGCTAACCATATCTCCCTTTATTTTTATTTCTCTTATTGCATTGATTTCAACAAGACTTTTTTGTAATTGAGGTTCTTGAACTCCTTTAAGTGCTTCAAGCACTTGTTCTTCCGTTATCATTGTAACACCGCCTTTAAACATGTATGTATTCCCAAACACTCAAGATTAGTATAACATATTCCTAATTAATTCATGTTGATGTATATCACACGTTATTATTTTTTTGAAAGACTGTTTTCTAAAGATGGTTGTTTTAGAAGAATATTAACTGGCTTGGATCCGCTACAGGCGGAACAATTACGCAAAAAACCTTTACCTTAATTAGGTAAAGGGTCGTCACTTGCATATCGGAGAATTCCTTCGTATATGGAAGCAGCTACTTTCACTTGGTAATCCTTTGTGTTTAATAGTTCTGCTTCTGTAGGATTAGATAGGAAGCCAACTTCAACAAGAGCACCTGGTATATTGGCTTGTTGGAGTATATAAACACTATTTATTGGCTTGGCTTCACGATCGGTGTTTTCTAAGTTACGTCGTATTTCCCCTTGAATTTGCTTAGCTAATTCTTCATTTCCTTCAATGGCTCTATTGTAAAAAGTTTGTGCTCCGCGCCATCTAGGGGATGGTATCGAATTTAAATGTATACTGATAAATAAATCTGCACCAGTTTCATTTATAATTGATACACGTTTTCTAAGGTCTTCAACTTTTCGCGAGCGCACTCTTTGGGTGCTATCACTAGCTAAATCATGGTCACCTTCGCGAGTCATTATAACAAGAGCACCAGCTTGCTGCAGGTAATCCCTAAGCATGAAGCTAACATCTAAGGTAACATCTTTTTCCAATGTTCCGCTTTTAGAAGTAGCTCCGCCATCTATCCCTCCATGCCCTGGATCAATGACAATTACCTTTCCAGACAATGGAAGGTGCCATCCTGTAGAATTTTTACTAATTAATTGTATTTCAATAATCCCAATAAGTATTCCAATTACTACTGCAATAGCTATTAGTTTCCATGCTCTTTTCACAACCCCGCCCCCCTTGTCCTTCTTTTCTATTTATATGGGACGAGGTTGAGTTTATGATTATTTAATGGAGCCTAAGACGATATTTTTTTTCACCTTCTTGAAACCCCTTTTTCCACCAACGCAATATAAAAGCTCTACATTTTTCACGCTGAATTTCCTTTTCCTGTTCTGTTAAACTAAACCATGCGCCAAATTGACCAGTTGTTTGTTCAATATAAGCATTAAGCTCTCCTCTACACCTTTCTTGTACTTGTTCGGCCGTTTCACCATAATAACCGAAACGCCCATATTCAGAACCCAATAAATAAGCATCAATTCCAATGTCTAAACAGTAATCAACGAGGTAAAGCTTCCCCACTGATTGACCGATTAAGTTATGGAAGAACTGATCATGAACGTCCTTCCTCATGTCATCTATTTTCAATGAACGAAGCATGCTCCGCTCGAATTTCCATTGCTTTTTCCTTCTTCTTTCGCCTAAATCCGTTACAACGTTCATTCGGCATCGCCTCTCGTTTTTTTATTTTTAGTGTTGATTAACTGAGGCGATTCAATAAGGGCAAATACTTGGAACCAATAGTGAAATGACACCAAGGTAAATGTTCCTTTGTATAAAAGAACAAAAGCACAAGCGCCTTGCTCACGAGCGACCAGCAAATGCTTTTGACCAAAAAAAAGTGCTTTTTACTTTTCATTCGGGCAAAACATTTGACCTCGAGCGAGTAGGCACTGAAGCTAGACGATTATTCAGCCACAGTTATCCACATTCAGAAAAATATAGTTTCAACAATAAAAAAGACCCCCAACCAAAATCGGTTGAGAGCCTTTGAAGCGTTGGTAATTAACGCTTTGAGAACTGAGGTGCACGACGAGCAGCTTTAAGACCGTATTTCTTACGCTCTTTCATACGAGCGTCACGAGTCAAGAAGCCTGCTTTCTTTAATGAACCACGGTACTCAGGGTCAGCTAAAAGAAGTGCACGGGCAACTCCGTGACGGATTGCACCCGCTTGTCCTGTGTAGCCTCCACCTTTAACAGATACTAATACGTCATACGTACCTTCTGTTTGAGTTTCCACTAGTGGTTGTTTAACAATTAATTTTAATGTTTCAAGGTCAAAGTAGTCGTTGATATCTCTGTTGTTGATAACGATGCGTCCGTCTCCCGGAACTAAACGCACACGTGCAACGGAGTTCTTACGACGACCTGTTCCATAATATTGAACTTGTGCCATGTAAAATTTCCTCCTTCTATAATTAACCGCGTAGTTCGTATACTTCCGGTTTTTGAGCTTGATGGTTGTGTTCACTTCCTGCAAATACGTGAAGCTTCATACCTTGCTTACGACCAAGGGAATTCTTTGGAAGCATTCCTTTGATTGCTAATTCAAGTACTCGCTCTGGCTTTTTAGCTAACATTTCACCAGCAGTCGTTTCCTTAAGGCTTCCTGGATATTGACTGTGACGGTAGTACTTCTTGTCAGCTAATTTGTTACCTGTTAAATGAATTTTCTCTGCATTGATAATGATTACGTGATCTCCTGTATCGATATGCGGAGTAAATGTTGGTTTATGTTTACCACGTAGGATGCTTGCTACTTCACTTGCAAGACGACCTAGTGTTTGACCTTCAGCATCTACAACATACCATTTACGGTCGATTTCACTTGGCTTTGCCATATATGTCGTACGCATTTGTTTCCCTCCAAATCAAATTTCACAAAAACTTAAGCGTCAATTAACAAATTCTACTGTAGATTCCTTACCCGGGGCTAGTGGGTATAGAAATACCGTATATCATCATATAACATATGAAAGGCCATGTCAACAAAATGTTACACCAGGATTCGTTGTCATTTAATTTTTTTCTACGATTGGCTATTTTCTAAAAGATAATTGATTCATGCCAAGGTAAAATTGCACTCGAAACAGCAAAATATATACATTTATTTACATGGATTTTTGCAGTTTATCCAGTTCCTCCTGGAGTTTTTGTTTTTCATAAAAAACTTTCGTTAAATAAAGGCCATTCCCGGGGATGGTAGGACCGGCTAAGTCCCGGTCTTTCCCTTCAATAATAGAAGGGATAATATCTGCCTCAATTTTCCCTTTCCCAACTTCCAAAAGGGTTCCTGTGAGAATGCGGACCATTTGATAAAGAAATCCAGTACCTATGTAACGGAAAATCCATTCGTCCTCTTTTTTTTCTATTCCAACATGAAAGATCGTTCGTACCTTATCCACTACGCTGGTCCTCGGTGAAGAGAAGCTAGAGTAGTCATGAGTTCCCATAAGAAGTACCGCGGCTCGTTTCATTTCTGAAAGGGAAAGTTCATATGGGTAATGATACATATAGTTCCTTTTAAATATATTCTTCTTTTTCGAATTATTTACTTGATAAACGTATTCCTTCCCTACTGTATCATATCGGGCATGAAAATCTGGATCCACGTAGGTAACTTCTCTGACCATTATATCTTCGGGAAGTAAGCTGTTTAAGGCATTTGGCCATCTCTCGGCTGGAATAGAAAGGGTTGTGTCAAAATGTATTGTTTGCCCAATGCTGTGAACACCAGTGTCTGTACGCCCAGAACCTGTTACCTTCCATTTATCCCCTTTGTGTATCCTTGCTAATGCCTTTTCCAATTCCCCTTGAACAGTCCTCTTCTCAGGTTGAACCTGATATCCTGAGAAGAGGGTACCGTCATAGGATACGATTGCCTTCACTCTATTCCCCATCAATTACCACCTCCAATTTTTACAATCAGGACTATGAGCGCATATAATGCAAAAACAATAACTGCATATGTATCTTTTTTCAGCCACGTTAAAAGGCGGAATTTTGTTCTTCCTTCTCCTCCTTCATATCCCCTTGCTTCCATCGCCGTTGCTAAATCTTCTGCCCTTTTAAAGGACTGTACAAATAATGGGATAAAAATAGGGATGACGGCTTTTAACCTGTTCCAAAGGGAACCTTGTGTGAAGTTAGCTCCCCTTGCCCTTTGTGCTTTTATAATTTTTGCCGTTTCATCTAATAGTGTAGGTATAAAACGGAGTGCAATAGACATCATAAAAGCTAATTCATGGGTAGGTACCCCCAATTTTTTTAATGGTTTCATAAGGGTTTCCAGTCCATCTGTTAAGGCTACCGGTGTCGTTGTTAACGTGAGTAAAGATGCCATAATAAATAGTACTAATAACCGGGTGGCCATAAACCCACCTTGAGTAACCCCTCCAAGGTAAATGGTAAAAATCGGTGTTGAAAAAATGGCGGGACCTTCTCTAGTCAAAAATAAATGTAAAATAAATGTAAAGAGAATAATAATGACAATAAATCGCATTCCTTTTATATAAAAACGTAAAGGAATTTTTGCATAATAGAAGGCAGTCGTCGTTAATATTAAACCTCCTATTAATACAAATGGATGCCTGCTTATAAAAAGAAAAACCACAAACAGCATTAGGCAAATCAATTTAGCCCTCGGGTCCATTCGGTGTACAAAGGATTTTCCCGGAACATATTGTCCAATAATAACATGATCTAACATTTGCTAATCCTTTCCTAGAAAAGAGAGTATTTCTTCTACAGTGTCTCCTAGGGTAAACTTTACGGTATTTATTTTTTTATCACCAGATTTCTCCTTTAATAACTTTAATAGTTTTACTGTTTCCGGAATCCCTAAACCTAGTGCCTCCAATTCTTTCTGTTGGGCAAATACTTCTTCTGGAGTGCCTTCCATAGCAAGCTCCCCTTTATCCATTACAATAATATGTTCCGCATACCTCGAGGCATCTTCCATTTGATGTGTAACCAAGATTATCGAGCGTTCGTCTGAGCCCTTGTACCATTGAAATAGTATATTCATTATCCCTTCATGCCCTTGTGGATCTAAGCCAGCTGTTGGTTCGTCTAGTATTAAAACTGAAGGCTCTATGGCTAATACTCCAGCAATAGCAACTCGCCTCATTTGACCACCACTTAACTCAAAGGGGGACCGTTCATAAAGGTCGGGTTCAATCCCTACAAGAGTAAGCATTTCCTTTGAGATTTCTTCTGCTTCCTTTTTGGACTTACCAAAATTAATAGGTCCGTACATAACATCCTTTAACACCGTTTCATCAAACAGTTGATGCTCTGGAAACTGAAATACCATCCCCACTCGTTTCCTTATAAAATAAAGTTCCTTTTCCTTTGTATCCTTATAAATTTTCCAATCACCTATAGTGACTTCTCCTTCAGTAGGTTTTAATAAACCATTTAATAGCTGGACGAATGTTGATTTTCCTGAACCGGTTTGCCCGATAATGGCAGTATATGTATGGTTCTTTAAACGAATGTTGAAGTTATGTAATGCTTTTTTTTCAAAGGGGGTATCTTTCATATATGTATAAGCTACATCTGTTGCTGTAATTTGCATAGTGTTTTCACCAATTCTTCTTCAGAAATTTGACCCACAGAGATTGGGACTCCCCTGCATGTCAATGCTTCTACTAGTTCGTAAATAAACGGCTGCCTAAGCCTGGCTTGCTTTAATAAATCTTTATTCGTTAGTAGAGCACTAGGTAAACCGTTCCCAATGATGGCACCATCCTTCATCACAACCATTCGATCAGAAAGGACAGCTTCCTTTAAATCATGAGTAATTGTAATAACCGTCATATTCTCGTCCCGGTTAAGTTTCTGTACGTAGCGGATCACTTCTTCTCTTCCTGTAGGGTCTAGCATTGATGTAGCTTCATCCAACACTAATATTTTCGGATTCATAGAAATTGCGCCAGCTAAGGCTACACGCTGTTTTTGTCCTCCAGATAGACGATGAGGCTCACTTAGTTCAAGTCCATTCAATCCCATTTTATTAATGCTCTCCTGAACCCTTTGTACCATTTCTTCATAGGGTACGCCACAATTTTCTAATCCGAAAGCAACATCATCTTCCACCGTGGGACCTACGATTTGATTATCAGGATTTTGAAAAACCATTGCAACCTTTCTTCTTATAAGTGTATGGTTATTAACATTGGAAGTAGAAAGTCCACTCACAAGGACCTGTCCTTCTATAGGGGTAAAAAGGGCGTTCATAAATTTTGCTAAAGTTGATTTCCCAGATCCGTTATGACCAACAATAGAGACCCATTCTCCGGATTGAATGGTGAGATTAATATTCTTCAATACTAATTTATCTGAAGGCCTATATCGGAAGTATACGTTATTCATTTGGATTATTTCCATTCGAAGACCTCCCTTATTCCCCGGTAAATATGTTTACAAATAATTTCGAATATTTGTATAAATATTTTAGGATACTACCTATCAACTTTCCAAAAGGAAGTATCTATATGTAGTGTGACGATGACCCGCTTTTCGCGCGCAGTGACGAGAAAAACACTCGTCACTGCTCTAAGAGCTTGCGAAAGCTCCGTTCATCGTTTAGCTTACTTCCCCAAAGTAAAGCGCTTTGGGGAAGTAAGCTAAAAAAGGGCATAGATACAGAATCTAATTGGATTCTGTGTCTCGCCCTTTGAAAAAATCAATTCGATAAAAGCTATAGCTTCTATTATACTAGCTCAATAATCGCCATTTCTGCACCGTCTCCACGGCGAGGTCCAAGCTTAAGAACGCGTGTATAACCGCCCTGACGGTCCTCATAGCGTGGTGCGATATCATCAAATAACTTCTGAACTGCATTTGTACCAGCTTCTGCGTCTGCAATCTCATTACGAATGAATGCAGCTGCTTGACGACGTGCATGCAGGTCACCACGTTTTCCAAGTGTAATCATTTGGTCAACGATTGAACGAAGCTCTTTCGCTTTTGGGACAGTTGTTTCGATTCTTTCGTTGATGATTAAATCTGTAGCTAAGTCACGGAATAATGCTTTACGAGCACTAGAATCACGACCTAATTTTCTGTATCCCATGGGTGTCCCTCCTTCTCAAGTCAAATTTCTTCTATAGCATGAGATGAGATGAAGTATGGAGAAAATAAAACTATCTATTCTTCCTTACGAAGACCTAGGCCTAGTTCTCCTAGTTTCTCTTGAACCTCTTCTAAAGACTTTCGTCCAAGGTTACGTACCTTCATCATATCTTCTTCTGATTTGTGAGTTAGTTCTTGAACTGTGTTAATGCCTGCACGTTTTAAGCAATTATAAGAACGAACAGACAAGTCAAGTTCTTCGATCGTCATTTCAAGCACTTTTTCTTTTTGGTCTTCTTCTTTCTCGACCATTATCTCTGCATGTTGAGCTTGATCGGTTAAGCCAACAAAGATATTTAAATGCTCCGTTAAAATTTTCGCGCCAAGGGAAACAGCCTCTTCTGGACGAATGCTTCCATCTGTCCATACGTCTAGTGTCAATTTATCATAGTTCGTAATTTGACCTACACGGGTGTTTTCCACTTGATAGTTTACACGGGAAACTGGTGTGTAAATAGAATCAACTGGTATAACACCGATTGGTAAATCATCGGACTTATTTCCTTCAGCAGGAACATAACCGCGACCACCACTAGCCGTAACTTTCATATGGAATTTCGCTCCTTTCGAGAGCGTTGCAATATGAAGGTCAGGGTTTAAAACCTCCACATCACTGTCATGCATAAAGTCTGCAGCAGTGACTACACCTTCTCCTTGCGCTTCAATTTCTAACGTTTTTTCTTCTTCTGAGTAAATTTTCAGTGCGAGCTTCTTTAGATTTAAAATGATAGAGGTAACATCCTCTACTACACCTTCAATCGTTGAAAACTCATGGAGTACTCCATCAAATTGCACCGTAGTCACCGCAGAACCTGGAAGGGAAGATAATAGAATTCGGCGCAGGGAGTTACCTAACGTCGTTCCATAACCTCTTTCCAAAGGCTCTACTACAAACTTTCCATATGATGCATCTTCACTGATCTCAATCGTCTCAATTTTTGGCTTTTCTATTTCGATCATTTACACAAACCCTCCTTCAAAACGTCGAAACCCCGGTTGAAGGCTACTCGTTCAACCGGAATCCCTTTTTGGGCACATCCCGACCTGTTACGAAACCGTCAATACTTTACAAAGAGCCGTTTACACGGTCAATGACTCTTAAACCATTATTGACAAGGGTATGAAGTTCCATACCTCTGATGCGGATTACACTCTACGACGTTTTGGCGGACGGCATCCGTTATGTGGTACTGGAGTAACATCTTTAATCATGTTTACTTCTAAACCAGTTGCTTGAAGTGAGCGAATTGCTGCTTCACGGCCAGCACCTGGACCTTTAACGGAAACTTCAACTGTTTTCATTCCGTGTTCCATCGCTGCTTTTGCTGCAGTTTCTGCTGCAGTTTGTGCTGCGAATGGAGTAGATTTACGTGACCCTTTGAAGCCTAGTGCTCCAGCACTTGCCCAAGAAATCGCGTTACCACTAGTGTCAGTGATGGTTACGATTGTGTTATTGAAAGTGGAGCGAATGTGCGCAACACCGGATTCAATATTTTTACGTTGACGACGTTTTGTACGAGTCGTTTTCGGTTTAGCCATATTCCAACATTACCTCCCTTACTTCTTCTTGTTTGCAACTGTACGACGTGGACCTTTACGTGTACGTGCATTATTCTTCGTCTTTTGACCACGAACAGGTAGTCCACGACGATGACGAATACCGCGGTATGATCCAATTTCGATCAAACGCTTAATGTTTAGAGAAACTTCACGTCGAAGATCCCCTTCTACTTTATAACCGTCAATTACTTCACGGATTTTACCAAGTTCATCTTCTGTTAAGTCGCGTACGCGTGTGTCTTCAGAAACACCAGCCTTCGCTAGAATTTCCTTCGCACGGGAATTACCGATTCCAAATACGTACGTTAATGAAACGACAACTCGTTTGTCACGAGGAATGTCGACACCGGAAATACGTGCCATAGTTTACACCTCCTGTGAATTAGCCTTGTTTTTGTTTGTGTTTAGGATTTTCGCAAATTACCATGACGGTACCTTTTCGGCGAATAACCTTACATTTTTCGCATATTGGTTTGACAGACGGTCTTACCTTCATGTTTTTACCTCCTTATGTTGCGGAGTGCCACTGATTTAGTGTTATTTATAACGATACGTGATTCGACCACGAGTTAAATCATACGGAGACAATTCTACAGTAACTTTGTCGCCTGGTAAAATGCGAATGAAGTGCATACGAATTTTACCAGAGACATGTGCCAAGATTTTATGTCCATTTTCCAGTTCAACTCGGAACATTGCGTTAGGAAGTGGTTCAATAACCGTCCCCTCTACTTCGATTACATCTTCTTTGGCCATGAATTTACTCTCCTTCCTTCAGTAAATTATCATCTATATATGTTGAAATTGCAAAACGCAGCTTTGCATTGGTTACACGACCCGTTTCAACAATGCTATTTTTTACCTCTGGGGCAACAATATCAAGTCGCTGAATGTGTTGTATGTTCTTCTTTTTTGCCCGATCTACCTTACGCTTATCCCCATCGGCGATTCGAACAAAACGTCCATCCATCACTTCTATCACACATGCAAATTGATCTTTGTCCCTACCATTTAAAATTCGCACAAGCTCTCCCACTTGTGGAACCGAATCAGGATCTTTCATTTAGTGACCACCTTATCTCTCGGTTTTTGTCAATATTTCATATCCTGTATCTACAATAGCAATGGTGTGTTCGAAATGGGCACACATTTTCCCATCTGTTGTCACTACCGTCCAATTATCCTTAAGGACTCGAACGTGACGTGATCCAGCATTTACCATCGGTTCAACGGCTAAAACCATTCCTGGCTTAAGTCGTGGGCCTTTTCCTGGTGGTCCGAAATGAGGAATCTGTGGATCTTCATGAAGCTCCTGTCCCACTCCATGCCCAACATATTCTCTTACAATGGAAAAACCGTGCTTTTCCACATAGGTTTGTATTGCATGAGATATATTAGACAATCGTTCCCCTGGTTTTGCTTCCGCAAGACCTCTATACAATGATTCTTCAGTAACTTCTAGAAGTTTGCGGTTTTCTTCGGAAATGCTCCCAACTGGATAGGTCCAAGCGGAGTCCCCGTGGTACCCGTTATAATTAGCGCCAATATCAATACTGATAATGTCGCCATCCTTTAGGATCCGATCTCCAGGAATTCCGTGTACCAATTCATCATTTACTGAAGCACAAATGCTACCAGTAAATCCATTATAGCCTTTAAAAGATGGAATCGCATCATGTTGTCGAATAAAGTTATCGGCGATGCTGTCTAATTCTTTTGTTGTGATACCAGGTTCGATGTACTTTTGAAGTTCTTGGTGAGTTAGGGCAACAATTTCACCTGCTACACGCATGATTTCTAACTCTCTTGCCGTCTTACAGATAATCATTGATTACTCCCTTTGATAATCCCATCGATATCTTCAAAAACTTCGTTGATTTCTTTATTTCCATCTAATTTACGAAGATAGCCCTTATCCGTGTAAAAGTCAACTAATGGCTGTGTCTGCTCTAAGTTAACTTCTAAACGTTTACCAACGGTTTCAGGTTTATCGTCCTCACGTTGAATTAAGTCACTACCATCTTTATCACATTTTCCAGATACTTTAGGAGGATTATAGATCTCATGGTACGTTGCTCCGCATGTTGGACAAATCCAACGTCCAGTAAGTCGTTTAAATAAGTCCTCTTTCGGTACCTCTATATATAAAACATGGTCAATTTTACGACCAAGTCCTTGTAACATTTCCTCTAACGCATCAGCTTGTGCCACAGTTCTAGGAAAGCCATCAAGCAAAAAACCGTTTTTACAGTCATCCTTACTAAGTCGCTCCCGAACGATACCTACCGTTACTTCATCTGGTACTAAGTTCCCCTCGTCCATAAAGGCCTTTGCCTTCAAACCAAGTTCTGTACCATTTTTTATAGCGGAACGGAACATATCGCCGGTTGAAATGTGAGGAATCCCATATTTTTCGACAATTTTCTCTGCTTGTGTTCCTTTCCCTGCTCCTGGAAGCCCCATTAAGATTAAATTCATCTCTCTACCCCTCCATCGTTATTTTTCACGATTGAAAGCAAAGGGAGAAATTCTCCCTTTATTACTTCAAGAACCCTTTATAGGAACGTTGAATTAATTGGCTTTCAACTTGCTTCATCGTATCTAACGCTACACCAACAACGATCAATAATCCAGTACCCCCTATTTGTACTGCTGGAGGTAGTCCAGCCAGTTCTGTAAAAAAGACCGGGATTATTGAAACAGTTGCCAGGAAGAGTGCACCGACGAATGTCAAACGATAAAGAATTCGAGTGATATACACTTGCGTCGTATTACCAGGGCGAATACCAGGAATATAACCACCTTGTTTTTTCAGGTTTTCGGCCATTTGTTCTGGATTTACTTGGACAAACGTATAGAAGTACGTAAAACCAATGATTAACAGCGCATAGACTACTAGTCCAAATGGTTGCGTATAATCAAAGTTTCTCGTTATCCAGCCAGCTATCGTATTGTTATCCCCGATCAACCCGGCAACTGTAGGCGGGAAGATGAAAAGGGCCATTGCAAAGATAACTGGAATTACCCCGGCTGAGTTTACTTTTAAAGGCAAGTGTGTAGATTGCCCCCCTTGAGGTTTCCCAGCAACCAATTTCTTGGCGTATTGAACAGGAATTTTACGTAATCCTTGTTGCACAAAGATAACACCTACCGTAATGGCCAACACAGCAAGGAGCAATAATGCGATGATCACAATATTAATGAACAAAGCATCCCCAGCTTCTTGAATGTGAGTAGCGTATATCTGATTGACACCATTAGGTATACCAGCTGCGATACCAGCGAAGATAATGATAGAAATACCATTACCTACTCCTTTGGCTGTGATTTGTTCACCTAGCCACATTAGGAATGCTGTACCTGCAGTAAGTGTAACTGCAATAAGCAAGAATGTCGTCCAAGTTGGATTAGGTACAAGTCCTGGAAAAAGGTTGTTGAAACCAATTGACATCGCCAAGGCTTGGAAAAATGCAATAACAATCGTACCATACCTCGTTACTTGTGCAAGCTTCCGACGCCCTACTTCACCTTGTCTTGACCACTCAGCGAATTTAGGGACTACATCCATTCTCAATAACTGTACGATAATGGATGCAGTAATATATGGCATGATCCCCGTTGCAAAAATCGAAAATCTTTCAAGTGCTCCACCGCCAAAGGTATTAAGAAACCCAAAGGCGTTCATTTGTCCTGCAAAATCCAGTACGTCTGCATCTACCCCTGGAGCAGGGATGTGAGCACCGATGCGAAAGACAATTAACATCGTTAAGGTGAAAAGAATTTTATTCCTTAAATCACCTACACGCATGATATTGGAAATTGTTTGAAACATTAAACCACCTCAGTTGTTCCGCCGGCAGCTTCAATCGCTTCTTTAGCAGATGCTGAGAACTTATGAGCTTTCACAGTAAGTTTCTTCTCGATAGTTCCTTCACCCAAAATTTTAATTCCATCTTTCTCGTTACTTACGATACCAGATTCAATTAAAAGTTCTGGAGTTACTTCAACACCCTCATCAAAACGATTCAATGTTTCTAGGTTCACAATTGCATACTCTTTACGAGTTGGATTTGTAAATCCACGCTTTGGTAAACGACGGAAGATTGGCATTTGCCCACCTTCGAATCCAGGACGAACCCCGCCACCTGAACGGGCGTTTTGACCTTTATGTCCTTTACCTGCAGTTTTACCGGTCCCTGAACCGATTCCGCGACCTACACGCTTACGTTCTTTACGAGATCCTTCTGCGGGTTTTAATTCGTGAAGTTTCATATTAGCACCTCCTCAACTGTTTATGAATTACGCTTCTACTTCTTTAACACTGACGAGATGAGAAACTTTTGTTACCATTCCGCGAATTGCTGGATTGTCCTCTTGAACGACAGTGTGATTCACTTTACGAAGACCAAGTGTCTTTACAGTGACGCGCTGATCTTCTGGGCGTCCGATCAAGCTACGTTTGAGGGTGATCTCTAGTTTTTTTGCCATGCCAAATCCCTCCTTAACCTAGCAGCTCTTCTACTGATTTGCCGCGTAGTTTTGCCACGTCTTCCGGACTCTTTAATTCTGTAAGTCCTTCGATCGTTGCACGCACCATGTTGATTGGATTATTTGATCCTAAGGATTTAGAAAGAATGTCACCTACACCAGCAAGCTCTAGTACTGCACGAACTGGTCCACCAGCGATAACTCCAGTACCTTCAGAAGCTGGTTTTAGTAGCACACTACCTGCACCAAACTGACCAGTAATTTGATGTGGAATTGTTGTTCCTTGGATTGGTACACGGATTAAGTTTTTCTTACCGTCTTCAATCGCCTTACGGATAGCTTCAGGAACTTCTAAAGCTTTACCCATCCCGAAACCAACATGTCCGTTTTTATCTCCAACTACAACCAATGCAGCAAAGCGGAAACGACGTCCACCTTTTACCACCTTTGCAACACGGTTGACAGTAACGACTCTCTCTTCAAGTTCTAATTTATTTGGGTCGATACGCATGAATGATTTTCCCTCCTTCTAGCCTTGATTAGAACTTCAGACCAGCTTCACGTGCTGCGTCTGCAAGTTCTTGAACACGACCATGATAGAGATATCCACCACGATCAAATACAACTGCTTCTTGACCTTTTTCAAGGGCACGCTTCGCTACAAGTTCACCGACTTTTTGCGCTGCTTCCTTATTTCCGCCGTTTTCAAGTTTTAGTTCTTTATCTAAGCTTGAAGCACTTACAATCGTAACGCCAGATACGTCGTCGATTAATTGTGCGTAAATATGCTTATTAGAACGGAAAACGTTCAAACGAGGACGTTCTGCAGTGCCTTTCACCGTACGACGAACGTGTGCGTGTCTTTTTCTACGTACCGCGTTCTTGTTTGTCTTAGTGATCATTGAACGTCAGTCCTTTCTTTCCGTTATTTACTATTTACCTGTCTTACCTTCCTTACGTCTTACGAACTCACCTTCGTAGCGAATTCCTTTCCCTTTGTAAGGTTCAGGTTTTCTTACAGCGCGAATGTTTGAAGCTAACGCTCCTACACGTTCCTTATCGATACCTTTAACGATAACCTTTGTGTTCGCTGGTACTTCAATTTCTAACCCTTGCTCAGGTTCAAATTCAACTGGGTGGGATAAACCTACGTTTAATACAAGTTTATTCCCTGTTTTCGTTGCTCTGTAACCAACACCCACTAATTCAAGTGCTTTTTCGTACCCTTTCGTAACACCCTCAATCATGTTGCTGATGACACTACGAGTGGTACCATGAAGAGCACGATGTAATTTATTTTCAGATGGACGCTCAACAACGATTGTGTTCTCTTCTTGCTTAACAATCATATCAGCATGAAGATCACGAGATAATTCGCCTTTAGGTCCTTTAACTGTAATTGTATTACCTTCTAATTTCACATCTACTCCAGATGGAATCTCAACTGGTTTAATACCTACACGAGACATACCTTACACCTCCATTCTCTTCCAATCGTATTACCAAATGTAAGCCAATACTTCTCCACCAACTTGTTGTTGGCGAGCTTCTTTATCTGTAATCATTCCATTAGATGATGAAATGATTGCAATTCCTAATCCACCTAGCACACGTGGAAGCTGATCAGCTTTTGCGTATACTCGAAGTCCTGGTTTACTAATTCTCTTAAGTCCAGTAATGACACGTTCGTTGTTTGCACCGTACTTAAGGAAAATACGTAGGATACCTTGTTTGTTATCCTCAATATATTCGAAATCGCGAATGAATCCTTCGCGCTTTAAAATGTCTGCCACTTCACGCTTAATTTTTGAAGCTGGAAGCTCCAAACTATTGTGTCGAACAGTATTCGCGTTGCGAATACGAGTCAGCATATCAGCAATTGGATCTGTCATGACCATTCGTTATACCTCCTTCCCTAAACGGAATTACCAGCTAGCTTTTTTGACGCCCGGAATTTGACCTTTGTATGCAAGTTCTCGGAAGCAGATACGGCAAAGTTTGAACTTGCGAATTACACTGTGCGGGCGACCGCAGCGTTCGCATCGAGTATATTCTTGCACTTGAAACTTTTTAGGCCTTTTCGCTTTTGCGATCATCGATTTTTTAGCCAAGGTCTTCACTCCTCCTTTTTAGCACGAGTTTATTTTTGAAACGGCATGCCCATTTGAGTGAGAAGTTCACGTGCTTCTTCGTCCGTGTTTGCTGTTGTAACAATCACGATATCCATTCCGCGAACTTTATCAACTTTGTCATACTCGATTTCTGGGAAAATTAATTGTTCTTTAACTCCCAATGTATAGTTACCACGTCCATCGAATGCTTTCTTAGAAACACCGCGGAAGTCACGTACTCGTGGTAAAGAAACAGTAACTAATTTATCAAGGAATTGGTACATACGCTCTCCACGTAATGTTACCTTTGCACCGATCGGCATCCCTTCACGAAGCTTAAATCCTGCGATAGATTTTTTAGCTTTAGTGATTAATGGCTTTTGACCAGAAATCTCTGCTAATTCTTCGACAGCTTTATCTAAAACTTTAGAGTTTTGTACAGCGTCACCAACACCCATGTTGATAACGATCTTTTCAACTTTAGGTACCTGCATTACGGATGAGTAGTTGAACTTCTCAGTCATTGCAGGAACTATTTCGTTTCTATATCTTTCTTGCAGACGATTCATTGAGTAAACCTCCCTTCAGCACCTGGCTATTACTTATCCAAAACTTCGCCAGATTTTTTTGCGATTCTTACTTTTTTCCCGTTCTCCACTTTATACCCGATACGAGTTGGTTCGTTCGTTTTTGGGTCAATTGGCATCACGTTAGAAGCGTGAATTGGCGCTTCTTGATTAACAATTCCACCTTGTGGGTTGGCTTGAGATGGTTTCGCATGTTTGTGAACCATATTAACACCTTCCACAAGTACGCGTGATTGACTTGGGTATGCTTCAAGGATTTTACCTTCCTTGCCTTTGTCTTTTCCAGAGATAACTTTAACAGTATCTCCTTTTTTGACATGCAATTTCGGTTGAGACATAAGGGCACCTCCTTAACACCTAAATTTTCCCGTTCATTTATTTATAAAAATTAAAGTACTTCAGGAGCTAAAGATACGATCTTCATAAACTGATTGTCACGTAGTTCACGTGCAACTGGTCCGAAGATACGAGTTCCACGTGGGCTCTTATCATCCCGTACTATAACTGCAGCATTCTCATCAAATTTAATATAAGAACCGTCTGGACGGCGAACACCACTCTTAGTACGTACGATTACCGCGCGTACAACGTCACCCTTCTTGACAACGCCCCCAGGTGTTGCTTGCTTCACAGAACAGACAATAATGTCTCCTACGTTCGCAGTTTTACGACCTGTACCGCCAAGAACTTTAATACAAAGTACTTCACGAGCTCCTGAGTTGTCAGCTACTTTTAATCGGCTTTCTTGTTGAATCATAGTATTTCTTTACCTCCCTTCAGGTAAGCAAACGTAAACTTCTTAAATAATTACAGCTTCTTCTACCACTTCTACTAAACGGAAACGCTTATCCTTAGATAATGGACGAGTTTCCATGATACGTACGATATCATTTAGCTTCGCTGTGTTATTCTCATCATGAGCTTTAAACTTCTTAGAGTATTTAACACGCTTTCCGTAGAGCGGGTGCATTTTATACGTTTCTACAAGAACCGTAATGGTTTTGTCCATCTTGTCAGATACAACACGACCAGTATACGTCTTGCGATTATTACGTTCAGTCACTGTGCAAGCCTCCTCTCAGGATTATTCGTTCGTGATACCAAGTTCTCTTTCACGTAGTACCGTTTTAGCACGAGCAATTGATTTTTTCACTTCACGGATGCGGGCTGGATTGTCTAACTGTCCAGTCGCAAGTTGAAAGCGAAGATTGAATAACTCTTCTTTTAAAGACTTAGACTTTTGCTCAATTTCTGCAGTGGTTAGGTTTCGAATCTCATTAGCTCTCATTTGCGTCACCACCCACTTCTTCGCGTTTTACAAATTTACATTTAATCGGTAATTTATGAGCAGCTAATCGCAATGCTTCGCGAGCTACCTCCTCAGAAACTCCGGCAATTTCAAACATAATTTTCCCTGGCTTAACAACCGCTACCCATCCTTCAGGTGCACCTTTACCGGAACCCATTCGGACTTCAAGAGGCTTCGCTGTATAAGGCTTATCTGGGAAAATTTTAATCCATACTTTACCTCCACGTTTCATATAACGTGTCATTGCAATACGTGCTGCTTCTATTTGACGGTTTGTAATCCATGATGCTTCTAATGCTTGCAGGCCATATTCACCGAAGTTTACTTCAGTACCACCTTTTGCACGGCCGCGCATTTTACCACGATGTTCGCGTCGGAATTTTACACGTTTAGGCATTAGCATGATTATTTTCCTCCTTCCTCTTGTTTCGTTCCTTTCGTTGGAAGGACCTCACCACGATAGATCCATACTTTTACTCCAAGCTTACCGTAAGTAGTATCTGCTTCTGCAGTACCATAATCGATGTCAGCTCTTAAAGTATGAAGTGGAACAGTTCCTTCGCTGTAAGATTCAGAACGAGCAATATCTGCCCCGCCAAGACGACCAGATACTTCAGTTTTAATACCTTGCGCACCAGATCTCATTGTACGTTGAATTGCTTGCTTCATCGCACGGCGGAATGAAATACGATTTTCTAATTGACGAGCAATATTGTCAGCAACTAAGCGTGCATCCATATCTGGAGTTTTCACTTCGTTGATGTTGATGTGAACTCGCTTGCCAGTTAATTGATTTAATGCTTTACGTAGTGCTTCTACCTCAGATCCACCTTTACCGATAACCATTCCTGGTTTAGCAGTATAAATCGTCACGTTAACACGGTTTGCTGCACGCTCGATTTCTACGGTGGATAAAGCTGCGTCTCTTAACTTCTTCTCTAAATACTCACGAATTTTAATGTCTTCGTGTAATAGATCAGCATAGTCTTTATCTGCATACCATTTTGACTCCCAGTCGCGGATAATACCCACACGAAGTCCGATAGGATTTACTTTTTGACCCACACTTATCCCTCCTTCTTCTCAGTTAGAACTAATGTAATATGGCTAGTTCTTTTATTGATTCTGCTTGCACGTCCCATTGCACGTGGACGAAATCTTTTTAATGTAACACCTTCGTCTACATATACTTTGCTGACAACTAGATTGTCAGGTTCCATTTCATAGTTATGCTCTGCGTTCGCAATAGCTGAGTTTAATAACTTCTCAACTACTGGAGATGCTTTTTTCGGCGTATGGCGTAAGATAGAAATTGCTTCTCCAACACCTTTTCCGCGAATTAAGTCAACCACTAGGCGAACTTTACGAGGAGCAATACGCACTTGTTTTGCAACTGCTTTTGCTTCCATGGAAAGTACCTCCCCTCTTTATTAACGTCGTGTTTTCTTATCGTCTGCAGCATGGCCTTTATAAGTTCTTGTAGGCGCGAATTCACCAAGCTTATGTCCAACCATATCTTCAGAAATGTAAACTGGTACGTGTTTACGACCGTCGTATACGGCAATTGTATGTCCGATGAACTCTGGGAAAATTGTTGAACGACGAGACCAAGTTTTAATTACTCTTCTGTCTTCGCCCATTGCTTCTACTTTCTTCATTAAATGATCATCGACAAAAGGTCCTTTTTTTAAGCTACGACCCATGATTGTACCTCCCTTCGCGATTGACCTACGGTTCTTCTCCTTGAGAACCGTAGCACAATCCCGTTATTTTTTGCGACGACGCACAATATATTTATCCGTGTCTTTGTTTTTCTTACGAGTTTTAAATCCAAGTGTTGGTTTACCCCATGGTGACATTGGAGACTTACGTCCGATTGGGGCACGTCCTTCACCACCACCGTGTGGGTGATCGTTAGGGTTCATTACGGAACCACGAACTGTCGGACGCTTACCTAACCAGCGAGAACGACCAGCTTTACCAATGTTCACTAGTTCGTGCTCAACATTACCAACTTGACCGATAGATGCACGGCAAGTAGCTAAGATCAGGCGAGTTTCTCCAGAGCGTAAACGTACTAATACGTAATCTCCTTCTTTACCTAATAATTGAGCTTCCGCACCAGCAGAACGTACAAGCTGTCCACCTTTACCAGGTCTTAACTCAATATTGTGGATTACTGTACCAACTGGGATATCTTTTAATTGTAATGCGTTACCTACTTTAATATCGGCATCTTTACCAGACATGATCTCCATGCCAACTTGGATACCTTTAGGTGCTAAAATATATCTTTTCTCTCCATCAACATAGTTGATTAGAGCGATATTGGCAGAACGGTTTGGATCATATTCGATCGTAGCAACGCGTCCTGGAATTCCATCTTTATCACGCTTAAAGTCGATTACACGGTATTGACGCTTGTGTCCACCACCTTGGTGACGTACAGTCAATTTACCTTGGTTATTACGACCGCCCTTTCTTTTTGAAGGTTCCAAAAGGGATTTTTCCGGCTTATCCGTTGTAATTTCACTGAAATCTAATGTAGTCATACCGCGACGACCATTACTGGTTGGTTTATACTTTTTGATAGGCATGTTTGTTTCCTCCTTTCACTAAAACTTATTAAACACCTTCAAAGAATTCTAATTCTTTGCTGTCTGGTGTAAGTTGTACAATGGCTTTCTTGCGCTTGCTAGTGTAGCCTGTGTAGCGACCGAAACGCTTGAACTTACCTTTGTAGTTCATTGTGTTAACGCTAGCTACTTTAACGCCAAAAATTTCTTCCACTGCATTCTTAATTTCAGTCTTGTTAGCACGAGGGTCTACTTCAAAAGTATACTTTTGCTCTGCCATAAGATCTGTAGAACGTTCAGTAATCACGGGGCGCTTAATAACATCACGTGCATCTGCCATTATGCAAGCACCTCCTCTACCTTTTTCACAGCGTCTTGTGTAATTACTAGGTTGTCGTAGTTTAGTATGTCTAGTACGTTTACACCGTCAGCAGTGACGAATTTTACACCAGGGATGTTACGAGCAGATAATGCAACTGCGTCGTTGTAGTCTGCAGTAACTACTAGTGCTTTTTTCTCCACTGAAAGACCGTTAAGAACTGATAACATTTCTTTCGTTTTTGGAGCATCGAAGTTTAATACATCTACTACTCTAATTTCTTCTGCGTTCACCTTAGAAGAAAGAGCAGATTTTAACGCCAAACGACGTTGTTTTTTTGGTAATTTGTATGCATAGCTGCGTGGTTGTGGTCCGAATACTACTCCACCACCAACCCATTGTGGTGAACGGATCGATCCTTGTCGTGCACGACCAGTTCCCTTTTGTCTCCAAGGTTTGCGTCCGCCACCGCGAACATCAGAACGACCTTTTGTAGCATGTGTACCTTGTCTTTGAGATGCTTGTTGCATCACAACAGCGTCATATAGAACACTTTCATTAGGTTCAATTCCAAAAACACTATCTGAAAGCTCAATATCGCCTACTTGAGAGCCAGTTTGATTGTACAAAGTAACTTTAGGCATCTGGGCTCCTCCTTTCTTTATCGATCTTATTCAGCTGCTTTAATTGCAGTTTTTACTGTTACGTAGCTCTTCTTAGCTCCAGGAACATTTCCTTTTACTAATAGAATGTTGCGCTCTGTATCTACACGAACGATTTCTAAGTTTTGAATAGTCACTTGCTCTCCGCCCATTCGTCCAGGTAATAATTTACCCTTACGTACGTGGTTAGGGTCAACTGGACCCATTGAACCAGGACGACGGTGGTAACGAGAACCGTGAGACATTGGTCCACGAGATTGGTTATGACGCTTAATAGCACCAGCGAAACCTTTCCCTTTTGATTGACCAGTTACATCAACGATATCTCCTACTGCAAATGTATCTACTTTGACTTCTTGACCAATTTCATATTCCGCAGCATTTATATCACGGAATTCCTTTACGAAGCGCTTAGGGGTTGTCTTCGCTTTTTCTGCATGCCCTTTTGCTGGCTTGTTTTGTAGACTTTCTTTTAAGTCTGAAACACCAAGCTGGATAGCTTCATACCCTTCTCCTTCAGTTGTCTTCTTTTGTAGAACAACGTTTGGAGTAGCTTCGATAACTGTTACAGGAACAACTTCACCATTTTCAGCAAAAATTTGAGTCATACCTAGTTTTCTTCCTAAGATTCCTTTGGCCATGAGTCACACCTCCTATTATCATTTAAGTTTCATTTATTATAGCTTGATTTCGATGTCGACGCCTGATGGCAGATCTAATCGCATTAATGCATCCACAGTTTGTGGTGTTGGATTCAAGATATCGATTAAACGCTTGTGAGTTCTCATTTCGAACTGCTCGCGAGAATCTTTATACTTGTGTACCGCACGAAGAATCGTATAGATAGACTTTTCTGTAGGTAGTGGAACAGGTCCAGCTACACCAGCACCAGAACGTTTAGCTGTTTCTACGATTTTCTCAGCAGATTGATCCAAGATTCTGTGATCGTACGCTTTTAAACGAATGCGAATTTTCTGTTTTGCCATTTGATTACCTCCTTTTTCGCCCATTTTTGGAAATAGACTTGCTCCGCGAAAATTTTCACACACTAGCCATGGCAAAGGGGCCTGGTGTGTCAGCAACCTTCCGCATCGTAGCCTGTCATTTGACCAACATTCAACATTATATAAGAATTCCATACGCAATGCAAGGAATTTTATACATTTTTTTTGGCTGTTCGCACTTTTTCTATTATACATGGGGTGATTCGTGTTTTCAACAAGGTTTTCAGCGGGTTTTATTGGGTTTTTTATAAGGTGCTTATCGGTTTTCATAGCTTTTAGAGTTGAACCCAGTCCGAATATGGATATACTACAACCTTTACCCGCGGTTGCAAGGGGTTTACCCGCGGTAACTTGGTGTTTACCCGCCGTTAAAGGTGGGTTACCCGCCATTATGAACACTTTACCCGCCGTTTTCAAAAATTAGACACAAATCCATCCATTACAATAGCATTATAAACAAGCTAACACTTTTATAAAACATCATAAGATAAAAAAACTCTGTAATTTCTCATTTTAAATAATCTATATAGGAATTGTTTATTATAGAAGTTATGCACATTGTATTTATTCATCAAGAGGAAGGTAATAAACTCTATTACGGTATGACCCAATATAGGGTAGTTCCATTGATGCTAGTATTTTTTGAGCTATATTTTCGGAAGGAAGTTGTAAAAAATCTCTCAACTGTCTGTTTGTTATTTTGGGTCCGTACAGTAACGTGTAGTCCTCCAGAGATTTAAGGTGAGCATCTTTGGTTTTAGTTCCACAGTTTGTACATACCCATTTCCTACTTTGTCTTCTCACCTGAAATGAGTGGCATTCTTTGCAGTAAACGCCCTTAATGATATGGGATTGCGGTATATCAAATTTTTCTAGTACACTATACTCTTCTGGGGTGTGGCTTCTTAAAAGAAGCCTTTCTATTTTATTTAGCTCCTTTTCTGTATAGAAACTTTGCTGATTCCTTCTATACATCGCTTCTAGTTTTTCCGGGAGCTCTGGACACTGAATAACTTTATTTATTGCTTCATAGTAATCAGGGTCCGTTTCTAAAATAGCATAGGGATTTGTGAATACTACGAGAGTTTCAACATGAGGGTTCGTGGGTACTTTCTTATCAACTAACCATTGAATGAGGCGTTTCTTTTGCAATTCAACTTGAGTAATGGGATTGGAAAATGTTTCTCTTTCTCCATTTAACGTTCTAATCATTTGATTGAAAATGGGATCAAATTGAATGAGACCAGAGATGTATTTTATTTCGAGGATAATAGGTATTTCTGAGGATAATAAGAAGCAGTCCATTTGAAATGCATCACCTTTTTTATCTTTTAGTCTTATGTCGTGAAAAATTCGCAAATGATAATCATTAATGAATTTTAAATAATACTCAACTGTTTTCTCCCCCTTATATCCTGCGTTACACTTCCCTAACTGTTGCTCTAATAATGGTAACTTAGGATAATTCGGTGGGAGTCTTCTTATTGCCGCCTCTAGTTTTTTCATTTTTAGAGACTTTGTACAAGGTTTTTTAATTGAGTTCACTTCATAAACACTCCTTTATATATTTTTTTAATAAATTTCGTTTAATCCGCTCTTAAATCCTTTTTAATCATTTAAAAATTGTGTCGAAATAATGAAATATCAATGGAATTATAAGGTTATAAAAATTATTAAAAGTGAAACCACATTATCGAGAATAATTTTACCCGCCATCCCGTTAGTTTTACCCGCTGATAAAAACAGTTTACCCGCGA
Organism: Evansella vedderi; assembly: GCF_030813435.1. GTDB lineage: Bacteria > Bacillota > Bacilli > Bacillales > Salisediminibacteriaceae > Evansella > Evansella vedderi. The sequence goes on along the minus strand of NZ_JAUSUG010000014.1, from coordinate 36,078 downwards.
AAATGAGTACTTTACCCGCCGTATTCACATTTTAGACTCGAATTCTACTACACCCACGACAATTCAAACTAGTTTTATCCACGAAAAAAATGCTCCGGGACATATCCCGAAGCATTTTTCATATATATCTAGTATTTATTACTCTTGGATTGAAGCAACAACGCCGGCACCTACAGTACGTCCACCTTCACGGATAGAGAACTTAGTACCTTCTTCGATAGCGATTGGAGCGATTAGCTCAACAGTCATTTCTACGTTGTCACCAGGCATTACCATCTCAACACCTTCTGGAAGTTGGCAAATACCAGTTACGTCAGTTGTACGGAAGTAGAACTGAGGACGGTAGTTTGTGAAGAATGGAGTGTGACGTCCACCCTCTTCTTTTGAAAGAACGTATACTTCAGCTTTGAACTTAGTGTGTGGAGTGATTGTACCTGGCTTAGCAAGTACTTGACCACGGTTGATCTCATCACGAGATACACCACGAAGTAATGCACCAATGTTGTCTCCAGCTTCTGCATAGTCAAGAAGCTTACGGAACATTTCAACACCAGTAACAGTAGTTTTCTTAGCTTCGTCAGTTAAACCGATGATAGCAACTTCGTCACCAACGTTTAATTGTCCACGCTCAACACGTCCAGTAGCAACAGTACCACGACCAGTGATGGAGAATACGTCCTCAACTGGCATCATGAATGGCTTATCTTTGTCACGCTCTGGAGTTGGGATATAGCTGTCAACAGCGTCCATTAATTCATAGATTTTGTTAACGTATTGCTCGTCACCTTCAAGAGCTTTAAGAGCAGAACCAGCGATTACAGGAATGTCATCACCAGGGAAGTCGTACTCAGAAAGAAGGTCACGTACTTCCATTTCTACTAATTCAAGTAGTTCTTCGTCGTCTACCATGTCAACTTTGTTTAAGAATACAACGATATATGGTACACCTACTTGACGAGAAAGTAAGATGTGCTCACGAGTTTGTGGCATTGGGCCGTCAGCAGCAGATACCACTAAGATAGCTCCGTCCATTTGTGCAGCACCCGTGATCATGTTTTTAACATAGTCAGCGTGTCCTGGGCAGTCAACGTGTGCATAGTGACGAGAGTCAGTTTCATACTCAACGTGTGCAGTTGAGATTGTGATTCCACGCTCGCGCTCTTCTGGAGCACCGTCGATTTGATCGTAGTTCATTGCTACACCTTTACCGGACTTCTTGTGAAGTACGTGAGTGATAGCAGCAGTTAAAGTTGTTTTACCATGGTCAACGTGTCCAATCGTACCAATGTTGGCATGCGTCTTGGAACGGTCAAATTTTTCCTTAGCCATGTTTAATTCCTCCTTATTTTGAGAAAAAGTTTTAATTTATTATTTGAGAAGAAAGGTAAATGAACAGTTTGTCCTTATTACCTTCCTTAGCTTACAACAAAATTAGCTGTTAGACAATATTTGTCTATTATTGACCAGCGTTTTTCTTAACAATTTCTTCAGCAATGCTCTTTGGTACTTCTTCATAGTGGTCAAAGTGCATTGTGTACTGTCCACGTCCTTGCGTGTTAGAACGTAGAGATGTTGCGTAACCAAACATCTCTGCAAGTGGCACCATCGCTTTAACGATTTGTGCGTTACCACGGGAATCCATACCTTCTACACGTCCACGACGGGAAGTAATGTCACCCATGATGTCACCCATGTATTCTTCTGGAATTACTACTTCCACCTTCATAACAGGCTCAAGAATTACAGGGTTACACTTTGTCTTAGCTGCTTTCAATGCCATAGATGCAGCAATTTTAAACGCCATTTCGTTTGAGTCAACATCGTGGTAAGAACCATCGAAGAGTTTAGCTTTAATGTCGATGATTGGGAAACCAGCAAGAAGTCCATTATCTAATGCATCTTCTAAACCAGCTTTTACGGAACCGATATATTCACGAGGAACAACCCCTCCGACTACCGCATCTTCGAATTCAAAGCCTGCACCCTCTTCATTTGGAGAGAATTCAATCCAAACGTGACCATATTGTCCACGACCACCAGATTGACGTACAAATTTACCTTCACACTTCGCAGCTTGGCGAATTGTCTCACGATAAGATACTTGTGGCGCACCAACGTTTGCTTCTACTTTAAACTCACGCTTCATACGGTCAACGATAATATCTAAGTGAAGCTCACCCATACCTGCGATAATTGTTTGCCCTGTTTCTTCATCCGTATGTGTACGGAATGTAGGGTCCTCTTCAGCCAGCTTTGCAAGGGCCATACCCATTTTATCTTGGTCAGCCTTTGATTTAGGCTCAACAGATAATGAGATTACCGGCTCAGGGAATTGCATAGACTCAAGAATAACTAGATTCTTTTCGTCACAAAGTGTATCCCCTGTAGTCGTTTCCTTCAAACCAACACCTGCAGCGATGTCCCCAGCATAAACTGTTGCAATCTCTTCACGGTGGTTTGCGTGCATTTGAAGGATACGTCCCATACGCTCACGCTTACCTTTAGTAGAGTTTTGTACGTACGAACCAGAATTAACTGTACCAGAGTATACTCGGAAGAAAGTTAATTTCCCTACGAATGGGTCTGTCATAACTTTGAAAGCTAGAGCAGAAAATGGCTCATCATCGCTGGAACGACGAAGTACTTCTTCTTCTGAGTCAGGTAACGTACCTCTAATAGCTGGTACATCAGTAGGAGCTGGTAAGTAATCAATAACAGCGTCCAACATTAATTGAACACCTTTATTTTTAAAAGCAGATCCACAAATTACTGGATAGAATTCTACGTCGATTGTACCTTTACGAATAGCAGCTTTCAGTTCAGAAACTGTAATCTCTTCTCCTTCAAGATACTTCATCATTAATTCTTCATCTAACTCAGATACTGCTTCCACAAGCTTGTCATGGTACTCTTCTGCTTGTGCCTTGTACTCTTCAGGAATTTCACGAGCTTCCGTCCGTGTTCCTAAATCGTCTTCATAGAAATATGCTTTCATTTCAACAAGGTCAATGATCCCGTTGAACTCATCTTCAGCACCGATAGGCAGCTGAATTGCATGAGCATTAGCTCCAAGACGATCATGCAATGTTCCTAAAGAGTAGATGAAATCTGCACCAATTTTGTCCATTTTATTTACAAAAACGACCCTTGGAACACCATAAGTTGTCGCTTGACGCCAAACAGTTTCTGTTTGTGGTTCTACACCAGATTGTGCGTCTAGTACTGCCACTGCTCCATCTAATACACGTAATGAACGTTCTACTTCTACTGTAAAGTCTACGTGTCCAGGAGTATCGATAATATTTACTCGATGTTCCTTCCATTGTGCAGTTGTTGCAGCGGACGTAATTGTTATCCCACGCTCTTGCTCTTGCTCCATCCAGTCCATCTGAGAAGCACCTTCATGGGTTTCACCGATTTTATGAATACGCCCTGTGTAGAAAAGAACTCGTTCAGTTGTTGTTGTTTTACCAGCATCAATGTGAGCCATGATACCAATATTACGAGTTTTTTCTAAGGAGAATTCTCTTGCCATTGGTAATTTCTCCTTCCATATAATGATGTGATTGTTAGTATGTGTCAGGGTATTTCAGTCAAAGGAAGTTTCCTCCCAAAGACTGGACCCTAGAAATTTATATTAAGCCAAATGCAACATAGTTACATCGGTTATTAATTTTACCAACGATAGTGAGCGAATGCTTTGTTTGCTTCCGCCATACGGTGAGTGTCTTCACGCTTCTTCACAGCAGCACCAGTGTTGTTTGCTGCATCCATGATTTCATTCGCTAAACGCTCTTCCATTGTTTTCTCACCACGAAGACGTGCGTAACTTACTAACCAACGAAGTCCTAAAGTCGTACGACGCTCAGGCTTAACTTCGATAGGTACTTGATAGTTTGCACCACCAACACGACGAGCTTTAACTTCAAGAACTGGCATGATGTTTTTCAACGCTTGTTCAAAAACTTCTTGTGGATCGTTACCAGTACGTTCTTGTACTAATTCAAAAGCTTTATATAGGATCGTTTGAGCAACACCTCTTTTTCCATCAATCATGATGCGGTTAATCAAACGAGTTACTAATTTTGAATTATAAATTGGATCAGGTAATACATCTCTACGAGGTACAGGTCCTTTACGAGGCATCAGTTTCCCTCCTTTCAAGGAATAATAGACTATGTTTACAACTATTAATTAAGCTGCAACATAATTTTTATTTGAATTATTTTTTAGGTCTTTTTGTTCCGTATTTAGAACGACCTTGCATACGATTTTCTACTCCAGCTGTATCTAAAGCTCCACGAACGATGTGATAACGTACCCCTGGTAAGTCTTTTACACGTCCACCACGAATCAAGACAACACTGTGCTCTTGAAGGTTGTGTCCGATACCAGGAATATACGCCGTTACTTCAATACCGTTAGTTAAACGTACACGAGCATATTTACGAAGAGCCGAGTTTGGTTTCTTCGGTGTCATCGTACCTACACGTGTACATACACCACGTTTTTGTGGAGAGCTAAGGTTAGTTTGAACTTTTTTGAAACTGTTGTAACCTTTGTTCAATGCTGGTGAATCTGATTTTTGGATCTTAGATTCACGTCCTCTACGTACTAATTGGTTAATTGTAGGCATGGTTTTCCTCCTTTCTTATCAACAATGAGTAAGCCCACTGGTCCAGGTGGTTCATAAATGTGTAAAAGGAAAGTTTTTGCCAACAGGTTAACCCTGGTGACAAAAACCTTTTTTACTTTTTAATCGCGACTGTAGCGGCAGCTACTTCTATTCCACAAGCTTTACCAAGTTTGCGCATCGAGTCAACCTCTGAATGAGGGACATTCAGCTTTTCAGCTAGCGACAGTACCTTGGAAATCACTTTCGGATCAGCATCCGCTGCAACGATGATTTCTTTAACCTGCTTATCTTCCAGTGCTTTAAGTGTCTGTTTCGTGCCCACTATTTTTTCCGTTGCCTGCACTACTTTTTCATAAGACATTTTTCATCCTCCAAAGCATCAGGTATTTGGCACACTCAAATATAGTACCACCATGAAACTCCTGTGTCAACATTTTTTCAAAAATTATTCTTGTACAGTAGCTTCTTCTAAAATAAAGTCGTCTGTTTCCGTCTCCTCTGTTTGCGAAGGAGCCATTTGTCGGTAACGTTGCATTCCTGTACCCGCAGGAACCAGTTTACCAATAATTACATTTTCCTTAAGGCCTACAAGCTCATCCTTCTTCCCTTTAATTGCTGCATCCGTAAGAACACGAGTTGTTTCTTGGAAGGATGCTGCCGATAAGAAGGAATCTGTTTCAAGAGATGCTTTTGTAATACCCAATAATACAGGTCTTCCTGTCGCAGGTAACCCACCACGCAATAATATATCGCGGTTTGCTTCGTTAAACTGATGAACTTCAATAAGTGATCCTGGGAGTACTTCCGTATCTCCTGCATCAAGAACACGAATTTTTCGCATCATTTGACGTACCATTACCTCAACGTGCTTATCACCAATTTCTACCCCTTGCATACGGTAAACCTTTTGTACTTCTCGGAGTAAATACTCTTGAACACCTTGAACACCAGAAACGGTAAGAAGTTCTTTCGGGTCAATGGAACCTTCTGTCAACTCTTGGCCAGGACTTACATTTTGCCCTACTTCTACCTTTAACCTTGCTCCATAAGGTGCCACATAATTTCTTGTTTCAATGGCCCCTTGGACAACAATTTCTTTTTTCTCGTTTACCTCTTTAATATCAGTAACTGTACCTTCAATTTCTGAAATTACCGCTTGCCCCTTTGGATTACGGGCCTCAAACAATTCTTGGATACGCGGTAAACCTTGAGTAATGTCATCACCCGCTACCCCACCAGTATGGAAGGTACGCATCGTTAACTGAGTACCTGGTTCCCCAATGGATTGGGCAGCAATAATACCAACAGCTTCCCCAACTTCTACATCGGAACCAGTCGCAAGGTTACGGCCGTAACATCCTTTACACACACCGTGCTTCGTATCACAAGTGAATACGGATCGGATAACAACGGATTCGATTCCCGAATCTTCAATAACCTTAGCTACATCTTCCGAAATTTGTTCATTTCTAGAAACTAAAACTTCATTCGTTTCCGGGTGATAAACTGTTTGGAAAGCCACACGGCCAACAAGTCGGTCAAATAAAGGTTCAATGACTTCATTACCTTCTCTAATTGCCTCCACATGTAGTCCTCTATCTGTTCCACAATCATCTTCACGAACAATAACATCCTGTGCAACGTCTACAAGACGACGTGTTAAATAACCGGAATCCGCTGTCTTAAGTGCTGTATCTGCAAGACCTTTACGGGCACCGTGAGTTGAAATAAAGTACTCTAATACTGTAAGACCTTCGCGGAAACTTGATTTAATCGGAAGTTCTATAATACGTCCAGACGGGTTCGCCATAAGACCACGCATACCAGCTAACTGTGTAAAGTTAGATGCGTTACCACGGGCACCTGAGTCACTCATCATAAAGATTGGGTTCGTTCTATCAAGCGTTCCCATTAATTTTTCTTGAATGAGATCCTTTGCAGAACTCCAAACCTCAATAACTTTATCGTAACGCTCTTCCTCTGTGATTAAACCACGTCGGAATTGCTTTAAGATACGCTCAACCTTGATATCCGCTTCTTCAAGAATTTCTTTCTTCTCTTCTAGTACAACGATATCGGCTACCCCTACAGTAATACCGGCCTTTGTTGAATAATGGAACCCTAAGTCCTTCATTTTATCCAACATAATTGATGTTTCAGATACTTTAAACTTCTTAAATACCTCTGCAATGATGTCTCCTAAGAAGCCTTTTTTGAACGGCAAAACAACATCTCGCTTTTCAAATTCTTCTTTCACATTCGTTGTCATCGGTACAATATATTTATCTGGTGTTTCCACCTCTAAATTTGCCCTAGACGGCTCATTCATATATGGGAATGACTCTGGAAGAATTTCGTTAAAAATTATTTTACCAACGGAAGTTAATAGTAGTTTCCCTTGATGCTCTTCCTTAAAGTTCTTTTTTCCTAAAGAGGAAACTGGAATTGCTATTCTTGTATGCAAGTGCACGTATCCGCAGCGATATGCAGTTAGTGCTTCGTTTGGATCTTTATAAATATTACCTTCACCAACGGCACCTTTACGCTCCAATGTTAGGTAGTAGTTACCTAATACCATATCCTGAGAAGGTGTTACTACTGGCTTACCATCCTTAGGATTCAAGATGTTTTGTGCTGCAAGCATCAGTAAGCGGGATTCCGCTTGAGCTTCTGCTGATAATGGTACGTGTACAGCCATTTGGTCACCGTCGAAGTCAGCGTTGTACGCTGTACATACTAATGGGTGAAGCTTAATGGCACGACCTTCAACTAGAGTTGGCTCAAACGCTTGAATACCTAGTCTGTGTAATGTAGGCGCACGGTTCAATAGTACCGGATGCTCACGGATTACCTGCTCTAGTACATCCCATACTTCTGGTTGAACACGTTCTACTTTACGCTTTGCACTTTTAATGTTGTGTGCTAAACCACGGCTTACAAGCTCCTTCATTACAAAAGGCTTGAATAGCTCCAATGCCATTTCCTTTGGTAAACCACACTGATACATTTTCAAATGTGGTCCTACTACGATAACGGAACGACCAGAGTAGTCAACACGCTTACCTAATAGGTTTTGACGGAATCGTCCTTGCTTCCCTTTAAGCATGTGAGAAAGGGATTTTAATGGACGGTTTCCTGGCCCTGTTACAGGACGACCACGACGACCATTATCAATCAAGGCATCTACAGCCTCTTGAAGCATACGTTTTTCGTTTTGAACAATGATGTTTGGTGCACCAAGATCTAATAAACGTTTCAGGCGGTTATTACGGTTGATTACTCGACGATATAAATCGTTTAGATCTGAAGTGGCAAAACGTCCACCATCTAATTGAACCATTGGACGTAATTCTGGTGGAATTACTGGCAGTACATCCAGAATCATCCAATCAGGGTAGTTTCCAGAGTTACGAAATGCTTCTAATACTTCCAAGCGCTTAATTGCTCTTGTACGTCTTTGTCCTTGAGCAGTAACAAGTTCTTCCTTCAATATACCTACTTCTTTATCTAAATCGATGTCTTGAAGTAGCTTACGAATAGCTTCTGCACCCATTTGCGCCGTGAAGCCTCTTCCGTACTTATCACGATACGTACGGTATTCTTTTTCAGATAATAACTGTTTTAATTCTAAAGGAGTATCTCCAGTGTCCGTTACCACATAAGAGGCGAAATAAATAACTTCCTCCAGGGAGCGTGGTGACATGTCTAATACTAGACCCATTCGACTTGGGATTCCTTTAAAGTACCAGATGTGAGAAACAGGGGCAGCTAATTCAATGTGCCCCATTCGCTCACGTCGTACCTTTGCGCGGGTAACTTCAACACCGCAGCGATCACAAACAACACCTTTGTAGCGAACTCTCTTATATTTACCACAGTGACATTCCCAGTCCTTCGTTGGACCGAAAATACGTTCACAGAATAAGCCGTCTTTTTCTGGCTTTAACGTACGATAGTTAATTGTTTCTGGCTTTTTTACTTCTCCTCTTGACCAAGAGCGGATCTTGTCTGGAGATGCAAGGCCAATTTTCATATACTCAAAGTTATTTACATCTATCAAGGGGCTAACCTCCCTTTCAGCATTCATGTTCTACCATTAAACGTTAGATTCACTAGACTCCAGGTTTAAGTTTAACTTATCGTTCCCTTGCTCATCCTCATCATCAAGTTCCAACATTTCGATTTCCTCTTCGTTGCTTGAAAGCATCTTCACGTCCATACCCAAGCTTTGAAGCTCTTTAATTAGTACTTTAAAGGACTCAGGAACTCCTGGTTCAGGTACATTTTCACCTTTAACGATGGCTTCATATGTCTTCACACGACCTACAACGTCATCGGACTTAACAGTTAAGATTTCTTGCAGGGTATATGCAGCACCATATGCTTCTAATGCCCATACTTCCATTTCCCCAAAACGCTGACCACCAAACTGAGCTTTACCACCTAGCGGCTGTTGCGTTACAAGGGAGTAAGGTCCTGTTGAACGAGCATGAAGCTTATCGTCAACCATGTGTGCCAGTTTGATCATGTACATGATTCCAACTGATACTCGGTTATCAAACGGTTCACCAGTACGACCATCGTATAGAACAGTCTTACCATCACGGGCCATGCCTGCTTCCTCAAGTGTTTCCCATACATCTTCTTCTCGGGCACCATCAAATACTGGACTAGCCACATGGATACCTAAATAACGAGCTGCCATCCCAAGGTGTAGCTCTAATACCTGACCGATGTTCATACGTGATGGAACGCCTAGTGGGTTTAACATGATATCGATAGGAGTACCATCTGGTAGATACGGCATATCTTCTTCCGGTAAAATTCGAGAAATAACCCCTTTGTTACCGTGACGACCGGCCATCTTATCCCCTTCATGAATTTTTCTCTTTTGTACGATATAAACTCTTACAAGTTGGTTAACTCCTGGAGGTAATTCATCACCGTCTTCTCGGTTAAATACTTTAACATCTAAGACGATACCGTCTCCACCGTGTGGAGCACGTAGAGATGTATCACGCACTTCCCGTGCCTTTTCACCGAAGATTGCGTGTAATAGACGTTCTTCTGCAGTTAACTCCGTTACCCCTTTAGGTGTAACTTTACCAACGAGGATATCTCCGTCTTTTACTTCCGCCCCAACTCGGATGATTCCTCTTTCATCAAGGTTCTTTAACGCATCTTCCCCGACGTTCGGAATATCTCTAGTGATTTCTTCTGGTCCCAGCTTAGTATCACGAGCTTCGGACTCATACTCTTCAATATGAACAGATGTATATACATCATCTTTAACTAATCGCTCACTAAGGATAATCGCATCCTCATAGTTGTAACCTTCCCAAGTCATAAATCCAACCATTACGTTTCTCCCTAATGCCATTTCCCCTTTTTCCATGGAAGGACCATCAGCAAGAATTTCCCCAACTTCTACAAAGTCCCCTTCGCTTACAATTGGTTTTTGGTTGTAACAAGTTCCTTGGTTAGAACGTTGGAATTTTTGAAGGTTGTAGCGGATCACATCTCCTTCAATTTCCTTTCCATCTACTTCTTCAACTCGGCGAATCTGAACATATCTCGCCGTAACTCTTTCCACACGCCCCCGTACTTTAGATACAATTGCAGCTCCAGAGTCCTTGGCAGATACATATTCCATACCAGTACCAACGAATGGCGCTTCCGGTTGTAACAGTGGCACAGCTTGACGTTGCATGTTTGCACCCATTAGGGCACGGTTAGAGTCATCGTTTTCTAAGAAAGGAATACATGCTGTTGCAGCAGATACAACCTGTTTTGGAGAAACATCCATATAGTCTACACGGTCGCGTGGAACGATTATGTTCTCCCCTCGGAAACGACAAATAATATTTTCATCCACAAATGCCCCGTTTTCATCTAACTTTGCATTTGCCTGTGCCACAACATAGTTGTCCTCTTCGTCAGCTGTTAAATAGTCGAATTGAGAAGTAACACGGCCTGTCTCATGGTCAACCTTACGATATGGTGTTTCCATGAATCCAAATTCGTTTACCTTGGCAAAACTAGATAGGGAGTTGATTAAACCGATGTTCGGTCCCTCTGGTGTTTCAATCGGACACATACGACCATAGTGAGAATAGTGTACGTCACGCACTTCAAAACCAGCACGTTCCCGAGTTAACCCACCAGGTCCAAGTGCAGATAAACGACGTTTATGTGTAAGCTCAGCTAATGGATTGGTTTGATCCATAAACTGTGATAATTGAGAAGAGCCGAAGAACTCTTTAATGGATGCAATGACAGGACGTATATTAATTAAAGCCTGTGGTGTGATCACATTTGCATCTTGAATGGACATACGCTCACGAACAACTCGTTCCATACGTGAAAGTCCAATACGGAATTGGTTTTGTAATAGCTCCCCTACGGAACGCAATCTTCTATTTCCTAAATGGTCGATGTCATCTGTATTACCAACACCATGCAGCAAATTAAAGAAATAGTTAATAGATGCAATAATATCGGCAGGGGTTATATTTTTTACACTTTTGTCAATAATACCATTTGCCAATACTCGAATAGGTTGCTCATCCATTCCATCAGGATTATGAATGAGAACAGATTGAAGCTCCACTTCCTCCTCTTCCACTACACCACCGTGAAGGGTGTAATGGCGGAAACCAACATTACTTTCCAAGTAAGGGATTAAACGGTCTAATAGCCGACGGTCAATAACTGCTCCCTCTTCTGCTAAAACCTCTCCCGTTTCTGGGTCCACTAATGTTTCTGCTAACCGTTGATTAAATAAACGATCCTTAATATGAAGCTTCTTATTCATTTTGTAACGTCCAACGTTTGCTAGATCATAACGCTTTGGATCAAAGAAACGGGACTCTAATAAGCTTTTGGCATTTTCTACTGTCGGAGGTTCTCCAGGACGTAGACGCTCATAAATTTCAAGCAATGCCTTTTCACTACTGTCGGTATTGTCTTTCTCTAGAGTATTACGAAGATATTCATCTTCACCTAATAACTCAATGATCTCTTGATCAGAACCAAATCCAAGTGCACGTAAAAGAACGGTTACTGGGATTTTTCGCGTACGATCTATACGAACATACACGATATCCTTTGCATCCGTTTCTAATTCCAACCATGCACCACGGTTCGGGATTACTGTTGCTGTAAAGCCTTTTTTCCCGTTTTTGTCCATCTTTTCACTGTAGTACACACTTGGTGAACGAACGAGCTGGGATACAATTACACGTTCAGCACCATTGATAACAAAGGTACCTGTGTCTGTCATTAATGGGAAATCTCCCATAAATACTTCTTGTTCCTTTACCTCACCCGTCTCTTTGTTAATAAGACGAACCTTCACACGTAGAGGCGCAGAAAATGTTACGTCTCGTTCTTTTGACTCTTCTACCGAATATTTCGGTTCCCCTAAGCTATAATCAATAAACTCAAGAACCAAATTTCCAGTAAAGTCTTCAATTGGAGAGATGTCTTGAAACATCTCGCGAATACCCTCATCAAGAAACCATTGATAGGAAGCTGTCTGAATTTCAATCAAGTTTGGAAGATCCAATACTTCACTGATTCGAGCATAACTTCTTCTCTGGCGGTGGCGTCCATACTGAACTAGTTGACCTGTCAACTGATTCACCCCTCAAAACTAGCGTATTTATCATCAAAAGGACTGCATGGAGTGCAGCAATCCTTTGACAGACATTTTAAAGACTTGCATTTTAAAAAACTTAAACAATTTCTTTACACACTTTGCAACGACAATATAGATATGTAAATAAGAAAAAAAGGGCGTAGAAGCCTTACACCCAATGAAAGGCATAAAAGACGTTACTAGTTTGTCCAAAATCACCCTTTTTATACACATCACCTATAATTTTTAAGCATAATCGCCCTATTATCACGTTACAATCATACGCATTAAATAACATTAACACAAACAGATAACAGAGTCAACATTTTTTTCCTTTTAAAATGAAATAGCCCTTTGACTTTTCAACTGTCTCCACTTCTAAACTTAACTCTTCTAATTTCTTTATGGTAGAAGGTGCACCTTGTTTCTTTTGAATAACGATCCACAATTCTCCACCTGGCAGTAATAGAGACGACGCTTGTTCATAAAGAGTATAGATGACCTCTTTTCCTGCACGAATAGGTGGGTTTGTTATAATAGCAGAAAATTGCCTTCCTTCTTGGCCATTTAGCAGATTATTTTGAAATACTTCCACATTATCGACACCATTTAATTTTGCATTTTCCTTTGTTAAACTGACAGCCCTATCATTAATATCAACCATTACAAACCTCCTGTCCGGATAATTTAATGCTAGGGAAATTCCAATGGGGCCCCATCCACAACCGATGTCCCCAATGTCCCCATTTACTTCAGGAAGTTTAATACTTTCAATTAATAATCGAGTGCCGAAATCGAGACCGCCTTTGGAGAAAACACCCCGATCAACATTGAACTTTAAGGAACGTCCGCCGATTGTTTCCGTAATCTGCTTTTTATCACTATGGACATTAGGTTTTTCAGTATAATAATGATCTGCCATAATCACACCTTCTTAATTTCAATCGTCCTACTCCTACTTTTCGTAAAAATCACCTTAACATCATTACCTATATTTATACATTCCATTCTTTTTTTCTAAAAAAAGGTAAGTAGGAACTTTATTTAGTGTCTACCCTGAAAATATGAAATCCGTGTTGTCGTTCGCACTCTCGAAGGAGTGGAAGGCGGCGACTCCAGCGGGAAAAGCAATAGCTGAAGACACCGCAGGGCGGGTTTCCCGAGGAGGCTGGAGCATTGCCCGCGGAAAGCGTCCGCCTGTAACGGATTCGAGAGACAAGATAAGCATTCTTATATTCATGGTGCTATATATTATTTTAGTTATGGGGAGGCATTGTGTTATGTAGTGCAAAAAACTCGCTTTGATAACAAAGCGAGTTTTGGTTAGCTACAATTACTTAAGTTCTACAGAAGCGCCTGCTTCTTCAAGCTTCGCTTTCATTTCTTCAGCTTCATCTTTAGAAACGCCTTCTTTAACTGGAGCAGGAGCACCGTCAACTAAAGCTTTAGCGTCTTTTAAGCCAAGACCAGTGATTTCACGAACAACTTTGATTACGTTGATTTTTGATCCACCAGCAGCTTCTAATACTACATCAAATTCAGTTTTTTCTTCAGCAGCTTCAGCAGCAGCGCCTCCACCAGCTACAGCAACAGGAGCAGCAGCAGTTACGCCAAACTCTTCCTCGATTGCTTTAACAAGATCGTTTAATTCTAAAACAGACATCTCTTTTACAGCTTCAATAATTTGCTCTTTAGTCATTTTATTTGTTCCTCCTATAATTTTAAATTGTTTGTGTTGTAAAAAAAGTTTATGCCGTTAAGCATACAGTACAATTACGCACCTTGTTCTTCTTTTTGATCTGCAACAGCTTTTGTTGCCAATGCAAAGTTTCGGATTGGAGCTTGTAGTACGCTGAGTAGCATAGATAGTAAGCCTTCTCTTGATGGAAGATCAGCAATTGCTTTAACTTCATCAACTGAAACTACTTTACCTTCGATAATACCTGCTTTAATTTCTAAAGCTTCATGCTTTTTTGCGAAACCAGCAAGTACTTTCGCAGGAGCGATTACATCGTCATTACTAAAAGCGATAGCTGTTGGCCCTACTAAGCTTGCATCAAGCTCTTGAAGTCCAGCTTTCTCAGTTGCACGACGTGCCATTGTGTTTTTGTATACTTTAAAATCAACACCCGCTTCACGAAGTTGCTTACGAAGCTCTGTAACTTCAGCAACATCTAGTCCTCGGTAATCAACCACGATTGTAGATTGACTTTCTTGGAATTTTGTTGTGATTTCGTCTACGATTTGAATTTTCTTTTCAATAACTGCGCTCATTCTGACACCTCCCGATAATTACTGTCCATACCGTACGTTACATAAAAAAGCCTCCATGAGTAGACATGGAGGCATAGTATTTTAACCTATTATCAATAGGGTCAATTACATTACGCACCTCGGCAGGAAATTAAGCGATCCTTTTGTCACGCACCTACTGTCTACGGTATGATCTATAAAATTCACAATTACTAGTATATCTACTTGACTTATAGAAGTCAATAATTGTTTTACAGCTTATAACCGGAAATGTTTACCTTAATTCCAGGTCCCATTGTAGAAGCAATGGCAACGTTACGCATATAAGTTCCCTTAGCTGCTGCTGGCTTTGCTTTTAGTAAAGTCTCCACGATGGTACCGAAGTTCTCAACAAGCTTTTCAGTATCAAAAGATGCTTTACCAATTGGAACGTGGATATTACCAGTTTTATCAACGCGGTATTCTACTTTACCTGCCTTGATTTCGTTAACTGCTTTTTCTACGTCAAATGTAACTGTTCCAGTTTTAGGGTTTGGCATTAAGCCTTTAGGTCCTAATACACGACCTAGACGACCAACTTGAGCCATCATGTCAGGAGTAGCAACTACTACATCAAAGTCAAACCAACCTTGGTTAACCTTATTGATTAGGTCCTCATCTCCTACAAAGTCTGCTCCAGCTGCTTCTGCTTCCTTTGCTTTATCTCCCTTCGCGAATACTAGTACACGTTGTGTTTTACCAGTTCCGTTTGGAAGAACAACTGCACCACGAATTTGTTGGTCTGCTTTCTTAGGATCTACTCCAAGACGTGCAGCAAATTCAACAGTTTCATCGAACTTAGCAGTAGCTGTTTGCTTAACTAGTTCTACAGCTTCTTGTATATCATATACTCTTTCGCGATCAACAAGCTTGACCGCGTCTTCATATTTTTTACCTTTTTTAGCCATGTTATTTCCTCCTCATTGTGGTTTTAGCGGTTATACCTCCCACTAATAAAGGTTGCGAACCTGTCATACACAGGCAGGACACTTGTCCTTTACTCGCAACCTCCAACTTACATCATGGGTTCAATTAGTCTTCGATAACGATTCCCATGCTACGTGCAGTACCTTCAACCATACGCATCGCTGCTTCTACATCAGCTGCGTTAAGGTCTGGCATTTTTGTTTCAGCGATTTCACGAACCTTATCACGTTTCAGAGTAGCAACCTTTTTTGTGTTAGGCTCACCTGATGCTGTTTCAATTCCAGCTGCTTTCTTTAAAAGAACTGCTGCAGGTGGAGTTTTCGTGATAAATGTAAATGAACGGTCTTCAAAAACCGTGATTTCTACTGGAATGATTAACCCCGCTTGTTCTTGTGTACGAGCGTTAAACTCCTTACAGAATCCCATGATGTTCACACCAGCTTGACCTAATGCAGGACCAACCGGCGGTGCTGGATTAGCTTTACCAGCAGGGATTTGTAATTTTACAACTTTAATGACCTTTTTAGCCACGCGACACACCTCCTTAAGTCCGTGATGTGGTATACCGAGCATTGTTAATTATGCTCTCCCACTCATATGCCTGCTAAATTGCAGGAAAAAACGTGAACGAATGGTTCACGTTCATAAACAACATTAAAATTCTATCACTTCAAAGAAGAGATATCAAGTTTTTTTCTATAGCAAACTAAATTTTTTCTACTTGAGTAAATTCTAATTCCACAGGAGTTTCACGACCAAACATATTTACATGGACTTTAAGCTTTTGCTTGTCCACATAAATGTCTTCCACAGTCCCAATGAAATTGGCGAAAGGACCTTCTTTAACCTTTACTGATTCTTTTATCTCAAAATCTACATCTGCCCTCGGTTCTTCTACACCCATTTGACGAAGAATACGCTCTACCTCTTCAGGCAATAGTGGTGTTGGCTTCGAACCAGCACCTGCAGACCCAACAAACCCAGTAACACCAGGTGTGTTTCGTACAACATACCAAGAATCGTCAGTCATAACCATTTCGACAATTACATAGCCTGGAAAAACCTTTTTAGTCACTTGCTTGGATTTACCATTTTTCACTTCTGTTTCTTCTTCTACTGGAACGAGCACACGAAAGATTTTATCAGTCATGTCCATCGATTCTACTCTTTTTTCCAAATTTGTCTTCACTTTATTCTCATAACCTGAATATGTGTGAACGACGTACCAATTCTTTTCCATGACATTTAGGGACAAGTTTGTCCGTTCCCTCCTCTAGTGAATCCTTTTTTACTCAATGTTTAGTTTAAAATCCCGCGAATTAATGCAGAAATTCCAGAATCAACGATTGCAAAAAATACAGCAATAAACGCGACAGTTGCAATAACCACAATTGTGTATCTTACCAATTCCTTGCGTTTTGGCCAGCTTACACGCTTCATTTCTGTTGATACATCTTTTAAGAACTTAGTAGTATTTTTAACAGCATTAGCCATTATAGCCACCTCCATTGCCCTGCATTTTTTCTTGCACTGTTATCGTTTAATGTTGTGTTTGAAGAATCGTTTAAAGATTAACAACTACGATTGACAGAGCCTATTATTTAAATAGATTTATTTCGTTTCCACATGCGTTGTATGCTTTCCGCAGGTTTTACAATATTTATTTATTTGAAGTCGGATTGTCCGATTTTGCTCCGTTTTGCTCGTCGTATAATTTCGCGACTTACACACATCACATGCAAGTACTACTTTTTGCGGCATTACCCATACTCCTTTTTCACCCTACATCTAATCATACATACTTTTAAAACTTATCACAGGGTTCTATATGTGTCAATGACTACTGGCCCCTATCATTGTGGACTATTTTTTAAAATTTCATAACCAAAAATTACTGTATTAAGATAAAATAAAACAGGGAAATTCCCTGTTTTACAGCTTAACCCCTTTTAATTCAACATATCTCTCAAGCTTTCGTTTCACTCGTTGAAGTGCATTATCGATAGATTTCACATGTCGATTTAAGTCTGCAGAAATTTCTTGGTAACTTCTTCCGTCTAGATATAGCATTAATACCTTCCGTTCTAAGTCACTCAATATTTCTCCCATTTTAACTTCAATGTCATCGAATTCTTCTTGATTGATTAATAGCTCTTCTGGATCACTCACTTTAGAAGCAACAATGACATCAAGCAAGGTGCGATCTGATTCCTCATCATATATTGGTTTATCTAATGATACATAGGAATTTAAAGGAATGTGCTTTTGTCTGGTCGCTGTTTTGATTGCTGTTATTATTTGTCTTGTAATACAAAGCTCTGCAAACGCTTTGAACGATGACAGCTTGTCCCCTTTAAAATCACGAATGGCCTTATATAAGCCGATCATTCCTTCTTGTACAATATCTTCATGATCAGCACCAATTAAAAAGTAGGATCTTGCTTTTGCACGAACAAAATTTTTATACTTATTAATTAAGTACTCAAGGGCAGAGCTATCCCCTTCGCGTACGTATTCAACGAGGCTTTCATCTTCTATTCCATCATATTTGGCATTCAGTCCACTCTCGATGAGATTTAAAGCCACCGTGATCCCCCCGACCCTAGCTTTTTTCGTTTAAAAAGAATGGACAAAGTATCCAAAAAAATATCTTTTTAAACAAAATAGAATTGTCTAAATATAGCAATAGTATACAGGAAAAAAATGAAAAACGTCAAGGTTATCATCCTTTTCCTCGACGCCATTTTTCAAATAATTCAGCCATTTCGTCTGTAATAGGCAATTTTGTTTTCACTTTTTTCTCTCTCGTTTTACTTACTTCTTTTTCAATTCCTTTTTCTATGGATAATACTTCATTTCTTAATTCCCTTGCTGATTTCCGAAATGCACCACTCGCAAAAATAACTCGTTGCTCTACAAAATCTGACGTTGCTACATATATTTGCGTATCAACACGCTTTAATTCCTTAACAAGCTTTTCTATCCTCTCATCTGCCGTTTCTTTCTCCCTAGTGTAAATAATACTTAATCGGTAATTTTTATATTTTTTCCCTAAACCGGGTACCATGTGTGCATCAAAAATAATTATTACTTCCATACCAGTAAAGGCTTGATATTCCGCCATTTTTTCTATCAATACGTCCCTAGCGTTTTCCAAATCCTTCATCTGCAGTGCTTTAAGTTCTGGCCAGTCACCGATCATGTTATAGCCATCCACTAATAAAACGCGCCTCATTTTACTTCATCCCTTGTGGATGTCTTCTGCGGTAGACTTCATACATTAATAAGCTTGCTGCTACAGACGCATTTAAGGAAGTCACTTGTCCCGCTAGCGGGATACGGACGAGAAAGTCGCACTTTTCCTTTACAAGTCTGCTTATTCCCCTTCCTTCACTTCCTATGACAAGGACAACCGGCATATCAAGATCAACCTCTCGGTAATCCTGTTCTCCCTTCGCATCAGTACCTACAAACCATAATCCTTGTTTTTTTAATTCATCCATTGTGCGAGCAAGATTCGTTACCCTTGTAACTGGCACATGTTCCAATGCCCCTGTTGATGCCTTTGCAACGGTATATGTCAAACCAACAGAACGGCGCTTTGGTACGATGACACCATGTGCTCCTACAGCATCGGCTGTTCTTAGTATAGAGCCTAGGTTATGAGGATCTTCTAACTCGTCTAATAGGAGAAAGAAAGGCGCCTCGTCACGGGATGCTGCCCGTTCAAACAAGACAGACATATCCTGGTATTCATAAGCAGCTACTTGGGCAACAATTCCTTGGTGCTGTTCATTTTGAACTAATTGATCCAGCTTTTTTCTAGGAACGATTTGGACATTTACCTGTTTTTCTTTAGCTGATTTCATCACATTTGTCATTTGTCCCTTTTGAGAGCCTTCTGCAATCCAAATTTTATTAATGGGACGACTTCCTTTTAAGGCTTCTATTACAGGGTTTTTTCCAACAATAAACTCAAGCTCCTGACCCATTTTCCCCCTCCTTTCTTTCAATAATTTCAAAGGCCTGTCCAATTAATTCATCGAGTCGTCCTTCGTTTCCAGTTAAATAAAGATACCCTATAAGGGCTTCAAAGGCTGTACTATAACGATAGGTGGCATGATCGGTATTTTTTGGAATGGTTCCAGACTTTGCATTTCTACCCCTAAGGGCAACAGCTGTTTCCTCCTTCGATAAAATATCCTTCTCAAAAAATTCTCGAAGAACCTTTGCCTGTGCTTTTGCAGAAACATAGTTTGTTGCTTCCCTATGGAGCTTATTCGGACGTACTTTCCCTTTGGAGATTAAGCGATACCGGACATACGTTTCCAGTACCGCATCTCCCATATAGGCTAACGCTAAAGCATTTAGTTGTTCAGGTTCGTTAATGACTTGGTCAAGCTTCACGACCGTTACACCTCTTCCAACGAGTACCCTGCGGTGTATCTTCAAGGATAATATCTTTTTCCTTAAGCTGATCTCTAATTTCATCTGCACGGGCAAAATCACGATTTTTTCTGGCATTGATACGCTCTTGAATGAGGGACTCAATCTCTTCATCAAGGAGTGTCTCCTCTTCCCCTAATTCCATTCCTAGGACGAAGGACATATCATCCAATCTTTTTAGGAACTGTTCTAGTACCTCTTTGTTTGTATGGTCCTCTCTTAAATATAGATTTCCCATTTTGATTAATTCGAACATGGAAGCTACAGCATTGGCGCTGTTAAAATCATCGTCCATTTCTTTTATAAACTGATCATGGTGTTTTTCAATTTCATTTAACCATTTCTCTTTATCTTTCCCTAAATCCACCGTTTCCTTTAATCGATGTTGTAAATTCGAGTACGTTGTTTTTATCCTCTCTAAACCGTTTTTCGCACTTGTTAATTGTTCATCACTAAAATTGATTGGGCTGCGATAATGGGCATTAACAATAAAGAAGCGAACTACCTCTGGGTCAAACTTCTTAATAATATCATGTACAAGAATAAAGTTCCCTAACGATTTGGACATTTTTTCGTTATCAATATTGATATATCCATTATGAAGCCAATAATTAGCCATTGGTTTTTCATTTAGAGCTTCTGATTGAGCAATTTCGTTTTCATGATGTGGAAAGGATAGGTCCTGCCCCCCAGCATGAATATCTATTGTGTCTCCCAGATACTTTTTCACCATGGCTGAGCATTCTATATGCCAGCCTGGTCTTCCATTTCCCCAAGGACTTTCCCAATATATTTCTCCAGGCTTTGCACTTTTCCATAGAACAAAATCTAATGGATCTTCTTTCTTTTCACCAACCTGTATTCTTGTACCTAATTGAAGATCTTCGATGGACTGTTGGGAAAGTTTCCCGTATTCATCGAATTTTCTTGTTCGGAAATAGACATCTCCTTCTGATTCGTAGGCATAGCCCTTATCCACCAACCGTCCAATAAAGGAAATAATTTCTGGCATTGTTTCCGTTACCCTCGGATGAACATCCGCCTTTTGGACTCCAAGAGCTTCTGTATCCTCATGATAGGCTTCGATAAAACGCTCGGCGATCGTTAGAACATCTTCCCCCATTTCCTCAGCTGCTTTAATGATTTTGTCGTCTACATCTGTAAAATTGGATACGTAAGTAACCTCGTATCCTCTGTATTGTAAATAACGACGGACCATATCAAAAACTACAGCCGGACGTGCATTGCCAATATGAATATAGTTATACACGGTAGGCCCACACACATACATCTTGACTTTTCCTTCTTCTATTGATTTAAAGGGTTCCAGTTTCCTATTTAACGTGTTATAAACCTGTATAGACATTATTTCTTTCACTCCTTCAACGTAACTTACTTACCAATTTTTTCTTTTTTCAATTCGTTAATTTCCTTTTTTAAGCGAAGTATCTCTTCCTCTAGCTCCCGGAACTTGTCAGAAACAGGATCAGGTAAGTTAATATGATCTAGGTCCTGATTAACTTTTATCCCATCTTGAATAACGACCCGACCGGGAATTCCTACAACCGTTGAATTTGGCGGCACCTCTTTTAGTACAACCGCTCCTGCACCAATTCGCGAATTTTTCCCTATACGCATAGAGCCTAACACCTTTGCCCCAGTTGCGATGAGGACATTATCCTCTATTGTTGGATGTCTTTTTCCCTTTTCTTTACCCGTTCCTCCGAGGGTTACACCTTGAAATATAGTGACATTATCACCAATTTCACAGGTTTCACCAATAACTACTCCCATGCCATGATCAATAAATAAACGTTGACCAATTTTAGCTCCAGGGTGAATTTCTATCCCTGTAAGAAAACGACTAACCTGAGAAATGAATCTAGCAATAAAATAAAAACGTTTTTTCCATAGCCAATGTGCTAACCGGTGATTCCATATTGCATGTACCCCTGAGTAGTTAATGAATACTTCTATTCGACTACGTGCTGCTGGGTCCCGTTCTAGTACGACGTCAATATCGTTCTTTAAGGTGCGAAACATATATTTCGACCTCCTTTCTAATAAAAATGGCTGTTTTCTAAACACATTGTACTCTTTTGATTAGATAAGGTTGTCACTCGAATCCGTTACAGGCGGACGCTTCGCGCGTCGGAGCGGTAAACCGCTCCTATACAAAAAAAGCGTCTCTGTGTCGTTGAGACACAGAGACGCTTACGCGTGGTTCCACTCTGTTTGAGCGATCATTATCGCTCCACTTTTACGATATAACGGTTCTCACCGCCTTTGTTTACTTGCCAAATGGTGTTTAACAAAGGACTCAGAGGTGCATTTCAGAATGTTTCCCCTTAAGCTGCTTTCAGCCAGTGGCAGCTCTCTCTTATTAAGGATCAACGAAACTTACTTCTCCTCATCGTCGTTTTAATACTATTTATTTTAATTATTGTCTGTCTACCCTGAAAATACAAATACTGTGTTGATATTCGCTGCAGCCCACTCCCTTTCCGCGGGCGAACCGCAAGCCTCCTCGGGCTTACGCCCTGTGGGGTCTTGCCTGGCTCGCTTTTCCCGCAGGAGTCTCGTGGGCTTCCGCTCACACCAACTTCAATAAAAGCTTGTATTTTCATACTCCATGGTGCAATTTCAATTAGGTATTAGAAATTAGTTTAACAGTTTGCTTATTCGATTAGAAACTGTGTCTTTGCCAAGTAGCATTAGGGTTTGTGGTAGGTCTGGTCCGTGAACTTGACCGGTAGCTGCCACTCGAATTGGCATAAACAATAACTTCCCTTTATGACCGGTTTCCTTTTGCACTTCTTTAATTGACTTCTTGATAAACTCAGAAGAATAATCTCCCAAAGCTTCAATCTTTTCTTTAAAAGCTTTTAACACTTCAGGAACCTGTTCTCCATTTAGGACCTCTTGTGCCTCTTCATTATAATCGATATCGTCCTTAAAGAACAACTCTGTGAGTTCAACAATTTCAGCACCGTAACTCATTTTTTCTTGGTGAAGGGCAATAAGCTGATGGGCCCACTGCATTTCTTCTCCATCAAGGTCCTCTGGAAGCCTTCCTGCCTTAATGAGGTGCGGCAGGGCAAGCTCAACTACACGATCAACATCCGCTTCCTTCATGTATTGATTGTTCATCCAAGCTAACTTTTTTGTATCAAAAACTGCTGGTGCTTTAATTATTCTTTCTAGACTAAACTGTTCAATCAGTTGATCTTTAGAAAGTATCTCTTCTTCTCCCCCTGGTGACCATCCTAATAGGGCGATGAAATTTACAATTGCTTCTGGTAAGTATCCTAAATCTCGATATTGTTCTACAAACTGAATAATCGTTTCATCCCGCTTACTCATTTTTTTGTGGTTTTCATTCATAATAAGGGAAGCATGAGCAAAGCGAGGAGCTTCCCAGCCAAATGCTTCGTAAATAAGAATTTGCCTTGGAGAATTAGATAGATGCTCTTCTCCTCGTATTACATGACTAATCTCCATTAAATGATCATCAATCACAACCGCAAAGTTATAAGTTGGAATACCATCCTTTCTTGCAATAACAAAGTCACCAATGCCATCTGCATCAAAACTTACCTGTCCTCGAACAATATCATCAACGATAATTTCTTTATTTTCTGGTACCCGGAAACGTACTACAGGTTTTCTTCCTTCTTTTTCATAAGCTTCCCTTTGTTCCTTTGTTAAATCACGGTCACGTCCACTATATTTTGGCGTTTCTCCACGAGATCGCTGTTCTTCCCGCTCCACTTCTAGCTCTTCTTCTGTCATATAGCAATAATATGCATGACCTTGCTCTAATAATTCATTTATATATTTCTTATAAATATCTAATCTATCCATGCTCTTATATGGGACATGTGGTCCGCCAACATCGACGCTTTCATCCCATTCAAGCCCTAACCACTTCATGCTTTCTAAAAGCTTTTCTGTTGCCGTATCTACATTCCTGGCTTGGTCTGTATCTTCAATTCGAACGATAAATTTTCCCTTTTGGTTTCTCGCAAATAAATAATTAAAAAGAGCAGATCTTGCACCACCAATGTGTAAATGTCCTGTTGGACTTGGGGCAAATCTCACACGCACTTGTTGAGTCATTGTATGACACCATCCAATCTTTTGTTAATCTTCAACATGCTATATTTTATCACTAAATCCTTACGCCCGGTAAGTTGACAGATATCGACACCTTAACTGTCTATTTTTTCCAGTAGAACTACTGCCATTGAAGCAATTCCTTCTTCTCTTCCAGTAAAACCAAGTTTTTCAGTGGTTGTTGCCTTCACGTTAACCTGTGATTTGTCCCCTTCTAAGAGTGACGCTATCCTTGTTCTCATACTAGGAATGTGTGGAGCCATTTTCGGCCTTTGTGCCATAATCGTACAATCCACATTGCCTAATTTGTAGCCTTTTTCTTTAATGATTCCCCAAACATGGGATAATAGCTTGGCTGAATCTGCATCTTTAAATGCGGGGTCTGTATCTGGAAAGTGTTTTCCAATATCCCCTTCTCCAACTGCTCCTAAACATGCATCAGCTATCGTATGTAATAGAACATCTGCGTCTGAATGTCCTAACAATCCTTTTTCATATGGGATTACAATCCCCCCGATAATTAACGGTCTACCTTCCACTAGCTGGTGAACATCAAAGCCTTGTCCTATTCTTATCATTTCTTTTCCCCTTTTCGACTAGAAATAATCGCTTCACCAAATAACAGGTCCTCCGGTGTTGTAATTTTAATATTTTCATAATCCCCTTCAACAATGTAAACTTTTTCCCCTATGTATTCAACTAAAGAAGCATCATCCGTTCCTAAATAGTTATCATCTTCTGCTTTTTGATGTGCTTTTATGATTGTCTCATAACGAAAAGCCTGTGGTGTTTGAACAGCCCACAAGCTAGAACGGTCTACCGTTTCCACTACTTCTCCATTATTCACTTGCTTCACCGTATCTTTTACAGGAACGGCAACAATCGCAGACCCTCTAGAAACCACTGTTTCTAATAGGTCATGGATAACGGCTTCTTTAATAAAAGGCCTCGCCCCATCGTGAATAAGTATAACCGGGTTGCCTTTTACTGCCTTTATCCCTTCATAAACACTTTGCTGCCGTTCCTTTCCACCTGGCACTATTTTTTCTACTTTGGATATTTGATAATCACTAATTAAATTATGCATTGTGTCTAACTCTTTTTTGTTACAAACGAGGATTATTGAATTACAAAGAATATCCTCCTCAAACACACGAAGAGTGTGTATGAGGAGGGGGGTTTGATTCATTAATAGAAACTGTTTATTCTTCCCTGCTTTCATGCGTTTCCCTTGCCCCGCTGCAGGGATAACAACTGTATATTTCTCCATTTTTATTCTTCCTTTTATACCTATAAAAACAATAAGTTCTTTTTATTAAAGAAAATAATTTAAGGCAACTGTCGTTTTCTTATTAAAGAGCTTTTTCTAATAATTTTGGTTTTGCAAAAATCATTCGTCCTGCAGAGGTTTGCAATACACTAGTAACAATTACTTCTATATTCTTACCGATATAGTTTCTGCCTTCTTCTACTACAATCATTGTTCCATCATCAAGATAGGCAATTCCTTGATTTTGCTCTTTACCGTCCTTAATAACCTGAACCACCATTTCTTCGCCAGGTAAAACAACAGGTTTCACTGCATTTGCAAGGTCATTTATATTTAATACGGATACACCTTGTAAATCACAAACCTTGTTTAAATTGAAGTCATTTGTTACCACATATCCATCAAGCAGCTTAGCTAACTTCACAAGTTTGCTGTCTACTTCCTGAATATCCTCAAAGTCACCTTCGTAAATTTCCACATTCACAGGTAGCTCTTTTTGAATTTTATTTAAAATATCTAAGCCTCTACGGCCTCGATTTCGTTTTAAAACATCGGAAGAGTCTGCAATATGTTGAAGCTCCTCTAAGACAAATTCCGGGATCATTAATGTTCCTTCCAGAAAACCTGTTTGACAGATATCTGCAATACGACCGTCAATAATTACACTAGTATCTAAAATCTTTAAGGAACCAGACATTTGTTTATTTGAACTAAATCCATCCCGTTTCTTATCTTTTAAATTCCCTTTTGTCCCTAAAGGAGTTAAGTTAATTAGTTCGTCTCGTTTTTTGAAACCTACCTGGAATCCTAAATATCCTAATAATAATGTTAAAAACAATGGTAATATCGTACTTAATACAGGAATAGCTACAGCTTCCAATGGAAGCCCAATTAAATAGGCTAGAAGTAACCCGACACCCAAGCCCATCGTTCCAAATAAAAGATCAGCCACAGGTGCCTTTACCAACGTTTCCTCTACTAGACGGATTAATCCTACGATATCATCCACAAGCCAAAAAGTAGATAAAAATAATATAAGTGCACCAATAAAAGCACCAGCATATGAATTAGTCACCCAAGCTGGTATACCTTCCCCGAGATTTAATAAAGTAATTAAATCCGGTAAATAGAGAAATCCAAGTGTTCCACCAACTAATAATATAAACAATTGTATCATTCTTCGAAGCATCTACTTCACCTCCTTTAATAATTATAGACAACTGTTCAGAATTCAAACATAGTTCTAGAAAAATCCCAAAATGCTACATAGTTTTACTAAAATTATGGAATAATATCACCTTATCAAAGGACTAATAGATTGTCAATTAAAGTAAATTTACAATTATATCGTTATTTCACTGTATTCGTCAAGGGTTGAGTAAATATGACACATTAAATATGTCGATCAATGAACAATTGTTCCTGAATTCTGGTTAAACCCTCTTTTATTTTCCGTGCTCTCGCCTCTCCAATACCATCCACTTCATCTAATTCTTCGTTGGAGGCTCGCATTATTTGAGGGAGATCTTCAAACTGGTCGATTAAATTTTCAACAACCATAGGAGGAATTCTCGGTATTTTGTGGAGAATTCGATAGCCCCTTGGACAAATAGCAAATTCAGCAAGGTTCGTCGTTTTGCTATAGCCAAGAAGTTTAACGATCACTTGGTCATCCAATAATTCTTCATTGGAAAGACGCTTTAACTTTCGTAATAGTTGAGCAGGATCCTGGTCTTTCTCCTTCATATAGTCCTTAATTAACAGTACCGCTTCCTTCTCCGTATTGGACACGAGCTCCTCTAACTGCATCGAAATTAACCGCCCTTCATTTCCAAGCTCATTTACAT
Source organism: Evansella vedderi (assembly GCF_030813435.1). Classification (GTDB taxonomy): domain Bacteria; phylum Bacillota; class Bacilli; order Bacillales; family Salisediminibacteriaceae; genus Evansella; species Evansella vedderi. The sequence goes on along the minus strand of NZ_JAUSUG010000014.1, from coordinate 8,905 downwards.
AATTCAATATTTCACTTTTAATTCGAAGTACCATCTCAATTCGATGCATTACTTGTGATACTTCCTGAAAGGTAACAAGCTCTTCAAATTCTAATGCCCCTAAATTAGTGATCCCTTGATCCAAGACAGACTTATATTTTTCTAATGTTTGTATTGCTTGATTTGCTTTTGTTAAAATCACGCCAATATCCTTCAAAGCGTATCGATATTCTCCCTGGTAGAGAGTTATGACATTTCTTCTTTGGGATATGGAAATGACTAAATTCCCTGTCTGTCTAGCAACACGTTGAGCAGTCCGGTGTCTTATCCCTGTTTCAGTAGATTCAATGGCATTGTTCGGCACAAGCTGTGTATTGGCATATAAGATTCTTTCTCCGTCTTCACTCAATATAATAGCTCCATCCATTTTAGCCAGTTCATATAGGTAAGCAGGTGAAAACTCACAATTAATGAAGAAACCTCCATCAACAATATCCATCATATCGTTATTATAACCAAGGACGATTAACCCTCCAGTTTTTGCACGTAAAACATTATCAATACCTTCCCTTAAAGGCGTTCCAGGAGAAACAAGCTGTAACACCTCACTAATAAAATTAGTATCATAGTTCGAATCTTGGTGATCCACTAGACACTCCTCCTAACGTTACTTCCAATGCTTCATTTACGGTACCTACACCAACAACTTCTATACCTTCTGGGGCTGTCCATCCCCCAAGATTTTTCTCTGGCACAATAACTCTTTTAAAGCCTAACTTACTTGCCTCTAATACACGCTGCTCCAGCCGAGTAACACGTCTCACTTCCCCCGTTAAACCTACCTCACCAATAATTACATCGGTGGCAGGGCTTGGAGAGTCTCGAAAACTTGAAGCAATAGCTACAGCAGTTGCTAAATCAATGGAAGGCTCATCCAATTTAACGCCCCCGGCAACCTTTACATAAGCATCCTGATTTTGCAGCATTAAGCCCACTCTTTTTTCCAAAACGGCCATAATAAGAGAGATACGATTATGATCTATTCCTGTAGCCATTCTTCTAGGATTACCAAAGCTGGTTGGAGATATGAGGGCTTGTATTTCCACAAGAACAGTTCTTGTACCTTCCATGGAGGCAACCACAGCAGATCCTGCCGCTCCTTCTGATCGTTCTTCTAAGAAAATTTCGGAAGGGTTTAATACCTCTTCTAAACCAACCTCCTTCATTTCAAAAATACCTATTTCATTCGTTGATCCAAAACGATTTTTGACAGCTCGGAGAATTCGGTAAGTATGATGTCTCTCGCCTTCAAAATATAAAACAGAATCTACCATATGCTCTAATAACCTTGGACCAGCAATGGCACCTTGTTTCGTCACGTGGCCTACTATAAAAATCGCTATCCCCTTTGTTTTTGCAATGCGCATAAATGCTGCTGTAGATTCCCTCACTTGGGATACACTTCCCGGTGCACTAGTTACGTGGTCTAAATAAACTGTCTGAATGGAATCGATAACCACTAACGTGGGATTCATTTCGTCGATAACTTTTTCAATATGTTCCACATCTGTTTCCGCTAATACAAATAGGTCATTTGAATTAATTTTTAAACGATCTGCCCTAAGTTTTGTTTGTTTTACTGATTCCTCACCAGAAATATAAAGTACTCTGCTGCCGTGCTTAGCAATTTCAGAGCATACTTGCAGTAATAAAGTGGATTTACCAATACCAGGGTCCCCACCTACAAGGACAAGGGAGCCCGGGACAATCCCGCCCCCGAGTACCCTGTTTAATTCTTTAATATGGGTATCATAACGTTGCTCTTCTTTCTGTTCGATTTTTGTAATAGGTTGAGGCTTCGTTTGTCTTGTTGCAGAAGAGGTCACAAAACCGCGTTTCTTTGTTCCTGAGACTTCTTCGAATTCCTCCACCATTGTATTCCAGCCCTGACATCCTGGACATTTTCCCATCCACTTTGTGGATTCATAGCCACACTCCTGACAAACGTACTTTGTTTTTCGTTTAGCCATAAAATACCCCTTCCTAAAAAAAACAAACATCTAATTTCCTTTTGTACTACATATGTAAACTAACTACCGTTTCTCATCTATATATAATGTGGCTTGGATAAGCTACAGGCGGAACAATTACGCCTAAAGGCAGCCCACGTCCTGCGTCTGCGATTACTCGTCGTAAGTAAAGAGTGCTTCGTAGCTCCGTCCGTCGAGATAACTCGTAGGGAATTCAAAGTTTACGAAAACAGCCTAATGTTCATTTTTTATTTTACCATGTATATGTTCCTTGAAAGAAGCGACAGGATTTCATACTAAAAAGGTATTTATAACTCTGTGAGGGGAAAAATGCGAAGAAATAATTAAGCAGTAAAACCGGAAAAAGTCTATTTTTTTGGACTTTTTCCGGTTCACTTATTATTTATTTTGCACTAGCACTTTTATTAGCCTCAACGACAAACTCACCGTCTTTTACACCTATTATCACTTTTTGTCCCTTTTCAATTGTGCCTCTTAAAAGCTCCTCTGACAAACGGTCTTCCACTTGTTTTTGTAACGCACGACGTAATGGTCTTGCACCATATTCAGGGTCAAAGCCTTCTTCTGCTATTTTTGTCTTTGCCTCATCACTTAGCTCCAACTCGATGCCCTGCTCCGATAGACGCTTCGTCAATTGTTCTGCCATTAGAGATACAATTTGTTTAATATGCTCTTTCTCTAATGAGTGGAAAACAATTGTTTCATCAATACGGTTTAAGAATTCTGGACGGAAGGCTTTCTTCAATTCCGTCATTACTTTCCCCTTCATGTCCTTATATTCTTGACCGTCCATCTGTGCTGTAAATCCTAAACTCTTTGATTGACGAAGTGTACTTGCCCCTACGTTTGATGTCATAATAATCGCCGTATTTCTGAAGTCTACCCGGCGTCCTTTAGAATCCGTCAGGAACCCGTCCTCTAATACTTGCAGTAATATATTAAATACTTCAGGGTGTGCCTTTTCAATCTCGTCTAGTAATACAACGGAATATGGCTTACGACGAACCTTCTCTGTTAACTGTCCACCCTCTTCATGCCCTACATATCCAGGAGGGGATCCAACAAGTCTAGAAGTATTATGCTTCTCCATATACTCTGACATATCTATTCGAATGATCGCATCCTCATCACCAAACAATGACTCTGCTACAGCTCTCGCTAATTCTGTTTTACCAACACCAGTTGGACCTAAGAAGATAAAGGAACCAATTGGGCGTTTCGGGTCCTTCAAGCCTGCCCGTGCTCGACGTACTGCTTTGGAAATTGCAGTAACCGCTTCTTCCTGGCCTATGACACGCTTATGAAGAATTTCCTCCATTTTTAATAATCGCTCCGTCTCTTCTTCTTCTAGCTTGCTAACAGGTATTCCAGTCCAGCTAGATACAACTTGAGCAATATCTTCCGTTGTCACCTCTGAATTCTCTTGGCCTTGCTTTTCTTTCCATTCTTTTTTCATTGTTTCTAATTCTTCACGAACACGCTGTTCACTGTCTCTCAAGGATGCAGCCTTTTCAAATTCCTGGCTTTGTACTGCCGCGTCCTTCTCTTTACGAGTTTCTTCTAGCTTTTGTTCTAACTCTTTAAGGTTTGGAGGTGCAGTATAGGATCTTAGTCTAACCTTAGATGCAGCTTCATCAATTAGGTCTATAGCTTTGTCTGGTAAAAATCTATCGGAAATATATCTATCAGACAGCTTCACAGCAGCTTCAATAGCATCATCTGTAATTTCTACACGATGGTGTGCCTCGTATCTATCACGAAGACCTTTTAATATTAAAATAGATTCATCCGTCGTCGGTTCATCCACTTGTATTGGCTGGAATCTCCTTTCTAAAGCTGCATCCTTCTCAATGTACTTTCGGTATTCGTCAAGAGTGGTAGCCCCAATACATTGCAGCTCTCCCCTTGCTAAAGAAGGTTTCAGTATATTTGATGCATCAATTGCCCCTTCTGCTCCACCAGCACCAATTAAAGTATGAAGTTCATCTATAAAGAGAATAACATTTCCGGCTTGGCGAATTTCTTCCATTACTTTTTTGAGACGATCCTCAAATTCACCACGGTATTTTGTTCCCGCGACAACCGTACCCATATCTAACGTCATTACTCGTTTATTTCTAAGTGTTTCTGGAACTTCATTATTAACAATTTGCTGTGCCAAACCTTCGGCAATGGCCGTTTTACCCACACCTGGTTCCCCAATAAGGACAGGGTTATTCTTTGTACGACGGCTTAATACTTGAATGACACGTTCTATTTCCTTTGAACGGCCAATTACTGGATCAATCTGCTCCTCTTTGGCGATCGCAGTTAAATCACGGGCTAGGCTATCAAGAGTTGGTGTATTCACATTATTTCCTGCGCCGCTGGCTGCTTGCTGTTGGTTATTAGATGATTCATTACTGCCTAGTAATTGTAATACTTGCTGTCTAGCTTTATTTAAACTAACACCAACATTATTTAAAACTCTAGCAGCTACCCCTTCCCCTTCTCGTATCAAACCAAGGAGAATATGCTCTGTTCCCACATAGGAGTGGCCAAGCTTTCTCGCTTCATCCATAGACAATTCAATGACTTTTTTTGCTCTAGGTGTATAGTGAATCTGTTTGGAGTTTGCTTCGCCTCTACCTATTAGATTTTCCACCTCTGTTTGTATTTTGTCAGGGCTTAAACCTAATGCTGCTAAGGCTTTTGCAGCAATTCCTTCACCTTCACGAACTAATCCTAGTAATATATGCTCTGTTCCAATATTATTATGCCCCAGTCTCATTGCTTCTTCCTGTGCTAGTGCTAATACTTTCTGGGCTCTTTCTGTAAAACGTCCAAACATCATTGTTACTCCACCTCCAAATTTGTTCTATGATTAATTTTCAAGCTTTAGTCTTTCTCTAATTAATGAAGCCCTTCTTTGATCCCTCTGCTCAGGAGATAAAATTTCTCCTGCATATTGTTGTAGGAAGCCAGGTTGTGTAAGAATCATTAATTCATTTAAAATATTACCACTAACATTATCAATCAAGCCCATATCAATTCCTAACCGAACGTTAGATAAGTGCTGTGCCGCTTCCTTTGACTCCATTGTTCGACTATAGGAAAGTAGTCCAAAAGATCGAAATACACGATCTTCAATTTGTAGCTTTGATTGTTGTAACAAACTTTCCCTCGCCGCCCTTTCCTGCTGTATAAGCTGTGACACGACACTCCTTAAATCATCAACAATATCTTCCTCTGATTTTCCTAAGGTAATTTGATTAGAAATTTGAAATAGGTTACCTAATGCTTCGCTACCTTCCCCGTAAATTCCTCTAACAACTAATCCTAATTGATTAATTGCCGGTAAAATACGATTCATTTGACGAGTTATTACTAATGCTGGGAGATGCATCATAACGGAAGCACGCAAGCCCGTTCCCACATTGGTTGGACAACTGGTTAAATACCCCCTATTTTCCGTAAAAGCAAAATCAACCTTATCCTCCATCCAATCATCTATTTCATTGGCATATCTCAACCCTTCCGTTAATTGAAAACCCGATAATAATACTTGTATGCGAAAATGATCCTCCTCATTAATCATAATACTCAGTGATTCATCTTCACTAAGTAATACAGCCCCTGCTTTCGATTCGTCAGAAAGATTAGGACTAATTAAATGCTTTTCTACAAGAACTCTTTTTTCATTCTTTTTCATGTCCTCCATACGCAAAAGTTCAAGTTCACCAAACTTCCGATGGGTATGTGTCACACATTTTTTATTTACTAAATCAATAACTTCTTCCAACTGTTCCTTAGATGCGGCAATAGGAAAGGGGGGTTTACTTAAGTTCCTAGCAAGACGGACACGACTACTTAAAACGATATCCGCGTCTGGCCCCTCATTTTTCATCCAAGGACTAATGGCTTCACTTATAAAGTTTCGAAGAGACATGATTACCCCTCCTTTTTATCATTTAAGCTCTTTTCTAAGGAGCGAATTTTGTCACGAATTTTAGCAGCCTGTTCAAATTCTTCACTATTTATAAATTCCTGCATCTGTTGCTTTAAACGTTCAATTTCCTTATGAACATGCAGGTCCTTCCCTATACGTCTTGGTACTTTACCACCATGGACGGAATTCCCACTATGAATCCGTCGGAAAATAGGATCTAACTTTTCATTAAATGTCTTATAGCAGTTGGAGCAGCCAAATCTCCCAATTTCAGCAAATTGCCGGTAAGTCATACCACAGCTTTCACAGCGCAGCTCTGCCCTTGGCTTCATAAATCCACTTCCCGATGAGGAAATCGGTTGATCCACATCTAATAATCCTGACAACAGCTGGTGAATGGAAAAACTATTAGACCCGGGAATATACTCTCCTTTATCCTTTGCACACGTATCACAAATGTGGAATTCCGTTTTTTCACCATTGATGATTTTCGTAAAATGCAACGTAGCTTGGCGCTGTTGACATTCTTGACAAAGCATATTCATTCCCCTCCTTTTTTTTCATTCCATTCTTTATATTTAAGTGTTGAAATCATTGCCTTAAGAATTCTTGCTCTCATTTCATCTCGATGAGGTAACTTAATACTTAATATGGAACGATCCATTACACTTAACATAATGTTCGCTTCCCGTTTGGAGATTGCTTCCTCCTCAAATAAACGTCTAATAATATTTTCTGCAGAGCTTTGTGAAATGCGTTGACCAATAATTTCTACTAGTTGTGAAAACAACTCTAATTGATCATTTGGCTTTACCTTGATAATTCGAATATAACCTCCACCTCCACGCTTGCTTTCAACCATATACCCTTTCTCCACTGTGAAACGAGTACTAATTACATAATTTATTTGAGAAGGTACACATTCAAAACGTTCCGCTAGTTCACTACGTTTAATTTCAATAAGCTCTTTGTTACTCCGCTCGATGATTTGTTTTAAGTAATTTTCAATGACATCAGAAATATTCCGCATAGATACCCCCTCCTAAAAATTGTGAAAAAGGCATTCGCTTATTAAATTTAAAAACAAATAATATTATCAGCTGTTTTTTTAGATTAGCTCCCTATCTTTGACTTTGACTATCTTTGACTATATTTATATTATATACAAAAATTTTTATCTTGCAACAGATGTACACTTAGTTAAAATAGTGGGCTCTTAAGGTACTAAATTTTATAGTACCTTAAAAATTTCCACATTATTTATCTACTTTTTCAGTATAGCCATCTCAGTAAATGTTAATTCGAATTACCTTCCATATATATTTGATATATAAAATCATATTTTTGAAGTCGATCACTTATTTCAGCAAATAGCTCTTCATTAATATTATTTACAAATAATCGATACTCGATTGTCAGTTTTTCATTATAAACCTTTTGTTTCTCTGTCCTAACCCCTTTTACTTCAATATGAACATCCTCTAGTTCCCGGATAATATCATTTAGTCGACTTTTCTCTGCCTTAGCAATAATATATATATAACTTTTCTTTCCTCTTGCCAAAAAGTTAAAGTTAATTTTTCCTAATAAAAATAAACTTAGTATGACAATGATGGTAGTAATAAAGGCAGCAGTATACATCCCTGCACCAACGGTTAAACCTATCCCTGCAACAACCCATATAGATGCTGCAGTTGTTAACCCCCGAACAGTGTACCCTTGAACAAGTATAGTGCCTGCTCCTAAAAATCCGATACCACTTACAACGTATGCTGCTAAACGGGATGGATCAAAATTAACTACCTCTGGATTTTCACTCATATAAGACTGAAATCCAAAGAATGCCAGGAGCATAATTAAACAAGAGCCAAGACTTACTAACAGATGTGTTCTAAAGCCAGCAGGATGTTGATGATACTCCCTTTCAACTCCTACGAGACCGCCTAACAAAGCAGCTAAAATTAAACGTATAGTAATAATGAAAGTATCGCTAGCAACAATTGAATCCAAGTCCATACCTTCACCTCTTCCTGATGTAGTTTTTACTACTATATTTATGCAAGGTGAATGGGGTACTATAATTTAACTGCAAGAATTAATTACCCTTTTTTTGTCTTATTCAAACATATGGACAAAGGAAGTTTTTATTGTATTTAGATTTTTAACAATGCGTAATATTTATTTTGACAAATAAAGCACCTCTCGTGCATTTTCAAACAATAAAAAAAGACACCTCATCTGAGAATGTCTTTATCTGCCCAGCAACGTCCTACTCTCACAGGGGCCCCAACTTTACCCTTGTCTCTTTCTCTACTAGTAGTGCTTCAATATGTATCCGTTGAGACAATTCGCAGCTTATTCAAGATTGTAAATCTCAAGCTAACTATGTACATTTTTGATTTTTTTAAGAATGTACAAAATTACTCTTCATGCTGATAATTGCATTTATATTCTGAAGACATGATTTTCCTTTTCCTTCGAGTCTTGTCCTCACATCCGGCTTCTGAGGGCTCAACGATGTAAACGCTCGTTGCTGAGATATTTTATCAATGATGCTCTTTTAATTACCTCTTACACCTTTCTGTCTTTTACTTTATTTAAAAGCTTGGAGAAGCGGAAGGTGGTGACTCCAGCAACCAGCAAGGTTTCACGAACAGCAATGAGTTGTCTCAACGGATGCAGCTACGAAGCGGTACTAGCAAGTTATTTTGCGTCGATTAATCGCAGACGCAGAACGTGGACTACCTTTAGGCGTAATTGTTCCGCCTGTAGCGGATCCAATCAATATTTATTCTCTTTAAATCAATAACTTTAAATAAACAAATGAAAACAAAAAAAGACACTCTCCAATAGAGAATGTCTTTATCTGCCCAGCAACGTCCTACTCTCACAGGGGGAAACCCCCAACTACCATCGGCGCTGGAGAGCTTAACTACCGTGTTCGGCA